>CAJUIV010000004.1 GCA_910586905.1 uncultured Christensenellaceae bacterium
GTCTTGCATTTCCCAAACACGGTTGATTTCATCTTCGGTGAAGGGGACTTTGGTTGTTTCGGGAATGGGCGGTGCGGTGGTCAACATCGAATTGCACTTCACAATGATGTCAAGTTCCAGGGCGAATTTGTCAAGGTGTCCGAAAAGGTTCTTGATTGCCCATTGCGTGGAATATCCACAACCGCAGTTGTCGATGCAGTCTTGCATCTGATAAGCCTTCAATTCCTTATATTTCAACTGATAAACCGAAGTGCAGTGCTTCCACGCCGATTTCAGCGAAGAAACAGAACCTTTTTTCATCTTCGGGAAGTCACGGTCTGACCACATGTGATAGACTTCCAACACCGTGATTTTGTGAAGGTCAATGTCATAGGGATTTCGATTGAATTCGGCAAGCAACATCAGACCTTCTTCCCTGGTTGCCGTATAACCGATTGACTGATAAATCGGATGACCCTTTTCGTTCCATCCAACAGTTTTCCTGACTGCGTATGGGTGCCGTCTGCATCCTGATAATTTGACTACTGTTCCATAGCCATTCGGGTTTTTCATTATAAACACCATCCTTTTGTGTTGATTTTTTCGTTGAATGGTGCTATAATAGAATAGACCATTCAAAGTTTGAAGTTGACCGCTTTTTAATTTTGATTTGGTTTTCAACCTTGAACCCTGGGAATTGCAGTTCCTGGGGTTCTCTTTTTATGTAACAGGTAACAAGTAACACTTGATTTTCTTATTCTCTTTTTTATAGGCGAATGTGAAGTGGACTTTTATTGACTTCTTAAAAACCTATTTTTCAAGCAAAAAGAAAACTGTTACTTGTTACTTGTTACTTGTTACTTGTTACTTGTTACTTGTTACTGTGATTTTAATTTGTCAAGTTCATTTTCATACGGTGCAATGTAAACAAAATCAGAATTTTTGCTATTGTGACAATGCATCCACATATCTTCGAAATATTTGATGAAACATTCACCTTTTGATTCGCATTCTGATTTGAAGGAATAGAATGTTGCAATTAGGCGTTTCAAACCTTCGATTCGAAGTTGTTTTTCTTTTACTGGGGGAAGTGTCGCTGCGATAGAAGTCATCTGTTGTTCTTTTGACTTCAAATAATCCTTGTGTTTGGCATACCACCCGAAAGGCAGTTCACCATTTTCAAGTTTTTCAGCATTCACAAAAGTTGTTTGGGGTGCTGATTTTTTCTTTCCGAAGTTGAATAACCCCATCATTGATCACCATCCTTTTTCTGATATTTTTCTATTGCCGACAAATCGGACAATGTGTCAAGTGCTTTGGTTTGACCTTGTTTATTTAATTGAACAAAAAATTGCATGAGTTGTGAAGCATCCTTTCCAAAAACATCTTGAATGCATTCAAATATTTTGATTTCTTTCTTCAAGATGTCGGTACAATGGCAACTGTCAAAATCTTCCCAAAGTTCTTCTCTTGCAACTTCTTCCGATTCACCAACTAAATATGCAACAGTTGTTCCCAACACTTTTGCATAAAGTTTCAAATTTGAATAAGTGATGCTATTGATACCCAGTTCAATTTTATTGATTGTTGATCTTGAAGAAGGGGAAGTGTATGGCAGGCGCAACGGTGATCGCATACATAATCGGGGAAGGCTTGGTCGATGCAAGCAGGAACAAATCCGAAACAGACAAGACCGAAACCGACACTGCAAAGACCGATGCAGAGCAGAAGGAAGATGTGACCGGCAAGACTATTGACGAAAAATCCGACACGCCTTCCGAAACGGCAAGCACCCCCGAAAGTAAACAAAATTGTGATTGATACTATGCAGGTACATCAATGCACGGTAAGCGGTATTACAAACGGCACGAGACAGCCGGATTATGACGTTTTGATTGAATCGGCTCGTTTTTTCGGAGTGTCCTCAATACTCTTTGCCGTAATTTTAAGCGTTTCGGTAGGGACGAATTATATTCCAAACAAAATCACGCCCTGCAAAAATATGCAGAGCGCTTTCGTTTGTTTTTATACGGTTAGCGGCTGTTAAAATGCCGTTCGGGCGAGCGCTGCGGTTTTACGCCTTAAATTACTATTGCTTTTACAGCTTTTCCGCTTGGATAACCGCTCCGCGCGCAAATATTTCGGCGTTTTCCGCTTGGTGTGTAATGGTTATGCTTTCGCCGTCGGTCGCCAAAATTATTTCGTGTTTTCCGTAGTTGCTTCCCGCCCTTACCGAATGCACGGTTACCGTCGAAAACCCGCCTTTCGCTTTGCACGCGGTTGCTGCAAGCGTTTTTGCCGTTCCGCTGGGAGCGTCGAGTTTTCCTTTACGGTGAGTTTCAACGATTTCGCAGTCCCAGTTTTTAAGTTCCGTTAAAGCCGTTTCACACAGTTTGCCGAGCATGTCTACCCCTTGCGAAAAGTTTGCGCTTTTAACGACTTTCACCTTTTTTCCCAGTTCGTCCAGTTTGTCTTCCTGTTCGGCGGTTCTTCCCGTAACGCCCGTAACAAGGTTACAGCGGTGGGCTACGCAAAATTTTATAACGTAGTCCGTCGCGTCCGCCGTTGTAAAGTCGATAGCGGTATCTATTTTTACGTTAAGTTCGTTTTTAGTATCTTTGTCTATTTCCAGCACTTCGTGTCCGCGTCGGCGGGCTATTTCGGCGGTTATTTTTCCTACGCGCCCTTTTGCTCCTATAACTGCGATTTTCATTTTAAGTTTCCTTTTTGTTTAAATTTTTGCGTCCTTAAAACGTATGCAAGCCTTTAAATATAAATGCCGTTTTAATCGATTGACGGAGTGTTTTTTTTTCAGTCGTCGTATCGGTTGAGCGTCGCTTTAAATTAGTCGTGCTATTCTATTTCCGCGCCGTATTCTTCAAAAAATCCGTCTACGGCTTTTATCGTTTCGGCGTTCGCTTTCGTCAGCGGCAGCCTCATCTCGCAGCTTTTAAACAGACCTTTTTTGTATAGGATATATTTTATTGCAATCGGGTTTACTTCGCGCATAGAAAGTTTTGCCAGCTTTACGAATATGTCGTCTTTTTCGCCTGACAAAACGCGTTTCGTAAGTTTTGGCGCGGCGTTGGAAACCACCGAGATAACCCCTTTTGCGCCGTAACTTAACTGTTCGCTTAAAAGTTCGTCGTTTCCGCAAAATACGGTATAGTTTTGCACCGCCGTCTTTGTAAATACCGCGTTCGCTCCGGCGTCTTTTATGTAGGCAGCTTTGTTTTTAAGTTCCGTTAACGCCGCTAAATCCAGTTCGTATCCCGCGCGCGACGGAACGTTGTATAATATAAGCGGAACCGATACCGCGTCTAAAATACTTTCGATATGCTTTACGTAGCCGACTGCGGTGCATTTGCAAAACGTAGGAGGAGCTATAAGAAGCGCGTCCGCTCCGTATTCCTGAGCGCGTACGGCTTCTTTTACGGCTTTCGCCGTGCAAAATTCTTCTATGCCTGCGTAAATCGGAATTTTCTTGTTTTCAGTAAGCTTTTTTGCGGCGCGTATAAGTAATTTTTTTTCACAGCTATTCAGCAGCTGTCCTTCCGCGGTTGTGCCTACGGCAAGCAGCGCGTCCGCTCCGTTTTTTATTTGATAATTTATAAGTTTAACGTAACCGTTCAAATCTATCCGTCCGTTTGCGTACGGAGTAGCAAGCGCAGTAACTAGTTTTCGATTCATATCGTTTATCCTCTTTTTCAGTAATCGATATTCGCCCGTAAAATAAAAGCGGTTTACCTGGGCGTGTTTTGGGTAAGTATATAAGTACAAAGAACCGCAATAGGCGCGCCGTTTAAATCGTCGGCGTTTTTTACGTTTCGTCGAATTCGATTGCTTTTTCCAAAATTTCGTAAGCGTTGTAACTTGCGCCCCTAAGCAGATTATCAGCTACGGTAAAAAAGTTGACTGCGTTGGCGGTGGGGTCTTTCGTCAGTCTGCCCACACCTACGTACTTGGTATTGCGCAGCATTATCGGCATAGGGTAAACGTCCGCTTGCGGGTCGTCGAACAGCAGTACGTCCGCTTGGTTTTTCAGCAGTTCGCGCGCTTCCGTCAAATCGAATTTGCGTTTGAGTTTAAGATTTACGAATACGCAGTGTCCCACAGTCGTCGGTATCCGCGCGCAAAAGCTGTTTACTTTAAGCCTTGGCAAATCCAATATTTTTCTGCTTTCGAACAAGAGTTTGCGTTCTTCCGTAGTAAATCCGTCTTTTCCTACGTCGCCTATTTGCGGAATAACGTTATCGCAAATCGGGTGTTTAAAGCACTGCAGTTTGCCGTAACCGTTATTTTGTTTCAAGTCGTATATTCCCGCTTTGCCGGCGCCGCTTACCGCTTGATACGTAACCGCAGTCATCGAAACCGGCTCTAAGCTTTTAAAAGCGTTTACAGCCGTAACCGTCTGTATGGTAGAGCAGTTGGGGTTGGCTATGAGCTTTGCATTTTTTATCAAATAGCCGTTAATACAAGGTACGACCAGCGGCACGTCTTTTTTTAACCTGAACGCCGAGCTGTTGTCTATGCAGGTAACGCCTTGTTTTACCAATTCGGGAACGTATTTAAGCGCGACTTCTTCGTTTGCCGTAAAAACCGCGTAGTCTATTCCTCCGCACGTAAGCGATTCGCAGTTTTCTATCGTAACGCGCTTATTGCGAAACGTTTTGCGCGTTCCAACCGACGCGCTGCCGAAAAATCTGACTTTATATTCAGTCAGCTTGTCTTGCAGAATTTCCGTAAGCTTTTCGCCTACAAGTCCCGTCGCTCCGACGATAGCTATAGTTTTCATAATGCTCCTTTGTATATACGATATTGAAGAAATCCGTTTCAAATACTCAAAATCAAAAGAATTATGACACAAGCCAGTCCTTTTTTACCGCCGAAACTGTCTTTAAACAGGTTATTTTAAGTCGAATGCAGTATCATTTTGACGAAAAACGTCGAAAAAACGAGAAATAAATCGAAAAACGCCGTATTTTAACGAAAATGTAAAGTTTTTTTCTCAATAGGTTGAAATATATTCGCACATTTGATATAATAATGAAATCTTAGACGGAAAATACGTTTTTTCCGTATTAAAAAGGAATAAGATATGAATTTCAGTAAAATAAGACTTGAAAACGAGCGTAACGCGCACGTTACCAAACGTTTAAACCGATTGAACACATGGAATTTTTTTAAAGTGCTTTATCGCGAAAACATTTGGCGTTTGTTCGGTTTCAGTATTTTGATGTTGCTTTGCGTAGCGCCGATTTTTGTAGTGCTTATGCTTGCAAGCTTCCGTAACGCCGAACTGCTGCAGACCTTGCCTATCCTAAACGGCTACGGTTTTTCAACCGGTATTTGGCAGGGTTACGATAGTTACTATCAGACGGAACTGGCAAAAAACAATATGTTTATGGGTCTTATGACCGTTGTCAGCTCTCTGCTCGTAACAATCATCCTTTCCGGCGGTTTCGCCGTAGTTCGCGATTCGTTTTGGACGGGTAAATTGTCTACCGTAGGCGTGTTTAAAAGTATTGGAAAGGGTATAAAAGCCAACGCGCTTTACGCGCTTATAACTACGGTCGTAACGGCGTTTTCCGTTTTCGGTCTGTTTTCTTTCTATACGTGGTCGGTAACGGTGTTGCCTCTTTGGGCGACGATAATAATACTGGTTGTTCTTTCCGTCATAGCGATGTTCTTGGTTATGTACCTGCTGATACTTTGTTCGGTATCGGTAACATACAAGCAGTCCGTTCTTGCAAATTTGGACGACAGCTGGCGTTTGTTATGGCTTAATATTTTGCCTAATATAATTCATTTCTTGCTGGCGCTCGTACCTATCGCGCTGTATTTCATATTCCAAAACGGTATGCTGCAATCGCTGTTTTTGGTTATCATACTTATGTTCGGCGGTATGTATTTCCCCCTCGTATGGCAAACGCATATGATGAAAACGTTTGCGCTGTTCCATCCTGTGGAAGTTAAAAAGAAAAAGCATGCTCAGCCGCAGCAGGCAGCCGTTCCGTCCGTACAAGAAACCGCTGTTTCGGAATCTTCCGCGGAAAAAAAGACTAAGCGTACAAAAGGCAAACCGCAAAAGACAGAAGAAGCGGCAGACGAATCGGTCGAAGCTTGTGCTCCTTCAAACGAAGACGACCCGTACGCCATAGCCGATGACGGCGATTCTGAGGCGGAAGAGGTTACTGCGGAAAGCGGAGAGCCAGTTTCTCCCATCGAATCCGCTCCCGACGAAACCGAAGAGTAAATAGCCTGCGGGTAAGTTTTATAAACGAAATTTTCCTTTTTGTCTGCAAAGTTTTGGCGGAATACAAGCGTATAACACTTTATTCTTTTCGCATTTATATAAAAAACGCCGATTCCGCCAAAATTTGTAGTTAAAACAAGTAGTCTACGGTGTTAGGCTAACGTATGGTAAACAAAATTGCGACTGCTCCCAAAAGGTAGGTCGCAATATTTATAAACGGTAAAATAAATTTAAAACGGCTCTCGGCCGTAAAAAATTCAAGAGGTAAAAATGCCCTCTAAATTGGTAAAAGCTATAATAGATAACGCGGTTATAATAAGCGCTGTCGAAAGCAAACAAATTGTAAATAAAGCCGTAAAAATACACGGTTTATCTCCTGTTGCCGCGGTAGCGCTCGGCCGCGCACTTACAATGGCGGCGCTGATGGGAAAAGAGCTTAAAAACAAACGGGATTATCTGTCCGCGACGATAAACGGCGACGGTCCTTTGGGAAAAATTACCGTTTGCGCCGACGGCGAAGGACACGTTAAAGGCGACGTTATCAATCCTTCTTGTCCTACCGTTTTAAAAGCGGACGGTACGTTGGACGTAGGGAGCGCGGTTGGTAAAAACGGCAGTATAACCGTAGTTAAGGATATAGGACTGAAACAACCTTACGTAGGAATGTCCAAACTTATAAACGGCGAAATAGCCGGCGATTTCGCTTACTATTACGCAAAAAGCGAACAGCAGCCTTGCGGGATTACGCTGGGGGTAGGATTGAACAATAAGTCCTGTAAATCAGCCGGCGGAGTTTTCGTGCAGGTTATGCCCGATTGTCCGAGCGAGCTGCTGTCTAAAATAGAAACTATAATGTACGCTATGGACGAAATGAGTTATCAATTCGACGGAAGTACGGCAAAGGAAGTAATTTCGCGGTTTTTCGGAGAATTCAACCCCGTGTTTACCGAGGAAACGGACGTGGTTTACAAATGCGATTGCAGCAAACGCAAAATAGACGGAATCGTAAAAAGTCTGGGTGCGGACGAAGCGTACGGCATCGTCGACGAAATGGGATTTATAGAGATAAAATGTCATTTTTGCGGTAAAAAATATACTTATGATAAAACGGCGGTAGACAAAATATTCGGTAATGAAATCTGAAACGCAAAATAACAATGTTGTAAATATAAGCGACGCTAAAAAATTTAACGTGGCGACAAAAATGCTTGACGACAGCCGCTATTTCGACGCGTTAGTTTATTTCGCCCGCATAAACGGATACGAAAGCGAGCTTAACCAAATAGGCTGTCTGTGCGAGCTGGGCGACTTTCCGTACGCAACCGGTTTGTATTGTCAGCTTGCAAACAGATACGCGTCAACCCGCGATTGTTATCGCGACGTAGCGTACTTGGGCGGCGTTGTCGAACGCGTGTTGGAATTTTTTATACGTCCGCCTTCGTATAGCCTCGTTAGGAGTAAAAACGTAAAAGAAAGAGCCGATTTGAGCAAAATTCGCGATTTTCCTCTCGAATTCGATAACGATTTATATTGTCTGTGGAGCGGAGAATTTATTGAAATATTGGAAGAATTTTCTTCTTTTCACCGTTCGGACAACGATTTGTTTTACAACGTCAAATCCAACGTAGACCACTTCAAACGTATTCGCCGTCAAATGAGGCAGGCGATTTCCGAGGGAAATTTCAAAAAAGCGGACGAAATAAAAGAGCGTCTCTTGGAACTGCCCGCAGAGGATGCCGAGTCGTGCGTTTCCAAAATGTATTTATATTACCGCGACGGTAAATTTAACGAAGGATTTGAAGTCGCAAAATCTTGGAACGAATTTCATAATTATAATTTGGAAGGTCTAGATTGCGCTATTCGTTTGTCCGCGTGCGTCAAAACTCAAGAAGGGCTCGAGTATTTAACCGTATTTTTAGACGAGATTTATAAACGCGCAGGCGAAATCAACGCGTTCAATTTGCGCGATTATGTTACGTATGCAATGGAACTCGGTAATTCGCAAACGGCTTTGAATTTGGCGAACGCTTTATTCGGCAGGTTTCGCGACAGCGGCTGTTTGTCTCTCAAAATTTGCTGCGTAACCTACTATAACTGCAGAAGAATGGATTTGGCGCGCGACGCCGTCATAACGCTTTTAAACGCGCTTCCCGACGATGCGTTTGCGCAAAAAATGCTGGAATACGTAAACGAAGGCGGAACGCGGGTAAAAGAATTGACTTTTGACAAAAGTGCGAATTTGTATTTCAACGTTCCTCGCGAAATGATAGAAGAAGCGCAATTTTCTCTGCGTGAAAAAACCGCATCGCAAAACGGCTTGTTTGAAGAGGCGGACCGTTTAAACGTAAGGCTTTTGGATTGCGCTCTTAAAGCGGCAACGTGCAGGCAAGACGGTATTCGGGAAATTTTGGTTTCTTCGCTCGATAATTTTTCTCACGGAGAACGATTAGTCGAATTGTATAAAGAAATGCTGTCGGAATATTTGCCGGATTTTAAAATAAGTGAAATCGCGTTTAAAAAACTCGCGCTTTCGGGATTTCGTGAAAGCGCGTTGGTATCTTTGAAAAACGACTTGTATTCAGTTGATTTTTCATATGCCGACGGCGTTGACCAAACGTTTATTTTTGCCGCGGCAAAATGCGCGACGGTATGCAAAATAACGTTGAAACAGCTTAAATTCGCGTATCGGAAGCTTACCGGAACTTTGAATTTATCGCATAGCGCAGATGCTTCGTTTATAAACCAAGTCGCATATTGTTTGTTGGCGATAGGGTATAAAAATTTTGCGGACTCGAAGTCTGCAAAGTGGTTTTTGCCGGAAGAACGTTCGCTTTACGCAGATTTTCTGCGTCTTTCGCAAAATTGACGCGCGACGGCGGCAATAATTACTATCGCTCCTATAACGCCTACCAAAACGTAACCGAAATTTACGGCGAAGTCGAAGCCGAAAAGTGAAAACGCAAGCGCCGAACCGAACGTTAAAATACAGCAAAGCGAGTGGTCGGGAATAAAGTCGCGCATCTGTTCTACAATAGGCATAGCGTTTGCTACTATTCCTGTTACTGCGGAAAGCGTTATCGTAACTACAGATAGAGCCAAAACGTACGGATTTTTTATATTTTCGATTGCCGGCAGGTTTAACGAAAAATCGCTGAGATATATTATCAAAAGCATCAGCGCGGAAAGAACCGCCGCGGCGGTGGCGCTGGTTATCAAATTGCGTTTTAAATCGCTTTCGGCGCCAAGCTGAGTCGTTACGCCGAAAGACATCGTAACGCTGAATAAAGCGTACGCCGCAGGTTTGTACGGCGGTACTTTTATTTGCGAGAAACCGCTTTTTTCGGTATTGATACACAGCAGCGTTACAATCAAAGCGACAGCCAACGTTATTGAAATGACGTTGGCTATTTTTAAGGCTTTCATTCCTTTACTGAGCACTGCTGCGGCTATAACGCTCGTAACAAGCCCGTAAAGCGGAATAACGCTTGATACGGGTAAAACGGAGCCGAGACATTGTTCCGCTCCCGCAAGCATTGTTACAATGCATACGAAACAGCAAGTAGTAAGCGCCAAATCGAATATCCAAGCAAACTTTGTAAAGACGTTTACGGAAAGCTGAGAGAGCGAAGAACAGCGTTTTTTTCGGCAGTATTCGCGGAATATAACGTTAACGGCAAAAAACACGACGGCAAATACCGCTACGTTTACGGCGTTTCCGAAAAATACCTGAGCTTCCTTGCCGCACAAAAAACCGACTCCGACGCAGCAGCCGATAACTACCGCCGCGTCGCATATATAATCGTAAATTTTCTTCATAGTTTGTTGTATTGCCGTAGCGCTCGGTTTATGCCTGTTAATCCGTTAAAGCGAGCAGGACAGCGGTATTTCCGCTTTATCGTTTTGTTTTCTAACGCAATTTTGGTATCAGGCAAAAAAAGTCCCCGAGGCATAGCCGTCGGGGCTTTTCGTATTTATCTGAAATTTTTTACCACAACTTTTTCCAGAATAGATACCAAACCGTACATTATGCCCGCCAAGGCGCACAGTACGATGGTGCAGGTCATCACTAAATCGAGTCTGAAAACCTGACTTCCGTATACGAGTAAATATCCGAGACCTTCTTTGGATGCCAGATATTCGCCCATAATAGTTCCTATCCAACTCATTCCTACGTTGATTTTAAGCATAGCCATCAAAGTCGGCACGTTTGCTGGCGCTACCAGTTTGACGAATATTTGAAAACGGTTTGCGCCCATCGAGCGAAGAAGCAAGGCTTTTTCTCTATCCGTTTCCGCAAATCCGTTGAGCATAGTGATAGTGGTTATAACTACGGATATCAAAACCGCCATCGTAATAATCGCCGCTTTGCCGGTGCCTGCCCAAATAATTATAATCGGACCCAGCGCTATTTTCGGCAAACTGTTCAGTACTACTACGTACGGTTCGAAAACGTCTTTTAAAAAGTTGTTCCACCACAGTATCACGGCTATAACGTATCCCAGTGCCGTGCCTATCGCAAATCCCGCCAAGGTTTCGAGAGTCGAAACTCCCGCGTGATACCAAAGCGTTCCGCCTGCGGATATTTCAATCAAAGTAGCCCATATTCTGCTGGGACAACTCATTATAAAGGAGTCAATCCAGTTTAAGTGCGCAGCCAGCTCCCACAGACCGAGAAAGAATATCAGCACTCCTATTTGCGTAGCGTGTACGGCGATTTTTTGCGTTCTTAGTTTTTTAAGATAAAGTAAATGTTCCCGCGTGAACGTAGATTTATTGTTTTTCATACGCTTCTCCATGCAGATATTTGTGCAGCTGCTCGAACTGCGTCGAAAACGTCGGAGACTGTCTGCGTTTTAACGGAGTGTCGATATCGGACATATTCGTATCGTGAATCGTCAAAAGCGTCGCGGGTCGCTTAGTCAACACGATTATTTTGTCCGCAAGCGATATAGCCTCGGATATATCGTGCGTAACCAGCAATGCGGTTTTGTTTTCTTTTTTGATAATCGAATACACGTCGTCGCAGACTTCCAGTCTGGTTTGAAAGTCCAACGCCGAAAACGGTTCGTCCAAAAGCAGTAAACCGGGGTTGGTTGCAAGAGTTCTTATCAGCGCGACGCGCTGTCTCATTCCTCCCGAAAGCTCCTGAGGATAATGTTTTCTAAATTCCCACAATCCGTATTTTTTTAGAAGTTCGCTTGCGTATTCTATATTTTCTTTCGTCATTTTGTTTTGGATTTCCAATCCTAAAACGATGTTTTTTTCAATCGTGCGCCATTCGAACAGTTGGTCGCGCTGAAGCATATAACCTACGGCGTTGCCGCTCGCGCGTTCGCTGTTTTTGTTGTGTTTCGTTTTCCTTAAAAAGGACGGTAATTTTATGCCTTTTTTCGACGCTTCGTTCGATTCGCTTTTACGGCTGTTTTCCTCGTTTTCAGTTTCGTTTACCTTTGTACAGTCTGCGTTCGAATCGTTTGCGCCGTATGTGATTTTTCCGCCGGTCGGTTCAATCAATTTGCATACGAGCGATAGGATAGTGGTTTTTCCGCAGCCCGACGGACCGATAATCGCTACGAATTCCCCCTCGTTTACTTCGAACGAAAGGTGTGAAACCGCAGTCGTCTGTTGTGTTTTGGAGTAGAATACCTTACTCACGTCGTCAAATTTGAGTATTGTCATTTTTTGCTCCGTATCGTATATTTTTTTCGGGGCGGAAAGGTTTATCTAACCGTCCGCCCCGTGCGTCGCTAGTTGATCGCGCCTATTTTTTCGGCGACAGTGTTGTCTACTATAACGTCGTAGCTTACGCGCTCGGAAAGTTCTCCCGCGTTTTCCATAATGTCTTGGATGCGTTCGAAAGCTTTTTTATCCGTAACGGGCGTAGTCGTCCAAACGTCGAACGTCTGATAGTTTTTAACTGCCGCGGTAAGAAGGTCGAGAGAAGTACCTACAAAGTATTTTTCTACGAGCTTAGCTATTTCTTCCGCGCTATGTGTCATCGCGTATTCGGTACCTTTCCAAACCGCTCTTAAAAACTTTTCTACGTTTTCGGGGTGTTTTTCCATATATTCAGTCGTAGCGGTGTAGCACGTGTAAGGTATTTCGCCTGAATCCATACCTATTGCGGAAACGATGTATCCTTTTCCGTCTTTTACTACTTGACTTGCCGCAGGCTCGAACAGAGGAACGAAATCGCCTGTTCCCGTCGTAAAAGCGGGTCCTAACGCGCCGAATTCTATCGAGTAGTCCATCACGATATTTTCTCCGTTGACGTAACCTTTGTTATTCAGCACGTACTGCAGAATCATCGCTGGCATACCTCCGGTTCTGCCCATAAGCACAGTTTTGTTTTCAATTCCCGTGTAATCGAAATTTCTGTTTTCCGTGCGCGCTACAAGGAAGCTGCCGTCGCGTTTGGTTAACTGTCCTATAACGCGCGGATAATCTTTTTTGCCTTGTAAGTATACGTAAATATTGGCTTCGCAGCCCATAAGTCCTATGTCCGCCTCGTTGGTAAGCAACGCCGTCATAACGTTATTGGCTCCTTGTCCGTTGGTTATTTCGATATTCAATCCTTCGTCTTCGAAATATCCTAACGCCATCGCAAGGTATTGCGGCGTGTAAAATAAGCTGTGAGTTACTTCGTTTAGTCTAATCGTATTGCCGTCGGTTTTGCAGGCTGCAAAGCCGAATACCGAAATCGTAAGCAAGACGACAACGGCGAGAGCCGCGGTAAATATTCTTTTCAAATTTTCCCTCCATATTTTGGTATATAGCATACTATGAATTTTGTGCGTTTCGGTGTGAATACTAATAATACGTTTGGTATATCCTTTTGCCTTTACGCGCGGTTTCTGTTTCTCTGCGGCGTTTAAAGAATTTAGTGAGATATATAATAATCTGTTTGAAAAGTGGAGAGAGCGTAAAGTATAAACGAAAAGGGTGCCGTCGCGTCTAAAATCCGTTTAAGTTATATAAAAATTGTATAAAGAAATATTAGACCGAAAAAATTATTGCGTTCGCTTGTCAAGTTTTTTAGTATATGCTAAAATAAATAAGTAAAAACGTTAGAGGCAAAAGGTTTGCGTAAGCGGCTTTAAAGAGAGCGGACTACGGTGAAAATTCCGCAGGTTCGGTTACGTATATACGTAGTTTGCCGACGTTGACAGAGCGAAACGGCGGCGTAAGCCGAAAGTAGCTATGTTCGGGCAGTTCCGTTAAAAACTCAAGAGTGTTTTAGATCAAATGGGGTTACGTCAACGACGTACAAAGGTTTGCCGGCGCAAAGCGTAAGCGACCGCGTACGAATCCCGTCAAACGATTGGTCCGAAATGAGGATAAATTTTCCGCGAAACGGCGGCGTGTACGGCGTTTTGCGCCCTTGCGGGGGATGTTGGGGGCTTGCCCTCAACGAAAGTTTATAAGACGCGCCGTGCAGGCGCAACCTTAAAGTCGGACTTCGGCGGATAAAGATTTGCTAGCGCAAAGCGTAAGCGACCGCGTACGAATCCCGTCGAACGATTGGTCCGAAACAAAAACCGAGGTGGTACCGCGATACTGTCGCCCTCTGCTAAAACGCAGAGGGCGTTTTTTAATTTTAACGTCTGAGAAAGGAGATATATTTATGATTGAAAAAACTTATCAGCCGAAAACTTTTGAAAGCGATTTGTACAAATGGTGGATGAAGCAGGGGTATTTCACACCCAAGGCAGAGTCGGACAAACCGTATTTTTCAATGGTTACGCCGCCGCCCAATATTACCGGTCAGTTGCACTTGGGACACGGTCTGGATAACGCGATACAGGATACGCTTATCCGTTTCAAACGTATGCAGGGGTACAATACGCTTTGGCTGCCGGGGACCGACCACGCCAGTATAGCGACGGAAGTAAAAATCGTAGAACAGCTTAAAAAGGAAGGCGTAGACAAACGCGACTTGGGGCGCGAAAGTTTTCTCGAGCGCGCGTGGGCTTGGAAGGATAAATACGGCGGACGAATCGTCGAACAGTTAAAAAGATTGGGAAGCAGCTGCGACTGGTCGCGTCTTGCGTTTACGATGGACGAAAATTGTAGTAAAGCCGTACGCAAAGCTTTCGTGTCTATGTATAAAAAGGGACTTATTTACCGCGGTTCGCGTATAATCAACTGGTGTCCCGCTTGTAAAACGGCGCTGTCCGACGCGGAGGTGGAATATTCCGAACAAGACGGACATTTTTGGCACTACGGTTATACTACGCCGGACGGCAAAACGACCGTAACGTTTGCGACTACCCGACCCGAAACGATGCTGGGAGATACCGCGGTTGCCGTGAACCCTAACGACGAACGTTACAAACATTTAGTGGGCAAAACCGTGGTGGTGCCTTTCGTTAACCGCGAAATACCCGTTATAGCCGACGAATACGTAGATATGGAATTCGGCACGGGCGTAGTTAAAATAACCCCTGCGCACGATCCTAACGACTTCGAGGTGGGAGTACGCCACAATCTGCCCGTAATTCGGGTTATGAACGACGACGGTACTATGAACGAAAACGCGGGAGAGTTTGCGGGACTGGACAGATACGAAGCTCGCAAACGAATCGTTGCGAAACTCGGCGAAATGGGTATTTTGCAAAAAACGGAACCTCACAAGCATAACGTGGGAAGTTGTTACCGTTGTCATACCACGGTGGAACCTATCGTATCCAAGCAATGGTTCGTAAAAATGGAACCTCTTGCAAAACCGGCGATCGAAGCAGTTAAAAACGGCGAAATACGTTTTCATCCCGAACGGTTTGAAAAAACGTACTTCAATTGGATGGAAAATATAAAAGACTGGTGCGTTTCGCGTCAGCTGTGGTGGGGACACCGCATTCCCGTTTGGTATTGCGGCGATTGCGGGGCTGAAATATGCGAAGAAACCGACCCGACGGTATGTCCGAATTGCGGCGGAAAACACTTGCATCAAGACGAAGACGTACTCGATACTTGGTTTTCTTCCGCTCTGTGGCCTTTTTCGACGTTGGGATTTACTGAAAACAGCAAAGATTTCAAAGCGTTTTTCCCGACTAGCGTGCTTTCCTGCGGTTACGATATAATTTTCTTCTGGGTAGCGCGTATGATTTTCAGTTCGCTGTATAATACGGGCAAAGTTCCTTTCAGCGACGTGTTAATGCACGGAATAGTGCGCGACGAACAGGGACGTAAAATGAGTAAGTCTTTGGGGAACGGAATCGACCCCGTCGAATTTATCGATAAGTACGGCACCGATACTCTGCGTTTTGCGCTAATCAACGGCGTGGCAAACGGTTCGGACATTCGTTTTTCTTCGGATAAAATCGAGGGTACGCGCAACTTTATGAACAAAGTTTGGAACGCAAGCCGTTTCGTACTTATGAACTGTGAGGGAAAATCTCTCGTAAGCGTAAAAGACTGTAATTTAAGCATTGCCGATAAATGGATTTTGACAAAACTGAACGAAGTAACGAAACAAGTTACGGAGCTTCTCGAAAAATTCGAACTCGGTATGGCGGCTCAATGTATGTACGATTTTGTATGGAGCGAATTTTGCGATTGGTATATCGAACTTACGAAACCCGTTTTATACGGCTCCGACGATGCTGCGCGACGCGACACGCTGTCTGTTCTTGCGTATGTGCTGGACAATATTTTGAGGCTTCTGCACCCGTTTGCGCCCTTTATAACGGAAGAAATTTATCAAAGTATGCCAAACCGAGGCGAAAGTATAATGATAGAACGCTATCCCGAGTATAATTCGGAGTATTGTTTTAGCGAAGATTTTAAACTTGTGGAAGAGCTTAAGGAGCTTATCGCCAAAATACGTAACGTCCGTTCGGAATACGGCGTAGCCCCGAGCAAGCGCATAAGGCTGTACGTAGACGCGTCCGATGTTCGCATAAAACAGTGCGGCGTATATCTGGCTAAACTATGCAATTTGGAAGACGTAGTTTACTCTAACGCTCTGCAGGGTGAAAAAACGGTAAAAACGGTTACTTCCGCCGCCGTGTGCGAAGTGCCTTTGGGCGATTTGGTAGATACGGAAAAAGAAACGGAGCGTATAACCAAAGAGCTTGAAAACGTCAAAAACGAAATAGCGCGCGCAAGCGGTAAGCTGAACAATCAAGGATTCCTTGCCAAAGCGCCTGCCAATTTGGTAGAATCCGAAAAAACGAAACTCGCAAAGTATAAAGAACTTCAAACTCAGCTCGAAAACCGTCTTAAAGAGCTGCGTTAGAAAGCAAATCCTCGGTAGTAATGAATTGAATTCCGACCGAAATATGTGATTGCGGCAGAGCATCCGCGCGAACGGAATTTATGTGTAAAAAAGCCCTTTTAGCTTAGAAAAGGGCTTTTTATATTGAATTTGGCGATATTTTAAAATACTATTACTGACATAATATGTTAAATCTAACGAATAGAACTGAATTTACATCGAATTATATAACAAATTATTATAACTTATTTCTAATCGTGAAAACCGCAAGTCCGCTATTTAACCGTATTGCGCGTTTAATTCAAAACGTTAGTTTACGCGCTACGGATAAAAAACGCAAAAAGTCCGGGATTTAAAACTTGTACGGCAAACCGTACCGTTTTTAAAAAAATCCCAGACTGACAAGCAGAGCGTCGTTTATTTGTTGCATCGTTTCGGGCGGAAGTTCGCCGATTTTTTCTTTTATTCGACTTTTGTCTATCGTTCGTATTTGTTCGAGAAGCACTACGGAATCTTTGGGAAGAGGCGAGTGTTCTTTCGATAATTCTATATGCGTCGGCAATTTAGCTTTCGTAAGTTTAGAAGTAGTGGCTGCCGCTATCACGGTAGGACTGTACTTGTTCCCGACGTCGTTTTGCAAAACGACGATAGGACGTATGCCTCCCTGTTCGCTGCCTACTACCGGGTTTAAATCCGCGTAATAAATTTCTCCGCGTTTTATCAATGCTTCGCTGTGTGTTTTCACGGGTAAAGCTCCTTGTCGTAAATTTGCGACAAAACCTTCTCCCAAACGCGCAATAAATATTGACCGTTCCGTTTGTAGACTATGTAAAAACCATCAAAAAAGTTCGTCGCTTTTCGTTATGATTATTGACAGAAAAGTCTTCGTTTATTCCGAATTTTATCAGACTGTTGACAACGGTATTTTAGAGTAGTATTATATTTCTAACGCGATAACTATGTAACGATTTTTCGCAATTAGATTTTCGTTTACGGCGTTACGTTTGTTTTTGAGTAATTAAAAAAACTTAACCGAAAAAAATCGGGGCTTAGGCGGTTCGGATGAACCCCTAAAACGTATTTCGCTTTGGGAGAAAATTATGTCTTCTAAGTTAATTTTTAAAAACGGAAAAAGTAAAACGGCAGCGATAGTACTTTCGTCGGTTTCTTTCGCGTTGTCTTTTGCGGCGCTTACAGTGTATTTTACGGGTAATTTCTTTGCCGTATGGTTGGCTTTGCCTCTTGTTTTGGCATTTTTGGCCGGTTTTGTACTCACTATCTGCGCCGTTGCCGTAAATCCTAAACTGCTTACCGCAGCAAGCGTCGTAACGATGTTAAGCCACTTTTTGCTGCTGTTCGCCGTATTGTCGCAGGCGTCTGATTGCGTAATTTTCGAAGATTTGCCGAAGTGGGTGCAAATAGTCGTTCCTATAGCGTTAGCCGCGTTGTTCGCTGCGTTTTACGTCGGTTTTGCCGTAGTTGCGTCGAAACAATCCAAAAGCGGCGCGGAGCGTAATAAAAGCGTCAAGCCTCTGTTCGTATTGCTTATAATCGTCGTGGCGCTTATTTTGGGTTTCGACGTTGCAAGTGCCGTACTCGGTCAAAAAAGTATACTGTCCAAGAAAGAGTATTTGGGCGGAAAAAAATCCGCGTACCAAATATTTTACGAATTTAACGATCATGACTCGTATTTTCAGACGTATTGGACGGACGCAAACGGCGACACGAATTTGGTTGTTTACGACTATTCAAACCGAGTTTCTTTGGACATTAACGAACAATATACTGCAATCGACTACTGTACCGTCGCTCTTTCGCAAATGGTGCCGGACGGTTCGGTGCGGATAAACGATTGCTTAATGTTGAAAAGCGGTTCCGATTATCAAGAAATAATTAAAAATTATACCGCTTATCCGCAATACCTACTGGTTTTGTACGAGTACAGTTGGGAAAACGACGTTGAATTACTGAAGTTTAACGGACATTATAAAGACGGTTTTTATTCCGCGCGTCAGATGTTCGAAACTGTAAATAACGTCAATCTCGCGCGTACCGATTCTTATAAAATCGTGCCGAAAAGTTATTCTTATTTCGGCTTTGCGAATTCGCCTTCTTTAACGAAACTTAATAGAAACTCGTTAACTATAGCCGAGGTTAAAACTGTTTATCGGTTTCCGAACGTATTTTTCGCCGCTGCGGCAATATGCGGTTTAACGGCGTTATATCTGCTTGCGGTCCGTTGCGAAATTGTAGAAGCGGATACGCGCGCAGCGATAAAAACTTCAGGCGCGTATAATTTAAACGGTATGCAAAATCGCCTTGTAAAGCAAAATATAGCTTTAAACGTATTTTTGACCGTAGTTACTTTGGGAATTTACGGTTACGTATGGTTTTATTATATCGCCAAAAATGCGCGCGTTCTTAAAAACGACGGCTTGGACGGCGTAGGCGACGAAGTGGCTTTGCGCGTTGTCGGAGGGGGCGTATACGCCGCTTATTGGTATTACAGCCGTTCCAAATCGTTCTCCGAATTTACTTCGGAACGCGGTTTGACCGATAAATGTCTTTCGCCTGTTTCCTACCTGATACTGAGCGTATTCTCTTTCGGTATATTGCCTTTGTGTCTTTTTACAAACGACGTCAACGGTATTATCGACCGATTGAACGGCGGCGAGGAGCAGTCCGCTGCCGACGCCGCAACGCTTCGTCTTATGGAAAATAAGCTTGAATTGGTAAAGACCGTTTTGCTAAGCGTCGTAACGTTGGGTATTTACTACGTTATAACCGTTTCGCGCGTGGTCAATCGCGTCAACATTTTAAAAGGCAACGCGCCGGCAAGCACTAAACGGCTTGTATGCTTGTTTTTGGTTCCGTTTTATTGGATTTATTTTCTTGCCGTGTATCTAGACAAGTTAAACGAAGACGGCAATCGCGCGGTTCTCGAAGCTTGGCTGGTCAATATTCTTCCTTTTTACGGAACCTATTGGCTTATCAAAAATGCGGACGGTCTTTTTAGAACCGCAAACGAATACTACGTAAAGTATCGCACGAGCGCGGCGTTAAACGTATTGTTTGCGTTTTTGCCGGCGGTCGGTTTCGGCGTGATTCTTTCCGTTTTAGACAGAGTTTCCGCTCGTATTGATATACCCGGCGAAGAAACGGCGGAGCAGATATAATCGATATTAGTCCTCTTGGAATTTCCGACGCAATTCAGCCTGCGGTTTTACCGCGGGCTTTTGTTTTACAATAAAGCAATCAACTGGGTTTAATTGGACTTATATAGTTTTTATTACATCGTAAAACGGTAATTGGGCTTTACCGGAACCAACTTCGTTGTTTTACGATATCATAAAATAATTAACGGTAACTAAACTGCTTTAACTGCAACTGACTGCAGCCAACCGCAATTATACAACACATCGCGCAACTGATTTTGCGTTAGTCGATTTTGTAATTTGTGTGTGTTATTTAATAAAGCAACCGACTAGGATTTAATAAGTTATTATTACGTCGTACCACATTGAAAGGCATATTATTGAGTAAATTGTGTTCGTGTGCGTTATAATACGTAATGCCGTTACGTCCGTTATAACATCAACTGTTTTTGCTTTGGCGTGGGTTAATCCGCAAACGCCGAAAATCTACAATTTTGTCGAAATTGCTATTTTGTTTGTCCGTTTATTGACACCGCGCGATATAAAGAGTAAAATATATTATAATTTTAACATAAGAAGGTGCGACTTTTGACTAATTTACTTGCCGATTCCTTCGTGTTCGGCGGCAAAAATTTCGGTTTGTGCGTAGACGCGTATCATCCGTATTTAAGCGTTTTCGGGATAGAAATTTATCTGTACGCTTTATGTATCGTAACGGGTATGTGTCTGGCGATTTTAACCGCAGGTTTGTATTTCAAAAAACGCGGTTACGACCCTTACGATATAACGATTTACGCTTTGGCGGTTATTCCCATAGGCGTTTTGGGAGCGCGCGCTTACGTTTACATCTTCCCGTGGAGCGGCGGCTCTGCCGATTGGTCTACGTATTTCGATTTTCGCAGCGGCGGATTGGGCATTTACGGCGGCGTAATAATGGGGTATCTCGCCGCGTTGGTTTGTTCTAAATTTAAAAAACAGGATTTCCGTATCGTAGCAGACGCGATAATGCCGGGACTGTTTTTGGCTCAAAGTTTGGGTCGGTGGGGTAACTTTTCCAATCAGGAAGCGTACGGTAATCTTATAACCGCAGACTATAACGCGCTTCCCAACTTTTTCGAGTGGATAAATGGCGGCACCCGCCACGGTTTTAACGGATACGCCGTTTGGATAGACGGGGCGCACGCAGGAAGCGCCGGAGCGGGCTGGTATCAGGCTACTTTCTTTTACGAAAGCGTTTGCACGTTTTTGGGATTTTTGATTTGTGTGCTGGTTTTAACCCGCAGTAAGCGTTACAAGCTCGGATGGTGCGCGGCGTTTTACGGAATCTACTACGGTATCGTCCGTCTTGTTATCGAGGGTTTTCGCACCGACAGCTTATATCTGTTCGTAGGTCATATCGAAACGGACATAAAAATATCCCAGTTGGTTTCGGTATTCGCTATAATTTTCGGAGTGTTGACTCTTACCAAAATTTACCGTAAGGAAATTCACGCTTTATACAAAAAACTGTTTAAAAACGATTTGGACGAAATTTCCAAATCCCGCTGGATATTGCTTTCGGTATCCGTCGCGCTTTTGGGAGTAGCGGTAGCTATGTTCGTTTTGTGCGCGGAAGAAAAGACTGCAAACGGCAAAGGCGGCGAATCCTATCTTATCGCGGGCGTAATATCTCTTGCCGTATCGGTATATTCCGCTCTGGGAGTATGGTCGCTGTGGGACAGACTTAGAATATATTGTCCCGATTGTCAATCGCAAGCGGTTCTTAGCGAATTTTGGCAAACGGAATACGAAAAATCGTTGACGGAAACCGTTTGTTACGGGGCGGCGATGGGTGTTCTGCTTGTTTTCGGACTGTTTTCGCTTATCGCTTGGGGAATCGTAGCAAAAATACCAAACGGTACGGTATTGTTTGTTGCATGTTTAGCCTGTATAGCGGCTATCGCGGCTACAAAGTTTGTGCCATCGTTAAAGGCGTTGTTAAAAACATCGAAAACGCAGTCGAACGCTTTGCGCGAGTGTCAATGCGGTAAATCTTGCGGCGGAAAATTGAACAAATTTTTGCTTTTTGTTTTTCCTCCCAAGGTATACTTGGATTACGGCGTAGAAAACTTAAAACCGTATATCGACGAAGAAGCGCAGGCGAAAAAGGCGGCTCGCAAAGAAAAAAAACAATCGAAATAAGGAAGGTAAAGATTGGTGGTATGGACTATACTCGCGTTATTGGTAGTCAATATTGCTGTTCCCAGACTCGCACAAATACGAACTGACGCCGACAACAGATATTTTAAATTGATAAAGCTTAAAAAAAGCGCCTTTCTCTTTACCGGTCCGGGTATGCGGGACGTTGCCGAGAGCGGCATAGCCATTCCCATATTGATTACGCAGCTTATCGGATATGCTGCCGCGTTAACGGTAACGTTGGTAACGGTAGTTTTGTACTTGTGTAAAGTACCTGAGAATACGCTTTGGATTGTAATATTCGTAATAACGGGCGTTAACTTTTTGCAAACGATTATAATAACGTTGGCTTTTGAAAGAGTTTCCGTATTGCGAAAACGAAGAAATTATAAACCTAAAAAATAATAAGGATAATTATGAGAAATTTAACGTTACTAACCGATTTTTATGAATTGACTATGATGTACGGCTATTTTCTGCAAGGAAAACAGGACGAAGTCGCAACTTTCGATTTGTTTTTCCGTCCCTTCGAGGAAAGTAATTTCTGTATCGCCGCAGGACTTGAGCAAGCGGTAGAGTACGTAAATAATTTACATTTTACTAAGGAAGATATCGAATACTTGCGTTCAACAAAGGCTTTTAACGATGCGTTTTTGTCTTGGCTATCGGACTTCCGTTTTACCGGAAGTATCAAAGCCGTACCGGAGGGGACGGTAGTTTTTCCATACGAACCGCTTATGATAATAACCGCGCCTATCTGTCAGGCGCAGCTTATGGAAGCGGCTTTGCTGAATATAATCAATTTTCAGACTTTGATAGCTACCAAAGCGCGAAGAGTGTGTCATGCGGCAAGTCCGGCGGGAGTATTGGAATTCGGGCTGAGAAGAGCGCAAGCTCCCGACGCGTCGATTTACGGGGCTAGAGCGGCGGTTGTGGGCGGATGTACTTCGACAAGTAACGTTTTGTGCTGTCAAATGTTCGGCATGCCCCCTAAGGGTACGCACGCTCACAGTTGGGTTATGTCTTTCCCTACGGAATTGGACGCTTTTATGGCGTACGCAAACACTTATCCGGACGGCTGCTTGCTGCTTGTCGATACGTACGATACGTTAAATTCGGGAGTTCCCAACGCAATAAAGGTATTCGATTATCTCAAGAAAAACGGACATAAACCTCTCGGTATCCGTTTGGATAGCGGCGACTTAGCTTATTTGTCGAAAGAAGCGCGTAAAATGTTAGACGCGGCGGGACACGCCGATTGCAACATATTCGCAAGCTCGGATATCGACGAATACGTTTTGGTGTCCCTAAAAGAACAGGGAGCTAAAATCGACACGTACGGTGTAGGTACAAAAATGATAACGAGCCACAAAACGCCTAGTCTCGGCGGAGTTTACAAACTTGCGAATTTGAACGTAGACGGCAAAAATTATCCTAAAATGAAAATATCCGATAATCCCGTCAAAATGACGAATCCCGGAGTTAAAACGGTATACCGTCTGTTCGATAGAAAAACGGACAAAGCAGTTGCCGACGTGATTTGTCTTGCCGACGAAAAAATCGACGAAAGCAAAACTCTTACCATAACGCACCCCGTCGAACGCTGGAAAACCAAAGAGATAAACGACTTTTACGCAAAGGAACTTTATGCGGACGTTTTTGCCGACGGCAAATCTGTGTACGAATCGAAATCCGTTTACGAAATCGCCGAAGATTGCAAAAAAAGTCTCGACGGTTTTTGGGACGAATACAAACGACTTACTCAGCCGCACGCGTATAAAGTAGATTTATCCGATAAATTGTACGAATTGAAACAAAGTCTAATAATTGCCGAGCGCGAAACGGTGAAACGCTGATGGATTTTAAAAGAGTGTTTAGGGGGTACGACCCCGACGAAGTAGATAAGTATATAGCCGATATTTCCGAAAAGGAACAAAAAATCCGCCGCGCACAAAAGGAACGTATAGACGAATTGTCCGATGAAAATTACGTTTTACGCGAACGTATAGGTAAATTTCAGGCGGATAGAAACGCTATTTCCGATTCTCTTGTGGCTTCTCAAAATTTAGCTATAACGATAGAGCAAGGCGCTAACGACTACGCAGATAAAGTTTTACGTCAAGCAAAAACTTTTTACGCAACTTGGCAGGCGTACGCCCGGACCGTTGTCGCTACGTTTACCGACGAGGAACTTAAAGCCTTTAACGAACTGCAAAAAAAGATTGAATATACCATCGAGGAATACGAACAAAACACTCTCTGCAGTCTTCGCAAGCGCGAGCCGACTTCCGACGGCGCTTCGGACAAATCCGAGTCGAGCGTCGCCGCGGCAAACGGCGAACCGTCTGCGTCGGACAGACAAAATCCCATTGCCAAGGTTGCAAAAGCGGCGGAGCAGATTATCGATTTGCGCGAACTCACTCGCGTCGAGGATTCTCTTGCGGATATCTGCGCCGATTTGGGACTGATTACGCCTGACAAAGAAAAAGAGTAAATTTATAGCAAATATACATCAATATAGCGATTTCGAGGTGTTTTATATACTACTATGTTAGACGTAGTACTGGACGCATTGTTAGACAGCCTAATCGCAAGCCCGTTTTTGTTGGCGATTTATCTGTTAATAGAGTTTTTGGAAGGAAACGTCAAAGCCCGTAACAAAACCGTTAAACTCTTAAACGGTAAACTTGCGCCGTTGGTGGCGGGAGGAGTCGGGCTTGTTCCTCAGTGCGGATTTTCCGTTATGGCAACGGATTTATATTGTCAAAATTATTTAAAGTTAGGTACGCTTATAGCTTTTTTCGTTGCGACAAGCGACGAAGCTTTGCCTATTTTACTGACGAACAAAGATACTGTCGGAGTGGTTTGGATAGTGCTGCTCGTTAAAATTTGCTACGCCGTAATGTTGGGATACATAATCAATCTTTTCGATAAGCGTAATTTACAAACGCTTTCGGATAACTTGGTCGTAGTCGAAGATTCTCACGGACCGCACGACCATAGCCATAGCGACGAACGTTTGCGTGAAAACGGCGAAACCGCTTTGCACGTAAGCGAAGGCTGCTGTCATCACGAAATAAACGAGCGCAAAGGTTTTTGGAATTTTGTAAAACATCCGCTTTTGCATACGCTCAAAATATTCGTTTATATTTTCGCGGTTAACGCTGTGTTCGGTTTGCTGCTGTTTTATTTCGAACAGCCGATACGAAGTTTCGTTACTAAAATAGGTTTTTTTCAATGTTTCGTAACGGCTGCAATAGGGCTGATTCCCAACTGCGCAAGCAGCGTTATCATAACGGGAATGTATGCGGAGGGGCTCGTAAGCTTTTCCGCTTGTCTTGCCGGATTGGTATCTAACAGCGGTATTGCGCTTGCAGTGTTGTTTAAAGAGCGCAAACAGTGGCGGCGTAATTTGCTAATATTGTCCTTGATGTACGTTTTCGGCGTTGTTTTGGGCGCGGCTTCTTATTTTGTGGAACTGGCGGTTTAACGGGGGATTTACTATGAAGTTTTTTATAGCGACGGATATTCACGGCTCGGCTTATTGGACGCAAAAAGTGTTGCAAAAGTTCAATCAAACGCGTTCGGACGTTTTGGTTTTATTGGGAGACTTGTATAATCACGGTCCGCGCAACCCTTTCCCGCAGGATTACTCACCGTTAAAAGTATCCGAAATTTTTAATTCGGTTTCGAATAAAATAATTTGGATACAAGGCAACTGCGACAGCGAAGTAGACCGTATGGTGAGCGATTTTTCTCAGCTCGGCGACCAACTGCTGCCTACACCTAACCGCCGATTTTATTTTACGCACGGACACGTTTATAACAAGAAAGTATTGCCGTCGGGGCTTATCGGCGGAGACGTTATGTTTTACGGGCATTTTCACGTCAGCGAAATAACCGAAGTTAACGGAGTAATATGCGTAAACGTCGGCAGCGCCGCGCTTCCTAAGGACGGAATAAACGCTTACTGCATAGCGGACGAAAAAGCGGTTACGCTTTATGATTTCGACGATAACGTAATCTCCGCCCGTAATTTTTGAGTATAATCTAAAACTATAACGACGGCAAAATGCCGCCGTTTGTTTGATTGTAAAACGCAAACCACTAGCACTGCTAGTGGTTTGCGTTTTACAAATGAAAAGGGCGATATATCTTATCGCCCTTTCTATGTTGTTTTATCGGTTTATACCTTTTGTTTTAGTACATATCGCCTTGCGGCGCAGCTGCCGGCGCGGGAGGTTCGGGGATATCGCAGACAATGCTTTCGGTGGTAAGCAGAGTACCCGCTACGCTTGCTGCGTTTTGAAGCGCCGAACGAGTAACTTTCGTCGGGTCGAGTATGCCTTTGTCAATCATATTGCCGTAGGAGCCCGTAAGAGCGTCGTAGCCGTAGTTTGCCTTCTTTGCGGATAAAACCTTGTCTACGATAACGCCGCCGTTTACGCCCGCGTTTTCGGCTATTTGCTTGATAGGCGATTCCAACGCTTTGCGTACAATGCTCGCTCCGGTTTTTTCGTCGCCGGAAAGCGTTTTTATCAGTTGGTCGACTTCGGGAATGGCGGCAAGCAAAGCAACTCCTCCGCCCGCTACGATTCCTTCTTCGACGGCGGCTCTCGTGGCGTTCAAAGCGTCTTCTATACGCATCTTGCGTTCTTTCATTTCAACTTCGGTAGCGGCGCCTACGCTTATCTGTGCAACTCCGCCCGCAAGTTTTGCCAAGCGTTCCTGATATTTTTCTTTGTCGTAGTCGCTTGTGGTTTCGGATAACTGATGTTTTATTTGAGAAACTCTTTGTGCGATAGCTTCGCTTTCGCCTGCGCCTTCAACAATAATGGTGTTGTCTTTGTCAACTTTAACTTGCTTTGCGCGTCCGAGCATATCGATAGTGGCGGTTTTAAGTTCCAATCCCAATTCTTCGCTTATAACCGTTCCTCCCGTAAGGATAGCTATATCTTGCAGCATTTCCTTGCGTCTGTCGCCGAAACCGGGCGCTTTAACAGCTACGCAAACGAAGCTTCCTCTCAGCTTATTTAAAATCAGGGTGGTCAGAGCTTCGCCTTCGACGTCCTCGGCGATAATAAGCAGTTTCGAACCCGTTTTTACAACCTGTTCCAGTAGAGGCAGAAGTTCTTGTATTGAGGAAATCTTTTTGTCCGTGATAAGAATAAACGGATTGTCGAGGTCGGCAACCATTTTGTCCAAATCGGTAGCCATATAGGGGCTGGCGTAACCGCGGTCGAACTGCATACCTTCCACGATATTCAGCTCCGTCTTCATCGTTTTGCTTTCTTCAACGGTGATTACTCCGTCGTTGCCTACTTTTTCCATAGCGTCGGATATCAAACTGCCGATAGTTTCGTCCGCGGCGGAAATGGACGCTACTTGTGCGATTGATTGTTTTCCTTCCACGGGAGTGGAAATCTTTTTAAGTTTTTCTACGCATACTTCAACCGCTTTGTCAATTCCTTTACGTAAAATGATTGGGTTTGCGCCGGCGGCTACGTTTTTGTTTCCTTCGCGTATAATCGCTTGAGCAAGCACGGTTGCGGTGGTAGTGCCGTCGCCGACGATGTCGTTGGTTTTGGTGGACGCTTCTTTCACGATTTGAGCGCCCATATTTTCAAACGGGTCTTTAAGTTCGATTTCTTTCGCAATGGTAACGCCGTCGTTGATTACAAGCGGCGCGCCGTATTTCTTCTCCAAAATAACGTTGCGTCCTTTGGGTCCCAATGTGATTTTAACCGTATCGGCAAGTTGGTTTACGCCGTTTTCAAGCGCCTTGCGTGCTTCTTCTCCGTATTTAAGCTGTTTAGCCATAATTTTTTTTTCGCCTCCTTATTCTACAATAGCCAATATATCGCTTTGTTTTATAATCGTAACTTCTTCGCCGTCAACTTTAAATTGACTGCCTGCATATTTAGAGTACAATACTTTGTCTCCTACCGAAACAACCATTTTAACGTCTTTGCCGTCGATTGTTCCTCCTTCGCCTACGGCTACCACAACGGCGATTTCCTGTTTCTCTTTCGCCGCCGACGGTAAAAAGATTCCGCCGACAATCTGCTCGGTTTCTTCGGGCTGTTTAACTACTACTTTGTCAAAAAGCGGTTTTAATTTCATTTTCGATACCTCCAAAATCAATTATTAACTAATATTTAGCACTCCAAACAAAAGACTGCTAATTTGCATAAGTATATTATACTACTGTTTTGTAAATTGTCAAGACAATTATTTGCCGTTTTGCTAAATTTTTTGGCGAAACGGTTTCAGATTATTTTAACGTTGCGAGTATTAAAAACAGATAACCGAATCGAGTGTAAATTTTAGGCTCGAAAACGTTTCGGAGCTTTACCGTAACGTTGTCGTATACGCAGGTTTTGTTAAATATTTCAAACGCTAAACGCGCCTTTGATCGTTTTTTGACGTTCCGAAGCTCAAACGAATAGGGAAAAATCTTGACTTTAACTCAATGCCGCTGTGCGGAATACGAGCGTAAATCGAAACTCGGGTTTACAAAATTCAGCCAATTTAAAATTCGACGTATAAACATAAAAAGAATATTAGCCGATTTCGGCATATAATATATAAATAAATAAAAATACTTTAAAAAAACGGGGACAAATAATTGAAAATTTTGTAAAAAAGTGCTAAAATTTAATAAAATATATTTTAACTTATGATGAGGTGAAACTATGCCTTGGGATAAACAGCTTTTTACTGTTTTCGATTTTAACGTTTTGCTTTGGCACGTAGTGGTAGCGGCGGCGGTATTGTTGGCGCTGATTGTGTTTATATCGGTTTGCGCCGCGTTGTCTCACGCTAAAAAGAAAGTTAAACGTTTGGAACGGCAGACTAAAGCGTCGGAGCACGAACAAACAACCGCAACTTCGCTTCAATTAGAGGAAGCGGAATCCGCCGAAACCGAACAGACGCAAAACGCAACAGAACTCAAAGAAGAAATTTCCGCCGAAAAAACCGTAGGCGGAAGCGACGGAACGAAAGACGAGCAAAAAGAAGAATTTGTAGAAGAGGTAAAAGAAGAAATGCCTGCAAAGACAGAACCTAAAACCGCCGAAAAAACCGTTTCGTCTAAAATTAAAACGGCGGAAACAGAACCTAAAACCGCTTCCGTAAACACAAAAACCGTAAAAGACGAAAAAACGGCGAAGTCGGAAGAAAAGAAAGAAAAAACCGTTTCCAAGCCTGCGGAAAAAGTCAAAAACGAAAAGCCCGTCGAATCCGACAAAACAGTTAAAAATCACGCGTCCAAAACGGCAGCCAAAAAGGACGGGTCTGCCTCCAAATCCGAAAAAGCCGCTGAAATCCAAAAGGAAAAACCTGCGGATAAAGAAAATGCGAAAACCGTTTCCGAAAAGCCCGCACAAACCGAACCTAAACCTACTGTAAAAAGCCAAAACGAGGAAGTTTTGCCCGTTATCGAAACGCTTGGAGTAAAACCCTCTTCGCAGGCTAAAGTATATCACGTATCTTTGCGCGAAGACGGCAAATGGCAGGTTAAACTCAGCAAAGGCGACAAAGCGATAAAGCTTTTCGATAAGCAGTCCGAAGCGATTACGTACGCTAACGAACTTGCCGTTCACAACGGCAGAGTGGTTATTCACCGCGTAGACGGTAAAATCCGTAAAAAAAGATATTAAAAACCGTTCGCGTCGGTACGTCGCGATTGAAAGA
Source organism: uncultured Christensenellaceae bacterium (assembly GCA_910586905.1). GTDB lineage: Bacteria > Bacillota > Clostridia > Christensenellales > CAG-314 > Fimimonas. Next base: position 29,480 of record CAJUIV010000004.1, read on the forward strand.
CAGAATATTTAACGGCTAAAAAAACGCGCGCCGTTTTGCGCAACAAAACGGCGTTTTTGATTTACAAAAGGAAAATCCGTATGAACAAATGGGATAAACGTTTTATGGAACTTACCGAGCAAGTCGCCACTTGGTCGAGCTGTTACAAGAAAGACCGTCAAGTCGGCGCGGTTATTGTGCGCGACAAGCGCATTTTAACTACCGGTTACAACGGCGCTCCTTCGGGCGTTAAAAGCTGCAAGGATAAAGGCGAGTGTCTGCGCGTAAAACTCGGTGTTCAAAGCGGAACCAGACACGAACTTTGTTATGCGGTTCACGCCGAACAAAACGCGATAATTCAAGCCGCCCGCCTCGGTATCGTTTTGGAGGGCGCTACTTTATACTGTACTCATCAGCCTTGCGTTATCTGCGCCAAGATGATTATAAACGCAGGCATAAAACGTATTGTGTATAAAGAGGGCTATCCTGACGATTTTTCTATGGAACTGCTTACCGAGGCCGGAGTTAAAGTGGAAATGTACGACGGCTTACAATAGCGACGACGCCGTTCAAACCGCCGTTTATATAAGTTTTTTATCGGCTATATACCTTAACGGAATATCGAATACGTCGAGAGCGCCCTTATAACCGTCCGCTTTAAGTCTCGGCAAAGCGAGAGCATATCTTAGCATAATTTTGGCTGTAAAGTCGGCGTTGCAATCGAGGTCTATCCGCGCTTTGGCGGTAAAGCCGTCTCCCGACGTAAAAACCTGCCCGATGTGAGAGGTTTGTTTTTTTAGTTCTCTTACTTCTTGGGGCGTAACGAAACGGACTTCCGTTTCGTATTCGTCAAAGTAGTGCGGCATCGATTTTATTTCCCGTTCTATTTTTTCTTTATCGCTTTCTATTGCGGCTACGTAGCATAGCCGTTTATGTAATTTCGCGCCGTCGGTTATTCCCGCGCGGATTTTTTTTTCACAGTCGCCGTTAGGTAATGTAAACTGTACGGCGTCTAAAACTCCGTCCAGAGTTCTTACGGCGTTAGAGTGTCCCTGCGAAATTCCCTTCCCCCATACCGTTGTTATTTCATCCGCCGCGGTTCCCAACGCCGCCCGCGCAAGGCTTAAAAGCCCCGGGTCCCATCCCGTGGATATTATCGATATTCTGTCGGGTTTTATCGCCTCGAGATTGCTTTTGTATTTTGAAATTTCGGCGTGAGTATCGAAGCTGTCCACGGTGTCGAAATTTTTAAACTTTTCGGCGTAATTCATCACGTCGCCGTAACTCCCCAATGCAATCAGCGCCGCGTCGAAATCGTCCGCCTTTTCTATTTCGTTTAGCGGTCTGTATTTTGGATTGTCCAAATATCTGCGCGAGTAAATCGCGGCAAGTTCCGTTCCGTTGTTTTTTTCTATTTCTTTTTCAAGGCTTTTGCCTAAATTTCCGTATCCTATAACGGCCAATTTCAATTTCATTTCGGTTTCCTCTCCAAATTTTACGCATTTTTAACGTTATTTTATTAAAATTTAAAAAAAATGTTTTAAAATGTGATATATACACTTTATTTTTTCGATAAAATAATGTATTATATATATTGAAAAAATATGTTTCACAATGTTTAACAAAATGTTACGCGCAAGGGATAAGAACTGATATGTGGGCGAAAGTAATAGAATTTTTTACAGATACTAATATTCCTAATATTGTCGCGCATGTAGCATTGATAGCAGTGGTAACGCTGGTATTTTTTGTGTTGTTTTACTACGCTAAAAAATGCAATATGCAGATTTTGGTTTACTTGGCGATGATTGCCGTAGTAATTCTGTTTTGTCTGTCGTTTTTGTTAGCCCCCGAAGTAATGAGGTTTTTCGTTTATTTTACCGCGGGACTTATCTGCGCAACGGGTTTGGTACTTTTTTCTCAAGATTTTCACCGCGATATTTTTCGTCTTTCACTCAGACGCTCAGCCGGCGGCGAGTCGTCTTTCGACGAGTACGGCAGAGACGATTTGAGCGAATCTGTTGCGGAAATCGTAAAGGCGTGTTTGCGTCTCAGCAAAACCGATACGGGCGCGCTAATAATAGTTTGCGACGATTTGTCCGATACGATATTGGACAGCGGTACCAAAGTCAACGCGGAAATTTCCGCCGAACTTTTGGAAACTTTGTTTTTCCCTAAAACTCCGCTTCATGACGGTGCGGTTATTATAACGGATAACAAGGTAATGTCTGCGGGGTGCTATCTGCCTCTTACTCAAGCGCACAATCTTCCCCGTGAATTCGGTACCCGACATCGCGCTGCGATAGGCGTATCCGAAGCGTTTCCCGGTCTTACCGCGATAGTCGTCAGCGAGGAAACGGGTATAATTTCCGCCGTTCACGACGGCAAAATAAAACGGTATTTAGACGCCAATCAGCTCAAAGCTATATTGGAATGCGCAATGAACTTGTCAGACAAAGGTCAGGAAATAAGCATTTGGGGGTTAAGGGAAGATGAAGAAGACTGAAAATAAGCGTTCTTTCGGTTCGCGCGTAAAACACTTTTTCAAACATTATTTCGGAATGTTAATTTTGGCTTTATTGTGTGCGGTTTTGATGACTTTGTTAATATGCTATTGCGCTTAGTATTTATATAGATATTTGCGGTCGAGAGCTTTACGCTTTCGGCCGTATTGTTATTTGTCGAATTAAAATTCGCTTTAGGTCGTATGTTAAAATATGATAACGGCAAAATTCGGCGGCACTGCGGTAACGCCGCGCAATCTTGTTTATTTAAAAAAAATAATTTCGCCTTTTCACAAAGTAGTGGTCGTAAGCGCGGTAGGCAAGGAGTTTTCTTCCGACGTTAAAACTACGGATTTGCTGGAAAAATATTTTTTTTCCGGCGACGATAATATTTGGAAAGCGGTTGAAGATAAGTACCGAAGACTTACGGAAGTCAACGGAATAGGCATAGACGTCGACGAATTGCTGTTCGGCGCAAAAGCTCGAGCGCGCCGTTACGGCTTGCAGTATTGTATGTCGCTGGGTGAAGAATTGTCCGCAAAAATCGTAGCGGAATACCTTGGCGCAGCCTACGTAGAAGCGGACGAGGTAGTGCGTTTCGGCGTTCGTTCTCTTTTGTTCAAAGAAACGATGTCGGCAATGTCCAACGCGTATAAAGGCGTAAAATTGGCTGTAACGGGCGGATACTACGGCATGGGTAAATACGGGCGTCAAACTTTTTCCCGCGGAGGAAGCGACGTAACGGGCGCGCTGTGCGCCGCGGCGACGATGTCTTCATTGTACGAAAATTGGACGGACGTGTACGGAGTTTGCGTTGCCGATCCCGTGAAAGTGTACGGGGTTTCTACTATTCGTTCGATGAGTTACTCCGAAATGCGCGCGCTGTCCCGAGGCGGCGCGGAGGTGCTGCATCCTAGCGCTATATCGCCTGCCGAAAGGTTTTCTATACCTATAAAAATCGGCAATTTTTATAATCCTCAAGGCGCAAGCACGTTGGTTAGTCAATGCTATTCGCAGAACAAATTGCTGTCGGTAACGGAAAAACGCGTAGACGGTAAGATAAAAACTACCATTCTGCACAATATGAATTTCGCCGAAATTTCCGCCGTCGTTTCAGGCTTTTTCGGCGAAAGATATTCCGTTTTAAACTGTTTCGGAGTTAGTATAAATACGGAAAAGAACAAAACTTATTCCTGTGTTTTTAGCAAAAACAAAGCGGTGCTAGTTACCGAATCTACGGTAATAGAAGACTTATATAAATATTTGCGTCGCGCGGAACTGATAAAAGTTGACTAATTTTAACGGGTAGGCTAAAATATTTTAAAAGTAGGTGAACAAATGAAAATTCTTGTTATCGGCGGAGGAATGTCCGGCTTGACGTACGCGGTGGTCTGCGCAAAAAACGGCTTAGACGTAACCGTTGCCGAACGCAACAACCGCGTAGGTAAAAAAATAGCGATGTCGGGCAACGGCAAATGCAACGTAGGCAACGCCAACGTCAACGCAGGCTGTTTTAACAAAAGCAATATAGTAAAAAACGTTCTGGACGAGATTTCCGTTTCGGAATACGTAAAATTTTTGGAGAGCTTGGGCGTGTATACTTACGCCGACGGCGAAGGGCGTATGTATCCTCTTAGCGACAGCGCTTCGAACGTTGTCGATTGCTTTAGGTATCAGCTTTTTAAGTACGGCGCAACGGTTTTGTGCGATGCCGAAGTTACCTCGTGCAAACGAGTTAACGGCACGTACGAAGTAAAAATCAACGGCGTAAAATACGTTTTCGATAAAGTCGTTCTCGCGTGCGGCAGCAACAGTCAGTCGCCCGATTCCGTTCCGTTCGGCATAGTTTCGCAAAATATATTTACCGACCGCGTTCCTTCTCTCGTTCCCGTAAAAATTCACAATATGGAAGGCATTTTAAACGGTATTCGCGTAAAAGCGGAGGTATCCTTATACGACGGCGCGCTCTGTTTGGGAAAACAAAGCGGCGAAGTACTTTTTAAGGACTACGGACTGTCCGGCATATGCGTTTTCAATTTGTCCTCAGTTATCGCCCGCCGCGAGGTTGCACGAAAACGCGGAGATTACTATTTTACGGTAGATTTGGTTCCCAAACTTTCCGAGTGGGATTTGGGAGAAATATTGTACAAACGCGTAAAATCGCGCGCGGACTCAGACAAATTATTTTACGGAATACTGCACAATAAGCTTGCCGAATGCGTTTTAAAACGCTGCGAAGACAAAACGGACGTATCCAAACTTTCTCATATAGCAAAACATATGCGCTTCGACTTTTTAAAACTGCTCGATTTTTCTATGAGTCAGGTTACCGCAGGCGGAATCGACGAAAAATACGTTAACCTTTCCGATTTAACCTTGCCCGACGGTATAGTCGCTCTCGGCGAAATTTTAAACGTCGACGGAGTATGCGGAGGAAACAATCTGTATTTTGCCGCCGCTTCGGCGCTGTATACTTTCAGTAAAGCGGAACGCGAAAAAGCGTACGCAAAAATATAGCGCTTCAAATATTCGGACGGCTAAACCGCCGTCCGTTTTTTTTTCGCGTGTTTAAAATATGCGAGTAATCTTAACGTATTCGTTGTGTCGTTTTATATAAAAATAAATTTTTATACGATGTTTCTTGTTTTCAAAACGTCCGATGAAACTTGGGGTTTACGTTTTGGAGTAGACGTATTTTATAAGATTGTCGAAACGGTTTTGTAAATTATAGTATTGAAATAGTTTGACGGAAGCGGTATAAGCGGTTTAGAAGAATTCTTGCTAAGTCTTTACCCGTACTTGTTCTGAGGTTACGATCTTTTGATTATCCGTTACGTTATCCTTTGTCAGAACTAAAATTTCAACGTTAATAATAGTTTCGGAATATCCGATTTAGACGCTGCTATATTAAAATATCTCTAAATTTAGAGAATTAAATACTTTTTAATGTAAATATTCTAAAATTAGATAATATGAAAAACAAAATATCCGAAAGATTGAAAAATCTGTTAAACGAAGAAAATATAACTGTCAACAAACTTGCCGCCGACCTTAACGTCTCTAATTCCGTAGTTTACTATTGGGTACAGGGAAAAACTACTCCCGGCGCCGACTATATAATGGCTATCGCAAGTTATTTCAACGTCAGTTCCGACTATCTGCTGGGACTGACCGATATTTAAAATGGTGTAACAGTATGCCTTTATTTTTAACTAAGCCAATCAACATATCTCTCGGCGCCGACGGCGAATACGTAAAGAGAAGAATATGCAAATCGTGCGGTATCTCTCAAGGCGATTTGCTTTCTTTCCGTTTGCATAAAAAAAGCGTAGACGCGCGGGATAAAAACGCCGTCCGTTTCGTATGCTCTTACGTTATGGAAACGTCTAAAAGTCCTAAAAACGCAGTTCCTTACGCCGAACCGAAGGATTTTTTACTTTCCGTAGCAGGAACGCCTAAAAAGCTGAATGCGGCGGTGGTAGGAGCGGGACCTGCGGGGCTGTTTTGCGCATTGTATCTTGCAAAAAGCGGCTGCAAAGTTACGGTTGTCGAGCGCGGCTCCGACGTTGCCGAACGTAAACGCAAAGTCGAAGCGTTTTTTAACGGCGGCGATTTGGACGTAAACTGTAACGTGCAATTCGGTTTAGGCGGCGCGGGTACTTTTTCGGACGGAAAACTTACAAGCGGCATATCTTCGCCGTTCGTACATACGGTCTTTAAGGAATTCGTCCGCTCGGGCGCGCCGGAGAGCGTATTGACTTCGGCGCTGCCGCACGTCGGAACGGATAATCTTTCCCAAGTGATAGCAAATTTACGCGATTCGATAAAAAAATACGGCGGAGAGTTTTTGTTCGACTGTAAAGTTACCGACTTTATAACGGAAAACGGCAAAGCGAACGGAATTATAGTCGAACAAAACGGCGCAGAATGCGAAATGTATTTCGATAAGATAATTTTGGCGTGCGGACACAGCGCGCGCGATACGTTCGAAACGTTACATTTGCGCGGAACGGAAATGCGGTTTAAGCCTTTTGCGGTAGGATTGCGTATCGAGCATACGCGCGAATTTATAAATACGGCGCAGTACGGTAAGGTTTTTGCCTCCCATCGAGATTTAGGCGCGGCAAGCTACAAGCTTGTCGGCAAATGTCCCGACGGTCGGGGCTGTTACAGTTTTTGTATGTGTCCGGGAGGCGTGGTTGTGCCCTCGTGTTCCGAGCTTAACTCGGTTGTAGTCAACGGTATGAGCTGTTTCGATAGGTCGGATAGAAACAGTAACAGCGCCATAGTAGTTACCGTTTCCGAACGGGACGTAGAATCGTACGGATTCGGCAGAGACGTTTTCAGCGGCGTGCGTTTTCAGCAATATCTCGAAAAACGGGCGTTCGAGGCTGGCGGAGGCAATTACGCCGCGCCTTGTCAAAACGTAACCGATTTTATTTGCGGACGCGAGTCCGAGCGGTTTGACGTAACGCCCAGTTACTGCCGCGGAGTAAAATCGGTTAATCTGCGCGGTTTGCTGCCCGAAAGTATCGGAGGAGATATTGCGCTGTCGCTGATAGAGTTCGACAAAAAAATCCGAGGATTCGGTTCATCAGGCGTACTTACCGGGGTAGAAACGCGTACGTCAAGCCCGGTAAAAATTTTGCGGGACGAGTCGTTTCAAAGCAACTTACGCAATTTGTATCCTGTCGGGGAGGGCGCGGGTTACGCGGGAGGTATAATTTCGTCCGCAGTTGACGGACTTCGCGTAGCCGTTTCTATCCTGAAAAATCTATAAATAAAAAAGTTTTCCGTAACTACCGGAAAACTTTTTTACGTAGGCTTTTATTATATTATTTTACCTGTTTTCATTCTTTCTGTTTCTGTATAACCAAACGCGTTTATTTTGGATAAAACGCGCGTCGTCGTATACATCTTTTTTATTTTAACGTTTATGTTCACGTTTAAAATCTTTAGTTACGCTATTTTAGCGCGTCCAGCAGCTCCGAAACGAAGTCTTTGAGTTTCATATTTTCCCAACAGCCGAGGCAGCCGTCGGCGTGATTTTTGTCTGTCTCGCCGTCGTTGAACAACTCGTAGTAGTATCTGGGCGTTTTGTCGGCGTTAGCGGGCTGAGCAATAAAAGTCAGATAGTCGGTAATAGTGCATTTGTAAGTTTTGCTTTGGCTAATCGACTGCGGCGTACCCAAAACGTCGGTGGTAATCGTTATCGTGCCTTCGTACGTCAAGTCGGAATCTTTACAAAACAAAATGTTAAGTTTGTATCTTTCGTCTTCTTCGAGAGCCATCATATCGCTTTCTAACAAATCGCCCACGGTAAGATTTGCGGCAATATCCGCAAGACCGTTTCCGCCTGCCATTCCGCCTATCGTCATATTGGAAACTTTGGCGTTCAATCCTTTGACCGTGTTTTCTTCCGAAGTTACTTCGCCGCTATGCCATAAATAGTCGTAGCAGCTTTCCGTGTGAGTATGGTTTGAATTTCCGCAGGTTAAATCCTCGTTTATTTTGTTTCCGCGGGTATATCCCAGTACGACGCCCATTTTTATGTCGTTAGCGGCTCCGCCCAGTTCCGTAAGTTTTGTGTTTTCCAGAGCTTTCAGTAAATTGTTTTGACCGGTGTCGATGCCGAGTTCTTTTATCGTAAGGGAGTTCATCGTATCCTGTACGTTGTTTAGCTTCGAATTAACGAACGCTTTGGGAATTCCTGCGACTTGAACACCGAAAGTTTCGTCAGTGTACCAAACGTACTTATAACATTTAGTATCGTGATGTCCGTCGCAATCGTCAGCCGTATGTTCGGCAACGTACCAGTTTTGACCGTTTTCGCTTTTTACGTAAACTGAGCCGTCGGTTTTCACCGATATGATCGCGCTTACTCCGTTAGCGTTTGTTACCGTTTCTGTGCATACGTCGGTAAAAGCGGTTAAATCGGTTATTTCTTTACGCGCGTATCCCATTGCAGAACCCAAATATATATCGTCTATAACGTTTTGCAAATTGCCTATTTCGGTATTTTCGATATCTTTTAGCATATCGGGAACGTCGTTGCCCAAAACGTCTTTTATAGTAAACGTTTTAACGGTGTCGTCTAGATTTTTCAGCTCCGTAACTTTTTTATCCGCAAGCTTGGCCATAATGCCCGTAACTTTCCTACCGTTAGAGTCTATCCAGCCGCCGGCAGTTTTTTCGTACTCTAAAAAGTCTCCGAGATACATATTGTTGATAGCATCGCTAAGTTCTCCTATCGGCGTATCCTTTATAGATTTAAGCATACTCGGTACGTCGCTCAATACGTCGCTTAAAGTGAATTTTTCTATTTCGCCGTTAAGAGCGTTTAGTTCGTTTACTTTTTTGTCCGCAAGTTTACCCGCAACTCCGCAGGCTTTAGTTGTATACGAGGGGTCCTCGTACCAATCGTAACGGTAGCAACCGCGGTTGTGCGGGTGAGAATCGTTGCAATCCAAGCTCGCTTCGTACCAAGAATTTTCGTCGTCGGAAAGAGCGAATTTGCCGTTGTTCAAATCGAATATATATCCTTCGATTTCGCCGCCGTCTTGCAAGACGGCTATTTCACCCGTAATAAGATTTTTGTCGACGGGCTTTCTTTTGTATTTAAGAAAACCGCCCAAATACAATTTGTTTATTGCGTTTTGCAAATTGCCGATAGGCTCGTGTCTTATATCGTCTAGCATATCGGGTACTTCGTCCAAAACTTTGTCTAAAGTCAAATCCTTTATAATGGAATTTATGCTCGGTATGTCTTCTATAGCGTAACTGGCAAGGAGGGACTGCACGCCGGTCGCTTCGTTGTTATCGGTAGCGTACCACTTAAAGCCGTAGCATTCGCTGAACTTATGCTCGCAATTTATGTTATCGCAAACTTTCGTTCCTTCGTACCAAATTTTGTTATCATCGGAAATGTAAATTCTCTCTCCGTCGTCAACCATGTAAAATACGATTTTGCTTTGTGCTTCGTCGTCTTTGGAATACAATTCGGCTGCCGTGCCCGCGGGCGTTTCGACGGTGTTGCGCTTGTAGCCGAACACTAATCCCAGATACAATTTTTCAAATCCGCCGCTCATCAGTTCGCCGATAGTCATATCCGAGACGTTTTTTATAAGGTCGCCGGTCTCCATTCCTTCGAGTAAGTCGGATATTTTGAGCAGTTTAATTTTGTCGTACAAAGCGTTGCTGTCGCCGCTTGTTAAATCGGACATTGTCAAATTGGCTAAAACGGAGTACATCCCGGTAACGCGGGGATAAAATCTGTCGTCCTTTTCCATTTCGTCCAAATGGTATTCGTGGCTGTCTGAACACTCTGCGGTAGAATACCAAACGAAACCGAAACAGTGTACGCCGTGCGTGTGTTCTTCTTTTCCGCAGTCGTACGCGTCCAAAACGCCGCAATCGGCGCTGTGGATATGCTCTTCTTTATCGCAGGAAAGTTCAGCTTCGAACCAATTTTCACCGTCGGACGTTTTAGCGTAGATTTCTTTTTCGTTTTCGGCTTTACGTTTAACTGCGGTGTTTCCGTCGTTTCCGTTTACAAACTCAACGTATCCCGTCAAGTCGATTATGGGATTTTTTTGACATCCTAAAAGTTCTCCGAGCGATATTCCGTTGATAATTCCGTCGAAATTCATGTTTCCGTTTTCGTCCACCAAATCCGCCGTTAATATGTCGCCTAAAATAGCTTTTACGTATTGGCTTTCGCCGATAATTTGGATGACGGGCAGTTTTCCCAGCGCTTCGAAAGCTCCGCCGGTCTTTAGCTGACCTAAAATATTGTTTTCGCCCGACATACCGCTAAGTAGTTTTCCTACGTACGCTTGACCGACCGCCCACATCAGTTTATTGTCGGAATCCTCGCTCGGAAAAGAATCTTTCAGTACGTCCGCAAACTTTACGTTTTGAAATACGTACGCAATGCCCTTACTTTCGTCTTTAAGCAATTCGTAAAGGCTGTAATTTGAAAGTTCTTCAATAGTTGCGGCGTTAAAAGCGGCGTCGGCATTTTCGTTTTCGCCTTTTGAACCGAACATATTTACAATCGCGGGAAGCGCGCTGACTTTTATCTGTTTCATTGCGTTGTTTACGCCGTCGGACGAATTGAAAAATTCGAATGCCGGAATATCCAGCACTTCTTCGGGCAAATCCATACCGAAAGCGGTTTTCGAGTCTATTTTGTATTCGGATAAAAACTCTCCGAGAGAGTAGTACCGTCCGTTTTCGTCCGCCACGCCGATTTTGTTTTTGTATAAGTCGGATAAATTTTTTGCCATGTCCCAAAGAGACATATTTGCCAAGTCGCCTAAAAAGTTAGACGTTTCGGGCGCTATATCCTTTGGCTTTACAACCGTAACCGCGATGTAAATACCGCCTGCCAACGCTCCGAATACGAAAATTATTCCTAATAACATTCCTAAAAAGAATATGAGTACTTTTTTCATAAAACGTCTTTTTCCTTTTTTATCTTATATGAGGCGTAAAACAGATTGCGTTTATCACTTGAAATCTTTTCTTTCGGGTATGAAAGAGTCGAAAATCATATTGTCGAAACAGTCGTGCAGTTCTTCGTACATTTTTTGACTTGTTACCGTCCAACAGATAATCGGTATTTTTTTTGCGAATTTTTTAACGGCTTTATTGTCGGCTATCGTCGCTCCGTCGTAGGCGATAAATTGACTGCCGTTCCATTTGCATAGTTTTAAGTCGGCAAGCAGACGTTTTTTTAATTTAGAAAACGGAGCGTTTTCGAACGAGCAGGACAGCGTGCCGCGAATTACCTCAGGCGCGTGTCTTTTGAACCAACGTATTATAAACGGGTTAAAGGATTCCACGCAGTAATTTCCCTTGTAACTCTTAAGCGCTTCGTACGTTTTCCGTTCTACTTCGCCTATATTTTCGTGCGTTTTTATTTCCACAACCAAATTTACGCCTTGAGCGGCTTTCAAAAATTCGTCGAAAGTGGGGATTCCGTAATCGGTGCCGTCAAGCCGCAGTTGACTGAGTTCTGCAAACGTAAAATCCGTAAGTTTGCCTTTTATTCCCGTCATACGAAATAAGTCGTCGTCGTGAAATACTACCAACACGCCGTCTTTCGTCATTTGAACGTCGGTTTCTATCCCGAAATTACTTTCTGCGGCGCGTTTGAACGCAGGCAGAGAATTTTCCGGAATGCCTTGTTTTTTATCGAACAAGCCGCGGTGCGCAACATATATATCCGTAAGCCATTTGTACTCCTGTCTAATCATATCTTACACTCCGTATAATTTATGTTATTTAAATTATATCTTATAAAAATATAAAATGCAATATTTTGAATGCTATCTCGGTCTGAAAAGCTATGCCTTTCTGATTGTTATCCGCAAACTACGGCAAAAAAAACTTCTCGCGTAATAGACAAATTATTTGTTATAAGATATAATAAATTCGTAAGCCTTGTCAAAACTCTCGGCGTAAAAATAAGCTACGGACTCAAACCAAAACTTATGAAAAAAGAATCAGAAACAATATGTATAGATAAAACGCAAGAACTTGACCAATCTAAGACGGCGTCTGCAAATGCGGAATTTACAAAGGAAATTTCCGCGCCGCCCAAAAAGCGCGTTTGGGAAGTTGATTTTTTGCGTGGAATTATGATATTGTTCGTGGTGTGGGACCATACGTTAAACGACGTTCGGGTAGATGCCGGAGGAAACTACAAAACCGCGCTTTTCCAAGCTATTTACGATTTTTCTTGCAGATATTCTTCGGGGAATCTTCGCGCCGTATGTCAGCCCGCGTTCGTAATAATGTTTATATTTACCGCAGGGCTTTCGTGCAGTTTTTCTTCCGATAATTTTAAACGCGCGCTGAAACTCATGGCAGTTTCCGTTTTCCTAACGTTGGGAGGGTTCGTCGTATCCGTCGTTTTAAAGCGCCATATGATAGTGTATTTTAACGTTATTCACGTAATAGCGCTGTCGGCGTTTCTTTGGTCTGTTATAGAATTTTTTTTGAAAAAGTGCAAAAAAAATTGGCAGAAAAACGTTTTCGGTTTAACTATGACCGCAGTTACGCTTACGGTTTTAATCGTGGGCGCTTGCGCAAAACGCGAGCCTTGGACGGACGATAATTCTCATTGGTTCTTTTTGGCGCAGCACGTAGGCGAAGATTACAATCGATTTATGTCTATGGATTATCGGACGTTTTTCCCCGATTTCGGCTGGTTTTTGATAGGCGCGTTCTTAGGTAAAGCGCTTTATAAGGACAAACGGACTCTGTTCGAAAGCGTAAACCCGAAATATCTGACTCCCGTAACCGTTTGCGGACGTAAAACTTTGTTGATTTATTTCGTAAGCAAAATCGTAACGTTCGGCTTTATTTACCTTTTTCACGGTATACTCGATTGGCTGTAAGCCTCTCGCAATAATAATTTTGAAAAAATAAACAGAATATCGGTAAACTGACTATGACTAAACAAGATAATATTCGCAATTTTTGTATTATAGCGCACATCGACCACGGTAAAAGCACGCTTGCCGACCGTCTTATGGAGTACACGGGGCAAGTAGCCAAGCGCGATTTGGAAGCGCAAATGCTCGATTCTATGGACATCGAGCGCGAACGCGGAATAACCATAAAGCTTACTCCCGTGCGTATGAACTACGAAAAAGACGGCGTAAACTATACGCTCAATCTTATCGATACGCCGGGACACGTCGACTTTAACTACGAAGTTTCGCGTTCTCTCGCCGCGTGCGAGGGCGCTTTGCTGGTTGTAGACGCATCTCAGGGGGTTGAGGCGCAGACGCTTGCAAATTGCTATTTGGCTCTCGAAAACGATTTGGAAATCATTCCCGTAATAAACAAAATCGATTTGCCTTCGGCGGACGTCGACGGGACGAAAAAGGAAATCGAGGATACTATCGGACTTGACGCGTCCGCGGCTCCTCTTGTTTCCGCAAAGGAAGGACTGAATATAAAGGACGTGCTTGACGCGGTAGTAGATTCGGTTCCCGCTCCGCGCGGCAACGTCGGAGCTCCTTTAAAAGCTTTGATATTCGATTGCCAGTACGACAACTACAAAGGTGTAATTATTTTTTGCCGCGTAGTGGACGGACAAATAAAAGTAGGTACTGAAATAAAGATGTTCGAAACGGCGGGCAAGGTGTTCGACGTAACCGAAGTGGGAATTTTCGCGCCCTCTATGCAAGCCGTCGAAAGCTTGAATGCCGGCGACGTAGGATACGTTTGCGCAAGCATCAAGACGGTGTCCGATACCAAGGTGGGCGACACCCTAACCGACGCTCAAAACCCGTGTAAAGAGCCTTTAAAGGGCTACAAAGAGGTCAAGCCGATGGTCTTTTGCGGTATTTTCCCCGCGGACGGCAGTAAATATAACGACCTAAAGGACGCTTTGGAAAAACTGAAACTCAACGACGCGGCGCTTAGTTACGAACCTGATACATCCGTCGCGTTGGGATTCGGTTTCCGTTGCGGTTTTTTGGGTCTCTTGCATATGGAGATAATTCAGGAAAGGTTGGAACGCGAGTTCGACCTTGACCTTGTAACCACGGCGCCCAGCGTAGTGTACAAGGTTTATACGACGCAGGGCGAAGTTTTGGATATCGACAATCCAACGAAACTTCCTCCCGTAACGAGTATAGAGCATATAGAAGAACCGATAGTTAAAGCGGAAGTGTACTCTCCGCCGGAATATGTCGGCGATATAATGGGTTTGTGTCAGGAAAAGCGCGGCGTATTTGTTGATATGACGTATCTCGATACCAAGCGCGTCAAGCTTACTTACGAAATGCCGCTTAACGAAATTATATATAACTTTTTCGACAGTCTAAAGTCGCGTACGCGCGGCTACGCCAGCATGGATTACGAACTGTCGGGGTTTAAAACGGGCAAGCTTGTACGTATGGATATGATGCTCAACGGCGAAGTCTGCGACGCGCTGTCTATAATAGTCAACGAGGAACGCGCCTACGCAAGAGGGCGTCAAATGGCGGAAAAATTAAAGGAAGCTATTCCTCGTCAAATGTTTGAAATACCGGTTCAAGCGGCTATAGGTAATAAAATTATTGCGCGCGAAACAATCAAGGCGTTACGTAAGGACGTGCTTGCAAAGTGCTACGGAGGCGATATTTCCCGCAAGAAGAAACTTCTTGAAAAGCAGAAAGAAGGTAAAAAGCGTATGCGCCAGGTTGGCTCGGTAAGCGTACCCAGCGAGGCTTTTATGTCTATTCTTAAGATTGACGAGTGAAGGAAAGCAAATGAATATTTACAAATCTTGTCCCACTTTGCAAAACGACGAATTTTTACTGCGTTTAGTAGATAATTCCGATGTAAACGACTTACTTAAAGTGTACGGCGACGTCAAAGCGGTACCGTTGTTTAACGGAGACAATTGTCATGGTGATGATTTTTACTATACGACGCTTGAACGTATGCGCCAAGCGGTAGATTTTTGGACGGAAGCCTATCAAAACGGTTGGTTTGTACGTCTTGCAATAGTAGACAAAATCAACGGAGAAGTTATAGGAACGATAGAAGAATTTAAACGAGACGAAAACGACTTTTTTACCGATTGCGGACTGTTAAGACTGGATTTGCGCAGCGATTACGAAAACGCCGCCGCAATATCAAGCATATTGCAGTTGATAGCGGTATCGTCGTTGGACCTGTTCGGTTGCTCTATGGTTGCAACAAAAGCAGTTGCTGCCGCCGAAGAACGCATACGGGCATTAACTGCTCTCGGCTTTATTAAATCTGACGAACCGTTAATCGGTCATGACGGAACAAAATACTATGACTATTACATATTGCAAGGTTGACTTGCAGCCGTATATAAATGATAAATTATGAAAAAAGACATTTTTAAGGGAAAATTAAAAGTAATATTTTAGAGCGACTAATATATCAGTCTGATACTTTTCACGTTGATATTTATTCTTCTTGCCGCTTTTTTTATTTGTGTCGCGCTTTTCTACGATAAAATCGCAGGCGCGTGAAAATAGTGTCGTACGTTTTTGCGGGAGTTAGTCTTGCTCTTGCGATTTTTATCCCGTTGCAACGGTGTTGTGTATGCGATCGTACCCTAAGCATAAAAAATTAACGCATTTTTTTGTAAAAGAAACGTTTTAAAAGATTGTGAACTAACCGGCAATAACAATGAAAGATAATTATGGTATTTACGTTCATATTCCGTTTTGTAAAGCGCGGTGCGGATACTGTGCTTTTTCGTCGTGTTGCGATTATGCCTTGCAGGAGACGTATTTCGCAAAGATTTGCGGCGAAATCACGGCGCGAAGCGACAAAAGCGTTGCGATTTCTACTGTTTATTTGGGCGGAGGA
Organism: uncultured Christensenellaceae bacterium; assembly: GCA_910586905.1. GTDB lineage: Bacteria > Bacillota > Clostridia > Christensenellales > CAG-314 > Fimimonas. Next base: position 45,316 of record CAJUIV010000004.1, read on the forward strand.
ACTCCGTCGTCGGTGGAAATAAAATATATAGACGTAGTATTTGACGCATTGCGGCAGAATTTCGATTTGACCGCCGTTTCGGAAATTTCCGTCGAATGTAACCCCGAAAGCGTAACGGAAGAGCTGCTTGTTTGTTTAAAACGAAACGGAGTAAACCGTCTCAGTTTCGGTTTGCAAAGCGTAAACGACGATACGTTAAAAAGAGTGGGGCGTATTCATAGGTACTCCGATTTTCTGTCTGCTCTTGACCTAGCAGAAAGTCTCGGTTTTGACAATATAAACGCCGATTTGATTTTGGGATTACCCGAACGCGCGCAAGATTTTTACGGTTCGGTAAAAGCGGTTGCGGCTCTTCCTTTAACTCACGTTTCCGTCTACGCGTTGGAATTGCACGACAATACGCCTTTTTCGGATTATTGTAAAAAGTATTACGGCTACACTGACGACGAACTGGCAGATATGTACGACAGCGCCGTAAGTATTTTGGCGGCAAACGGTTTTAGCAGGTACGAAATTTCCAATTTCGCAAAAAAAGGATACGAATGCAAACACAATCTTACGTACTGGAACGAAAATCGATACTACGCTTTCGGAGCTTCCGCAAGCGGATTTGTCGGCGACGTTCGATATACCAATCCGTACGGTATCGACGATTATATCCGCGCGCCGGTTGCCGATTTAGTTGTGGGCGGCGAAACGATTTCTCGAAGCGAACAGGCAAACGAATACGCGATGCTTCGCCTTAGGCTTAGCAACGGTGCGGATACCGATGAGTTCCGTTTGCGTTACGGAATAGATTTTTTCGATTTTTTTCCTAACGCTTTAACTCTTGTGAAACGGGGTATGCTTGAGCGCCGCGGCAAATTCGTCATCGTTCCGGACGACAAAATATACGTTGTAAATTCGATTCTGTGCGAATTGTTAAAATTCGACTAAAAACACGTACTCTTTTGTATTTTGCACATTTTTGCTACTATATTGCCGAAAAAATCTAATTTTCATAATACTATTACAGACATAATATTAAGTTTTTTTGTACAAAAACAACATTTGCAAAAATTTTGTTTATATTACTTGATTATTTATAAAATTTTTGTTATACTTTCCATAAGAAATTCCTATGCCGTAAGCAGTGAACTTACGGCAAATTTTAGGGAGAAAAGGTCGAGTAATATGAAATTATTACAGATGAGGTATTTTCAAACCGTATGTCAATACGGAAGTATAACCCGTGCGGCTGAAGAACTTTTTGTCAGTCAGCCTACGATATCGTTTTGCATAAAGGAACTAGAGGAAGAGTTCGGCGTAAAACTTTTTCATCGCAGACATAACCGTTTGCAGCTTACTGTAGAAGGCGCGTATTTTCAAGATAAAGTCAATTATATTTTGCAGTCGGTGGACGCGCTTGCTACTCAAATGAAAGATATGGGCAGCAATCACAATCACGTCAAAATCGCCGTTCCCGCAATGATTTCGACGTTTTTATTTCCGCAGATGTTCAATTCTTACAAGTCGCTGTATCCCGACGTAGAACTTGAAATGCTGGAAACGGGGTCGCTTCAAGCGCGCAAACTCGTCGACGCTAATTCCGTCGACTTGGGCGTTACTATTTTGGACGGCGCGGTGGAGGATAGCTACAACGTTTTGCCTCTCGTATCTACGGAACTGGTATTTTGCGTCAGTAAAAATCATCCTCTTTCTTCTTGCGAAAAAGTTACGTTCAAGGAGCTTGCCGACGAACACATAATTCTGTTTAAAGCTGACAGTTACCAAAATATTTTTATTAAGCGCGCGTTTTCGGAAGTAGGCGTAACTCCCAATATATTGCTGTATTCTTCGCAGCTGTATACAATCAAAGAATTTTTATCCTACGGCAACGCGGGGGCGTTTTTGTACCGTCAAGTGGCGGAAATGGACGACGATTTGGTTTGTATCCCTCTCGATACTCCCATAATGCAGGACGTAGTGCTGTTTTGGTCTAAAAACACCAATCTTTATTCCGATTCGGAAAATTTTATACAATTCGCAAAACAGTTTAAACTTTCTAACTAAATAAAAATCAGGAGGATTTTTATGAATATTTGGCACGATATCTCCCGAAGCCGTATAAATGCCGGCGATTTTTACGCTGTAGTGGAAATAACAAAGGGAAGTAAAATGAAGTACGAACTCGACAAGGAGACGGGGCTTTTGGTGCTTGACCGTATTTTGTATACGTCCACTCATTATCCTGCAAATTACGGGTTCATTCCCCGTACCCTTGCGGACGACGGCGACCCGATGGACGTTTTGGTTTTATCCAGCGAGCCGCTTGCTCCTTTGTCTCTTGTCAGATGCTATCCAATCGGTGTTATAACTATGAACGATAACGGAGATTCCGACGAAAAAATCATCGCTATACCGTATTCCGACCCGACGTATAACGGTTACAAATCGATAACGGAACTCCCGCAGCATATTTTCGACGAAATGCAGCACTTTTTCCGTGTTTATAAGGAACTGGAGAATAAATCGACGTCCGTATCGGAAGTTCACGACGCACAGGTGGCGAAAGATATTATTCAAAAGTCCATTGCTAACTACGTAGAAAAAATATTGTCAAAGAGATAACTTATTTATTCGTACGCCAGTCTGTAAATCCTTCGTTTGCAAAGTTTTGAGTATTATAGTATGGCAGGGCGCCTAACAAGACTGCATTGTAGCGTATTGTAACCGTTATGTGTCTTTTACAACTTGTAACTGACGCCTAATACCGGTTAGATTTCACATTTTGCCATACAAACACTGGAGGAAAAACTATGTTAACTTACGTCTTCGATTTCGATTACGACCGATTCATGAAACTGTGCAAAAACCAAGTTCGCAAATCCTCGGAGCCGCTTGTTATTGTTTCGACGCTTTTCTCGGTATTGCTCGCTGTTTTTATAATGTACTGTATTTTAGCGGACTCGCCCGATTTTATTATTTTTATAATTTGTTTTGCGTGTTTAACGGCGTTCGGTTGGACTCGGTACTCGGTTGTTCACAGGCGAATGCTTAAATATTCGGAAAAATATTTTAAATATTATAACGTCGGCGGCGTAGTGCAGTACGGGTATGAACTTAAAGAAGACGAGCTTATCGTAACTCAGCCGTTGCTCGGCAATGTGAATCATTATAAATACGATATGATAATCGACGTAAAGCAATGCACCGGCGATGCTCTTGTAATATTGGCGACTCGGCAATATTTACCTATTGCCATAAACGACGATACGTTAGACCTCGTATATGAATTAAAATCGCGCTGCGGTTCGAAATAACCGTTTCTTGTATTGTTTTAAACTGTTTTTTTTGATTATAGCTATTATTAACGAAAGTTTTTCTTATATTCATATATAACGAAGATACAGATGATTGATGCAAATTATAGTTAACATTGCACTCGACAAAAATAAAATCCAGTAAAAAAGAGTAGTAAAATCTGCTCTTTTTCAGTGTTAAAAAATTTGTTGACGTTTGTCATTTCTTAACAATTTTTTGTTTTAGCGCATTAAAACACAAACAATATTCGTTGCTAATGAGAAATTTGATGAAATACAGAGTAAAGACGGAAAGCATTGTAAATTTTATCGAAAAACAATATGTCTAAAAATGCGTTTTGTAAGCGGTGCAATATTTCGCTGCCGCTTTACAATAAAATTATGAGTTGCGAAACGAATTTTGGGTTGAGCGGTTTGATGAAAACAGCTCAAACTAAAGATTCATTATTCGAACGTATATGGATGAGTAACGGCGCTTTAAACGCGCGCCAGTACGGATTTCATAATCCAAGCCAAATATATCGCTGCGCCTAAAGCTTAAAAATGTCGTAGCGGAAGTACGCTTAACGGTACTGTGCAAATATGCGCGGTTTAAACTTGCTGTATTCGAGTATCGTAGGTTCGCTTATTGCGCGCGAAACGTTTTGAGGTTAAGTTTCGATTGTTTTGGAGTATTGCAGTTTGACAATCTGCCCGGGCAATATGTAAACGCTTATCGCGCGTTCGCCGTTTAGTAAAAGTTAACGAATATTTAATATATTTGGTATTATTTATCTTGCAAATTCGTTTGAAAAATGTTAAAATCGTATTATGGCGCAATATGAACAAAATTCAATATTCGAGCAGGAAAAAATAAGCAATATTCCATTGGCCGAACGTATGCGTCCCGTTGTTTTGTCGCAGTTTATAGGGCAAAAACATCTTATATACGACGGGTCGCTTCTTTGCCGCGCAATTAAGGCTGACAAGCTCGGCAGTTGTATTTTTTGGGGAGTTCCTGGAACGGGCAAAACTTCTCTTGCAAATATAATCGCCAATACGACGGGCAGTTGTTTCGAAAAACTGAACGCCGTAAGTTCAGGCGTTGCGGACGCGAAAAAAATCATCGACGAGGCGACCAAGCGTTTTAACGCTTACGGGCAGAAAACGTATTTATTGCTGGACGAATGCCATCGGTGGAGCAAAGCGCAAAGCGACTGCGTTTTGCCTGCTATCGAAAAGGGATATATCACTTTTATCGGTTCCACAACGGAAAATCCGTACGTCTCGATGACGCGCGCAATAGTGTCGCGGTGCAGAGTTTTCGAGTTTTTGTCTCTCGATAAGGAAGATATAATAGGCGCGCTTAACGACGCTTTAACGCGGGATACTGTGTTATCCAAAATGAATGTTAGCGTCGATAAAGAAGCTGTCGAATACATTGCGGAAACGGCCGCGGGCGACCTTCGAAACGCCTATAACGCGCTGGAACTCGCCGCGCTTACAACCGACGTCGACAAAGACGGCAAAGTGCATATAACAAAACTTGTAGCTACTCAATCTATGCAGAAAAAAGCTCTGTCGGTAGATACGGGAACTTACTACGATATGATAAGCGCGTTCATCAAGTCAATGCGCGGAAGCGACGCCAATGCGGCTATGTTTTGGTTCGAACGGCTTATCGAAGCAGGTACGGACCCTTTGCTGCTTGCGCGCAGAATCGTTATTCACGCGGCGGAAGACGTGGGACTTGCAGACCCTTTGGCTCTTCCCGTTGCAACTGCGGCTTTAACCGCGTTTCAGAACTTGGGGCTTCCGGAAGGACGTATTCCGCTTTCGGAAGCAATATTGTATATTTGCAACTGTCCCAAGTCCAATTCGGTTGTAACCGCTTTGGAAGCGGCGACTGCGGCGGCTAAAAACAATCCGTCCGCCCGCGTTCCTTCGTATTTGTGCGATATGAATTTCCCTCGCGGTATAAACGGTTTGGACGACGTACCGTATAAATATCCGCATAACTACGGCGGTTGGGTCGAGCAGCGGTATCTTCCGAACGAAGTAAAAAACGACGTATATTTCACGCCAAGCGGCAACGGACTCGATACGGGCTGCAGGCAGCCGAAAAACGGTAAAAAGTAGGGAAATTATATGACAGATAAATCTTTTTTAACCGACTTGATATCAAAACTTGCCGAACTGGGCGACGTAACCGTACGTCCTATGATGGGTGAATATTTGTTGTATCTTAACGGCAGATACGTTGCGGTAATTTGCGACAACACTCTGTTTGTAAAACAAAACAAATCTAACGCGCAGCTTGTTGATAATTTGCCGCAAAAAGCGCCGTACGACGGCGCAAAGCCTTGTTTTATCGTGCCGTGCGGCGACGGGAATACGTTGCGCAAGATAATTGACGCCACCTATTTGGGCGTGCCGGACAAAAGTAAAAAGTAATTTTTTACGAGTTGAAAATTTGCAAAGGAAAGTAAAAGAATGAAAAAGTATTCCGTTCCTGCCGATTTAGTACGGGGGGGGGTATAAAAGTTTAAACGTTCGTCCGCCGTAGTTGCAAGCGGTTTTGTTTACGTACGGACGTAAAACGAAAGCGCGCCGTCGCGATATAAATGCTGAAAAGCAATTCGGCGCTAATGCACTTTGCGGCGTTTAAAATCTAAGTAATCGCCGCTATGCACTAAAAGTATTTTAAGGAGGAAATTAAATGATAAGATTAACTAACGTTTCTAAAACGTACGCAAAATCAACGTCAAAGGCAGTGGACGATTTAACTCTCGAAATCAAGGACGGAGAAATATTCGGATTCTTGGGACCTAACGGCGCGGGCAAATCTACTACGATTAAAATGATAACGGGCATACTTTCGCCCGATTCCGGCACAATCGAGGTTGACGGAATAAACCTTGCGGAAAACGCTTTGCGCGCAAAGTCGCTTATCGGCTTTGTTCCGGATAATCACGAAACCTACGAAACGCTGAAAGGTATAGAATATTTAAATTTTATAGGCACTATGTACAGCGTCGAAACGTCGCTTTTAAAGCAGCGTATCAGCGAGTATGCGGAAATGTTTTCTCTTACCGACGCTCTGCCTAATATGATTTCGTCGTACTCTCACGGTATGAAGCAGAAGCTTATGGTTATAGCTGCGCTGATTCACGAACCTAAAGTGTGGATATTGGACGAGCCTTTGACGGGACTCGACCCTCAAAGCGCGTTTCAGCTGAAACAGCTTATGCGTAAGCACGCCGATAACGGTAACACCGTATTTTTCAGTTCTCACGTAATAGACGTCGTGGAAAAAGTGTGCGACCGTATAGGTATTATAAATCGCGGTCGCTTGGTTACCGTGGATACTTTGGATAATATCCGCAAGGACGACAAAGTATCTTTGGAAAGCTTGTTCTTGACGATAACGTCCGACGGCTCGGATGCGGCTAAGTAGGTGCGTTATGAAAAAATTTATTTCATTGACCAAATTGCTGTTTGTACAGCAATACAGAGTAAAGCCTACCGAGAGCAAAAAACGCCGCGGAGGAACGATTGCCACTTATATAATTCTTGCCGTATGCTTTGCGCCTATGCTTGTAATGATTGCGATAGCGATGTTCGGATTGGGCAAACTTTCGCAGGGGCTGGAAGAGGGCGGAGCGGGAGTATGCGCTATGCTTATATTTATGAGTCAAGGCGCAGTGCTATTGTTCGGTATTCCCACGCTTATATCCAACGTATTTACGGTTAAAGACGCCGATAAGCTTTTGTTTTTACCGATACGGTCGTCAACCGTATTTACCGCAAAACTTACCGTCGCGTATTTAAACGAAGTGATAACGACTGCGGTAATGCTGGTGTTTATGCTTTTGCCTTTCGGAATCGGTTATTCCGCGCCGGTAGGATATTACTTATTGCTACTATTGGGATTGTTTTTAATACCGTTGCTGCCTATGCTGATAGGAAGCATCATAGCTATACCTTTATCGGCATTGATTACCAAAGTAGGAAAAAACGGCGTAGTAAAAACGATTTTGCAAACAGTAATGTTTTTTCTTATTATGGCCGTGTATTTGTTTGTAATGTACGAACTGGGATTTATGGACGGTTCTGTCGAGGAAGATTCAACCGATATAGCGCAAATATTATTGGATAAACTTCAAAGCGTAAGCGTTATGGTAAAGTACGTACACTCTAACTATACGTTTGCAAACGCAATGCTTGCAACTACTTTTACGGTCTTTATCGTTAATTTGCTTATAGCTATTGCCGAAAACGTATTGTTGCTCGGTTTGGTTATTGCAATGGCTTTACCGTTTTATCATTGGATGCTGACAAAGTCCGTAGAAGGGGGAGGCAGCCGTCGCAGAAAAACGGCAAAGTCCAATCTGCAAGTTAAAAATCAAGGCGTAGTAAAGGAACTTATATTTACAGACCTAAAACGCATAACGCGTGAAAGTCAAATAGGCTTTCAATCGATTTTAAGTTTGATAATGTTGCCGGTTATGGTTGTTATTTTTTATCTTGCTTTCGGTATGTCTGCAGGAGAAGAAGGCAAGCTTATCGACGTATTGAAACAATTTGAACTGTATCAAATCATAGCTCCGCTGATATTCGTAACTTATATGTCGATGCTCGGGATTACCAGTAACATTTTCGGACTGTATCCTATATCGCGTGAAAATAAGTCGATATACTTAGTAAAAAGTCTGCCGGTATCGTTTAACAAGTATTTGTTATCGAAAGTTATTTTGGCAACTGCGGTTATGCTTATTTCGGACTTTTTAACTTGTCTGCTGATAGTGATTTTATTCGGTGTGAAGTGGTATTACGGTTTGGCAATGCTGTGTGTTATGGCTATGCTGAGCTTCGGCGGAATGTGTATAACGACTCTTGTTGACCTCAAAAGTCCCAAACTCGGTTGGACGAATTTCAATCAAAGTTTAAAAAATGCTAAAAACAGTTGGATCGGTTTGCTTATAGGTTTGGTAACGTCGCTTATCGTCGGAATTGTAGGAGGACTGTTTGTTATACTGTGGTATTTTACAAAGAGCGGATGGTACGTATTGCTGATTATGTGGTTGGCTATTATAGGAGTTTGCGTAGCTTTTGCGTTTGTATGCTACAAAATAATGACTAAAAACGCTCAAAAATATTTTGAAGCTATAGAGCCATAATAAAAAACGATTTACAGGAGAAATTATATGAAAAACGTTTTGGACGTTCTCAGGGAACGCGGATATGTTAAACAAGTGGTGTTTGAAGACGAATTGTACGAATTGTTAGGAAAGGAATCCGTAACGTTTTATACGGGATACGACCCTACGGCGGACAGTTTGCACGTCGGGCATTTTGTAACGCTAATGGCTATGGCGCATATGCAAAGAGCGGGACACCGTCCTATTGCGCTTATAGGCGGCGGTACGGCTATGGTCGGCGATCCCAGCGGAAGAACCGATATGCGCAGCATGATGACAAAGGAAACGATTTTGCATAACGTCGAATGTTTTAAAAAGCAAATGTCGCGTTTTATCGATTTCGGCGAGGGCAAAGCGATGATTGTCAATAACGCCGATTGGCTGTATGACCTTAACTACATAGATTTTTTACGCGACGTAGGCGCGTGTTTTTCCGTAAATCAAATGTTGACGGCAGAGTGCTTTAAGCAGCGGCTGGAGCGCGGACTTAGCTTTTTGGAATTTAATTACATGCTTATGCAAGGTTACGACTTTTTGGAATTGAACAAACGTTATAACTGTGTATTGCAGGCCGGCGGCGACGACCAGTGGAGCAATATGCTTGCCGGAGCGGATTTAATACGTCGTAAGGTAGGCAAAAAAGCGTACGCGCTGACGTTTTCGCTGTTAACTACGTCCGAAGGTAAGAAAATGGGTAAAACGGCAAAGGGCGCTGTGTGGCTTGACGCGGAGAAGACGTCGCCTTTCGACTTCTTTCAATACTGGCGCAACGTCGAAGACGACCGTGTTGCAACTTGTATGAAACTTTTGACTTTTATGGAACTGGATGAAATAGCCGAACTTACCGCTTACAAAGACGAGCGTATGAACGCCGCTAAAGAGCGCTTGGCGTACGAGGTTACGGCTATAGTCCACGGAAAAGATACTGCCGACCGAGTTTTAAAGGAAGTAAAGGCGTCGTTCAGTTTAGACGTTGACAATATGCCTACGGTTGAAATAGCTTCTCCTATCGGCATTATCGACGTTTTGGTAAAAAGCGGACAGTGTAAGTCTAACGGCGAAGCTCGCCGTCTGATAGAAGGGGGCGGCGTATCCGTTAACGAAACTAAGATAACCGATTACGCTTGGACTTTGCCGGAAGAAATAACGTCGAAAGGCGAATTTGTATTGCACAAAGGAAAAAAGGTGCATCTGAGAATTGTAATTAAATAGACGTTAAGATACGAAATCGGAATTTTGGAGATAATGCGCGGTATCGATAGTTGCAGGTATAACAACCGTAATATTTTCTTTGGCTATCCAAATTTTAGGAGTAGTACTTACTCTAAATAAAAATGGATTTTGGTTTTTAATTGCCTTCGGAGTAATGCTTTTATTGCTGTCGGTTGCGTTTTTGGTAAGCGCGTTTCGTATAGTAATTATATCCGAAGAAGGTATCGAACTTAAATTAGGTAAAAAGCGGCTTGTCTTTATAAACTGGCGTAACGTAACCGATATAAAAGCTACTGGTTTTACAATAGGCTATTTGACTTTTTTTGAAAACGATAAGCAAATAGACGTAATACTCGTTGCCAAAACGTTCGGTGCGGTGATGGAGATTTGCTCTGACGGTAATTTAAAACATCGTATAGAAAGTTTACCCGGATTGGATGAATTGAAGAAACGTTATTACAGAAATAAAACCGACGATAATTGATGCTGTAATAAACAAATATTTATATTGGTGATGAAAGAATACGTAACAATCGGAAAATCCGAAACGGTAATTGAAAACGTAATAGAGAAGTCGCGTTTTATCGCGTCTGCAATGCACGTAGAAACGGCGGAACAGGCGCTCAACTTCGTTAACTCCAAAAAGAAACAGTACTACGACGCTACGCATAATTGTTACGCGTACGTTGCCGGAGACAAAGCTAAATTCAGCGACGATGGCGAGCCGCAGGGAACCGCCGGAATGCCGATATACGAGTGTATAAAAGGTAAATCGCTCGATTACGTTTGCGTCGTAGTTACCAGATATTTCGGAGGCGTAAAACTTGGGGCGGGAGGCCTTGTGAGGGCGTACGGCGGCGCATGCGCCGACGTTTTGAATTCTGCGGATAAAGTATCGATGCGTTTGTGCCGCCTTGCGGAAATAACGATAGAGTATTCTCAGCTTAAAACGGTTCGCAGAGCTTTGCAGTCAGTCGCTAAAGAACAGTCTGTTTCCTATTCCGATAAAGTAACGTTGCATTATTTGATTTTAGATGAATTATCAAGTACTATTACAGACATAATATCGCAGAATACGCTTGGAAAAGGGCAAATTGAATTTTTGGATAAAGTATTGGCGGTATACGACAAGGCAGGAGTTTGAGTGTCTAAAGAACCGAACGATAAATTTTAATACGACTGAGATTGTTCTGATTGTACGACGGCGAATTGAACGGAAAAACGTTCTTATACAAAAAGTTTATAACCGAATGTAATAACGATCACGAACGCCGCGCTTTTTGTTTTTGTAAAATAACTGATTCGGATATTCCGGATGCCGATAAATACGGACAGTGCGCAACGGAAATCGTACGGCAGCACACGTCCGGTTTACGTTTTGAAACCAACGGTGAAAAGGTATAAAGAAGAGATGCGAGTACGTCAGTATAAATTCGGATATCTTCGGTTTGACCGGATTCGAAGAACAGCGTGAAATAATAGACGAATATGCGCAAAGAGGTTTCCCTTACGGCGGATTTATTCCTACGGCGAAAACGCTGTGCGGTAAACCTGTAAAAATCGATTTAATATTCGAAACAGACGCCAACGCGTTGCCGATAGAAGAAGACGAAATCGTATGACGAAAACTCGACGTTAATATGTCGATTCTTACGGAGAAAAAGAAAATGTCTAAAACAGAATTGAAAGGCGCTGCTTTGCTTGCGCCGCTGCCGGTAGTAATGGTATCGGCAGGTGATTTCGATAATGCGAATATAATAACGGTTGCTTGGACGGGCATAGTGTGTTCCGCGCCTCCTCGCGTGTATATTTCGGTAAGGAGGGATAGGTATTCTTACGGCTTGCTGAAAAAATCGGGTGAATTCGTTATCAATTTTACGTCCGAAAGTTTATTGCCGGCCTGCGACTATTGCGGAATAAGAAGCGGACGCGAAATTGATAAATTTTCCGAAATGAAGTTTACCAAAGAGCGCGCTTCGCATACGTCTGCCGCGATGATAAAAGAGAGTCCGATAAATTTAGAGTGCAAAGTTTTCGACGTAATAGAACTCGGTTCTCACGATATGTTTCTTGCCGACGTTTTGGCTGTACACGTGGACGAAAGCATAATGACGGACGGCAAAATAGATTACAAAAAAGCCAAATTAGTTAATTATCAGCACGGCGATTATTATTCGACGGGACGTCAGCTCGGGCGTTTCGGCTTCGCCGCTCAACGTAAGTTTATCGTTAAATACGGTAAAGGTTTGGACGTTGACGTGTCGCAAGTACGCGATTTAACCAAACGTAAGCCATTACGTAAACAATAGCGTGCTGTCAGAAAGATAAGTTCACTAAATTACGCATAGTTTATGCGCGTACCGAAGCTTTACGCCGGCGCGTTGTCGGAGAAATCTATGAATTTACAAAAACTTAACGACGCTCAGCTTAAAGCCGTAACGGCTCCTCTTGCTCCCACGCTGGTGCTTGCAGGAGCGGGTTCCGGCAAAACGCGGGTGCTTACAAACAGAATACTTTATCTCGTGTCCGAATGCGGAGTAAGTCCTTCGGAAATTTTAGCGATAACTTTTACTAACAAAGCCGCTAACGAAATGAAACGCCGTCTGTACGAGTTTAACTGTAACGCGTCTAGGATGCAGGTTTCGACGATACACTCGTTTTGCGCAAAAGTATTAAGGAGCGAAGCCGCGGCGTTAAACCGCAGCGGCACTTTTTCCATTTACACCGAAGAAGAAAAAAAGAGCGTTTTAAAAAAGATAGTTAAAGACGTGTACGGCGACAGCGATTCTAAAATAGTAGACGGATTTTGCGATAGTATTTCGGATATAAAGAACCGCGCTCCGGAACTTTTGGACGGAGATTTGGCTCAAGCCGTATCCGACGACTATTTTAGAGAGGAATTGGATAAACTTCAAAACGTTACTTTGGGCGACGGAGGCGATTCGGAATTACTTAGAGTTATAAACGAGTACAGCGAAAAGATGTGTCAAAACAACGCGATGGATTTTGACGATTTGCTGTACTATACGCATAAATTATTTTCTAAGTTTCCCGATATTCTCGAAAAATACCGCGATATTTATAGGTATATTTTAATCGACGAGTTTCAGGATACTAATAAAGTGCAGTATCAAATATTTAAAATGCTCGGCGAAAAATACCGTAATATTTTCGTTGTCGGCGACGACGACCAGTCGATTTACAGTTGGCGCGGAGCGGAATCGTATAATTTAAAGAAATTTCAAACCGATTTTCCCGATTGCAACGTTTGTTTGCTCGAACAGAATTACCGTTCTACAAAAAGAATCTTAGATACTGCCAACGCGCTTATAGCGCCTAATTCAAACCGTTTTCCCAAAGTGCTTTGGACGGAAAACGAAGACGGAGTAAAAGCGCAGCTATTCAGCGCGTACAACGAGCAGGACGAAGCGTACTTTGTTTGCGGACAAATTAAAAATTTGATGTCTATAAATCCTAAATACCGTTTCGGCGATTTTGCGGTGTTAATGCGCGTTAACGCTTTATCACGCAGTTTCGAGCAACAGTTTAAACGAGAGCGTTTGCCTTTTAAAGTGTTCGGCGGATTTAAGTTTTTCGAGCGCAAAGAAATAAAGGACGTATTGTCTTATATGCGCATTATACACAATAAGTACGATTCTGAAGCGTTTATAAGGGCGTTAAACACGCCTACGCGCCGAGGAATAGGCGATGCGACCGTAAACAAACTTCGGGATTTATCCGCCGAATACGGTATCCCGATGCTCGAAGTTATATCTGACGAGCGTAATTTAGACAGTTTGTCTCCGTCGTTGCGCGCTAAGCTTTACGGTTTTTATCAGGATATAGAAGGACTGCAAAATCTGGCTCGCCTGCCAATAAACGAATTCGTACATAAGCTTTTGGATATAATGCAATTCAGACAAGTTTATATCGATGCCGGCGAGGACGAACGCGCGGCTAATATTGACGAATTCGAAGCTTCTGTTATCGAGTTTCAGCAAGCCAATCCGCAGTCGGATTTGCAGGATTATCTGGAAAACGTCAGCTTAGATAACGAGGCATCCGACGAAAACGACGGCGATTTTATAACGATTGCCACTATACACGCCGTTAAAGGCTTGGAATATAAAGTCGTATTTATAGTAGGGTTAGAGGAAGGAGTATTTCCTTCCGGCAGAGCTGCTTATTCTTTTGAGGGTTTGCAGGAAGAGCGCAGGTTAATGTACGTGGCTGTAACCCGCGCCGAAAAAAGGCTGTACCTAACCAAGACCAATTCCCGATTTTTGTGGGGGCAATATAAAAACAGTTTTCCAAGTAAGTTTTATATCGAAACTCAAAAATTTCTTGCTCCGGAACGGCAAACGGCTTCCGAACGTCAGCTTTCCGACGATAAATTTTTGGACAGTTTGATTAGTAAAGAATCTAGCCGCCCGGCGCCTAATCAAGGTAAGAGCAAAGGAGAAATTTTATCTTACAGAGTGGGTCAAGTGGTCGAACACGCGAGTTTCGGGCAGGGAATTATATTGAGAATCGGCGGCGAAATTGCCGACGTAGTATTTGAAACGTCCGGTAAAAAATCGTTGAATTTAAAATTTGCGCCTTTAAAAATCGTAAAGTAATTCCACAAAACGCATACCGGGTTTTATGCTTTGCCGAGCGCACGCAGATAAACCGTTATGCAGAAAGCTTAAGTAAATAATTTTTCGGATTATTTGAAAAGCGAGAATGGCGCGTTTAATCTTTAAACTGAAAGGGTGAAGGAATATGCGCGTAATTCGCAATACGGCGCAGTACTCGTTTAAGAGGTGTCTTGTATGACAATGGAGCAAATTGTAAAGCAGCTTAATATTTGGGCGCACGAATATTACGTGTTGGACAATCCGTCCGTACCCGATACCGAGTACGACGCTTTGTATGATCAACTCGTTTTGCTGGAAAAACAAACGGGCGTAATCCTTCTCGATAGTCCTACCAGAAGAGTCGGAGGGGAAACTCTCAAAAGTTTTGTGCAGCATCGTCATTTAAAACGTTTGTATAGTTTGGATAAAGCTCAAAGTTTTAAAGAATTGGAAGATTGGGTAACAAAAGTTCAAAAGGAACTAGGGGACGTAGATTTTACGGTAGAACTTAAGTACGACGGACTTACTATTAACGTTACCTACGATAACGGAAATTTTGTCGGCGCTTCTACGAGAGGCAACGGAGTTGTGGGGGAAGACGTAACGGAGCAAGTAAAAACGATTCGCAGCGTGCCTTTAAAAATACCGTTTAAAGGCGTTTGCGAACTGCAAGGCGAGGGTATAATGCGCCTTACCGAACTGGAAAAATACAACTTAAAGCATCCCGACGAAAAATTGAAAAACGCTCGGAACGCCGCTGCCGGAGCAATACGTAATTTGAATCCAAAAGTTACCGCGAAGCGTAATTTGGACGTTATATTTTACAGCAGCGGTTACGAAGACGGTATCGGGGCTGCTTCTCAGACCGAATTGGTAGACTTTTTGAAATCTTGCGGCATGCGTACCAATAACGTTTTTGAAAAAGTAAAATCTTTCGACGAAATAAAATGTATAATCGAAAGAATAGCGGAGGAACGAAGCGGTTACGATTTTCTTATAGACGGGGTTGTCGTTAAAGTTAACGATTTCGCTATGCGAGAAGAATTGGGCTATACTGATAAATTTCCAAAATGGGCGATAGCTTTTAAATTCGACGCCGAACAGGTCGTAACCACTCTAAACGACGTTGTTTGGCAAGTAGGACGTACAGGTAAACTTACTCCGACGGCTGAACTTGAAGCTGTGGAACTTTGCGGAGCTACTATCAAACGCGCTACGTTAAACAACTACGGCGATATCGAGCGTAAAGGCGTAAAGTGCGGCGGTTTGGTTTTTGTTCGCCGTAGTAACGACGTGATTCCGGAAGTATTGGGCGCTGCGGACGATGAGGGAGAAATAATTGTAAAGCCGACGGTTTGTCCTTCCTGCGGTTCCGTTTTACAGGAAGTCGGAGCGCACTTGTATTGCGTTAACGCGCAGCATTGCCGTCCGCAAATAGTGGCGAGACTAACGCATTATTCTTCCAAAAACGCTTGCGATATAGACGGAATAAAAGATAAAACCATAAGTTTGCTCGTCGATAAACTTAACGTCAATTCGGTTGCGGATTTGTATTCGTTAACGAAAGACGAACTCGTCGCTTTAGACGGAATACAAGAAAAAAAAGCGCAAAATATAGTTAACGCAATAAGCGATAGCAAGGGCGTAGAACTGGATAAATTTATTTTCGCTTTGGGACTGGACAACGTCGGCGCGGTTACCGCCAAGGATTTAGCTACGCATTTCGGCAGTATAGAGGGATTGTCTAAAGCGACTCAGGAACAGTTGGTTATGCTGGACGGTATCGGCGATATTGTCGCGGAGGGAATAGTACAGTTTTTTAACGAACCGCAAAATTTGGAAATTTTAGCGCGTTTAAAAGAAATCGGTATTGATCCTAAATACGAAAATAAACTGGCGCAAGGCGTTTTTGTCGGCAAAAAAGTCGTTTTGACGGGCAGTTTGGTTGATTATACTCGCAGTCAAGCTTCTAAACTTATTGAAGAACAGGGCGGCGAATTGTCTGCAACGGTAAGCAAATCCGTTAATTTGGTTATTGCCGGCGCAGAAGCGGGGTCTAAATTAGATAAAGCCCGCGCGTTAGGAATAGAAATTATCGACGAACTGCGCTTTAAAGAAATGTTGCAAAGTAAATAATCCGTCAATTGCGTTAATTATGATTGTAAAAATAGTAATTTTATGCTATTATTTATAATCAATCAAGTATTAAGTTTAAACCGCTAACGGTTTAGTCCCATTTTCAAGCGGGCAAGCGTTAATGTAAAACGTAAAGGTGCTTTATGAAGAGTATGACCGGTTACGGTAAAGCTACCGTAAATAGAGACAACAAGGAACTGACGATTGAATTAAAAAGCGTAAATCATCGTTTTTTGGATATTTCGCTTAAAACTCCGCGCGCGTTTATAGCGCACGAGGATATTATACGCAACGGATTATCCAAAGGACTTGCGCGCGGACATATCGATGTGTTTGTAAACTTCTCGAACAACGGAAGTTCCGAAAAAACGGTCAAAGTAGATTTGGAGTTGGCTCGCGGTTACGTGAATTGCGTTAAACAGTTATCGGAAGTTTTTCCCGAACTTCACAATGATTTTAATTTGAACGCGCTAATGCGTTCGGGAGAAGTGCTGAGTTTACAGCAGGTAGAAGAAGACGAAACGTTAATTCGTGAAATGTTAACCGAAGCGGTCGAGTCGGCAGTTTGCAATTTGAACGCAATGCGCGAAACGGAGGGTAATTCTTTGCGCAACGATTTACTGCTTAAAATCGATAACGTAGAAAACTTGCTTAACAAAGTAAAAATTTACGTGCCGCTTGTTTCGGAGCAATATCGCGACAAACTTAAAGCGAGAGTATCGGATGCGCTTCAAGGCGTTGAAATCGACGAGAATAAGTTGATTAACGAAGTATGTTTCTTTACGGACAAATCGTGCGTAGACGAAGAAATAACGCGTTTGGAAAGTCATATTGCGCGCGCCAGAGAATTATTGGGTTTGAACGAACCGGTTGGACGTAAATTGGATTTTTTAATTCAGGAATTCAATCGCGAAACAAATACGATTTGCAGTAAATCATCGTATTTGGATTTAACGAACGTTGCTCTTGAAATGAAAAACGAAATAGAAAAAATAAGAGAACAAATACAAAATATTGAGTAATACATAGGAGAATACAATGGAACAAAACGGAATTGGCAAGCTGATAATAGTATCGGGACCCAGCGGTGCAGGTAAGGGGACGATTTGCGCCGAGCTTATGCATCAAATGCCTGATTTGGTTATGTCGTGTTCGGTAACTACACGCGCTCCTCGTCCGAACGAGCGTAAAGACCGAAGTTACTTTTTCGTATCTACCGACACGTTTTTGGATATGGTTCGTAAAAACGAACTTTTGGAATACGACCAACATTTTGAAAACTATTACGGAACGCCTAAAAAATTTGTCGAAGATATGCTTACTTTCGGCAAAGACGTAATACTCGAAATCGACGTAAAAGGCGCTTTGCAAGTTAAGCAAAACTATCCCGACAGTATCTTGTTTTTTATAGAGGCTCCAAGCGAACAGGCACTGTACGAAAGATTGATAAAACGCGGTTCCGAAACGGAAGATAAAATACAAATACGTATGGCTCGTAATAAACTGGAGCTTGCTCAACGTTATAAGTACGACTACTGCATTATGAACGATAACGTCGATAGGGCAGTAGGCGAAATTATCGATATATTGAAAGAAAGGAGAAAATAACTATGATTACAAAACCTCCCATTGACGAATTGACGGAAAAGGCCGGAGACAAATACACTTTGTGTTGCGTTGTGGCAAAACGCGCAAAAGAACTGCACAACAATCCGGAGCTTCCTCCTAATAAAAAACCGATTTCTTACGCCTCGGAAGAGTTTGACGACGGTATTGTCGAGATAAGTAAAAAGTTATAATGAGTTTGCTTAAAGGTAAAAACATAGTAATAGGCGTATCCGGAGGCATAGCCGTATATAAGGTATGTCAAGCAGTACGCGGATTTAAAAAGTTGGGGGCGAACGTAGACGTTATTATGACGAAGAACGCCGCCGAATTTGTTACGCCTTTAACGTTCGAAACGTTGTCATGCAATCCGGTAGTGTCCGATATGTTCGAACGCGTAGGACATTGGGAAGTAGAACATATTTCGCTCGCTAAAAAGGCGGATTTATTCGTCGTATGTCCGGCAACCGCTAACGTTATAGGAAAATTCGCAAACGGTATTGCGGACGATATGCTGTCCACGACTTTTATGGCGACAATAGCACCCAAAGTCGTATGTCCGGCTATGAATTGCAATATGTACAATAGCGCGGTTTTTCAGCACAATTTAAATGTACTTAAAGAGCGCGGAGTACACGTCGTAAACGCCGAAAGCGGTTTTTTGGCTTGCGGAGATAACGGCGACGGACGTATGGCCGAACCTCAAACGATAGTGGATTTTTGCGTTAAATTACTTTGTCCCGTCAACGACTTGTCCGGTAAGCGCGTACTTGTTACTTGCGGAGCGACGATTGAAAAACTTGACGACGCTCGTTTTATAACAAATTTTTCCAGCGGTAAAATGGGGTCGGCTGTTGTCTCTGCCGCGCTGTCTCGCGGGGCCGAAGTTACCGTTATTTTGGGAAGACATACCGCTGAAATCGATAAACGAGCACAAATAATAGACGTTACCACTACGCAGCAAATGTACGATGAAACTGTAAAAAGAGTTGACGAAAGCGACATAATTATTATGGCGGGCGCCCCGTGCGATTACCGCCCCGAAAAGTTTTCAGAAAGCAAAATCAAGGAAGAGAATTTAACTGTTTCTTTCGTAAAAAATCCAGATATAGCTCAAAGCGTAGGCAAAATAAAAGGCGATAAGTTTTTGTGCGTTTTTTCTGCAGAAACCGACGATTGTATTCAAAACGCAAAACGTAAACTGATAAAGAAAAACGCTGATTTATGCGTTTTAAACGACGTAAAGCATAACGACGTTTTCGGCAGCGATACGAACGTCGTTACGTTGATTACAAACGATACGTGCGAAGAATATCCCAAACAAAGCAAGTTTCACGTGGCAAACGTTATATTGGATAAGGCGATTGGCAAATGATTTACTCCGTTATAGTAGATATTTCCGCAAGCGAAATCGACCGTATATTCGATTATAAAGGCGAAAATTATCAAGTCGGCGAACGTGTGTTGGTAGATTTCGGAAACCGAAAAACGGAAGGTTACATTGTGGCTCAAAAGGATAAAACCGATTGTCCGCCGGAAAAGCTGAAAGAAATAATACGTTCGCTTGACGATTTCGTTGCAATTTCACCTGAACTTCTGAATTTGGGTGAGTTTATGCGTAGAGAATATCATCTGAAATGGGTGGACGTTTTAAGACTGTTTATTCCTGCGGAAATGCGCGGCAATCGAGTAAAAACGCTTATTAAAAAGCAAGCGTGTTTGTCAAACGTAAGTAACCTTGACGAAGTTTTAAGCTCACTGAAACCCAACGCGACAAGGCAGCGGGATTTGGTGTCTTTTTTGTATAAAAACGGAGCGACTTTTTGTGTAAAATTAAACGAAGCATACGGCAGTTCCGCGTTAAAATCGCTTGTATCAAAGGGAATAGTAACCGTTAATTCTATGACCGTAAGACGAACGCCTTACAGTAACCTTATACCTTCGGATTCCGAAAAGAAAATATTGCTTAACGAACAGCAAAAAGCGGTGGACAAGGTATTGGCAGATAGAAGCGGCAAGTTCCTTTTGCACGGCGTAACGGGCAGCGGAAAAACAGAAGTGTATCTTACCGTTATCGAGAGAATAGTTGCCGAAGGTAAAACGTGTATAATGTTGGTGCCGGAAATAGCTTTAACGCCTAATATGTTAAAGCAGCTGCGCAACCGATTCGGAGATAAAGTCGCGTTATTGCACAGCGGTTTATCGATAGGCGAACGTTACGACGAGTGGCTCAGGCTAAAAAACGAAGAAGCGCAAATAGCGATAGGGGCGCGCAGCGCCATTTTCGCGCCTCTTTCAAACGTGGGCGCCATCATAATCGACGAAGAACACGATTCGAGTTACATATCGGATTTTAATCCGCGTTACAACACAATAGACGTAGCAAATCACCGAGCGGAACAAAACGGCGCTTTGCTGCTTTTAGGCAGCGCAACGCCGAGTTTGGGGAGTTATTACGCTGCTATCAAGGGCGAATTAACTTTGATAGAAATGCCCGAACGTATCAATAAACGTCCTCTTCCTACCGTTGAGATAGTAGATATGACCGAGGAAACGCGAAGCGGAAACAAAGGCGTTTTTTCGGAACTTTTAAAACAACGTCTTGCAGAAACGTTAAACAAGGGCAACCAAGCGATGCTGTTTTTAAACAGACGCGGTTTTTCTTCTTTTCTGATGTGTCCAAAATGCGGATACGTCGCGAAGTGTCAGGACTGCGACGTCAGTTTGACGGTTCACCGTGAAGACAATATGCTGAAATGTCATTATTGCGGCAAAAAATATTATATGCTGTCTAAATGTCCGTCTTGCGGATACGATAATTTCAGGCAAGGTAAAATAGGTACGCAGCAGGTCGTAGATTTGTTAAAAACTATGTTCCCGTCGGTAAAAGTTTTACGAATGGACGCGGATACCACGCAGACGAAGGAAAGCCACGGTAAAATTTTAGAGGCGTTTCAAAAGGGCGAAGCGCAAATTCTCGTCGGAACCCAAATGATTGCTAAAGGGCACGATTTCCCTAAAGTTACGCTCGTAGGAGTATTGGACGGCGACCAAAGTTTGCATCATTCGGATTACTTGGCAACCGAACGCACGTTCGAACTCATAACGCAGGTGGCGGGACGCAGCGGTCGCGACGCCGAAACGGGGACGGTAGTATTGCAAACTTATACGCCTACGCATTATTGTTTACAGCTTGCAAGCAAGCAGGACTATAAAAGTTTTTATAAACGGGAAATATCTCTTCGCGAAGCTGGCGGTTTTCCTCCTTTTTCCGAAATACTCAGAGTTTTGTATTTAGGCGAAAACGAAAAAGACTGTATCGACGAGTTAACTTCTCAATACGCCGAGTTTACAAATTTAAAAGCCGAATATTCTACAGAATTTCTTTATATGGACAAAATGCGCTGCCCTTTAAAGCGCGCGGAAAAGAAATTCCGTTTTCAAGTTCTAATAAAGCTTACCAAACGGAGCGTTAACGATATTTTGCAGAATATTTACTCGATATGCGATAATAAAAAACGAAACGGCGTTCAAGTATTCGTAGAACGCAATCCGCAAAATTTATCTTAGGTGATTTTATGGCAAGAAGAAATATTGTAAAAATGGGCGACCCTTTATTACGTAAGATTTGTAAACCGGTCGAGAAATTTGATGAAAAACTGTGGCAGTTATTAGACGATATGAAAGAGACTCTCGATTTTGCCGAGGGGTTGGGGCTTGCCGCTTCGCAAGTAGGGATACTTAAAAGGGTTTGTATTGTAGAATACGACGGCGTATTGTACGAATTAGTCAATCCTGTTCTTGTAAAAAGCAAAGGTAAATGCGTAGACAACGAAGGCTGTTTATCCGTAGTGGGTTTTCGTGGCATGGTGGAACGTCCGGAAAAAATCGATATCGAGTACTATAACCGTTACGGCGAAAAAATCAAATTTCATGCCGAGGGGTATTTTGCGCGTGTTTTTCTGCACGAAATGGACCATCTGGACGGTATTTTATTCGCCGATAAAATGGTTAAAAAAATTCCTGATTGACAGGTAAGGTAAAGACGTTATGAAAGTAATTTTTTTAGGTACGCCGGATTTCGGAATTCCCGCTCTTACGGCAAT
Source organism: uncultured Christensenellaceae bacterium (assembly GCA_910586905.1). Taxonomy (GTDB): domain Bacteria; phylum Bacillota; class Clostridia; order Christensenellales; family CAG-314; genus Fimimonas. Next base: position 67,476 of record CAJUIV010000004.1, read on the forward strand.
AATGAAATATCATCAGGTTGTCGGCTGCGTTTGTCAGCCCGACAAAATCGGTTCGCGCGGTAAAATCGAATTTTGTGCGGTAAAAAAATTCGCTTTGGAACATAATTTACCTTTATATCAATTCGAAAAAATTTCGCGCGACGGAGTAGACGTTTTGAAAAATTTGTCGCCGGATATTATGGTAACGGCGGCTTACGGGCAAATTCTTTCTCAGGAAGTAATAGATATAGCTCCTCACGGGATAATAAATATTCACGGTTCGTTGTTGCCCGAGCTCAGAGGCGCTTCGCCCATACAATACGCAGTTCTTTTGGGGTTTAAAACTACTGGAATAACTATTTTAAAAACCGTGCGTAAAGTCGACGCGGGCGAAATTATTTTGCAAAAATCGCTTGATATAGCGCCCTACGAAACCAACGGCGAACTTTTTGAAAGACTGTCTTTATTAGGGGCGGAAGCGGTTACGGAAGCATTAAATCTTATCGAAACGGGCAGAGCCCGATACGTTGCTCAAAACGAAGAATTAGCTACGTTTACGGCAAAGATTACGGCTGAACAAGAAAAAATCGATTGGTCAAGACCGTCGGAAGAAATTATAAATCTTGTTCGGGCGCTTAATCCACGTCCCGTTGCGTGGACTACGTATAAAGGCAAAAGAATAAAAATTTATACGCTGCGCCTTTGCAATAAGGATTTTGACGGTCGTTACGGTACCGTAGTCGAGTGCGGCAAAAAATCTCTTGCGGTAATGTGCGGCGACGGACGAGCGGTTAACGTTATCGAGCTGCAAGCGGAAAATTCTAAGAAAACGGATATTGCAAGTTATCTTTGCGGAAGAAAATTCCAAGTCGGAGATATTTTGGGTGAGTAAATGAATACAGCGTTTTTAAAAAGTTTTCAAACGCTTTCCGAAATTTACGATAATAAAGCGTTTTCGTCTATAGCGCTGAATAAAACTTTAACTTTCTGTAAAAAACAGGACAAGGCGCTTATAACGAAAATAGTTTACGGAGTGTTGGATAACGATATAAAACTGGAATATATCGTATCGAAATATACTAAAAAATTTCCTAAGGGCGACGTTTTATTGTTTTTGAAAATAGGAACGTACTGCTTGCTGGAATTATCTATGCCCGTTTACGCGGTAGTAAACGACGTTGCGGAACTTTCCAAAACTTCGGGAGATAAATACGTTGTCGGATTCGTCAACGCAACGCTAAAAAATATATCTAAAACGATAGATTCTTTTTGCGATTATCCCGCCGAGGAAACGGAACGTTTATCGGTTGTTTATTCTTATCCTCTTTGGGCGGTTAAAAAACTTATAAAAGATTACGGATTTGAAACTGCCGAAAAAATAGTGTCGTATCGGACGGAGCGAGGCTCTGTCGTGCGATTTACAAAAGAATACGATACGTTGACTATTGAAAACAAATTCGGATGTAAAGCGACGCGAACGCCCTTTGAGGACGCGTTTTTAGTTTCGGGTAGTTTGGGCGAACCGAACGCCGATTGGACCGTTCAAAGTTTGGCTTCTATGGCTATCGCGCGGATTTGCGCAGAAAAACTTCAAAACGGAAAGTTTTTGGACTGTTGCGCAGCGCCGGGAGGTAAATCTGTTTACGTCAAACAGCTATGTCCCGATTCGGACGTCGTTTCTTGCGACGTGCATCCTCATCGCGTAGAACTTATAAAGAGTTACGCATCGCGTATGAATGCCGTCGTTGACGCGCGTTTATTGGATATGACAGTTTTTAATTCCGAATTCGAGCGGCATTTCGACACGGTTTTATGCGACGCTCCGTGCAGCGGTTTCGGAGTTGTTGACAGCCGTCCGGATATCAAATTGTTTCGCGAGAGCAAAGATATTTCGGAATTGATGAAATTACAGTACTCGCTGCTGACTAATTGCTGTAAATACGTAAAAGCGGGCGGTTATTTGATTTATTCGACGTGTACTGTGTTCGATAACGAAAACGGACAAAATATACGCAGATTTCTTAAAGAACACGACGATTTCGCGTTAGATAGTATAAGTCTTCCGCAATTTCCGCCTGTTGACGGCAAGCCTTATTATCAATTTTTGGCGTACAAAGACGGTATGCAAGGATTTTACGTTGCGGTTTTAAAGCGCACGGAGTAGTTTTGATGATATTATTACAGGATTTTACTCTAGAAGAACTTACGGAATATTTAACGGCAAATTACAACGTAAAGCCGTTCGTCGCCAAACAAGTTTACGGATGGCTGACTAAATCCGTGGATTTCGACGGTATGACGAATATTTCCAAAGATTTGCGCGAAAGCCTGAAACGTAAATGCGTAGCGGTTTCTTGCAAAATAATAAAGACGTTGTCTTCGGCAGACGGAACTCAAAAGTTTTTGTTCGAACTTTTTGACGGAAACGTAATCGAGGGAGTGTTGATGAAATACAAATACGGCAATACCTTGTGCGTTTCGAGTCAAGTCGGGTGCAGAATGGGTTGTAAATTCTGCGCCAGTACGCTGGAAAGTTTGAACCGTAATTTATCCGCAGGGGAAATTTTAGGGCAGGTGTCATCAGTTAACGCTTTGGAAAAAAGCGGGGAACGCTATGTTACAAATATAGTACTTATGGGCAGCGGCGAGCCGTTGGATAATTTTGATAACGTAGTAAAGTTTTTACGTTTAGTAACGTCTAAAAACGGTTTAAACGTATCGGAACGCAACATTTCTCTGTCGACTTGCGGAATAGCGCCTAAAATGCGCGAACTGGCGGATTTGGGATTCTCCGTGAATTTAACTATCAGTTTACATAACGCCGATAGCGAACAACGCAAGCAAATTATGCCGATTACCAACGCTTTTTCCGTAGAGGAAGTAATTTCCGCTTGCAGATATTATTTTGAAAAAACGGGCAGACGTATCATAGCGGAGTATACTTTGATTGACGGACAAAACGATTCTTATTCGCACGCTTTGAAATTGGCTTCGCATTTAAGGGGGATTTCTGCTCACGTAAATATTATAGCCCTTAATCCCGTAAAAGAAACGGGGCTAAAAGGAACAGGCGAAAACAATTTGAAGAAATTTATTAAATATTTAGATAAACTTGGAATATCGGCTACAAGACGCAGAACGATGGGACAAGATATCGAAGGCGCTTGCGGACAGCTTCGCAGAAGATATTTGGAAGGTTCGTATGAAAAGTAAAAAAGGAGTCGTAATCAAATCAGTCGGCGGCGTGTTTACTGTTGCGGACGAAAACGACGTTAATTACGTTTGCTTTTCGCCGAAAAAGTTTAGGTATAACCAAAGCGACGTAATAGTCGGCGACGCAGTAACTTTTGAAGAAATAAAACGAGGCAAAGGCGTTATTTGCGACGTTCTACCGCGAAAGAACAAGCTTTCTCGCCCCGAAATAGCCAACGTTGACGTTTGCTTCATAGTATTGGCTTGCGAACCGGAACCCGATTTTTATTTGGCGGATAAAGTACTTATAAACTGTTTTCAGCAGAAAATCGAGCCTGTTATAGTGGTCAATAAATCGGATTTATCGTCCAATCTTTTACAAATAGCTAGGCAAAACTACGAAAGCGTAACTGACGTTATATGCGTATCCGCTTTCGACGAAACCGTAAAATTTTTGCGCGATTATTTAAATGACGGCAAAGTGGCTTGCTTCGCGGGACAGTCGGCTGTCGGCAAAACGTCGCTGCTTAACGCTTTAATTCCCGATTTCGGGGGAAAAGTAGGCAATCTGTCCGACAAAACGGGCAGAGGTACGCATACTACGCGGCAAATAACTCTGCGTAAACTTTCCGAAGGCTATTTGGCGGATACGTGCGGATTTTCTTTATGCGATTTGACAGATATCGATTCGTCGGATTTAAGGCTTTATTTAGACGATTTCGTAACACTTTCAAGCGCCTGTAAGTTTTCTTCCTGTACTCATACCGTAGAACCTGATTGCGCGGTACGAAACGCATATAATAACGGCACAATTTTCAAAGAAAGATACGAGCGTTACGTTGAGGAGTATAACGAACTTGTCGAACGAGAAAGTTTGCGGTATAGGTGATGAATTTCCAAACGCTTGACTTTTTAAGTTAAGCTATGATATGTTTATAAAAAACTTTTCCTTAAGTTTTCGTTCATTCTGTCATTGGGCGAAAACGAGTGTTTTTTAACGGAGAAATCAAATTATGAGAAAAATATTCGTAAGTCCGTCTATATTGTCCGCAGATTTTGCGCGTCTTGAAAAAGAGTGTAAGTCTTTGGAAAAGAGCGGAGCGGATTGGATTCATTGCGACATTATGGACGGCGAGTTCGTTCCCAATATGTCGTTCGGTATGCCGATTGTTAAAAGCATACGTAAATGCGTAGTTCTTCCTTTGGATGTGCATTTGATGATTGTTAATCCCGACAGATATATAGTTCGATTTGCCGAAGCGGGCGCCAATATAATAACGTTTCATTTGGAGGCGACTCAAGACGTTAAGAAAACCGCCGAGCTTATCAGGTCGTGCGGTAAGAAAGTCGGTATATCGGTAAAACCCGGAACGGCAGTAGAAGAGCTTATCCCTTACAAAGGCTTGTTCGATATGATACTCGTTATGTCTGTCGAACCGGGATTCGGGGGACAAAGTTTTATCGAAAGCAGTTTAGATAAGATAAAGCTTGCTCGCAAACTTTTCCCCGATACTCTAATAGAAGTTGACGGTGGAATCAACGCTCAAACCGCCAAATCCGTTATCAATGCGGGGGCCGACGTACTTGTAGCGGGAAATGCGGTAATGTTTGCGAAAAATCGAAAAGAAGCCATAGACGAATTGCGAAAAGTGTAACGTTTTGTAAAAATCAGTCATATATTGTACAAAAAATATTTGGAGCGGTATATGAAAAACAAAATAGTATGTATCAAGTTACCCAACATAATAGGCGGTTTTTTGAAATTGATTTTAGGTAAATTAGTTATAGGGAAAAAATAATAAACCCGTAATCCTAATACTACAGAGAGTATATAAAAAGCGGCGCTTACGCGCCGCTTTTTACACATTAAAGTATGGGTTTACCTTTTGTAAAAGAAATCAAAGCAATCATGCAAATCGTGAATAAGGCTATCCATACGCAACTTATAGCCGTTCCCGCAACGGATAGTTTTTCGCCGTCGAAATTATTTTTCAACGCTTTTTTTAATCCTATAGCGGATAATATCAGTCCCGCAAAACCGATAACGAAGGACAATGCGAATCCGACTATTCCTATAATATTTTTTCTCGGCGCGTCTAAGGTTATCGTTGCCGTACTTTCGCTAATCGTTTCGTCGGATATATTTTGCATTTTTAGCCAACCGAGTTTTTTCCATAATTTTTCCGTTTGCTTAAATAAAAGCGGATAAACGCCAATCATCAAAAAGGTAACTATAGCGTATCTTAATACGCGGAAAATGCTTTCGAACCAAAAATTGTCTTTATAAGAGGGGTAAATTGCTTTTATCGGCAGTTTTATTCCTTCGTTTAAACCTAGAAACAGCGCTCCTCCTATCAATACTCGCAAAACGATTCTCCACCAAACTTTTGTGTTTTCGAATTTTGTAACTTTTTCTTCGAATATAATTCCGCAAATAAAACCGATGAGCAAACCGTAGGCTGTAAAATAGTCGTCGGTAGTACAGTAGAAAAAGCCCGCGATGCCGATTAAGGCAAAACCGCCGTAAATAAAATATTTATTGGAAACGAATTTGTAAAGCGTTCGAACGAGGAATACCATTCCTACGCCCAAAGCCAGACCGCATATAACGTCGGTAGGATAGTGCGCTCCAAGGTAAGTGCGGGAAAGTGCTACCAAAAGCGGAATAACAACTGAAATTGAAATCAGCCATTTCATTTCCTTTTGTTTGTACGTTACGGTTGTTCCGATAAAAGTTGCGGACGAGCCGGAAGAGTGCCCCGAAGGAAAAGAGTAACCTGATACGTCGCGGAAATTGTGTATTCCCGCTTCGCTGTCGAACGGGCGCGTTCTGCAAACTATATTTTTGATAAGCGGATTTACAAGTGTGGTTGATATCATAATGAATCCGACTTGCTCTCCGCCTTTTTTATCAATTCCCCAATAGAGTAGACCGACGATTCCGACCAAAATCATTTCTTCGCCGAACATACTGATAAAATTCATCAAATGATATAAAAAGTAGTGAAAATATCCGTTTGTTCCTCCTAAACTTTGAAACCATATAATAAACGGATTTTCGAACGGCAGCGACCAGGTATTACCTATCGCCGCAGATATTGTATTTAACATATAAGCATACCTCTGTTTAAATAGTTTATCATATTTAAAATTCAAATGCAATATCAAATATAAGGTTTACGCAGAAGAGCGGTTTTTGAAAGAATCCAAGTATAATTTATGTTGAACTGTAAATATACGTTCGACGAAAACCGCGTAAATTATAGATTTAACAAAATAACCCCGACTTTGAGTCGGGGTTTGAACAACGATTAAATCAGTTTTCTTTATTTGCTGTTCTGATGCAACGGGTGCAAACGTATTCCGTGGATTCTTTTCCGTTTATTTCCACTTTTACCTTTTGCAAGTTGGCGCTGTAGGTCTTGGGTGTTTTTCTGTTGGAGTGAGAAACTTTGTTACCTGACATTTTGCCTTTTCCACATATAGCGCATACTTTGGACATGATTACACCTCCGTGTAAGTAGAATAATTTTGCTAAAAATAATGCTATACTATATTAGCATTTTTTATTTGTTTTGGCAAGTAAATAGTATAAAAAAAATAAATAATGTATTTTTATAGTCTTTATTTTAGTTTTATTGTTAATTTAGTGTAAATTTGCTTGTTAAAAAGTATATTTTGCGGTAAAATTAGAGTAAATATAGTATTGGAGGAAAATCGAAATGGCATTGCGTACAAAAAATTCGTACGGAGCAATTACCGTGTCCGACGACGTTATCGCGTCTTTAGCGGGACACTTCGCCACCGAGTGTTACGGCGTAGTCGAAGTAGTGCCTTTTAGTTTTTCCGATTCGGTTACGGACATCTTCAAGCGTAACGGCAAAAGCCGCGGAGTACGGATTGCAACCAAAGGCGACAGAATTTTCGTCGATTTATTTGTTAAAATTAAATATGGTCTTCCCGTTTCGGCAGTTTCGTCCAGCTTGAAAAAAACCGTAAAATACGGCTTAGAGCATTTTACCGGTATGATTGTCGATTCTATCGACGTTCACGTCGTCGGCGTTAAGCTGTAAACATAATTTACTTTAGCGAAATCGAGAGGATATATATAATCATGGCTTCTGCACATTCTAGCACTACGCATATTACCGCGTCCGTAATGAAACGTATGTTTATTGCAGGCGGTAAAATGCTGGAAGTAAACAAAGCGCAAGTTGATGCATTAAACGTTTTTCCCGTTCCGGACGGAGACACCGGAACTAATATGTCTTTGACGATGATGTCGGCCGTCAAAGAAATAAATTCTTTAAACAGCACTTCGATGACGGAATTTTCCGATAAACTCGCCAAGGGCGCGTTGCGCGGAGCAAGAGGAAACTCCGGCGTCATTTTATCGCAAATTTTAAAAGGTTTTTCCAACGTCATAGCGCAAAAGGAGGAGTGCGATGCTCGCACGTTTGCAAAAGGTCTTCGCGAGGGCGCCGAACTCGCTTACCGCGCAGTAAGTAAGCCTAAGGAAGGTACCATTTTGACGGTTATTCGCTCTATGGCGGAAGAATCTATCGATATGGCAAAACGTACTACAAGTATTCAAAAACTTATGGAGGCGGTTTTGCAGAAAGGAGAAGAAACTTTGGCGCAGACTCCCGATATGTTGGAGGTGTTAAAACGCGCCGGAGTTGTCGATAGCGGCGGATTCGGGCTGATAACTTTGTTCAAGGGACTCATTATGGGTTATCTTGACCAAGAAATTACCGGCGCCGAAGAATACGGTGTTGCCGAAGTTACGAAACCTCAATCTATCGATTCTGCTTTTCCCGACGATAACGAGCTTGTCGTAGATTACGAAAGTTTAGGACAGTTGGATTTCGGATATTGTACCGAATTCTTTATAACTAACATTAAAAAGCGTACGACGGTAACGGATATCGACAAATTGCGCGAATATTTAAACGAAATCGGTAATTCCGTTATCTGCATAGGCGACTTATCTTTGGTAAAAGTTCACGTTCATACCAACAACCCGGGCAAAGCGCTATCAAAAGCTTTAACGTTAGGCGAACTCGATAAAGTCAAAATCGAAAATATGATGGAACAGAACCGTCAGCTTCGCGCCCGTTACGAAGCGGAACGCAAGCCTATCGGATTGCTTGCAGTATGTTCGGGCGACGGATTTGCGGCTATATTTAAAGATTTACTTGTCGACCAAGTTATAGAAGGCGGTCAGACTATGAATCCGTCGGCGGAAGATATAGCATCCGCCGCGCGTAAGATCAACGCTGAAAATATAATTATTTTACCAAACAACAAAAATATTATATTGTCCGCCGAACAATCGCGTACTTTAGTTCAAAATCGAAATATATTCGTACTTCAAACCAAGGACATCCCGCAGGGGCTTGCCGCAGTGCTTAATTTCAGTCCGGACGCTTCTTTGTCCGAAAATTTGGAGAATATGACGACTGCTTTTGTCGGAATAGACGCCGGTCAGGTTACGTATGCCGTGCGCGATACCGTTATAGATAATTTAAAAATCAAAAAAGGCGATATAATCGGTATAGATAAAGGTAGTATAGTTACATCAGGCAAAGATATCGAAAAAGTTACGACGGCTTTAATCGAAGGTATGCTTACCGAAGACAAAGAAGTGGTTACGCTTTACTACGGAGCGGATGTTCCCGAAGATAAAGCGGAGGCTTTTGTAGATAAATTGCAGGAAAAACATTCCGATATCGAATTTATACTTCATTACGGCGGACAGCCTTTATATTATTACGTATTGAGTGTAGAATAGAAGAAATATTAGTGAAGACTGTAGAAAATTGTCTGCAGTCTTTTTATTATTCATAAAAAAATCGGACGATAAAATTATCAGCCGATGTATTTGAATCAAAAATATATATCGATTTGATTTGCGAAGTCCTGTAAGTTAATACGGCTCCGTCGCCGTATTAAGCCGAAATTCCCGCTGTTTAATATTCTGGAGTCTGTGTAAACGTAAAATATATAAACCGGCATTATTTAAAATTGAATGAACCGTTATCAACTGCGCACTTTTGCTTATATTTAAATTCATTAAATTAGCCTGTTATAATATCGCTGTTTGACGTTTCGACTTCTGGGAGTTTTACTTTAATAATTTATCCCAAATCGACTTGAATTCCTACTTGCCCTTCGGTGAATTTCGCGTCGTATGTCAACGATATGACGTAAGAATTTATACCGAGTATCTCGCACAATCGTCTTTTTGCGTAAATTCTAACGTGTATGCGCTTTGATAGCTTGCGTCAGCGGATTTTTTTTTGACGAAATATTTTAGAACCGTATTTTCGCTGAAGTTAAACGAGTTGAGATTTTTATAGGTATCTTTTGGTAAAAACTTATTTACTCCTATAGTTTCATCGGATTTTTTAGTTCTGGTTTATTCTAATAACTTCTTGCTAGGTTACTAAAAGCGGTGTAAAAAATCGTTTCTCTTTTGTGTTCGATTTTCCTTTGACTAAAAGTCGATTTTTACGTGCCGCTTTTGAGCATATGTTCGAAATAAATGTCGCATTCGCCCTCTGTGTAATATACGCGTGCGCGTATTACGCCGTTGCCTACTTGATATAGAGAAACGGTGTGATTTTACTAACCGGCGTAAACATAAAAACAATTATTATCGTATTCGTATCCGAATATGTATTTTACTTTATCGTTTTTATAGTTGAATTCTGCAGTAAATATTTCGGAAGTGTTTGTGTTGATAAAATAAAACTTGCCGGTATGCGTAAATTTGTTTTTTAGTCCGTTCGCGCAGAATTGCGGCATAGTTGTCGCTACGGAATTTTCGTGCGAACAGTCTATACTCGTTTGCGTTCCGTTAAATATCAATCTGTCTGTGTTAAATCCTTGCCAACAGGCGCCGTTGGGTGTTGCTTCGTGCGAATTATTATATACTTAATTGTTAACTGTCCATATCCGTACCTAGTACCGTTGAACGTTTGTTATACTTGGCTTACCGCAGCGATACTAATCAAAAAAAGCTTTTATTATAAAAACGAAAACTATTTTTATTGACCGAGCATATATTTGTAGTAAAACTTTGATAAAACTGTTGATTTTTTTAATAGTTTTTGTTAAAATAGATTAGGTCGTTGTGGCACCATAGCCAAGTGGTAAGGCAGAGCTCTGCAAAAGCTTCACCCCCAGTCCGAATCTGGGTGGTGCCTCCAAGCGAAGTGCAAAATTGCTTTTTTGCAATTTTGCACTTTGTAACTTAATATGACGAAATATGATTTTGCGGCGAAGTTCTTACCGGACGGACGAAATTTCGCTGTCCGTATCGATGTCGGTTTGACTGTTGATTGATAGTATTTCGCCTTAACTTAATATTTTATTTGCCGATGTGGCGAAATAGGCAGACGCAAGGGACTTAAAATCCCTCGGAGTAACATCCGTGCCGGTTCGAGTCCGGCCATCGGCACCAGCAAAACATACGCGAAATGAGCGTACTCTAAAAAAAGAGCGGACGAACGTCCGCTCTTTTTTGTCTCAAGAAAACCACCGGATAGTCCGGTGGTTCGGTGGAGGTTTAC
>CAJUIV010000005.1 GCA_910586905.1 uncultured Christensenellaceae bacterium
CGGTAAACCTCCACCGAACCACCGGACTATCCGGTGGTTTTCTTGAGACAATAAATAACGGCACAGATACGGCGAAAGTTGTTTCTGTGCCGTTTTCTTATCTTGACAGTATCGATAGCTTTTAGACTTGGACAAAAGAATAATGATTTTGTTGCAAAATTATAGTGTTATATATGATTTAATGAATATTTGTCGGAGCCCATAATAATATCTATAATGGGAGGCTGTTGCAGCGCGGATAAAACCGCCTGTAACAGCTTCTTGCATTTTCGGTATTGCAATATACGAATACGACGTAAACGGAGAGCGTTGCGCCAAAAATACGGGAAGAGAAAACACAAGATACTACTTAGACGGCAACAAGATATTGGGCGAGAACAGGACGTACAAGGACGGCACTTCCGAAAAAGAATTGAGATATCTCTACGATGCGGACGGACTGGTGGGATGCGAATACCGAAACCAAGATTACTTATTTGTAAGGGACGCGTTAAATAACATAATACCGACGCATTTGACGGGGTTGAAATTTTAAAAAACGGCATACTATTTTATGTCGTTTTTATTCTACGGCAAGATGTTTTTTTGCAAGACAAAGCGCGCAAAAGCAAATGCGCTTTTGCGCTAAGGCGTGCGGCGTCCAGACTTAAGCCCGCTTAAATATCTTCCAGATAAAGAAAGTAATAAACATACCAACTTAAAATCTGTCCGCATTTCAAACACATACGTTGATAAACATACTTCAACTTATTGCGGCAGCAAGGACAAATCGGGTAAAATTTATCTCCTTCTTTAACGATGTCTACAACAAGTTCACTCATTTTATCATATTTATATATATATTACCAATATTCTGCATTTTACGCCACGGCGTATACACCGTGTTTTTAATTAGTTGGAATATTGTCGTATATGATATATACTAAAATTCGGCGTAAAAAATATACGTGTTAATACTATTTTGTATCGAAAAACGCAAAAGAATTTCAATAAAAAACACAACGGGGTTTTTAATTTTTCTGCGGCGATTGTTTAAGAGTTTACTATCCGCCTTTAAGATAAAAAATTTCGCAGCGCTTATTCTTAATGATAAAATCGATTTTTTTGCCGTATAATTATATTTAACCGGACGAGAACGGCGGTAATTTTTTTTTGTAAAAAGGCGAACAAAACGGACGTAATAAAATGTTGAAAGATTAGTCTGAAAAAAAGAAAAAGCGCTCTTTTGTAAGAGCGCTTTTTTTTTTGATGAATCACAAGTATTTATTTCGCTTTTGCGCGGTTGCCGCGATTGCGTTTGTTTATTTTTATCATTTGTACGATAGTCATAACAAGACCGATCAAAATGTAGCTGTAGTATGATAAAAATCTCCAGCTGAATACCGTCCAAAACAGTATGCCTTCGGCAACGCTGGTTAGCGTAAGCATAAACGCGTTTTCCATCGCTCCGGAGTTTCCCGGCGTAGGTATTATAGTTACGCTCATAGAAACGTACACGTTCAGCGTCATAATCGCAAGCATCAAATCGAAACTTGGCGTTACCGAATTTCCCGCCATCGCCAAAACAACCAAATAGGGCAGCGTCATCGTAAGCAGCGTTTCGCCTATACAAAGCAGTATCAGCACGAACGAGTAAAGCGGCTTGCGCACCATACTTACGAATGCGGAGATAAACTCGTTGACTATTCGTTTGGCTTTTTCCAGCGTAGCTTCCTTGTCTTTTACGATTTTAAGTTTGCTTCCTATATTTAAAACTCCGCGCACAAGCGCGCCGGTCATTTTGGGAAAGACTACGAACGATAGTATCAAAAGAGGTAAAAAACAATTTATGGCAAATCCTATCCATCCGCCTACGACGAAAACTTGTCTTTGTACCCAGTCTGCCACGTATGTGTCCAGCGCGCCGCGGTTAAACGCCATAAGACAGCAGCAAATGGTCAGCCACATACTTATGTTGTAAGCGAATTTTATAAAAATAACTCCCGAACTTTCGCCGCCGCTAAGACCTTTACGGTGAAGATAGTATATTTGCATAGGCTGTCCGCCGGACGCGAAAGGAGTTATCGCGTCGTAGTACTTGCCTAGCAGCCCCGCTTTTAGCGCTACCGGATAGCGAGCTTTGGAAGTGGTGGCTTTCATTATTACAAAATACTTCATCGAATCCAAAAATATCGCTCCCAGTAAAGTTACGATAGCAAGCAAAAGATATTTTACGTTTAAGTTCCGCATAACCTCGGCGAAAGATTTTTCGTCGCCTCCCGAAGCGGTGCGGGAAAGCTGGTACATTAAAAATAAACTGAGCGCTATGGCTATTACGCAAAAAATATCTATCCAGACGTGAGATTTTTTGCGCGGATTTTCGACTTCGGCCGTTTGCGGAGCGTGAGAACTCGGTTCGGACGTTTCCGTTTGAGCGGAATCCGCAACGACTTCTTCGTTTTTAACATTTATTTCGATGCGTTCTTTTTCGTCCATTAGCTCCTCCAAGCGTTTTACGTGGTGATAGAAAAAAGAGTATACCTTTAAAAATTATATCATATCGCAATCGGCTTTGCAACACTACGTAACTAAATTGACGTTTTGTCCGTAAAAAACAGCCGTTAATCCATTTGAATTTTGACAATTTAAAACATAAATATAACAAAAATTTTAAGTTGTTCAAATTCGCGCTTTTTAAAGTATAAAAAAATGAAAAAATTGTAAAAATTATAAAAAAACCCGTTGACAAATCTATAATAAGTGGTATAATATTAGCAGACAAAGCAAAAGAGTGCTAACAAAATATTGACAAGACTGCTAAGAAACGTAACGCCTCGGCTTTATCTTTAATATACTAAAATGTAAGGAGAATTAAATTATGAAAAATTATATTACGCACAGAACCAACGACTTGCTCGACGACGCTTTCGACAGCTTTTTCCGTCCTTTTTACGTAGATCAGGAAAGTTCTTTTATGAAGACCGATATTAAGGAAACCGAAAAAGAATACGCTCTCGACGTTGAAATGCCCGGTTTCGAAAAGAAAGACATCGCGCTGAATTTCGAAAACGGATACTTGACGATTTCCGCCAAAAAGGAGGCTTCCGAGGACAGCGCGCGTTATATTCGCAAAGAGCGCGCCATGAGCTGTTCGCGTAGTTTTTATATGGGCGACGTAGACGAAAAGCAAATCAAAGCAAAATACGAAAACGGCGTTTTGCTTGTAACCGTTCCCAAAGAAAGAAAGGAAGAATCCAAGCACGCAATCAGTATCGATTAACGGCGGCATATATTAGGTTGTTTAAAAGTCCCTTGATTAAATTTCGAGGGACTTTTGTTGTAAAAAACCGCAGTAAACCCTTTGCTCATATTGTCAAATCGAAACGTTTTAGGTATAATTAACGTATATAAGTAAAAACGCTTTAATTGTTTAACTGCGCGGAGGTATGTTATGAAATCGTTGATAAAAACTTCTATAAAACGCCCTGTAACTATTTGCGTGTTGGTAGTTATACTTTTGTCCGTAGGCGTCTTAGCTACGTTGGATATGTCGACGAATTTACTTCCCGATATAAAGATGCCGATGATGGGTATAACCGTAATATATCCCGGAGCGGGGGCGCAGAGCGTGGAGAACGGAGTTACGGCTCCTCTTGAAAACGCTTTGCAAACGATTCCGGGTATCGTCGAACTGGAAACGCGTTCTTACGATAACGTTTCCGTTTCTATTCTCACGTTCGAATACGGCGTCGATTTAGACAAAAAGATAGACGCTATAGAGGATACTTTTAAAACGGTTACGTTTCCTCAGGGCTGCGGAGAACCGTCTTTCGTAAAAATCGATATGAACGGCACGGCGGCTGCGACAGTAGCCATATATAACGATAACAACGATTTGGACGTATTGGCTAGGGACGCCAAAGTCTTAACGGAAAAATTGCGCGCGATAGAGGGCGTAGGCTCGGTCAACGCTTTGGGAAGCCCCGAAAAACAAATTCAAATTACCGCTCTCGAGGGGCTTGATATAACCGCTTTGGCTATCGTACAGGCTCTATCTAAGGAAAATTTGGATTTACCTTTGGGTACCGTTTTACAAGACGGTTCGGTCGTTTCGATACGCAACGCCTCCGACGCTAAAAGCGTGTTGGAAATCATGCGGCTGCCCGTCGTTATGGATTTGGGCGCGAGCGCTATATCTTCTCTTGCGGCTATGCAAACTGCTGTAAAAACGTATGCGAATTGTACGCTCGGCGAATTTAACGACTACGTTAAAAAAGCGTTGGATGCAAAAAAAGTTATCGACGAAACGGACGGTAAAACTTACGAAGAGCTTGCGGAACGTCAAAACGCTTTGTCGGGCGTAAAATCTTTGATGACGTTGGTGCGGGAAAACAGCAGTCAAAGTCTGCGTCTTATGTGGCATACGATTGACGTTAATTTGGTTAAAAACGACCAGTTTACGAGTATGGACGACGACGATTTGCGTGAACTTTCCGAGCAAACTGATATGTCGTACGATTTGCTTAAATGGGTTCAAAGCGGGGCAAAGGACGGAACGCTCAAAGAAAATTGGGATAAGCTCGTTGCGTTTAGGAATATTTTCCCCGTTGCGGATACTAACGGCGACGGAAATTTGACTGGCGACGATATTTCGTATCGGGAATTTGCGATGCTGTTTCAAGACGGGGGAACAGTCGAAGCAGAAGTGGAAATAAAGGACGAACAGGGTAACGTAATATCCGCTGAAATTCGGCAACAATCGTTTGAAGGTTTGGATTTGCTGCATTCTCAAAGCAAACACGAATCCTGCGTTACGTCGGGAGAGAATGCTTGTACGCGAAAAACTTTCGACGAAGAGCAAGCGGCGGACGTTTGTAAATTTGCGGATTCGGTAAATACCGTCGCTTATCAAAATATTGTGAATACCGTTAAAGAAGCGGAGGATAAAATAGCAAACGGAGAGGATGTTCCGTCGCCCGTTATTTCCGACGAGCAATACGCTGCCTTATTCGTAAATTCTACGCAGGGCAACGATTTCGCCGCGTTGATGTCGCCGCAGATTATTCGTATTATAAGATTGCCGAATTTCAACGAAGACATTAAAAACGACGGCGGCGTGATAATCAAAGAGAGCATTGTACGCGTGCTGACGGAAACAAAACTCAAGCATGTCGAGGCCGAGAATCCCGACGATACTACGGCGGACCGCAGAGCTGTTTACAAAAACGGAAAAGCCGTGATAAAAAACGGCGATAATAGAATCGTAGTTAAAATAGGCGATAAAGAGTACTTTGTAAACGGTTTCGGCAGACTTATCGATGGCGACAAGAAGCTGATTGACGACGACGGAAATTTACTTGTTTTGACGGACGGTCAAGCGGCGGATAACTACTATTCTTACGGTCTTTACACCGTTTTCAGCGATGCGGAACTGCTTGACTTGTATGACAGCCTCGATTTGGGCGATACGGATTTGGGAATATCTTTAACGCCGGATACTGTTCGTTTTATGCGTATATGCGAGTTTACTCAAAACGCCGAAAGGCTTGTCGTACCCGCGGCATACGTCGGAAAAGTAGAACAGAAAACGACGCATCAAGCCTACGCAGAATATAACGGCAAATTGTCCGTAACTATAGAGGTTTACGCGGTTACGGGAGCGAATACCGCAAAGGTCGTTAACGACATAAAAAAAGTGATGTCCGGAGTAGACGTTCAAGGAAGCGTAACTTTGCTTGACGATAAAGCGGAATTTATCAACGACAGTATATCTAACGTGCTTTCGTCCATTATAATCGGCGGCGTTTTGGCGATATTGGTAATTTACCTGTTTGTCGGCAAAATCGGCTCGTCTTTGGTTGTGTCGGTAACGATGCCTCTTTCGGTGCTGGTAGCTCTTTTGGGACTTTGGGCTATGAACATTTCGCTTAATTTGGTGTCTTTGGGCGGTCTTGCCGTCGGTATAGGTATGTTGGTCGATAACAGTATCGTGGTGTTAGAGAGCATAACAAAATGCCGCGATAGGGGCGAAAGCGTTTTCGATAGCTGTTTGAACGGTACGCGGGAAGTCGCCGGGTCGCTGCTTGCTTCCACCCTTACGAATATTTGCGTGTTTTTCCCCATATTGTTCGCAAAAGGTTTAACGCGCGAAATATTTTACGATTTGGTTTGGGCGGTAATGTTTTCAATCGTAATGTCTCTGTTCGTAGCTCTAACGGTTATTCCCGCTTTGTATCATTTGATATACAGCCGCTCGCCGCGTCCGCGTTACAAAAAAGATAAGCAAGGACGTAAAATTCTTGTCGGTACGTTCGAAGAAAACGAACCTCGCAGCTCAAGCAAGGCGCTGTACGACGAAACTACTGCAATCGTAAACGAAATCGAACCCGACGCACAGAAAGACAATACGCAGGTTTTAACGGATAAAAAAGTAAAGAACAAAAAGAGCGTGAAGAATAAACCGAGCGTAGATAAAGCGGCAAGAAAACGCAACGTTTTGTACCGAATGGAAAACGGTTACGGTAAATTGCTTTCGTTAGCGCTTGCCAAACGGGTTTGGGTTTGCGTTATTGCGTTAGTGGTTTTTGCAGGAAGCGTAGGTTTGGTATTCACTACGGGTACGGACTTTATTCCCAGCGTTGATAAAGGTATAATAGAAATCAATTTGCGTTTCGACGGAGCGGCAACCCTTGAGGACGTTAACGGCGTTACTAAGCAAGCGGTCGATTTGGTACGTTCCGAATACGGCGAAAAAATAGATTATACTTCTTATACGGTGGGCAAGCAAGGTATGCTTCCTATGAATATAACGGGAGTTGTCCGTATACATATAGACAACAAAAAGCTTAAAACCGGCGAAACGGTAAACGATATACGCCGGCTGCTTGTCGATAGCAAATTAAACGCTAAAAATATAAGCGTTTCCGAAATCGACGGCGTAGTGGCAGAGCTAACCGGCGAAATGGCAGGGCAATCCGTTACTTTAATCGGAGACGATATAGATACTCTTGCAAAAGTCGCCGAAGCGGTTGCCGTAAAGTTACAAGACGTAAAAGGTATACAGTCAGTTACGGATAATACTCCTAAACTAAGTAAACAGTATTCGTTTGTTTTCGATAAAGAAAAATGCGCGCAAAACAACGTAGATTATCAAAACGCGGTATTGCTTCTTCGCGTCGGTATGTCGGGATACGCAGGAGCGAACGTCGAAATCGACGGAGAAAAACAGGACGTAAACGTTCGGTTCGCCGACGCAACCAAGGACGATTTAAACGCGTTATTGGACGTTATCGTAGGCTTTAACGGCGACGGCGCGATAAAAATCAAAGACGTTTTACGGCAAAACGAAGACGGTAGTTATTATTCGACGGAGTCGGTAACTACGGTGGTGAATAAAAAGGGCGGTAAATTCGTTACTACCGTAGACGTCGAAAGCTACGGGTTGGATATGGGAACCGTCAACAAAAGTATCAACGAAGCCGTCGCTGACGTTTTGTCTAATCCCGAGTATTCCGGCGTTTCGTTCGAGGAAGGCGGCGTATCGTACTATCTTACTGACGCGATGAACGGACTTGTCGTTTCTCTTATAGCGGCATTTTTGTTGCTGTACGGTGTGATGGCTTGTCAGTTCGAGTCGCTTGTAAAACCGTTTATCGTTATAATGTCCATACCTTTCAGTTTCACGGGCGGATTTTTAGCGTTAGTTATAACGGGAACTACGTTGAACGTCGTTTCGTTCGTAGGTATCATAATGCTTATGGGCGTTATCGTTAACGGAGCGATAGTAATGATTGATAAAATAGACCAACTGATAAAACAAGGCGCTGACCCTCGCGAAGCCGTCGTCGAAGGCTGTAAGTCGCGTTTGCGTCCTATTCTTATGACAACTCTCACCACGATTTTGGCTTTACTGCCGCTTGCGATAGGAATAGGCAGAGGAAGCGAACTTATGCAGCCTATGGGCATAGTCGTTCTCGGCGGTTTGCTTCTCGGTACGTTGGTAACTTTGGTACTTATACCTTGTTTTTATTGTATCGTCAAAAAGATTAAGTTCGTTTCTCCTTCAAAACAAGTGGGCGAAAAATCGGACGGTTCAAACGGCAATCAAAACGATGTTTTGCAAAACGAACAAAACGTCCGAACCAGCGAAGAAACTTTGCCTGAAACTTCAAAGTTGAGTTGACGTCGTTTTCAACGGCTTCCGAATCTTATTTCGGCAGCCGTTTATTATAAAACGAAAACGTATTTGTCTTAAAATAAAAAATGTATTGTAAATATTACAAATATATAGTATACTTAATGCAAATAAGTTAAGTTACAATGGGAGAGTCCATATGCCGAATTGGCTAAAAAAAGCAATTTTCTACGAGATTTATCCTCAAAGCTTTTGCGATAGTAACGGCGACGGAATTGGCGATTTACAGGGAATTATAAGTAAATTAGACTACGTAAAAGAAATCGGTTTTAACGCTATATGGTTAAATCCGTGTTATCTTTCGCCTTTTAAAGACGCTGGTTACGACGTTCAGGACTACTATAAAGTAGCGCCGCGATACGGAACTAACGAAGATTTGTATCGTTTGTTCGACGAGGCTCATAAACGGGGCGTTCGAGTGATACTTGACCTTGTTCCCGGGCATACGTCTGATGAATGCGAGTGGTTTAAGCAAAGCCGCTTGACTGTTCGCAACCAATATTCCGACCGTTATATCTGGACTGATTGCGTATGGAACCGTCCTCCTAACTACCCTCTCGTTGCAGGAAACGCCGACCGAGACGGTTGCTATATGCTCAATTTCTTTTTGTGTCAGCCCGCTTTAAACTACGGTTTCAACAAAATTACTCATCCCGAGTGGCAGTTAAGTTACGAGGACGACCGCGTACGTGCGACTTTCGATGAAATGCTTAAAGTTATGCGTTTTTGGCTGGATAAGGGGTGCGACGGTTTCCGCGTGGATATGGCTGATAGTCTGGTAAAAAACGACGAGGATAAAACTGCAACCGCATCTTTGTGGCGCAAAGCGCGGATTATGTTGGATAAAGATTATCCCGAAGCCGTATTGGTTTCCGAGTGGTGCAACGCTCCTAAAGCGATAAACGAAGCCGGGTTCCACTGCGATTTCGTGCTTACTCATCACGGAAAACTGACGCGTAACGCAACGCGAAACGTGGTAAACGGCGTAAACGAAAGTTATTTCTGCAAGACTTCGCACGCGTCCGCCGACGAAACGTTAAAAACGTATCTTAACGAACTGAAACAAACCGAGGGGCGCGGTTATATGTCTCTTATAAGCGGCAACCACGATGAAATACGTTTGGCCGAAACGCTGGATGAAAACGGCGTAAAGCTTTATTTTACAATGCTTTTAACTTTGCCCGGCGTTCCGTTTGTTTACTACGGCGACGAAATAGGCATGCGTTATCTTCCTCAGATTTCTAAGGAAGGAGGTTTTCAGCGTACCGGTTCGCGTACTCCGATGCAATGGGATAGCGGCGCTCCCAATACGGGTTTTTCTTCTGCCCGCCGCGAAGATTTGTACCTCGACGTTGACAGACGAGCCGAAGCTCCTTGCGTTAACGAACAAATAGCCGATTCGTCGTCTATACTTAACGTCGTAAAAACGCTTAGTAAAATTCGTACGGATAACGCTGCTCTTCAAGCCGACCAAAGCTTGTCCGTAATTCATTGTTCGGACGACGGCGTTCTTTGTTACACTAGAGGGAAAGAAGTCGCGGTTGCGTTCAATCCTACGGACGGCGAAAAAACGCTTCCTTGTGAAATGGGCGAAGTTATATTTAAAATCGGCGATTACTTAACGCAGGGCAGCAACGTCTTGTTAAAACCGCAAACCGCGGTTATATTCAAATTGAAACAGGAGATTTAATTATATGACAAACAAACCTATCGTTGCGCTTATTTACGATTTCGACAACACTCTGTCCACTAGAGATATGCAGGAATTTACGTTCATTCCCGCTCTCGGAATGACTGCCGGCGAGTTTTGGAAAACGAGCGACGAATTGGCGCACAAATACGAAATGGACCATATTTTGGCGTATATGTTCCTTATGGCTACCAAGGCTAAGGAAAAACGCATCAGTCTTTCTCCCGAAGCGTTAAAGGATATGGGACGGGACGTTCAGTTTTTCGACGGAGTAAAAGAGTGGTTTTCACGCATAAACGCTTACGGAGATAAACTCGGTCTGGAAGTGCGGCACTATATTTTATCCTGCGGTTTAAAGTCGATGATAGAGGGTTGCGGCGTCGCCGACGAGTTTTACAACGTATTTGCCTGCGACTATTTATACGACGATAAGGGCGAACCCGTTTGGCCCAGTATCGCTATAAACTACACGAGTAAAACGCAGTTTTTGTACAGAATCAACAAAGGCGTGGAGGACGTTGGCGAACATACGAAACTAAATATGTATATGCCTCGCAACGAACGCGTCGTGCCTTTCGACCAAATGGTTTACATCGGCGACGGTTTGACCGACGTGCCAAGTATGAAACTTGTACGTCAACGCGGCGGATACGCGATAGGCGTATACAAAAAGCCTTCGGATGCATCTTATTTGGTAGACCAAGAACGCGTGGATTTTTATTTGAAATGCGATTATACCGAAAACGGCGAAATCGACACGGCAATGAAAGCGATCTTGGATAGAATAAGCGCTAAAATCAACTTTCAAAGTTTGTCGCAAAATTCGTATAAATCGGTTAAAGAATAAGAGTTTTTTACTTACTTATATGTTAAAAACCAGCCTCAAAAGTCAGACGCTTTCGGGGCTGGTTTGATTTTGATTTTCTTTATTGGTTATTTGCCAGGCGTAACCTAGTAAGAAGGTTTATATGCGCTCTGATTTCGTTTCTATCGATAAACGTAACGGTTTCTGTCGGTTCATCAATGTTTAACGGATACAATTCATTTTGTAATACGTCTAAAATATCGTTTGTGATTTTTTGATTGAGCTTTTGTTGATTATCTCTGGTTATCGATTCGGATTTCTCTACGATTGATTTGATAGATTCAGTATACGCATCGTTTATATATTTCTCGGAATCTTTTTTGACCACGGGTTTGAACGTCATAATATATTCGAACGGGGTATTGCTTTTTTGGGATTGCGTATCTGAAATACGGCAGCGTTGAGCGGTGTTTTCAAGCAGTGAAATCATATTTAATGCGTATTCCGCTATAAACATATAGTTTCCGCTCAGTTTTTCGCGCAGATTTTCAGCTTTTATGCTGTTCAGCTGTTGCAGTTTCAATTCTATCGCCATTTTTTGAGATTTACAGTACTGTTCGCCGTTAATTTTATCAAGTATATTGCAGTATGTGGTGTAAAACGCGTAATAATTTGAAAGAATGCCTGCACTTTGCGGCAAACTGTTTTCTGAAAGATTTAAACGTCCTATCGCCAGGTCAATAGTTATAATCATTGGCGTTATTTCAACGGCGTCTAAATACTCTAAACTTTTTATAAGCGTCGATACATTGTTCATATAATTTGATGTTAAAAGCGAAAAACTTAACCGATTCGCGTATTTAAACATTTCCGGCGTTTTATTCGTTATTTGTGTGTAAATCAGATAACAAATATTTGCATCGTATTTTTCTATTTTGTCGATAAACGCTATTTCTGTTTCTTTATTTGTTAATTCGTACTGTTTTTCAGATAAAATGTAATCTTTGAAATCTTGATACTGATTTTTAAGTTCGTCCGGCGGATTTATTCCGTCTAAAAGCATGACTGCAACGTCGGGCAAATTTGCATGTGTTTTTACAGAATAACAAAGCATAGAAATATCCGTTAAAGATTTTTGAGTTATGCATACGTCGGGGCGTAACGACAGTCCGGTTATTTCGCATTCTGACAAGTATTCCGTTACGTATTTATTGTCTGTTGCTAATATATTGAATCGCAAGATACCCAAAAAATATTTTGTAATCAAATCGGTTTGAACGTTTTTTCTGCGGCAAACGTTTACCAAAGAGGAAAAAGGTTTGCCTAAGTAATGTTTGCTAAACTGCTCGATATAAGAAATTATATCTGCGATTTTGTAAGCGGTATTGGAAATGTTGGATTCCTGCGAAAGAGTTGCCGTTATTTGATTGTTCTTATTTTGGATAGAGTATAAGTCGTGCAATAGGTAAAACGCGTCGCATTTCAAAATCGCGCATGTCAGCAATTCTTGTTCTGTCGTTTTGTCGTCAAACATGGCGGCAAGTATTTCGCCGCTTTCTTCTGTGTGTAAAATTGTTTTGAGCGCCATTGAAAGCGGCTCTATAGTAAACGGCATATTTAAAACCGAAGAAGGGTTTTCGTCGTTTATCAAAAAGTATTTTGCGCAAATCGTCGATTGTACGCTGTACTCCAAAATACGACTCAACGCTTTATAAAATTCGATAACGTCGTTTTCGCCGTTTTGTATCAACAGTGAGTAGTAGTTGTTCTCGTTTGAATTTGTTTCGAAAAACTTAAGGCAATCGGGACAGCCGGTTTGCATTTTTAATTTTTGCTCCGAAACTGAAAGAAAACGATTTAGATAAGTTTCGTGCATGAGTACGCAAACGTCGTAATTTTCGGTCAAACCGCTGTTGTTTACTGTTGTCGCAAATGACGGTGAAACAACGGCGTTTTGTCTATATGCGGTTTTTACCTCGTCGGAAAAATAGAATTCGTTAAATTTCGTTTTATTGTCGTTATCTTGCGTTTTTGTATAAGTTTCGTGAATCACTTCGAGTAGAGCGTAATTTTCTACGAAAAATCCGTTTAGAGCGTTAAGTTTTAAAATGTTCTTGAATATATCCAAGAAATTATCGGTTATGTGGGTGGCGAACAAATGCGGTTTATTGTTTTTGGTCCATTGTATTATTTTTTGCACAAGGACGTTAAGTTCGAAAGCTGCTTTGGAATACAGCTCGTTTTTATCTTTTAAATGCAAAAGATTCGTTAAACGTAAAAATCTTTCGATAGCCGATTTTATCGGTTCTGTGTTTACGCTTTGTGCGTCTTGGCTTGCACGGGACAATAAGCAGTATTCTTTTTCGGAAATTGTAACCAGTTCGTTACGGCAGTTTCTCCAAATATAAGTCATTGAGTCGAATAAAGCTTTTTGTTTGTCTTCGTTGTTAACGCAGCGGAAACGTTTGTATAAATCGTTCAAAAGCGTTACGTCAAAAAGTTCTTTTTCGGACAGATTATCGTTTACAAATACGAAAAGTCTCGCAAGTGAAGCTAAAAGCGATACTATAAAACTCAGTTCTTCCCGCGTAATGCCGTTGTCGTTCAGCATTGAATTTATTTTGTTTATAATTCCGTTTATTTCTTCGGCGGAATATGATTCCGCGTTGCCGTTAAAAGAGTATATGCGGTCTCTGCCGAGCATCATATACATTGTCGGTATATTTTTAATTTCCAATTCGTCTATAAGCTGAAATTTCTGAGATTCGTTTAAAGGAATCAGACAATATCCGGATACGAAAGACGTTAAGGATTTGTATTTTTTCGTTTCGTTTTTAAAATCTTCTTCAACGCTTTGTCTGGCTGATAGTTCGGATAAGTTAGAACCGAGTTTTAATATTATGCAGGTTATTTTATATTTCGGAGGCGCAAGTTCGATATACTTGTTAAATATATCCCACGTAAGTTTATTTTTGCTGTTATAACTCGCCTGCCATATCAAAAAAACAGTATTTCTATTATCGTAACGGAAATCCTTTTGCGTAAGCTTTGTCGTGTCTATCATAGATAAACTGAAATTTTTCATATTTATCTCAAAATTGCTTTTGTTTATTTTTTTGATAATTTTGGCGGTCAAAAGCGCGATTGCAGTTAAAAACGCCAATAACGCAAGTCCGAATAAGGAAACGTAAAGAGGCTTGTTATCTGCGAACTGCAAGTTGAACAAATCGAAAAAGAATGTCGGAGCCGCCGCTATAAGTAGCTCCAATACCGCGCTTATAATTGCCGGAATCAAGTATTTCAAAAGTCCTTTGTCTAAAACGCCCGTTTTGATTTCGGACGGAGTGTTTTCGGCGAATTTTTTACTTATCGATTTAAGATTTAATATATTGTTAACGCCGTCGTCGCCGTCTTTTATTTTAACGAATTCTGCTTTTGGATATTCTGATTCCGTCTCTTTTACGGCTTCGTCGATAGCGTAGTTTTCGTCGTACGGTTCGTGATATACGATACAAACGCTGTTTTTAGCTTTTTTGTTCTGTTGTTCGTTACAAAGTTTCGCCGAAGTTTTGAAAGCATAGGAAAAGGACAGTTCTCCGTTTTTCGGGTTGTTGATTGAAAATATCTTGTGTAAATTTTTCATAGTATTCATTGTAACATAAATACTAAGTTTATACAATAGCAGAAATATGATTAACTATTTTATTTATTTTGACAAAAAAAATCTATTTTCGACGCAAGTTTGCATTATATCGGCATAAACGTAGTTTAATATTGTTGTAAAACTTTTTAAGGAGCAATCAATGTTACTCAAGCGGATACTTATTTTGCAGCAAACCGACAAACGTTTTGCCGCGCGTAATAAAGAACTGTGCGGTATGGTAAAACTTGTAAACAATTCGCAAGACGTAACCGACGTTACGGCGTTTGTAACAAATGCGGACGCAAGCGCGTTCGGAGAGTGGTGGCTGTTGCTCGGCTTCGGTTCGGAACGGCTGGCGATGCAACTTTCCACGCTTAATAACGCCGCGTTTTCTATTCCTCAAAAGAAGTTGGATAAAGTAGGCTGTTTGCTTGTTAAAAAGGAAGATAAGTGTTACGAAGTCGCCCGTTCTTACGTCGGCGACAATTCGATTTGCGACGTGTTGTACAGACAAATGGAAAATTTGACTCAGCCGGGATTCGAAAACGAGCAGGGCGATTCTACCGCGTACGAACAATTCGTAGCTTCTACGCAGAACTATTACGACGGAGCCGAAGTCGATAAATTCAAAATCAAAGCCGACGAAAGGTACAAAAGCGTTCACGACTATAGCGAGGCGTTTGAACGTTACTACGCCGCGTGCGGAAGCAGTAAATATTACGAATCGGTTAAAAACGAAATTACCAAAGTTTTTATGCAGTTTCCGCCGTATTATCCGTTGATAAGAAAATACAAGGATTCTTTTTTCGTGCGTATAGATTTTCCTTCAAGCGACAAGTATTTCGTTTTGGGCGTACTGCAAAGCGGGGGAAGTATACGATATATTTGCTACGGACTGCCCGCCGAACAGGAAGGATTCAGCGACAAAGATTTTATTTTTGTCGACAATGCGCCCGTTTCGTTTTGGATGCTGTTTCAGGACGCGGATACCGGACAGATTTCCGCGCTTAACGAAACGGTTTGATTTTCAACTTTGCGTTGACGTGCGTTTTAACGTCAACGCAATAATTATAGCGGCAGTCTGAAAGTATAAATAACGGCTATAACGTTTAAACAATACGTCAAAACTGTTGCAATTTTGATTATTTTGATTTATAATTAAAGCCTATGTAGTATCTACATAAGGAGTAGTTTATAATGTTCAAAAACACAGCAATGAAAAAAACGTTTATTTTTGTCGTTGTTCTCGTTATGTTGGTTGCGGTTTTGCTTACCGCCTGCGACGGAAACAAGAAATTTACGCCGGTAGAAATGCCGGAAAAAGGCGAAGTCGAAGGTAACGGCGGCGTTGCCGTTAAATACGGAGATTGGATTTATTACGTAAACGGATATCAAAGCAGCGTTTCTGCGGAAAACACTTACGTAAACGTCGAAGCTCGCGCGGGAGCTATCGCGCGTATCAAGGTCGCCGATTTGGAAGCGTTGTTCGCAGTACACGAAGAAACTATAACGTCTAGCGAAAAAACCAAAAAAATCGCCTCTCTTGTAAAAGAGAAAGCCCAAATAGTCGTTCCTAATTTCTATCACTCTGGAAATACCGCCGAAGTCGGTTTAAACGGAATATTTATTTTTGACGACAGACTTTATATAACAACGCCTAACACCGAGTTGACCGCGGGCGGAAACGCTCAGACTAATCAACTTGTTTTGACAAGCTACAAACTCGACGGAAGCGACCCTCAGCAGCACTTTACGTTTACAAATAACGCGGCTAAAATAATGCTTTCCAAGGTCGGAGAAAAATTGTACGCTACTTACGTTATGGACGGCGCGGTTCACAGTTTGGACGTGCTTGCGAAAACCGACAAGGAAATCGTAAAATCTATAACGGGCGATAAATTCGATATATACGGAAACGCCGTGTTCTATCTCGACGAAAACGGTTCTATTTGTAAGTTTGCCGCCGGCGCGTCAGAAAACGAAGTGATTGTAGAAAACGTAAAACTCGAAGGACACGATAAAGCTCACATTACATATACCATCAAATCCGTTAACGACGGTTACGTATATTATACTAAAAAAGATTCTACCGATTCGAGTCTGGACGATATCAATTTATTCTATGCGACCAATGCGGAAAACAAGGATAAGATTGTTTTGGCTACGACAGCTCCTTCCGCGTCTTTCGGTTGGAAAGACAAACTCGTTTATACCGTTAAAGACCCCGAACATACCAGTCCTTCCTTGTACGGCATCTTTGTAACTACGGACGATATAAATAACCCCAAAGTAATTTTGGATCCGATTCAAAACAGTACGGAAATAACTTTCAACAGAATCGAAGGAGACATATTGTATTATACGGCAAGCAGCGTTGCGTACTACGTAAACTTGGCAAGCGAAACAATTGCTCCCGTAGCTTACGCTAAAAGTCTTGCTTCGGCTTCCAATTGGTATCAACCCGACGTTTTGGGAGAATACGTTTTCACCGTTTCTGCGGGAACAATCACGGTTGTAAAATTCGATAAAGCAAAAGAAATCAATTCCAGCTCGGTAACGCTTACAATAGTAGCGGAAGAAAAAGAAGACTAACGTTTTTATATTGATTTTGCAGCGAGTCCGTCAAGTTCGGACTCGCTTTTTTGTTGACTTTAAACAATGGTTGAACTATACTTATATCATGTTTTATAAATGTTCGGGAGCTAAAATATGGCAGATAAACAATTTGTAAAAGAAATAGCCGATATCAACGTCGATTTCCCTCAATGGTATACCGACGTAGTGCTTAAAACCCAGCTTGTAGATTACGGTCCGATAAAGGGAACCATGGTTATACGTCCTTACGGATACGCAATTTGGGAGAATATTCAAAAAGAACTTGACGCCCGTTTTAAAGCTACGGGGCATCAAAACGCTTATTTTCCTATGCTTATACCTCAAAGTTTGCTCAATAAGGAGGCGGAACACGTTGAGGGATTTGCTCCGGAAGTAGCTGTCGTTAACGTTGCCGGCGGCGAAAAACTTGCCGAGCCTTGCGTTATACGTCCGACAAGCGAAACTATAATTTGCAGTATGTATTCCAAATGGATAAACAGTTACCGCGATTTGCCCTTAAAGCTCAATCAATGGGCAAACGTGGTGCGTTGGGAAAAAACGACGCGTCCGTTTTTGAGAACGAGCGAATTTTTGTGGCAGGAGGGACACACTATTCACGCTATCCGCGAAGAGTCGCTTGCCGAAACTCTCGATATGCTGCATCTTTATCACGATTTTGCCCGCGACGTGCTTGCAATGCCTACTTTTATCGGACAGAAGAGCGAAAAAGAAAAATTTGCCGGGGCGGAAGCGACGTACGGCATGGAAGCGATGATGCTCGACGGAAAAAGCTTGCAGGCGGGAACCACCCACCATTTCGGACAAAAATTCAGCAAAGCGTACGATATACAGTTTTTGGATAAGGACAGTAAGCATAAATACGTGTGGCAATCCAGCTGGGGAGTATCAA
Source organism: uncultured Christensenellaceae bacterium (assembly GCA_910586905.1). Lineage (GTDB taxonomy): Bacteria > Bacillota > Clostridia > Christensenellales > CAG-314 > Fimimonas. The sequence continues at coordinate 17,817 of CAJUIV010000005.1, forward strand.
CGCGGCTTATCGGGGCAATAATTATGGCGCACGGAGACCAACGCGGACTTGTGCTTCCGCCCAAAGTGGCTCCGATACAAACGGTGGTTATTCCAGTGGCTGCGCACAAAGCGGGAGTAATCGAAAAGGCTGCGGAAATTGCCGAAGTACTTAAATCCTGCGGTATCCGCGTAGAACTCGACGTTCGCGACCAATCTCCGGGATGGAAGTTTAACGAATGGGAAATGAAAGGCGTTCCCGTCCGTATAGAAGTGGGACCGCGCGATATCGAGCAAGGCGTCGTTACTTTCTCTCGACGCGATACGTGCGAAAAAGCTACAATGCCTATAAACGGTATTGCAAAAAGTGTAGCAGTTCTGCTTGACGATATTCAGACCAAGATGTATGAAAAATCGCTCGCTTTCCGCGACAGCCACGTCAAGCTTGCTCATAATATGGACGAACTGGGCAAAGTATTGGACGATAAATGTTTTGCAAAAGTGGTTTGGGATAAGAATCCCGCTTGCGAGGCGTTGTTTAAAGAGAAATTTCAAGCGACTGTGCGCGTTATGCTTGATGAAAAGCCTTTCCAAAACGTATGCGCTTGCTGCGGACATAAGTCGGACGACCTTGTAGTCGCTTTGGTTGCCAGAGCATACTAAGCGCGCGGTACTCGGTCGGTCTCTTAATTATAAAAAACTATCGAGATATAAACAAAAACTATTGTAATTCGGCAATCAAAAAGTTGCGTTTATTTCTCTCTTGTGCTAAAATACGTTTGCATTTGGCGGATGACCGCTTATAGTTATAGGTTTATACGGGCAAACCCGTGAAATAAACGAATAATTTTTTTTTGAAGGAGAAATGAAACAATGAAAAAGAATCTTGCATTAGTACTTGTACTTGCATTGGTTATGGCTGTTGCCGTCGTTGCTTTTGCCGCTTGTGCCGAACCTCAAACGGTCGAAGGCGAATATAAGCACGTAAACGCGTGGGACGAGAGCAAGTTTTACGGAGTTAAAGTATCCGTTACGGTTAAAGGCAATGTAATTACCGAAGTTAAAGTTACTTCTACCGATACGGAAGACTATACAAACCTTTCCGCTTCTTGGCCCAATAAAGCCGTATGGACAGATGGTCAAGCTGCATTTCTTAAGAGTTTTGAAGGTTTGACCGTTGAAGAAGTTAACGCTATAACTGTTGCTAAAACCGACAAAGGTCAACCGGATACCGGTTCAAGCAACGCAGTAAAAAATCCGTTTACGAATTTGCCCGAAGGACTTAAAGTAGTTCAAACCGCCGAAGGAACCGGCGCTACTCAATCCACCGGTCGCGTTATTCTTGCGGTTCAAAACGCTCTTAGCAAACTTGCTAAATAATAGATAAATTTACTATAAAAATCCGCGCTTATACTGCGCGGATTTTTTTATATTATTACATTTTTGTCCATTATATTGATAATGATTTATCCGTGATATGATTTAAAGTTTTTTTGTGGTTGTTTGTCGTTCATTAATATACCGTTTAATACAATTTTTTATTTTTACTTTGATTTAGTCTGATTATTGTTTACTTATTGCAGACTACCGCTTGTAGACTTGCCAATCGCCGCGAAAAATGTTAAAATAAATCCGATTTATGAAACACCTAAGACGAATTTTATTTATATCTGTTTTAACCGTATTTATGATTTGCGCGCTTACTCCCGTATTGGTAAGCGCCGATTCGCCGCGCGAAAATATTTATCAGTACGAGTCGCCCAACGGTTACTATGTAAACACTTTGGTGGCTTCCGACAAAAAGAGGGTTGTCGGTTTTCAGTTCTACGGCTTGTATTTCGGCGCGGGTATACCCGTCAGCGTTAATTTGTATTCTCAAAACGGATTGACAATCGACTTTGCAATAAACGAAACAAGCGAGAATTTATCCGAGGGTCAAAAGGCTGTAAAAACCCGTGTTATCGGCTTGTTCGATTATTTAAACAATATTATAGTAACCGTAGACAGCTTGGCTAATACCCAATACGGCGGGCAAATCGACGGTATGCCCGTTTCGGACGTATTTAAGTATAACAATTACAAAAATTACGTTTCCGACGGCAAATCGTTAAAGATAGACAAGCATACCTACGAAATGCTAAAGATAGCAAAGGAAATGTATTCGGCGACGAACGGCGATTTTAATCCCGCCGTTTACAGATTGGTAGATTTATGGGGATTTTCTTCTCGTACGTATTTATACAACGGAAATTTACCTTACGATAGAACTTGGAGCGAAAAAGAATTGAGCTATCCTTTGCCTGCGCAAGAGTACGTTGAGGCGTTTTCTAAGCCCGAGTTTGTCGATTTTTCGGATAACGCCGTGAAACTGTCTGAAATAAACGGCGAATATTTTGTTACCAAAAACGTCCCGTCGGCGCAGGTAAACGACGAAGTTTACGAGCAGTGGATTGACCTTGGCGGTATTGCAAAAGGTTACGTTGTGGATTTGATAAAGCAATATCTGGACGAACAAGGATTAAACGAATTTTACGCCGACGCGGGAAGCAGCAGTTTGGCTTTCGGAAGAGAAAAAAACGGACTTGTTGTTTCCGACCCGTTTTCACCGCTTGCCGCGCTCGGCTACGGCGATGCGCTTTTGTCGTTTAACGTAGAAAAATCTTCCGTATCTACCAGCGGACAGTATATTCGCAAGTACGTAACGGACGGAGTGGAGTACGCCCATATTATAGACGGTAAGTATGGCGCGCCCGCTCAGACGGGAGTCAAATCGGTAACCGTCGTCGCGCCCGAAGGAAACTTTTGGGCGGGCAAAAGCGACTGTCTTACAACCGCTTTGACTGTAATGGGCAAAGACGGTATTATCGGCTTTATGAACGGTTACTTAAAAGATAACGGTATAACCGTCGTCGTTGCGTACGAAACGGTTGACGGAAAAAAGCAGATTTTAACCAATTTGGCTCAAACGGACGTTATAGATAAAGGACCGTATTATGACGAATTCGCCTGGTCAGTTAGTTTGAAAGACGGAGTGTATTCGTACGATTTTAACGCCAAAGCTCCCAAAAGCGGAAAGTCCGATTTACTTTGGCTTTATATAACCCTTAGCGTAGCGGCTGTTTCGGCTGTCGTCGGGATAATAGTTTACCACTTTGTTAAAGGAAAGAAAAACGTTACGGCGAATATTATAAACGCAAAGCGCGACAAACCTTTTAAATTGGGCGACGTGGGCGTTTATCTTGCCGTAGCCGTAGTTATCGTCGCTTTGTTCGTCGGGTTTTTCGGAGGCGACGGCGCGTCGGATAATATACGGGTTATAAACGTCGTTGATATGACTAAAAGCGCCGAGGGCGAAATATTGTTTACTTATAACGTGGCTCGAAACGAGTTTATAGCTTACGAAGATAACGATATGGGTTGGAAAATACGCACAGAGTATACCGATAAAGGTTTAAAAGTTACTTTTTCGCGCGAAATCGACGGGGAAAATCATTTTAACGTAATGGAAATTTCCCGCGGTACAAAACCGTCGGTCAAAATGACGGATTCGGTTTGCGGACGTAATCAGGAGTGCGTAAAAAATTTTCCCGCGGTAACCCGTCCTAAAGGCAGTATTGTTTGCAGTCCCAATCATCTAAAAATAGTAACGGTTTAGAATATGAAAGATTTTAAAGTCAAAAATAAATATTTTTCCGCAAAACGAGTAGCTACGCTTGCCGTGCTTACCGCTATGGGACTTATAATGTTTATGGTAGAAAGCCTGTTTCCCCCTTTATTCTTGCCGGGAGCGAAAATGGGACTGTCCAACATTTTTTCAATGCTGACTCTGTTTTTGCTGGGACCTACGGAAGCTTTCGTGCTGGTGGTTGTCAGGACCGTACTCGGCAGTATGTTTACGGGCAATATGTCTACTCTTCTGTACAGCCTTACCGCCGGGATAGTAAGCGTGGCCGTTTCGTCCGTTTTGGTGCAATTCGTTTATCCTAAGATAAGCATAGTGGCTATTTCTGTGGTATCTGCAATAATGCACAACGTTACGCAAAACGTGGTTTTTTGTTTGGTAAGCAACACTCCGGAAATGTTTTCGTATATGCCGTGGCTTGCGTTGCTCGGCATTCTTGCCGGAGTGATAGTGGGATTTGCCGTTTGGTTTATATTGCGTATGGTACCCACTAGGACTTTCGTTACGTTGCTCGATTTGGATGCGTCTTCTTACGCAGAAAGTTCGGTCAAAGATAAGTCCGTCGAAAAAACGGAGACGAAAGCCGAAGAAACGGCGTTACCCGTTAACGAAGAATATACGGTTGAAGAAAAAAACGAGGAAAAACCCGAAAGTAAAGATTGAAAAATGAAAAATATTCTTATTTTTAACGATATATCCGGTTGCGGCAACAATTCTATGGTGGCGAATGTATCTGTATTTACTTATCTGGGACATTACTGTATGCCGGTGCCTACGGCGTGTTACTCTTGTCATACCGGGTTTAGTAACTTTACTGCGGTGCACAACAATCACACCGTAGATTTTGCCAAGCGTATTTGCGCAAACGCCGAAGCGGATGTATTATACGTCGGATTTTGTAACGATACTGCCACTCTCAAAGGCGTACAAACGGTTATAAACGAAGTTTTACCTAAAAACGCGTATTTGTTCATAGACCCGATTATGGGTGATAACGGCAAATTGTATCCTGTATTTAACGCGGAGTATGTTTCCGCAATGAAATCGGCAGTGAGACACGCAAAGTGTATTACTCCGAATTTAACAGAGGCGTGTTTGCTTTTCGACGTCGATTATGCTGAAGTGGTTTCTCACGAGGACGAGCCGTCGTATCTGCGTTATTGCGGAACGGTTTTCGAAAACTTTTTGCAAAAAACCGGTTGTGCAAGCGCCGTTATAACAGGTATAAAATGCGGTAATTTGCTTGGAAACATAGCGTTAGACGGCAAAGGAATATCTTTTATCACTAACGAAAGAATATCCGTAGATTTTTCGGGAACGGGGGACGCTTTCAGTTCGGCGCTTTTGGGAGAATTGTTAAACGGTAAAACGTTGGTGGAATCGACGGCGTTAGCCGCTAATTTCGTCGGAAAAGCCGCTAAACTTACCGAGCGTACCGATTCCCGTTTCGGAGTGGATTTTTGTAAAGTTTTAAAGTTGTTGTAATTAGGCGATAGTGCGTTAGAACAACATTATACAAAATGAAAAGCGTTCGAAAAGACAAATTCTTTTTGAACGCTTTTAAAATTTTCATTTAAATCGGAGTCTTTTAATCGTCCGCGCCGCCCAACATTTCGAGTTTCGATTTGGGCTGTTCGGGACGGCTGTCTCCGTGTTTTACAAATATCATGGTTACAAACGCCAACGCTACGAATATCGTTGCGTACGGGAAGAGTATGCGCATCGAACCGAAGGCGTCCATAAGCGCGCCCGAAAGTATCGGAGTTACCACTTGCGCCGCCATACTGGCAGTGTAGTAGTAGCCGGTATATTTACCTATGTCGCTGCCCGTTGCAAGTTCTACAACCATAGGGAAGCTGTTTACGTTTATTGTCGCCCAGGCAATTCCCGCCAAAGCGAACAATATCCACATAATCCACGACGGCGAACTGCTTTTAATAAATATTGCTCCGCCGAAAGCGACGGTCAGCATAGCTACGCCGATAAGTATCGTCTTTTTACGTCCGATTTTACTGGCTATCAAACCCACCGGTATGTAAGCTATAACGGCGGCTACTTGCGCAATCATTAGCGTTGCGTTGTAGTCTTTGTTCAATTCGTTCAATGCGTATACGCTGTATTTGCTCGTTATGGCGTTGTATCCGATAAACCACAGCGCTACGCTGGCTAGTATAAGAATCAGAGAACGCAGTTTGTCTTTGGACATCTTGTTTTTCGATGCGGGGACTGTAACGGCGTTTTGGCTGTTTTCGTCCGCGCTTGTTTCCGCGGTTATTTTCTTTGCTTCATTCTCTTTTTCTTCTTCGGCGTCGAGCAGCGCTTGCTGCTCCAGCATTTCGGCATTCCATTTTTTTTCTTTGACCGTAAATACGAATACCACCAGGGCGATAGCCATAATACCGCAAACTGCTGATACGAACCAGGTATAACTCATCATTTGATTTTTTACCGCGCCCGTTTGGAATATCATACCAAGTCCCAAAACGACTATTCCTCCGGCTGTTCCCATCAGATTGATTATTGCGTTGGCTTTGCTGCGCAGAGGCTTTAAGGTTACGTCGGGCATCAGCGCAACGGCGGGCGAACGGAACGTCGCCATCGAAATAAGCACCAGAAGAAGTACGATAATGAATATTATCATAAGATAAATATTGTTATCGCTTACCGATTTTGCAAACTGCGATTCCGCCGATGAGACGAGGGACGAATAAGAGTTTATTTTTCTTACTCCGTCTTCGAGCGGAGAACCGTCCAAGTATTTATATCCCGTTATTTTGTTCGTGGCAGGATCTTTTTCGGTAGTTAACGGTTTATAGACGTTGTTTGAATAATCGTAAACGTAATATTGGTCGTAATCTAAAGTTGCGTACCAGTTTTGCACTTCGGCTTTTTCGCTTTCGGTTAGTTCGGCGTAAGTTTTTCCGAAACGGATTTTGGAAGCGTAGTCTTGTACAGAGTATTCTTTCGGTACGTCCTTGTTGGTAAAACTTTGATATTCTTTGTTTTCTATAACGTATCCGCTATTCCAATAGACGTCGTTGTTCCCGCCATCGAGTTTTTTCAGTTGGGCGTTGTCGGCGAAAGTCAAACCCATAAAACATACGATAGCGCAAATTGTCCCGATAAAAATAAAAGGCGTGCGTTTCCCGAAACGGGTATCTTTTTTGTCGGATAACGCTCCGAATAACGGCAGCATAAACAGCGCCAATATGTTATCGAGCGACATTATAACGCCCGACCACGTTTGGTCTAAGCCGAATTTGTTTGTCAGCATAAGCGGTACGAGCGTGTCGTAAGCTTGCCAAAATACGCAAATAAGAAAAAATGCGAAACCTACCAGCAGCGTGCGTTTGTAGTTAAGTTTCATACGGTTAAGTTCCTTTATTTAGTACGGTTGTTTTTTCTTGAAATATCGTTACCGTCTATTTTATTATATATAACGGCGTTACAAAAGTAAATACCTAATTTTTCGCGTTTGAAGTTTATTTCACAGAGTTTTCTTTTTTTTGAGTTTTGCGACAATAACCGCGTTCATTGAGCGGATATTTCGGCGTATAATATACAATTAAAAAATATGTTTTACGGAGATTTCGTTATGACAAAATGGAAAGTTATCAAAGAAAAACCGCCTAAGCGACCAAAAGAAAAAAAAGTAAAAACCCCTTTTCCCAAATGGATATTTACAACGCTTGCCGTGGTTATCATAACTGCCGCAGCTCTCGCTTGGGCATTACCAAATCTTCCAAAAAAACCGCAAAATCAGCCTTCTGCGCAATACAAAGGAGTTATTGAACTTTGGAACGTAGAAACGTTTGAAGGCGGTTGCGGCAGCAGGTCTACGTGGCTTACGAACAAATCGGCGAAATTCGAAAGCACTAACAAGGGTTTGTTCGTACACGTTACGAATTTGAGCGTAGAGCAGTTAAAACAGAAATTGCAGGACGGTCAAACTTTCGACCTTATATGTTTTTCGCGCGGGGTTGGCAATATCGTAAAAGACTATCTTGCCCCTCAAACCGCAAACGTTATGTCCGCGCGTGAAAATTTTTTGATATCGGGGCAAATCAACGGTCAGCAATACGCAATGCCTTTGTATGCGGGGGCGTACTGTCTGTTTGCCCGAGAAACGCAGCTTTCCGAAGATAAGCTTTTGTCGTCCGCGCTTACGGCTACTTATACCAGAAAGATAGGAAAAAATACGGTTGAATTGAAACCGCTGATATGCGGATTTACCGACTTCAACAGTCCTTTAACCGCATTGGCAATGGCGGGCGGTAAGGGCGACGCCGCCGCAATAGAGGAAAACGTTACGCAGTATCAGGCGTATGAACAATTTGTGTCAAACAAAACCGCGGTAACGCTTTTGGGAACTCAGCGCGATTTATACCGGCTGTCTCAAAAAGAAAGTCAAAGCAAAATAGAAAAGCTGGGGTTCTGCGCGTTAACGGGATATACCGACTTGATACAGTACGTCGGAATTTCCAATACTTGCGGCGAAAAAGCTTCGAGCTGCGCAGAATACGTAAATTTCCTTTTGACAAAAGAGGTTCAATGCTCTCTCGTTAATTTGTCGATGTTTTCCGTATTGGAACAATCTATTTATACCGACGAAAAATACGTTTCCTGCGAAAACGCGCTGGCAGAGGCTTTTGTTCCCAACGCTTTTGCCGACGGCGAAGTAATCGCCAATCAGCGGCAAACGGCGAAAACGACTTTGGCGATTTAGTATGACGAACGGCGAATTGGAATTTTTACTTGCAAAAATGAAAAAATTTTCCGTACAATCTTGTCAAAACTTAGCCTTTTCGCAGTTGACAACTTTGGGCGTTGGGGGTACAATCAAATTGACTGTTTATCCCGATACGCCGCGTAAATTTAAACGTTCGGTAAGTTTGTTGGAAAAACTGCGAGTTAAGTATTATATCGTGGGCAAAGGCAGCAATATTTTGGCAAGCGACGACGATTTCGACGGCGTAGTGATATCGACGGTTAAACTTAGTGCGATAAAGATACGCGGAGCGTCCGTTAAGGCGTATGCCGGAGTTTCCACCGCAAAACTTGCGTTAGAGTTGAAACGAAAAGGACTTTCCGGCGGAGAATTTTTTGCGTGTCTGCCCGCAAGCGTGGGCGGCGCCGTTGTTTGCAACGCGGGCTGCTACGGACAAAACGTCGAGGAGATGGTAAAAAAGGTCGCGGTATTATACAAAGGAAAAATTAAAATTCTTTCCGCTAAAAAGTGCGGTTTTTCAAAACGTAACAGTATTTTTAAGCGAACGGGCAAATACGCGGTATTATACGCGGTTTTCAAATTCGTCAAATCTACGCCACAAGCGGTATACAATACCATAACCGATATGAAGTGTAAAAAGGCGCAGTCGCAGCCGTTGAATTACCGTTCGGCGGGTTGCGTATTATATCACGACAGAGTGGCGGTTTCCAAACTGTTGGACGAGTCGGGACTGAAAGGATTGACTATAGGCGGAGCGCAGGTTTCCTTAAAGCACGCGGGATTCGTCGTAAATACGGGCGACGCTACAAGCTGCGACGTTTATTCTTTAATACGGCGCATGCGCGAAACTTTAACGGCTAACTACGGAATATCCGCAAAAACGGAAGTATGTTTGGTTAATTTTTCAAAGGAATAACGATGACATTTTCTCAAAGCGTTAAAAACGAAATACTTAAATCGTTGCGAGGCGTAAAAACTTGCTGCGCGTCCGCGTTTTTAAACGCCGCCTTAAAAGCTATCGGTTTTTTATCTATCGAACGTAAAAAGTATTATTTTTCGATAGAAAGCGACAATCACGAATTTTTGTCGCTGTGCTGTAATATGGCGTCAAACGCTTTCTCTGTAGACGGCAAAATACAAAGCTATAACGTTAACGCAAAAGGCGCCGCGGTATACAGTTGTTCGTTCGACGGTAATTTGGGCGAAAAATTGGGTTTAACATTGCGCGGCGACGGCGGTTCGCTGGAACTTACGCGCGTTACGCAATACATAATCCCGCAAAATGAATGCTGTAAGAGAGTTTTTATGCAGTCGTTATTCGTCTCTTGCGGGTCGGTCGTTATACCGGTTGCCGATACTGACGTGGGAGAAAACACGCTGCGCGCGAAGTATCATTTGGAACTGCGTTTTACAGACGAGGATTTTGCAAAGGCCGTTTTAGACGGTTACTCGCAGTTTCAGTTTAAAATTACTTCACGAAAAAACTATTTCGTGTTGTATTTAAAGGACAGCGAAAGAATAGCGGATTTTTTGGTATATTTAAACGCGATGTCAGCCAAATTGAAATTGGAAAACGTTATAATAGGAAGAAGTATGCGTAACGACGCGAACCGTCAAAGCAACTGTATCTCCGCCAATATAGAAAAAAGCGTTGTCGCCGCCGAAAAACAGCTGAACGCTATTACCGAACTGAAAAGAAACGGGGTGTATAATAATTTGTCTTTACCGCTAAAGCAAATCGCCGAAATCCGTGAAAACAATCCCGAAGCCTCGCTCGACGAAATAGCGGCAATATTAAATATTTCTAAAAGCGGAGCAAATCACAGATTCGCAAAACTGATAGAATTGGCATTTAAATAGAGAGCGACTTCGTCGCATCATACAGGAGAAAAAATGAAACCGTTTGTACACTTACACCTGCACACCGAATACAGCCTTCTCGACGGAGCGACGCGTATCGACGATATGCTTCAACGGTGCAAAGAACTTAATATGCCCGCTATAGCCGTTACCGACCATGGAAATATGTACTGCGCTTGGAAATTTTTGAAGGCGGCAAATGCGGCGGGAGTAAAACCTATTATCGGATGCGAATTTTATATGTGCGAAGACTTGCACGGCGTCGGTTACGATAACAGAGAATATTACCATCTTATTCTTCTCGCAAAAAACAACGTCGGTTATTATAATTTGTGCCGGCTTAATTCTATCGCGTTTGTAGAAGGATTTTATTATAAACCCAGAATCGATTTCGAAACTCTTAAAAAGTATCACGAAGGACTTGTTTGTCTTTCCGCTTGTATTGCGGGACAGCTTCCGCGTTTATTCCTTGCCGACCGTCCCGACGACGCAAAACAGCTTGCGCTTCAGTATAAGGAGTTGTTTGGCGAAGACTATTATATAGAAATTCAGAAGCACGGTATTGCCGACGAAGACGCGGTAATGCCGCAGCTTGTCGCTCTTGCAAGAGAAATCGGCATTAAAATAGTCGTTACCAACGACGTTCACTACTTAAACAAAGAAGACGCCGAAATTCAGGATATTATGATGTGCGTACAAATGGGTAGGTACGTTGACGATACGGATAGAATGAAATTTCAGGGCGAAGAATTCTATCTTAAAAATCACGACGAAATGGCGGAGTTGTTTCCCAATTTGCCCGACGCAATAGAAACTACGCTTGAAATCGCCGAAAAATGCAACGTCGATTTCGGCAAAGAAAAACTATTGCCGCTTTATACCGCTCCCGACAATATGACTTCTCCCGAATATCTTAGATATTTGCTGGAAGAAGGACTTAAAGTCAAGTATCCTAATTGTACGCAGGAAATTCGCGACCGCATCGAGTACGAGTACAACGTCATATGTACGATGGGCTTCGTAGATTACTATCTTATAGTGTGGGACTTTATAAACTACGCCAAAACCAACGGTATTCCGGTAGGACCGGGGCGCGGCAGCGGAGCGGGCAGTGTGATAGCGTATTTAATAGGAATAACGGAAGTTGAGCCTTTCCGCTTTAATCTTATGTTCGAGCGTTTTTTAAATCCCGAGCGTAAGTCTATGCCGGATTTCGACGTAGACTTTTGTATGGACAGGCGCGGCGAAGTTATAGATTACGTCCACCGCAAATACGGCAACGATAACGTTTGCCAGATAGTAACATTCGGAACGATGGCGGCTAAAAACGCTATACGCGATGTCGCAAGAGTGCTGCGCGTACCTATTTCCGAATCTAACCGTCTTGCTAAAATGGTTCCCGACGGTTTCAGATACACTCTCAGACATTTGCTTGGACAAAAGCCTTACAAAAAGCCCGAAGATACGTACGTTTCGGACGAGCTGATTCAGGCGTATAACGACCCGTCAACGCACAAGGTAATAGATATCGCTACTCGTATCGAAGGCTCTCCGAGACAAACCGGAATGCACGCCGCGGGCGTAGTTATCTGCCGCGAAAAGGTTTCAGACCACGTTCCGCTTCAAACCAACGGCGGAAGTCTTGCCAAAGGCGGAATCGTAACCACTCAGTACAATATGGTCGAGGTTGAGGAACTGGGGCTTCTTAAAATGGACTTTTTGGGACTCAGAACTTTAACAGACATCAAAAAGGCGTGCGACTACGTTTACGAAAACTACGGAGTTAAAGTAGACTTTTCTAAAGACGATTATTCCGATCCCAACGTTTTCAATTTGATTAGTTCCGGCGATACCATGTGCATATTCCAGCTTGAAAGCGGCGGTATGTGCGACCTTATGCGCAAAATGAAGCCTACGGGGCTTGAAGAAATTATAGCCGGTATCAGTTTGTACCGACCGGGACCTATGCAGTATATAAGCGATTATATAGACTGTAAATTCGACAAATCGAAAATTCATTATTTGCATCCTTCGATGGAGTCTATTTTGTCGGTAACCAACGGCTGTATAGTTTATCAGGAACAGGTAATGCAGTTAGTGCAGAAATTGGCGGGATTTTCTACCGCTCTTGCGGATAACGTGCGTTACGCTATGAGCAAGAAAAAGGCACAGATGATGAAAGACCTCGGCGAATTGTTTGTTCACGGAGGAACTTGGGCTGACGGCAAAATTCCCAAAAACGAAGCGGAAATTAAAAAAGCGAAAAAAGTCGAAACCGTGCCGGGCTGCGTAAATAACGGTATTCCCGAAGATATAGCTTTGCAAATATACAAGCAGCTGGACGACTTTTCGCAATACGCGTTTAACAAATCGCACGCAACGTGTTACGCTTATGTAACTTATCAAACCGCTTGGCTTAAAAATTACTATCCCGTAGAGTTTATTTGCGCATTGCTTAACAACCGAATAACGGACATTTCGCAGATAAAAAAATATATGGAGTATGCGAAATCTCAAAATATAAAAATTTTGCCTCCTTGTATCAACCGAAGTCGCGACGAATTCAGAGTAGAAAACGGCGCGATACGTTTCGGTCTCGGCGGTATAAAAAATATAGGCGTAGGCGTAGTTAAACAAATCGTCGACGAACGCGAACGCGCAGGCGAGTTTGCCGATATGAGCGACTTGTTTGAAAGATGCGCCGGTTTTATCAACAAACGCTTGATAGAAAACTTTATCAAAGGCGGCGCTTTCGACTGTTTCGGCAGAACGCGAGCGGATATGCTGCAATGGTACGTAGAAGAACTAAACGACGTTTTAGACCGAAACAAAATGCACTCGACGGGACAAATCTCGATATTCGATATGATGCCGGAGCTTAAAACTACGTCGCGTCCTCAGCACGAACAAGTTAAAGAATTTCCCAAACAAGTGCTGTATAACTACGAAAACGAAGTTTTGGGTTTGTATATGACGGGTTCGCCGCTTGACGATTACGATGATATAGCGGAACGTTATAATTTCGATTTCAACACTGGCGAAACCATGGCGTACGTCCCCGACGGCTCGGAAGACGGAGAAAAAGTTATTCCGGAAGTAAAAAAGAGATACGTAACGACAGGCGGAATTCTCAGAGATATACGTATCGTCGTAGGGAAAGACAATAACCGTATGGGGTTCGGAGTACTGGAAGATAAATACGACAGTATAGAAGTCGCTTTGTACGGTACGACTTACGAACGCTTTAAAACGTTGTTCGGAGCCGACGCTTTCGTGGTAGTAAAAGGTAATTTGGCGGAATCCCGCGACGGTTATAAAATAAATATTCGCGAAATAATAAATCCCCGAGAAGAACACGAAGAAGAAAATACGCGAAGAAAAAAGTCGGCGGCAAAAACGACTTTGTATTTAAAAATGGATGAACGCGACGAAGAAAAATACGCCAAAGTGGTGGATTTACTTCAGCAGTACGAAGGGTCGATTCCCGTAAAAATAAAGATTGAAGGTAAAATTTACGTTTTGGAAACCACAGTGCGTAAATGCAGCGGAATCGAATACGAGTTGGGATTGATTCTTGGCGAATCTAACGTTATCTTTTTTGAAAAATAGTTGTTCGTGTGTTTCTCGAAAAAGGCTTCGGGAACTACGTGTCGGCAAATTTTTTAAGCGAACGCGCGCTCTTCGGATGATAAACGGTGTACAGCCTGTTTGTAATGACGTAATCTCTGCGTTCAATCGGCGTTGGAGAATACCGGCTGTAAACGAACGAATTGTTGAAAGATTCTGTTGCATTTTAGTTTGACATCCGATTAGAAAATAATAATTTTATTCAAAAACGGTTTAAACGTCGGCGTTTAAGCCGTTTTTGTCTTGTATCGTTGCGTCGTTTGGGTGCGGTAGCATAATTTTGCGTCAGAGCATATTCATATGTTTATAATGAGATATATTCACGACCAATGTTATTGTTTTAACGGTTAATACAAATACTACTTTGAGTATTGTCGAAAAAAAGATGTTTTTAGCATAAAAACAAAAAGTTTAAAAACATATCCGTTTTTCAACCGTTTTTCAGTTGCGAGTTTTATTATTGTTTTGGTATAATTATTTCGGCTTATGTTGCCGTCTTGCGTTATTTTTCGCGTTTAAACAGTACGGCAAGCAATTTACGTAAAATTTTTTTTAGGAGAAACTTAGATGTTACAACTAAAACAAATTACAAAAGATTACGTCGTAGCAGACACCAAAGTTAAGGCGTTAAAAGGCGTTGATATTTCGTTTAGAAAAAACGAATTCGTATCCGTTTTGGGACCTTCCGGCTGCGGAAAAACGACGCTGCTTAATATTATAGGAGGACTCGACCACTACACGAGCGGCGAGTTGTTTATAAACGGCGTAAGCACCGCCCGTTACAACGACAGAGATTGGGATAACTACCGCAATCACAGTATAGGATTCGTTTTTCAAAGTTACAATCTGATTCCTCATCAAACTATTTCGGAAAACGTAGAATTGGCGCTTTCTATTTCCGGTATAGACAAGGCGGAAAGAATCCGCCGCGCTCACGAAGCGCTCGATAAAGTAGGACTCGAGGGACAGTATAACAAAAAGCCGAACCAACTTTCCGGAGGACAGTGCCAGCGCGTGGCTATAGCGCGCGCTATAGTAAACGAACCGGAAATTTTGCTTGCAGACGAACCTACCGGCGCGCTGGATACCAAAACGTCCGTTCAGATAATGGAGATAATAAAAGAAATTGCTCAAGAACGTTTGGTTATAATGGTTACTCATAACCCCGAACTTGCCGAGCAGTATTCTACCCGTATCATCAAACTGTTGGACGGAAACGTCGTTGACGATACCAATCCGTTCGATATGGACGCTTTCAGTAAAGAACAGCAAGCCGAAATCGAAGAGAAACAAGCGGAAGAGCAGGAGTCTACGGCCGCCGACGTTTCGCAAGAAACGAATACTTTGACGGAGCGTCGCCCTAACAAGAAAAAGTCTAAAAAGAAAACGAAAAAATCTCAAAAAGCAAAGTTGTCGTTTTGGGGAGCGTTTAAGCTGTCGTCGAGAAATCTTATGACGAAATTTAAGCGTACGTTTTTGGTGTGCTTGGCAGGTTCGATAGGTATCATAGGCGTTGCTACCGTTTTGGCGGTTTCCAGCGGCGTTCAAGGATATATCCACGGTATGCAGGACGATATGCTCAGCGGAAACCCCGTAACTATCAGTACCGAAACTATGAATATGGACGCCGTAATGACGGCAATGAACAATATGGCAACGGTAGACGCCGTTAAACCCGCAATCAAAGACGGGTACGTTAACGTGGATAAAATAATAGAATATCTTGTCGCCCGCGGCAACGACATGTCGTCTATGATGGTTACAAACGATATTACGAAAGAATATGTTTCTTACGTAGACGCCATGCCTAAGGAATACTATTCTGCAATGCTTAAGACCTACGGCGTCAATATGTCCCATAATCTTTATACGGAATTCGATATGTACGGCGGTAAAAAAGTAATGTCGCTGTCTACCGCTAATACGATATATTCGTCGATGTTGGGAAAAATGGAAGAGTATAGCCAGTATTCCGCATATATATCTATGTTTACCGAGAGTTTCAGAGTGGTGCCGAATAATCCCGATTATATTTTATCTCAGTACGATATGTTGGGAACGAACGGTAAAATAGCAACGGAAGCGGACGAAATAATGATAGTGGTAAGCAAAGATACGGCGCTTACGGATTTGTTACTCGCGCAGTTCGGATACTATTCGCAAGACGAATTTATGAACCTGGTAGACGACGCAGTCAAACAAAACGGAGAGGAAAAAGACGGCGGTTACCGCGAAAGCCTTTCCTACGACGAACTTATCGGCAAAACGTTTATCTACTATCCCAACGACACGGTATACAACAAGGAAACGGACAGACAATCTGGCGATACGTATTTTACGTATAATCCTGATGCCGGCGAAAACTGGAATACGGGCAAAGAACTTAAAATCACCGCCATATTACGTCCCAAAGAAACTATTTCTTACGGCTGTCTCAAGAGCGGATTTTACTATACGCAAGCTCTTTCCGACGAGGTATTAAAACTCGGCGCCGATTCCGAAATCGTAAGTTTTTTGAAAGAAAAAGGAAAATATCAATTCTCCGTCAAGTATGACGAAGAATTTATGAAGCTTGTTGAAGAAGCCCAAAACGGCAATGTGGCTTCTATGCTCAAATTGATGGAAAAAATGCGGGAAGGCGTTTCTTATAACTATTCGTTTAAAATGAAAGACGAATCTCAACCGTCCGGTTTCGTTACTTATAACGAGTTCGGTTTCGTCGGCAGCGTAGACAGTATGAAGGCGATGATGGACGTAATGATGGGAGGCTCTATGTCGGCGGAATACACGTTGACTCTGCGCAATTTGGGCGGAATAAATATCCCAAGCAGAATTGCGATTTATCCTTTGAGTTTCGACGATAAAGATTTGGTTACCGACTACTTAAAAGAGTGGAACGCGGATAAAGACTTGGTTGTCGACGGCATTACGCTGCCTAAAAACGACGTTAAAGACCCCGTTACCGGCGAAGTGATAACAAAGGGACGTTCCAATATAATCCACACGGATAATTTGGAACTCGTAATAAATTTAATAAATCAATTTATCAATATCATAACGATAGCGCTGGTGTGTTTTACAGCTTTATCGCTTGTCGTGTCTACCGTAATGATAGCGATTATCACCTACGTTTCCGTTATAGAACGTATAAAGGAAATAGGCGTTATACGCTCGCTCGGCGGACGCAAACGCGACGTTTCCAATTTGTTTATCGCCGAAACGTTTATTATCGGCGGTATATCGGGCGTTTTGGGTATTGCTGTAACTTACGGATTATCAGGTATAATCAATTTGATTTTGGGAAGTCTGTTCGGAGTATATACTATCGCTTCTTTGCCGGTGCTGTCCGCGTTGATTATGATTGCAATAAGTATAGGCTTAACGCTTATATCCGGTCTTATCCCCGCAAGTTTAGCCGCGAAGAAATACCCTGTCGAGAGCTTGCGAACGGAATAAAATTCTGTTTATATATAGCGTTTGGCTTAAAAGTCAAACGCTATTTTAACGAAGAAAATAGAAATTACGCGTGTATTTTGTAATCCTACGTTTGTCGGTTCAACGTATTTTTCGTCAAAAAAAGTTTAAAAACGCTTTCGAAATTCAGTTTGCATAAAGTCGAAAATAGTATATAATATGTTAATTGTTTGCAAGTTCGCATTAAGCGAAGTCAACTGTTTATAGAAATAAAAAGGAAGAATATGATTAAAAAATTATTGAAAGGAGCAAAAGGTTACGAAAAACAATCGGTATTAACGGTAATTTTGGTATTGCTGGAAACGGCTTTGGAAGTAGTGTTGCCGTTGTTGATGTCGACGATTTTAAACACTATGCAGCTTTATTCGCAGCCGGAAGTGCTGGCGGAGCGATTGATTTATCTCGATTGGTCGGCGTTTAAAATCGTAACGCTCGATTCCGGTTTGGATATCACTTCGTCGATACTTACCAACACCGTTATCACTTACGGCGTTCTTATGATCGTTTGCGCCGTATTATCGCTTACGTTCGGTACTCTTGCAGGTAAACTCGCGGCATCGGCAGGTGCCGGTTTTTCAAAAAATATGCGCGCCGCGCTGTTTGCAAAGATTCAGGATTTTTCGTTCGCCAACGTCGACAAGTTTTCGACCGCAAGCTTGGTTACCCGTTCGACTACCGACGTAAACAATGCGCAGCAATCGTTTATGATGATTATCCGTACGGTTATCCGCGCGCCGGCAATGCTTGTGTTTTCGGCAATTATGGCGTTTATCAAATCGCCCGATTTGGCTTGGATTTTTTTAGTCGCGGTTCCGCTTTTGGGTCTCGTAATGGGACTGCTTGCGACTAAAGTACATCCGTTATTCAAGCAAATGCTTAAAAAGTACGACAAGATGAACGCGAACGTGCAAGAAGATTTGGTTGCGATTCGCGTTGTAAAAGCTTTTGTGCGCGAGGATTACGAAGAGGAAAGATACCGCGAACAAACCGAGGCGGTGCGTCAATCTCAGCTTAAAGCGGAAAAACTGATGGTTCTTATGAATCCGCTTGTGTCCGTTATAATGTACGGAGCGATAATCGCGCTGCTCGTCATAGGCGGCGCGGATATAGCCAGAGGAAAAATTCAAGCGGGTACGTTATCCGCTATGATGAGTTACTGTACGCAAATCCTTATGTCCGTTATGATGATTTGTTTTATAGCGGTACAGCTCGTTATGAGCAGAGCCAGCATAGACCGTCTTTACGAAGTGTTGGAAACGACACCCGATATAGTAGACGGAAACAGCGATAAAACCGTAGGAAGCGGCAGTATCGAATTTAAAAACGTCGATTTTTCGTATTCTAACAACGAAGAAAATCTGACTCTCGAAAAAATCAATTTGGAAATAAAAGCAGGCGAAACGGTCGGCATAGTAGGAGGCACCGGCGACGGAAAAAGCAGTTTGGTACAGCTTATTCCCCGATTCTACGACGTTTTAAACGGAGAAGTACTGGTAGACGGAACGGACGTTCGCGAATACTCACTTTACAATTTACGCGAAGGCGTTTCGATGGTTTTGCAAAAGAACGTACTATTCAGCGGTACAATTCGCGAAAATTTACTGTGGGGAGATAAAAACGCCACTCAGGAGGAAATCGAAAACGCGTGCAAAGCCGCGTGCGCTCATGATTTTATAACGTCGTTCCCCGACGGGTACGATACCGACTTGGGACAGGGCGGCGTAAACGTTTCCGGCGGACAAAAGCAGCGTTTGTGTATAGCACGCGCGTTGCTTAAAAAACCCAAAATAATGATTTTGGACGACTCTACCAGCGCAGTCGACACGGCTACCGACGCTAAAATACGGCAGGGATTAAAGGACATCGCAAAAGATATGACTACGATTATAATCGCTCAGCGTATATCTTCCGTAGAGGGTTGCGACAAAATTGTAGTGCTTGATGACGGTAAAATCAATGCGGTAGGCACGCACAAACAACTTTTGAAAAATTGCTCGATTTATCAGGAAGTTTACAATTCGCAGCAAAAAGCCGCCGCCGAGCAAGGAGGTGAGGTTGATGCCTAGACCTATGGCAAAAAAGGGCGTTTTCGCTTCTAAACCCAAGAATTTAAAAGGAACGCTCGGAAGACTCGTTTCTTACTTAAAACCGCATCGCGGTAAGATGGTATTGGTTTTTGTATGTATATTGCTGACTACAATGTCAAACGTGGCGGGAACGGCTATTCTTGCGCCGCTTTTAAACGGACTTGCGGCGGTAAAAAATACCGACGATTTGATATTGACGGGGATAACTCGGCTGGACGAATTGGTTTTTCAGGGCGTTGAAGGAAAACTTACTTATTTGACGATACTCGTTTCCTCGATAGCGGCGGTGTACGTATTGGGATTGCTTGCAAACTATTTGTGCAATCGTATTCTCGTTTCCGTTTCTACGACTACGATGACTACGATGCGTAATCAGCTGTTCGGTCATATGCAGCGCTTGCCCATCAAAGTGTTCGATACTACTACGCACGGCGAACTTATGACCCGTTATACAAACGATATAGACGTTATGAACGAGTTTATAGCCAGATGTATTCCGCAGATGGTCAGTAGCGTTTTGACGATAATCGGAGTATTCGTAATGATGTTCGTGCTTTGCTGGCCGCTTGCTCTCGTTATGGTTGCAATGCTTGCAGTGATGCTCATAGTCGTAAAATTTATCGGCGGAAAGTCGCAAAAGAACTTTGTGGCTCAGCAACACGCGGTAGGTAAACTCAACGGCTATATCGAAGAACTCGTAGAAGGTCAAAAGGTCGTAAAGTCTTTTAATCACGAGGAAATAGCGGTGGCGAATTTCGACGTGATAAACTCTCATTGGCAGGAAGTATCGAGAAAAGCCAACGCTTACGCCAACATAATGGGACCCATTATGAACAACGTTTCGCACTTCTTTTATGCTGCGATAGCTATTGTGGGCGCGTTTATAGCGATTTCGTCGAACGAACCTTTGGCGTTCGTGGGAATTATTGCGTCTTTCCTTATGTATATTCGCAATATAAGCAACCCCATTCAGCAAATAGCGCAGCAAATTAACTTGGTATTTATGGCGGTTGCCGGCGGAGAACGCGTGTTCGAACTGCTGGATACGCCCGAAGAAGTCGACGACGGTTACGTAACGCTTGTTAACGCCGATGTGGACGAAAACGGTAACATAACCGAAAGCGCTAACCGCACCGGACGTTGGGCGTGGAAGCATCCTCACCATGACGGAGGAGAAGTAACGTTTACGGAGCTTAAAGGCGACGTGCGTTTCGAAGAAGTTACGTTCGGATACGAAGAAAACAAAACGGTTTTGCACGACGTATCGCTGTTTGCAAAGCCCGGTCAAAAAATAGCTTTCGTAGGTTCTACCGGCGCAGGCAAAACCACGATAACTAATTTGATTAACCGGTTTTACGACGTCCCGGACGGAAAAATCCGTTACGACGGAATAAATATCAACAAAATCAAAAAAGCCGATTTGCGTAGGTCGCTTGCAATGGTTTTGCAGGATACGCACTTGTTTACCGGCACCGTTATGGATAATATACGTTACGGCAGACTCGACGCTACCGACGAAGAGTGCATAGCCGCGGCAAAATCCGCTAACGCTCATCAATTTATTAAGCATTTGCCGCAAGGCTACGATACGCTGCTCACGCGCGACGGCGAAAATTTATCACAAGGACAGCGCCAGCTTATCGCAATAGCGCGCGCTGCTGTTGCCGACCCGCCAGTATTGATTCTCGACGAAGCGACAAGTAGCATAGATACGCGCACCGAATGGCTTATCGAAAAAGGTATGGACGCTTTGATGCAAGGACGTACGACGTTCGTCATTGCGCACCGACTTTCTACTGTCCGCAACAGCGACGCAATAATGGTTCTCGAACACGGCGAAATTATCGAACGCGGCAGCCACGACGATTTGATTGCTCAAAAAGGTAAATACTATCAATTATATACCGGAATGTTCGAATTGAGTTAAAGTTTTTTATCGGTGATATCAACTTCACGGCCCGCAGCGGCGTTTACGTTCGTTAAACGTTTCTGCGGGTCGTATTCATAAATTTTGATTGCGATTGATTTATGTAATATCAGTTGTTGTTCGGGTACTCTTTGTCGGTAACGCAGTCAATCATATATTTTATATCTTCAGTCGCTTCGTCAAGTCGTTTGATAGAAATATTGGGCTTGTTATGATTTTTTTCACATATTGCAGTAATATGACGGTTTAACCAAATGCTTTTTAACTTGCAGTATCTCCATCTTGAGAGCCATGCTTTATGCCAAAATAAGCGATAAACAATTTTGATTTCGTTACAATTTCCACATGTTTTCATCGTTTTTTTCGTCCTGTAAAATATAGCGTATTTCCGAGATTTCAGTTAATAAATTATCTGGTGTATTCAAAAGAAATCTATCGGAGTGTTTGCGTTTACGACTTGTAATAAATTTGCCGCAAAAATTTTGCGTGCCTGTAACCCGAGTTTTTTTTCATAACATCATCCGCAAGATATTTTGTCGTATCGTATCGAACATTTAACATAAAATCTACTGAAGTGCATGCATCTAAAACGTTTCATAGCAGTAGTTGTCGTTATTCTCCGCGTCTATTATTTTTAGTTATTATTTATTAGTTCATAATTGACCAAATTACGCGTCAGTCATTAACTGATTGTCAAGTATAAACTGACAAAATCTGATAAAATAATTACAAAAATGATAATTTGATATGTTGTTTGCTCAAAGATTTAATGAAATTATTAAAAGCAGCGGCAAAAAGCAAATCGAGCTTACGGAATATTGTTATGTAACGAAGCAGAGTATAAGCGATTTTAAACAGGGCAAAAGTTTTCCGACTTTGGAAACGCTTTTTAATATCCGTAAATTTTTCGATTGCTCGAGCGATTATCTATTGGGATTGACCGATAGCGATAAAAATTAAATCTCTGTTAAAAAACAAAACGGCTGCGCTATATTAACGCAGCCGTATATATTTAGTTATTTACGGTTTCCAGTTCAATCGAATCCGTTTTGCCGTTCGACGAGTCCGAGTCTTGCACGTATCCGTAAAACAAATCGTTTGTAATCTTGCAGAATTCGTCGGCAATTTGCTGACGCGTCAGTCCCCGCCGTTTAAATTCTTCCAGTTCGCGCGGTTTGCCTACAACCATTTTGCGCTTGTCTTTATGATAGTAAATAGGGTAAATCGGTATGTCCTCTCCGTAAAGTTTACGGTATCTTTCGGCAAGCACGACGAATCCGGCTGAAAATCCCGTCAGTTCTTCGTGATAGCCGGTTTCGGAGTGTTCGGGGAAAATCATAACGGCGCGGTTATTTTCCAGCGAGTTTAAACTCATACGCAGAGTTTTTAACAGTCTGCCGTCGGGATAACTGGGAATAACGTGCATACCTTTGTATATCCAAATTGAAAAACACGCTTCGAACGACGCTAAAAAGGAAGCGAATCCTTTGCCCATTTTGCGTTTTTGCATAAAATATACGTCGCGAAGGTAATGGAAGCGCGATTTGTATCCTTCGAGCATAGGATACGCTCCCCAAGGCGCGTGCGGTACGGGGAAGTAAAGGTTGTATACAACCGGACCCGCCATAGCGCTGTGGTTCGCCACGTAAATTGCTTTTGTAGGTAATTTGCCGGCAAGGTTTATTATTTCGGGACGCTTAAAAAACAATTTCAAAAAGCCGGCAAAACATGTCCAAACAGGTTGATGCGGATATTTTATTTTGTATTTTTTTATTCTTTTCATATCTTTCTAATATTCTATTGTTTACGTTTTGCAGTAAAAATAATCGAGTAATCGGTAGGTTTACTGTTAAATTTCCGAGTTATTTACCAAATACCCAATATACAGTGTAACAAACTTTTCTTAAAATAATCTAAAAACTCCGTACGGGTGGGGGTATCGGGCGGTTATATAACGGATTATTTTGTCTAAACTATTTACCTTTTCGCTTATTTGTTATAAAATATAACTGTAAAAACAGTCTTTTTAGGAGAATACTATGTTTAATATTTTGGTTGTCGAGGACGATAAAAACACTCGCAAATTGCTCACAACCATATTGTCTAATCACGGGTACAACACTTTAAGCGCAACTAACGGGGAAGAAGCGTTGGAGGTATTGGAGCATAATCACGTAGATTTGATGGTCCTAGATGTGATGATGCCCAAAATGGACGGGTATGAACTTACTCAAATTTTGCGCGACGGCGGCAGTCAAATGCCTATGCTTATGCTGTCCGCGAAGCAGAACGTTACGGACATCAAGCAGGGCTTTGTGGTCGGCATCGACGATTATCTGACAAAACCTTTCGACTTCGAAGAACTGCTGCTTCGCATAAAAGCGCTTTTGCGCAGATCCAAAATAGTATCGGAAAACAAATTGACCGTCGGAGACGTAACTTTAGATTATAATTCCTATTCGGTAATAACTCCGCAAGGTTCCGAAACGCTGCCGCAAAAAGAGTTTTTGCTCTTGTTTAAGTTGCTTTCTTACCCTGAAATGGTTTTTACCCGTATGCAGCTTATGGATGAAATATGGGGTATGGATGCCGAAAGCGACGAACATACGGTAAACGTGCATATAAACAGATTACGCGCCCGTTTTGCAGATACAAAAGAATTTGAAATCGTTACGGTGCGCGGATTGGGATACAAGGCGGTACGGCGCGATGAAAAATAACAATAAGAAAAACAACAGAACGGTTTTTACCCGCATAACCTTGATTGTGGTTTTGGGACTGTTTGTTTTGTTGTTTCTTGCTTCGCTTATAACGTTCGGAATGTCGGCGTTGGTAGCAAAATGGATGCGTGTCGACGAGGACAATATTTTGGTTTTCGGCGTTATAGTTATGGCAATGAGCGTAGTGTTCGGTATGGCGTTGTCTTTCGCTTATTCGGCGGTAATGGTGCGCGCCAGCAGACCGTATATACAAGCTTTGCAAAAAATTGCCGAATGCGATTTTTCGGTACGAATAAAAGACAGTTCGGTATTCGCCAATTTCGGAATAGCTCAAAATTTCAACAATATGGCGGAACAGCTCGAAAGCGTCGAAACTTTGCGCGAAAATTTTATTTCGGACTTTTCGCACGAGTTCAAAACGCCTATAGTTTCTATAGCGGGATTTGCAAAACTGCTTAAAGACCCAACTTTAACGGCGGAACAGCGCAACGAATATTTGGACGTTATTATAGACGAATCGGACAGGCTTGTAGGACTTTCCGAAAGCGTGCTTATGCTCAACCGTTTGGATTCTCAGGTTATCGTTAAAGAGGAATATTGCTTGACCGAACAGATAAGACAGTGCGTGCTGATGTTCGATAGACAGTGTCAGGACAAAAATATAAATTTGGATATGGAACTCGAGGAGACTCAAATAAACAGCAACGCCAAACTTTTAAGTCAAGTTTGGGTTAATCTTATGTCTAACGCCGTTAAGTTTACTCCCGACGGAGGTACTATATCGGTAGGGTGCAAAACAGTAGACGACAGGATAGAGGTTTCTATAGCCGATACGGGATGCGGTATGAGCGCCGAAGTTATGCAAAACGTTTTTAATAAATTTTATCAAGGCGATAAGTCGCATACGACTCCGGGAAACGGACTCGGTTTATCCATAGTAAA
Source organism: uncultured Christensenellaceae bacterium (assembly GCA_910586905.1). Classification (GTDB taxonomy): domain Bacteria; phylum Bacillota; class Clostridia; order Christensenellales; family CAG-314; genus Fimimonas. Next base: position 42,843 of record CAJUIV010000005.1, read on the forward strand.
AAAAATTACGGAGCTTTTAAACGGCTCTATCGTGGTTTCCAGCGAAGCGGGTAAAGGCAGCGCGTTTTTAGTGTACCTTTCGGCAAAATAATTTACACTTAAAAAAGTTTCGGTTGAATAAAAACCCGATATAAAAAATTATCGACCGCGTAACGTTTTACGGCGCCGAATAAAATCGGCAATGACGAGCTGTATTTTAAGAACAAGATAATTATAATCACAAACAGCTCAACGTAAACGGTTTTGACGGGAGAACGAATATATTTTTGCTTTTAATAGAGCGTTATGTTTTTTTTAAAACCGAAACGCGTATATAATAAACTTAAAAGACAAAAGAAAATTTAAAATAGCTTACGGGCAAGATTCTTGATATGTTAAAACAAAACGATATAGTTATTTATACGGCTGAGGCTTATTCCAACGCCGAAACAGTGGGAAAAGTCGGCGATACTACCGTTTTTGTTCCTCTGATGATAGTCGGAGAACAAGCCCGCGTAAAGATAAACTACGCAAAGAAAGGCGTGGCTTACGGCGACGCGGTGGAATTGCTAAAAAGTTCTTCCAATCGCGTAAAAGCGCAGTGCGGCAGTTTCGGCAGCTGCGGAGGCTGCAGCCTTTGTCATATGTCTTACGGCGAACAGTTGAATTTTAAGCGAAACAAAGTGAAAAACAATCTTTTAAAAATCGCAAAATCGGATGCGGAGGTTCTGCCTTGCGTAGCTTCTCCTAAGCGGTTTCACTATCGAAACAAAATCAGCTTGCCCGTATCCGGTAAGCGTGGCGACGTAATTATAGGTATGTACAAACGTAACAGCCATCAAGTTGTGAATATAAAGCAATGTTCGTTAGTCGGTGAGTGGGCAGCAGTCCTTATAAATATTTTTAAAATTTATTGCGACGAAAACCAAATAATTCCCTATGACGAAAAGACTTTTACCGGTGAAGTAAGGCATTTAACGGCAAGATATATAGACGGACAGCTACTTGTAACAATCGTTTCCAACGGAGAGTTTAAGCGCGATTTACATCCTTTAATAGAGGCGCTGAAAAATTATTTTGAGAAATTCGGATTGTTTATAAACGTAAACACCTATAAAAACAACGTTATTTTAGGTGAAATTACCCGACACGTTTACGGTTTGGAATATATCGAAAGCGAGTGTTCGGGTGTAAAAACAAGAGTTTCGCCAAACAGTTTTTTTCAAGTTAACGACGAAGTAAGAGACCTTATTTATTCTAAAACGCGCGAATTACTGGATTTGGCAGAAACGGAAGTTTTGATCGATTGCTTTTCAGGAGTGGGGGTGCTGACAAACGCGCTTGCTTGCGATAAATTTGAAACTTACGCGATAGAAATGGAACCTGCAGCCGTTAAAAACGCCTGCGAAACGGCGGAACTGAACGGAAATAAAATTACTAATATTTGCGGCGACGTGAACATAGAACTTCCGAATTTGACCCAAAAACTTTCGAATAAAAAAACGACGGTCGTGGTGGACCCGCCGCGTAAAGGATTGGGGGAAAAAATATGCCGAACGCTGCTCTGCTCTAACGTTGACGAAATAGTATACGTTTCTTGCGATTCGGCAACTCTTGCCCGCGACGTTGCAGTTCTGACCGCACGTTACAATGTAAATTACGTTCAGCCTTTCGATATGTTTCCTCAAACGGATAACGTCGAGACACTGGTCGTTCTTTCCAAAAAAATTCCCGAACGTCATATCAACATCGACGTAGAATTTGGGGAGAATGAGGGACAGTTTTCGTTAAAGAAAATCAAAGAGCGCGCCGAAGAGCGCAAGCCGAAAGAAAAAGCAACTTACAAGATGATACAAGACTATATTGAAAAGACTTACGGCTTTAAAGTCCACACTGCATACATAGCCGAAGTAAAGCGTGATTTGGGCTTGCCAATGTACGACGCCCCAAACGCAGTAGAAGAATTAAAAAGACCAAGAGCGCACCCTACGCCGAAAATGGCAGAGGCTATAAAAGAAACATTAAAGCATTTTGAGATAATATAATTATTAAGGAGTATTCTATGAAATGTCCAGTAACGTATGATGAAATTGTTGATTATATCAGAGAACACTATGGTTATACAGTACAACGTTGCGTTATAGCCAGAGTTTTAAGAGAGCTTGGTTATGAAGTTCGTGATTCTTGGCACTCCGGGACAGCAAAAAATCCTAAATTGCCTACAAATAGAGATCGTGAAGCGATAAAAGAAGCGATAGATAATTTGAGTAAGTAATGAGGTTCTACTATGGCATACAGATTTGCTAATCAAAGCGAAGTTAAAGAGCTTGAGGCGTGGTGTATGGATATTCTTCACGCAGTATAAGACGAAGTCAGAGAGTATTTTACTTTCGATATAAGACTTATCGGTAGCGGAGACAAAAGGCTCGTTACACAAAACAGTGATGAGTGTTTTGATTTAGACTAGCGTCGTATATTTTGGCGTCGTAAAAGCGCGTACTCAAGGAACTTTTTGCTGCGGCAATGATTTCTTTGTCCGTAGGAACTTCCGACGGGTCTTTTTCTGCAGTTCCGTCTTAATTTGAAATATTGAATATTCCGCAAGATACCGTTAACAAAATCGTGTAAATTAACAAAAATATCAAACTCAATTTTTAAATGGTTTTTCGCGTAACGTACTTTTTTAAGATGTTATTATTATAAAACGTATAAGACGATAAAACTAAAATCGACGTATGTCAAAATTCCATCGCAATGAGATTCAATCCGTCAAAATTGCTCCAATAAAGAGCAGCCTTTGAGCGTGGGGTTAAATTCGCTGTCAATGCGCAAAAAGCATTCGTTTAAAACGTAATCGCGCGGAAGCTGTTTGGGAGAAAATCCCGTCAGTTCTTTAAAAATTTTGTTAAAATGGCGTATGCTTCCGAAACCGCTCGTAAAAGCCGCGGAGGTTACGGAAGTCTTTTTTTCTTGTCTTAACAATTTTATCGCGTTATCTATTTTTATGCGGTTTAAATATTGGGTAAAAGACATATTAGTCGCTTTTTTAAAATATCTGCAAAAATACGCTTCGTCCATTGCCATAAAACGGTATGCGTCGCTAAAAGTTATAGTATCGAAATCGCTTTCTATTTTGTTTAATAAAAGTCTTAATTGACCGACGGCGGTTTTTTCTTTTCGTTTTTCGGTTTTTTCTTTTCTTAGCAAATCTATAAAAAATTTAGAAATCATAATTTTTGCGGATTCGTTGTAAAAAGCCTGTTTTGCCGAGAGCTCTTTTTTCAGCGATTCGTAAAGTGATTTTGCGTCGTATTTGTCAGATAAATACGGTTTAACCAAAACGTTACCGTCAAATAATTTTTTTATTATTTCGTAATCGAATATGATTACCGCAAGCGTAGTGTCTTGCTGTTTTGCCTGCATATAGTGTATCTGTTCGCTGTCTATAAATAAAGAATCGTTTTGTTCCATAAAATAAGTTTTATTCTCGCATACGACTTCCAAAGCGCCCTTTTCCAACGTTAACAATTCGCAGTTGGAGTGCCAATGCGGAAGATTGTTTGAATTTAAGTACTTTCCTATCCATACGTCGGAGGAATTCGTACGGTTCCATATTTCTCTTTTAGCCAGCATAAATTTTATCCTTTGTTATCGGCGTGGATTAGTAAAAACGGCTTTCTTACTTCCCGCAATTTACCTTTTATATATTTTATTCAAAAAATCTCGTCTTTTTCCGTTTGTTAAACTCGCTTGTTTGACTCGGTAGGTTATATCTAAAAAGATAGTTGGATATTGCATGCGTAATGATTTTAAAATACCGTTTTGAAAAACGGCGTCGTTTTTAGTATTATAATTTAAATTACATAAAAAGTCAATATACGTCCACAATTTGACAATATTGCTCTTGTAAATTCCATCGTTATGCATTATTATTGTGGCGAAAGAACGCAATCGCGCAAAATTATAACCGTCGGCGAGTTAACGCGTAGACGCTTTCGAACCGTTAAAAGGAAACTAATATGAAAATTTATGCAATCGTCTCGAAATTGATAGACTATGCGGAGTGCAAACTCGAAATGAATCCTGCGGACGCAAACTATATGCGTAACGAGATATTGGATATACTGTCTCTGCCGAGCTTCGAGGAATCCGGCAAACCGGAACCGTACGGCGATATAGACGCGCTTTTAAAAGAGTTTGTAGAAACCGGCGTTGAAGAAGGCGTTTTCGAAGAAACGGACGCTCCGTATTTTTGCGATAAAATAATGGGCGCTTTATCTTTGCTGCCTAGCGAAACCGATAATAAGTTCAAGCGAATCTTAAATACCCGAAATTCAAAGGAAGCAACCGATTGGTTATACGATTACTGCGTTAACAATACTTACGTTAAAAAAGCAATGCTCGATAAAAATCCGCGGTTTAGTAAAGACGGCGTAATAGTAACTATAAATTCAGCCAAGCCGGAATTCCGCGACCCTAGCAAAGCTAAAAGCGGCAATTCGGTCGAAGGCGGTTATCCCAGTTGCGTTATATGCCGAGAAAACGAAGGTTTTTGCGGGCGCGGCAAAAAGACGCTCAGAACCGTGTCTTTGAAGTTGGGCGGAAAGGATTGGTTTTGGCAGTTTTCTCCTTACGGGTATTTTTATCAGCACGGAATAGCGGTAAACGCAAAGCATATTCCGATGAAAATAGATAAACAAACGTTTGTAAATTTGATGGATTTCGCAGATAAATTTCCGCATTATTTCGTTGGATGTAACGCGCCTCTCGAGCGAATCGGCGGCAGCGTGCTTGCTCACGACCATTATCAGGGAGGCTATGAAAAGCTGCCTTTGCATACCGCTCGTTTAAAGAAAATTTTTTACTGCAAAGATTATACCGACGTAAGGATAGGCATAGTAGATTGGCAAGGTTCGGTAGTTCGCGTCAGCGGATACGACAAAACGTCGGTTGCGGAAGTAAGCGAAACGGTGCGTAAAGCTTGGAAAAGTTATTCTAACGAAAAGCTTGGGATAATATCTTGCGATAACGGTGTGCAGTTCAACGAAATAAGTCCGACGGTTTATTTGCGTAACGGCGGTTATGAAATGAACATCATTCTGCGTAGCAATATTACGTCTAAAGAGTACCCCGACGGCGTTTTCCACGCTCATCCCGAGTATCATATGATAAAAAAAGAATCTATCGGTCTTATCGAAGCGCAAGGTTTGTTTATACTTCCGGGTCGGCTTGTAGAGCAGCTGAGCAGAATAGAATCCGCTATCGTCGATAATGAGCCGCTGCCTTTCGATTTGGCGGAATTTAAACTTGTTTACGACGAGGTAAAACAGCATCTCGGCGCGACCGATTCGGTTTCCGTTCATTCGGCAATGGAAAGCGAACTTGCAAGTATTTGCAACAGAATACTGCAAAATACCGCGGTATTTAAGCAAGAAAGCGATTTTTCCGAATTTTTGGAAAGCTGCGGATTTATAGACGAAAGGTACGAGTACGCGGTATCGGCTGCCGGACGTATAAACGTAATAGGTGAACATATCGATTATTGCGGAGGCAAAGTTTTACCCGCTTCGCTGTCGCTTTCTAACGTAGTTTACGTCAAACGTAACGGAACCGATAAAATCAATTTGTCTTGGACGACTTTGCCTGATAAAGTTTCTATTGACTTAACCGACTTGGAAAATTTTAACGGAACAAGGCACGCCGGATATCAGCTGGGGTGTATCAAAGTTTGGAAAAACAGCGGACGGCAAACGGTTGGCTGCGATATGCTTTTTGATTGCAACGTGCCTTTCGGGAGCGGTCTGTCCAGTTCGGCGGCGATAGAAGTTTCCACTCTTGCGGCGCTTTCAGCGGTAAGTGGAGAATCGATTGATAAAACTCAACTGGCGATTTTGGCCCAAAACGCCGAGCGTGAATTTACCAAAGTCAACTGCGGAATTATGGACCAATACGTATCTGCAAACGGTCAAAAGGACTGTGTTCTTATGTTGGACTGCAAAAAAATATCCGGCGTAGTTATTCCGTTAAACTTAGGCGAATACGCGTTCGTTGTAGCCAACACGAACAAACCTCACAATTTGGTTGAAAGTAAATATAACGAACGTCGCGGCGAAACGGAAGAAGCTTTGAAACGACTGAGAAAGATTTCAAATATTTCGTGTCTTGCCGAATTAACGCCCGAGCGGTTTGAAAGAGTAAAAAACGTATTAAGCGAACGCGTTTGTAAACGCGTTAAACACGTTGTGTACGAGTGCGATAGGGTAAATAGAGCCGCAGACGCGTTGAAAAGAAACGATTGTGTAAGTTTGGGAAAACTGCTTAACGAATCGCACGAATCGTTAAAAAACGATTTCGAAGTTTCCTGCAAAGAACTTGACGTTTTGGCAGAATCGGCGCAGAATAATCCTTATTGTTTGGGCTCGCGTATGATAGGAGGAGGTTTCGGCGGTTGTACTCTGTCGCTTGTAAAAAAAGATAAAATCGAGCGGTTTAAAACCGTTGTCGGCAATAAATATAAAGAGTTAACCGGAAACGACGCTGTGTTTATAGACGTTGAAATTGCAGACGGTTTAAAAATACGAAAACTGATTTAGGAGGACTACATGAAAATACTTGTAAGCGGAGGAACGGGATATATCGGTTCTCATACCGCGGTGGAGCTTTTGGAAAAAGGACACGAAGTCGTGGCTGTGGATAATTTTTCCAATTCTTCTCCGGAAGTTTTGAACCGAATAAAAAGAATTACAGGAAAAGACGTTGTTTTTTACGAAGGAGACGTAAGAAATCGCGGTTTGCTAAACAAGGTATTCGATGAAAATAATATAGATTGGGTAATTCATTTTGCAGGACTAAAAGCGGTGGGCGAAAGCTGCGTAAAGCCGTTGGAGTACTACGATAACAATTTGTATGGTACGTTGGTACTGCTTGAAACTATGAGGGAACACGGCTGTAAAAAAATCGTATTTTCTTCTTCCGCCACCGTATACGGAAATCCCGAGAGATTGCCCGTGGACGAAACTTGTAAAACCGGCGGAACAACCAATCCATACGGTACAAGTAAATATTTTCAGGAAATTATGCTTAGCGATTTGTATAAAGCGGATAATGATTGGACCGTCGTTCTTTTGAGATATTTTAATCCTGTCGGCGCTCACGAAAGCGGCCTTATCGGCGAAAATCCAAAAGGTATTCCAAATAATCTTACGCCCTACGTCGCCAAAGTGGCGATTGGAGAACTTTCCGAAGTTTCCGTTTTCGGCAACGATTACGACACTCTAGACGGTACCGGTGTGCGCGATTACATTCACGTTGTAGATTTGGCAAAAGGACACGTTTCCGCAATAGAAGGGATACGCAACGTCGGAGTATACGCGTATAATTTGGGAACGGGCAACGGTTACAGCGTTTTGCAGGTAATCGGAGCGTTTGAAAAAGCGTGTGGACATCCTATTCCGTACAAAATAGTCGGCCGCCGCGACGGAGATATCGCGACGTGTTACGCTGACGCAAGCAAAGCTGAAAAAGAACTGGGTTGGCGCGCCGATTTGAATTTGGACGATATGTGCGCTTCTTTGTGGAATTGGCAGTTCAAAAATCCCAAGGGTTACGATAAATAGCGGATGTTTAAAAGTCGGACATTGTTTCGGCTTTTTTCTTTGCGTAAAAACAAACGAATGACAATTCTTGCGAAATTTGATATAATCCCTTATATATTCTGCTAATATGTCATCGCAGATATTTTACGGTCGGTTATGCGTCAGAGAAAAATCTTAATGACGAGTCGTTTTCGGTTATGCTCGAGAGGTAATAAAAAATGGCAAAAAATCTATATATTTTCGATTGCTTCGGCGTAGTTATAAGCAACGTTTCGGGTTTGTGGATGAACAAGCGTTTAAACGCGGAACAGCAGGAATTTATGTGTAAGAACGTTTTTCGCAGTATCGATACCGGTAAAACGTCAATGGAATGGATGTTCGATATTATTTGCGAAAAATTCGGCATGCAAAAGGAAACGGTAAAAAAAGAGTGGGCGGACGAAGAATTTGTATTAACCGATACTGTCGATTTAATTCGGAAACTGCGAGCGAACGGCGATACCGTGGCGCTTCTTTCCAACGCGTCTAAGGAATACGTAGATTATTTATTCGACAGATTCGATTTAAATCGGTATTTCGATAAAATTTTCGTTTCGTCAGTTTACGGTTGCGCGAAACCGGATAAGGTGTTTTATGAAATATGCGTAAAGAGTTTTGACGAAAAATTTGAGAATATTTATTTTACCGACGATACGCCCGGCAATCTTTTAGATTTAGAGCAATTCGGCATAAAACCCGTATTGTTTAAAAACGCAAAAGATTTTAAAAAAGCGGTCGGTCTGAAAGATTAAGAAGTAAAGCGTTTATAAAAATATCGAAAAGGACTGAAAAAATTGGTTTTTCAGTCCTTTGATTTGTATTTTTTAATGTTTGTCCGCGTCGAAACGGTGTGTTCTTCGTTTTACAAACGGCGTTTTTACAACGTCAATTTGCCGTTTTAACATGTGCGTACCGAAGCGCAACTCTCCGCTTAAAACGCGTTTTTCTCCGTCCAAACAAAAGGTTTGCGGTTCCTTAAGCCGTATCGTCAATTCGTCGAAAGGTATCAAAACCCAATTTTTGCGTTCCGTCGGTTTTTTTACTCCGCAAAAGAAAACTCGAAAAAAAGGAAAAAACATTTTCGCTCGGTTTACCGCGTTGTCTTTTCCGCAGGAACGTATAGCGACCAAATACAGTCCTTTGCGTTTTTTGTAGCTTTTGTTGAACGGAAAACCGAAACATCGATAGCTTTTAAGTATCATAAGTAAAGTAAAGTCGCCGTCGATTTTTTTGCCGTCCGCGATAATTTCAGCGGATATTTCGAAACTTCGGAAACTTTTTAATACTTGCGGAAGGTAGGCGATAGCTTTCCATTTTTTTTTGCTTTTGTTTTCGGCAGAATAGCCTATCTCCGTAAAACTGCCCGCGGCGCATACGTACGAAAAAAATTGTTCGTTCACTTTCCCCAGCGACACGATGGGGTTGTCCGTATGCGCCGTTTCGTTAAGCGTTCCGCAAGGAGCGTATATAAGCCTTGTGTCGCGGCATTTTTCAATAGCGTTATGTAAAGTGCCGTCGCCTCCGCAAACTATAACCGTGTCGTAACCTTCGGCAGACCAATCGGTTTGGCTGTCGATGGTTTCTATTTCGGTATCTACGCATCCAAGAGCGTTTAGCAGTTTGTCAACGTCCAGTTTGCAAAAATTTCCGCTATCGGCGTTGACGACCAGTTTACACGTCAAGTTGTTTCTCCTTTGTCAATATACGCGCTTTCGCTTAGTTGTGTTATAAAAACAGTTTGCGTAATAACGCGGTTATTATGCGTCCGCCGGCGGTTGACAAGGGCTAAAACCGATGTTAAAATCATTTAAAGGTGAATTATGGAACGATTTTGCAGAACTGAAATGTTAATAGGAAAAGAAAACGTGAAACTGCTTTCGAAAAAAAACGTCGCGGTCTTCGGTTTGGGCGGCGTGGGAGGTTACGTCGCCGAAGCTCTTGCCCGCGGCGGCGTGGGTAAACTTACGTTGGTTGACTTCGACGTTGTAACGGAAAGCAATATCAACCGTCAGCTTTATGCTCTCAATTCTACGTTGGGGCAATTTAAGACGGAAGCGGCAAAGGAACGTATATCGGATATAAATCCTTACTGTCAAGTCGACGCGGTAAACGTCAGGTTCGATGCCGAGAGTCTTGCGCAATTCGATTTTTCCAAGTTTGACTACGTTGCGGACGCCATCGATACCGTTACTAGCAAGTTGCTGCTTGTAGAAACGTGCGTAAAGCGCAATGTCCCGGTTATTTCTTGTATGGGCGCGGGAAACAAGCTGGACGCCGCGGCGTTTAAAGTTGCCGATATATCTCAAACCTCAGTTTGTCCTTTGGCAAGAGTTATGCGGCGTGAGCTGAAAAAACGCGGCGTGTACGGTTTAAAGGTGGTGTATTCCGAAGAACAGCCTAAATCTCCTTTGCCGTATGAGCAGAGTGAAAAACGTCAAACGCCGGGCAGCGTATCGTTCGTTCCTCCCGTAGCGGGGTTTATTACGGCGGGTGAAATTATAAAAGATTTGACAAATATAAAGACGTGAAAAGCTATCGGCGAATTTATGTCTTTATTGTGCGGTTTGTTATCATCCGTTAAAAACGGGTCGGTACCGTAAAAGCGTATCGTATATCTAAGATTAAATCCCGTTTTGTTAGACTAAACGAGCGGTTGCGCGTTTAAAGTTTATCTGACGGTACCAAGTCAAACGAGAGTTTTTTTTCGCAGTTGAAACGCACCTCCGCCGGCTATCGCTTTGGAAGGTGCGTTTGGATTTTATTTATTGTACGGCTTTTTATCGCGAACGTTCTACGTGGTTGTATTTTAAATTTCAGAGAAGATTTTGTTTTTGCGTTTACTTATAGCGCGCATTATAAGTTTTTGAATTTCAACGAGGGGTACAATCGAAAATGCCAACGCGAGAGAAATAATATATTCCTGACAGGAAATAATAGCTTGCCCGTTTTCGTTTGCAAAGCCGAAAGCGGTGTTGACGTAAGGAACGAACACTACGGCGGTTGTAAGCGCAAGGGAGCAACACATAGCAATCCATAACAGTTTATTGTGCGATTTGGTTTTAAATATGCTTTTATGCATACTGCGCGCGTTATATGCGTGGAAGATTTCGGTCATGCTCATCGTAATAAAAGCCATCGTCATACCTTGTTCGCTGCTCAGTCCGTTATGCTCCAGGCTGCATCCTATAAAATATGCCGCAAGCGTTATCGCCGATACGAACAGTCCGTGAACAACGATGTTTACGCCGAGTCCGCGCGCGAAAATATTTTCTTTTTTGCTGCGCGGCGGCACGTTCATAATATCGGGTTCCGCTTTTTCGGTACCGAGAGCTATGGCGGGGAACGTATCGGTTATAAGATTTATCCAAAGTAAATGCGCGGGTTTAAGAAGCGTAAATCCGCATACGGTCGCGGCGAATACCGATATAACTTCGGCAAGGTTGCTCGACAGCAAAAACTGAATCGCTTTGCGTATATTGTCGTATATTCGTCTGCCTTCGTTAACGGCGGTTACTATCGTCGCGAAGTTGTCGTCCGTAAGTATCATATCGGCTGTATTCTTGGTAACGTCCGTTCCCGTAATGCCCATCCCGACGCCGATATCCGCGGCTTTTATAGACGGCGCGTCGTTAACGCCGTCGCCCGTCATCGCGCACACTTTGCCGAGTTTTTTCCAAGCGTTCACGATTCTGGCTTTGTGCTCGGGCTGTACACGCGCGTATACCGAGTAGATAGTTATCGCTTTTTCAAACTGTTCGTCTGTCATATCGTCCAGTTCGGCCCCTAAAATCGCTTCGCTCGAATCGGTTATAATGTCCAATTCTTTAGCTATGGCTACCGCGGTATCTATATGGTCGCCCGTAATCATTATCGGGCGTATAACGGCTTTTTTGCATTGTTTTATGGCTTGCATAACTTCGGGACGAACGGGGTCAATCATTCCCGACAGTCCTATAAAAGTCATTTCCCGTTCTATCGAATCGGGCGTTATTTCCTGCGGCAAAGTTTTATAATTTACGCAAGCAAACGCAAGCACGCGCAAAGCTTTGTCCGCCATTCGTTTGTTTTCCGATAATATCCGTTCTTTGATTTCACGCGTAAGTTTTACTGTTTTACCGTTTACAATCGCGTGAGTACAGCGTGATAGTATAACGTCTACAGCGCCTTTAGTATACTGCACGAAACCGTTTTCGGTTTTGTGAACTGTGGACATCATTTTGCGTTCGGAATCGAACGGCGCTTCGTCTATTCTCGGAGTTTGTTTTTCCAATTCGGTCTTATCGTATCCGCAAGAGCAGGCGTAGTTGACAAGCGCGCATTCGGTAGGCTCTCCTACGGCTTTCCCGTTAGATAAAGCCGCGTCCGCGCAAAGTGCGTTAGCCGTTTTCAAAAGCTTTTCGTCGTCGGCGTAAGTTTCTACAACCGTCATTACGTTTTGCGTAAGAGTTCCGGTTTTGTCCGAACAGATAATTTCGCACGAACCGAGCGTTTCTACCGCGGTTAACTTTCGAATTACGGCGTTTTTCTTACTCATATTGGTTACACCTATCGATAAAACTATTGTTACCACTGTAGCTAATCCCTCGGGTATCGCCGCAACTGCAAGTCCTATGGCAACGAAAAGAGAGTCTAAAACCGTTTCTTTTGCAAACCCGTCCATTATGAGTTTAAAACCGAAAATAAATATCGAAATTCCTATAACAACGTATGTTAAAATTTTGCTCAATTGGGACATTTTAAGCTGCAGCGGAGTTTTTTCCTCTTTGGCAGAAGCTATAAAATCTGCGATTTTTCCCATTTCGGTATTGGCGCCGGTTGCGACAACAACCGCTTCGGCTCTGCCGTAAACAACGGTACTTCCGAGATACAGCATGTTTTTTCTGTCGCCCAAAGCGGCGTTTCCTTCGATTTTATCGGAATGCTTTAAAACGGGTACGCTTTCGCCTGTGAGCGCAGATTCTTCTGCTTTTAAACTGTGAGATTCTATAACGCGTAAATCGGCGGGTACGCTGTCGCCTGCTTCTAATAAAACGATATCTCCCACCGTCAAATCGCAGCTGTCTATTTTAAGCATTTCGCCGCCGCGTACGACGCGGCATTTGCCGGTTGCCATATTTTGAAGCGACTCTAAAGCTTTTTCGGCTTTGCTTTCCTGTATTACGCCGAGAACAGCGTTGAGTATAACTACTATCGCAATTATAATTACGTCTGCAAACGATTCGTTTTCGTTTGCCGGATTTAAATTATTTACGAGAGTTAACGCAAGGCTTACAATAGCGGCGATAAGCAAAATCAAAATCATAGGGTCCGCCAGCTGTTTTAAAAGACGTTTAAACGCGGACGTTTTCTTTTTTGCCGCAAGCGCGTTTTTTCCGTTTTTTGCCAGCCTGGACGTCGCTTCGTCTGTACTTAGACCTTCTATCCCCGACTTTACTTCGTTTAACGTTTCTTGAATTGTCAGTTTGTAATATTCCATATTTTCTCCTCGATTTAAATTTGCGCAGTATGCATTTTGTTTATTTGGGTAAATAAAAAACCCACGCAACCTCTTATGTAACGGTTGCGTGAGTCTCATACGTTAAAAGCAACGCCGGACTTGTTTCTAAGTCGGCTGACGGCGATTGCTGCGCGTTTAAACGCGCCGATTACTCCCTCACGATATTTAATTGCAACAAGTATATTATATTCGTTAAAAGTTGTCAACAGAATTTTTAAAATAAACTTTTGACAATTTCTATGTTGAGGGTATAAAATAAAACTGTATTAAAATAAATTCAACGATAATTTGACTTTTCAGATTTTTTGTAATTTGGCGCGTTTACGATTACGCGCTTTTCGAGTTTATTTCGCAATAAGGAGAGTTAATATGCTTCCGCAGAAGACGTTTGAAATAAAAAACTGTATTTTGTACGAAAGCGACTACGACGTGTCGTCGCAAATAAAACCGCGTCGCGTAATGGAATTTATGCAGGATTTGGCTACTACCCACGGAGATAAACTGGGCTTCGGTTGGGATTTTATGGACGCAAACGGCTTATTTTGGGTTATTTCAAAAGTAAAAATCGTTTTCGACAGACCTCTGACCCGTAATATGCGGCAATTCAAGCTTTATACCTGGCCCGTTGCTCCAAACAGGTTTTTTATTGAAAGACGTTTCGTCGCTGTCGGCGAAGAGGGCGAAAGATTGTTTTCTTGTTCTACCATTTGGATGATAGTTGAGCGCGACAGCCGCAAAATCGCTTCTCAGGAAACGATAGCGAAATTTTACCGCGCCGATTTTGATAACGCGCCTTGTAACGCAGGTACCGATTACGCCCGTATCCGTCGCGACAACACATATTCTTTTGCCTACGAACGCGTAATACGGCGTACCGATTTGGATATAAACAAACACGTTAATAATACCAACTACGTTAACTTTGCCTTGGACGCGCTTGACGGAACGGGCGGCATTCGTCAGATAGAAATAGTTTATCACAAGGAATTGAAACTCGGCGATAACGTCGAAATTTTTGTAAAACGCGAAGATGAAGCCGCTTTTATTGTCGGCGAACGGAACGGCGAAACGTGTTTTACGTCTTATATACTGATGTTTTGATTGATGATAATACGCAAATATACGTCTATTGATTGCTTGTCTACGCTTCGTTTGTTTTACGATACGGTACATACGGTCAACGCGGCGGATTATTCTAAGAGACAGTTAAACGCTTGGGCAACAGGCAAGGAAGACGTTGAAATATGGAACAAGACTTTATTGAATAATTATTCCGTTGTTGCCGAAATCGACGGAATAACGGTTGGATTCGGAGATATAGATGAAACGGGTTATCTTAACAGGTTATACGTCGGGGCAAATTTTCAGCGTATCGGCGTAGCGGCTGCGATTTGCGACGAACTCGAAAAATATTGTCCGCATAAAAAGATTGTCGTACATTCGTCGATAACCGCTAAGGGATTTTTCGTAAAACGCAGCTATGTGATAATTCGCGAACAAAAGGTCGAACGGCGCGGAGTTTTATTGACAAATTTGGTCATGGAAAAGATTTTATAAACCGAATTTAAAAGTCGTTTTGCGGTATGTTCGCGCAGTGTAAGTTATTGCAAAAATATATTGAAATCTCGGTTCATTGCGCTTGCTTTGCGTGCGTTTTTGTTGTAAACTGTATATAAAGAACTTAAGGAGTTTGCTAATGAATAAAGCGGTTGCAGTCGTGGGTATGTGCGGTTCGGGAAAAAGCGTTTTGTGCGGTTATTTCGAAGATTTAGGATGGCAAAAAGTCTATTTCGGCGGAGTTACGGTATCGGAGCTTAAAAAACAAGGTATCCCCGTAAACGAAGAAAACGAGCGTACAATGCGCGAAGGATTGCGCGCCAAGTACGGTATGGGTGCGTTTGCGTTATTACTTAAAGACGAAATACTTGATAAACTCAGCCGAGGAAACGTAGTTTTGGACGGATTATACAGTTGGTCGGAATACGTTATTTTAAAAGAACTTTTAGGAGATAATCTTGTGTTACTTGCCGTAGTTACGAACAGCGGCGTGCGTAAAGAGCGTTTAGCTTCCCGCGAAGTGCGTCCTTTAACAGCAGAGCAAGTCGATAGCCGCGACAAGGCGGAAATCGAAAATCTTGAAAAGGGCGGACCTATAGCCAAAGCAGATTACTTTATGCTTAATAACAGCTTTGAAGTAAAACTCGAAAAACAATTCGGTAATTTTATGGAATGGTTTAACGGATTGAAATAAAGGAGTAAAATACAAGTACTTGACGGAAGTTATCTGATGCACTTAAGCAAAGATAAATTTTATCAAAAACTCGATGAATTGATGAACGCGCGGGCAAGCGAAGGTTACGGACTTTGTACGTGCGAAATCTTAGATTGCCACGGTAATTTTGTGCTAATTGTCGAGAAAGAAGCCGACTTGTTTGGACGGAATATCTAATTTGTAAACGAATTATAACAACATAAAACGCTTCGATAGGGCGGTAACAGCCTATATCGAAGCGTTTTTTGTGTTATTTGTTTCCTACAAGTATCAGCGGAACCAGCATTTCTTCAGTAAGTGAAGTGTGGTGTCCTTTGAACAGCATATTTGTCGGAGAGATAACGGCTTGCTTGTGCGTGTACGTTCCTATTGCTATATAGTCTCCCAGCAGTTCCGCCTTGTCGCCCACGTTACCGAACAGTCCGCGTTTTACGAGTTCATCGCTTTTATATAAAATAAAATCTTCGCCGTATTTTTGTGTAAAATATTTTTCGAATTCGTCTTTTTTTGCGTTTTTAACTCTAAACGCAATCGCCCGCGGTTCTAAATACGGGTATATTTCTAACATACCGTACAGCTTTTCGTCTTGATACAAGTAAACGTAATCTTCTATATCCGTCATTCCGTGGTCGGCGGTAATAATAAACAGCGTATCGGGCGTTTCCTTTACCAGTTTTTCCAAACGCCGTGATATATCTTTCAGCATTTCGCGCGTAGCGGGGCAGTTAACGCCGTTCTCGTGCATAGAGTGGTCGGGTTCGTTGTTGTACGCGTATACGAACTGTTTACCTTCTTTTCCGCATATCCGTTTTATATGTGCGAAGAACGCCGCCGTATCGAAGTTCCATTTCGTGTTGCGTTCCGGTCGGGCGACTTGTATAAACGTCGGGAATAAGGTGTTGATTTCATATTCGCAGTCGGCGCTTTCTCGGTCGAAATAGTACGGAAACACTCCGAGCGGCGAAAGACCTTCGACGTTTAATTTTTCGTCCGTCCACGAATCCGTATCAAGAAAAATATTTACGTTGCGTTTAATTTTGTCAAAATACACGCTCCAACCGAACCAGCCGTGTTCTAACGGCAGACGGTTTGTTGTAAGGGAAGTGGTGGCGCATGTCGTGGTGGACGGAAACGTAGACGTAAGCGTATCCTTTATATTCGCGCGCAGGTAATCGGTTTCTTCAAGGTTTACGGACAGCGGATGTACTCCCATACCGTCGAAGCATATGAATACTACGTTTTTGTAACCTTTAGCAAGCTCGTTTTTTAATAAAGGCAGCGTAGCGTTGGCGTTAGGCGCGCCTAAAAATTCCGCAAGCGTTGCGGAAACGTTAATATTGCAGTGGGTAAAATCGGGCATAATAAATTTTTTCATACGTTATTCTCCTTTACGTTCGTTTTTTGTTTCGCCGTCGTTTCCCGTTATTGGCTGTTGTCCGCTAGGCGTTGTTTTAATAAACCGAATAAAAAACGGTATACTTATCAGCCCTGTTACCGCATCCGCTAAAGGCTGTGAAATCTGAATTCCCGTCAGCCCCCATATACTCGTTGTCAGCAGTAAAACGGGTATAAAAATCAATCCCGAACGTAAAAGCGAAAGGAAAGATGCCGTCCACGCCTTTTGTATACTTTGATACACCATATTTATCGGCGTAGAAACAGGCAGAAACAGCGAGCCTATTGCGGCGTATCTTAACGCTGGAGCTGCAAAATCTACGACAATATCTGCCTTTTGCAGCAAACGCACGATACCGGGAGCAAATATGTAAACGGGCACGCAAATCATAAATACGATGCCGAAACCAATAGCCGCAGTGCATAAAAGGGCTTTTTTTACGCGTTTGTATTGTCCGGTCTCGTAGTTAAACGAGGCCACGGGTTGGAGTCCTTGACTTATTCCCAAGCCGATGCACATTATAAACGACGAACAACGGTTTACTACGCTCATAGCCGCTATGGTTGCGTCTGCGATTTCGTCGCTTATTTTACCTCCGTAAAATTTTGAAAGATTGTTGAGCAGTCCCGACGAAATGGAATTAAGACCTTGACGTATAAGCGACGGCAAACCGACTTTGCATATTGCAAGATATAATTTTACGTTTCTGCTTATTTTTTTGAAAGATATTTTGCTTTGAGCCGTTTTGGCGTATAATACGAACAAAATAACGAAACTTACTATTTGCGATATCGCCGTGGACATTCCCGCGCCAAATACTTTCATTCCGCAAACGCTGATAAATACGTAGTCGCCCAAAATATTCAATAATGCGCCTGAAACAAGACCAATCATTGCATACAGCGCTTTGCCTTCGTAACGTAGACAGTTGTTCAGAATAAGAGAACAAATCAAAAAGGGACAGGATATCAAAACCCACATGCCGTAATCTTTAGCGTAGGGCAAAATAGTTTCGGTAGAGCCGAGCAAGCGCATAAAAGGGACGAGCGCAGCCAGTCCTACGACAGAGAACAAAAGACCCAACGTTCCTCCGATAAAAAAAGCGGACGAAACGTATTCGCTGGCTTTGTCAGTATCCTTATCCGCTAGTTTTTTAGCGACGAACGTTCCCGAACCGTGTCCCAGCATAAACGCGAACGCTTGCATTATCGATTGTAATGTAAAAAGAACGCCTATCGCACCTTGCGGAGAAGTATCCCCTATCGTTCCTACAAAATAGGTGTCAGCAATGTTGTATAAATTGGTTATAAGCATAGAAACGGTAGTGGGTATACCTAAAGTTACAACCAATTTCGCAACGGGCGTCCGAGTCATTTTTATATAATGCTTATCCGATACGCTTAAATTCGATTCGTTCATATTTTCAGTATAGCATATAATTTTATTTTTGTTAAATAACGTTTTTGATTAAGCGACTAATCAGTTTGGCTGAGTTTATTCGGTTTTAGTTAAACCGAAAAAGCTTAATCAAGATAATCGGAAGCTATTGCGTTTAACGGAATTTGCCCGTTTTATTACGTAGTATAGCGCTTAAAACGTAATTGGCGGTAAAGATTCGTGTGCAAAAAATCAGACGACCAATTTGGCGTCATCGGTGTAACTCGGTTTGAATTGATTCGCAGTAAATTTAAAAAAGATTTTTATTGGCAAAACGTTATTCGTGTAATATGTAATAAAATTATAAAACAGGCGAAGTTTTGTCTAATCGGCGGATTTGAGTTTGCGAATATAAACCGACAGACTGAACGTGTATTTCAAAATCGGCGTTTAACAAAAGCGAAAAATATCGGTATTGACTTTTACTTATCGCATAGTATAATATTGTTAAGTATAAATGAACGAATTTTGCGTTTAAATTTCGCGTTTGACTAACGTCGTAACGATGCAGGAGCGTATAGATGAATTTACAGAAAAAAATCAACGAAGCGTATAAAAAACTCGGAATCAAAATAACAGCCTTAGAAAACGACCGCTCGATAGTTTTAAACGGAGAGTGCGGCGATTGGCAAAAGATTGTAGACGCCGGAAAACTGTTCGTCGATAAAAAAAGCGGAAAACACGTCGTTAACGATATAAAATATACGACTCGTCAGGAAACGCCGCCGTATCTGCCCGCTTTAAAGGATGAGAAACTAAACGGTACCGAATGGGACGTAGTGATAATCGGCGGGGGCATCAGCGGCTGTTCAGTCGCGCGCGAGCTGACCAAATTCGATTTAAAAGTACTGCTTTGCGAAAAACACTCCGACGTAGCGCACGGCGCGAGCGGCGCAAACGACGGTATGGTACACGCGGGAATCGACATCAAGCGTCAATGTAAAAAGCTGTACTACGGCGTACGCGGAAACGCTATGTACGACATAGTGTGCAAAGATTTAGGCGTAGAATTCGAACGGGCGGGACAGTATGTCGTTTTTACCTCGCGGTTGATAAAGCTTTTAGGCCGAAGCTATCTTAGACGCGCAAAAAAGCATAATATTCCCGGAGTTGAAATCATAGGCAAAAAAGAAATATGCCGAATCGAACCGAAAGTAAAAGATTTTGCCGTCGGCGCGTTGAAAATTATTACTACCGGCGCAGTATCTCCGTATAAACTTACTATAGCGTATGCCGAAAACGCCGTTCAAAACGGCGCTACGGTATCTTTGAACACTGCGGTGTTGTCAATTAACCGTACCGACGACGAAATAACCAGTGTCGTTACAAACCGCGGTACGGTAAAAGCTAAGTGCGTCGTTAACTGCGCGGGCGTTTTTGCCGATCAAATAGCCGAGATGGCTGGCGACCGATATTTTTCGATACATCCGCGCAAAGGCGTAGATTTGTTAATGGATTCTAAAGCGAACGGACTGCCGAGTAACGCGATAAGCCTTGCGCCTACTTTTAAAACTTTAAAGCAAAACAAAAACACCAAAGGCGGGGGAATTATAAAAACCGTCGACGGTAATATTCTTCTGGGACCGAACGCCCGCGAAGTTTTTGACAGAGAAGATACGTCCACTCAAACGTCCGATATAAACGAAGTGTTCGACAAACAGTCGAGATGCTGCCCGTCAATGCAAAAAAGCGGTATCATAGCGTATTTTGCCGGAGTTCGCGCGCCGAGCTACGAGGAAGATTTTATTATCGAGCGAAGTTCTGAAATCAAAAATCTAATTCATGTGGCGGGTATACAGTCGCCGGGGCTTACCGCCGCGCCTGCGTTTTCGGTAGACGTTGCGGAACTCGCCGTCGAATATTTGAAGTCGTCGGGTTGCGATGTAAAACTTAACACCGATTTCAATCCTGTGAGAAACGCACCCGTTTGTGCGAAAACGTTAACCGACGCGGAGCGCGACGAGCTTATAAAAAGCAATCCGGACTACGGCAAAATTATCTGCCGCTGCGAAGAAGTTAGCTTGGGCGAAATAAAGAACGCTATAAACAATCCTTTGGGAGTACGGACTATAGACGGAGTTAAACGAAGAGTTCGCGCCGGCATGGGGCGCTGTCAGGGAGGTTTTTGTATGCCTCTGGTGGTAAAGGCGATTGCGGAAGAAACCGGCGTATCGTATAGTTCGGTAGATAAAGGCGATATGGGAAGTTACGTGGCAATAGGCAACATTAAAGAAATTTAGCAGGAAGATAATATACGAATATCTGGATAAAGACTGCACAGTTATTTTTTAAGAGGTCATCACAATTAAATGAAACATTACGACGTTATAATTATAGGCGGAGGCCCCGCGGGATTGGCTGCGGCTATACGGGCGAGTAAAAACGCAAGTGTGTTGCTTATCGAACGGGAAGCGCGTTTGGGCGGAATACTTAAACAGTGCATACACGACGGATTCGGCGTGGTGCGTTTCGGAGAAAAACTTTCCGGACCGGAATATGCCGACAGGTTTATTAAAGAGATAGACAAAACAAACGTAGAAATAAGTTTGTTAAGTTTTGTTACCGACGTTACTCGTACGGATAAATACGAGTTGACGTACGTGTGCGAAAACGGAGTGCGACGCGTTACTTGCGATAAACTTATTTTAGCGACAGGCTGCCGTGAACGTACAAAAAACGGCATATTTATCCAAGGCGACCGCTGTTCCGGCGTATATACCGCCGGCGCGGCTCAAAACCTTGTCAATATGATGGGTGTAATGCCGGGCAAACGCGTAGTAATACTTGGCAGCGGCGATATAGGACTTATAATGGCGCGGAGACTTACTTTCGAAGGCGCCGAGGTTTTGGGAGTTTACGAAGCGAAGCCCACGCCGTCGGGACTTACGCGTAATATTCATCAATGTTTGCGCGATTTTGATATTCCTTTGTATTTGTCCAAAACCGTTACACGCGTCTTCGGCGCAAACCGTTTGGAAAAAGTAGAAATATCCGACGTTGACGATAAAATGAGACCTATTCCCGGTACCGAGCAAATAATCGAATGCGATACCCTTGTACTTGCGGTCGGGCTTATTCCCGAAAACGAACTCGCAAACGATTTGTCAGTCAAATTGGATTATAAAACGAAAGGCGCGATAGTAGACCAAAATTGTCAAACGCTTTCCGACGGTATATACGCTTGCGGTAACGCGCTGCACGTTAACGACCTTGTAGACTACGTATCCGAAAGCGGCGAAACCGCGGGCGGCAACGCAAGTTTGCCTAACAAAGAAAGGAAGCTGGTACCGGTAGAAGTTAAAGGTAAAATTATGTATATTGTCCCGCAAATGTTGGATTTAAATTCGCCTTTAGATAAAGTTATAACTTATTTCCGCGCGAGCGAAGATTTGACGGGACAAAAGTTAACCGTCAAAGTCGGCGGTCAAACGGTTTTCAACAAGAGTTATTTAAAATTGCTCCCGCCCGAAATGGAAAGGGTTGTAATCGATTATTCCAAAGCCGATTTGTCAAGCGGACGTATCGTTATCAGTTTGGAGGATAAGTAGTTATGGAAATGGTGTGTATCGTATGCCCTAACGGTTGCAGACTTAAAGTGGATAATTCGGCCGAGGGAGTAAAAGTCGCAGGCGCTAAATGTAAGCGAGGCGAGGCATTCGCTCAAACAGAATTAACAAATCCTATGCGCAGCGTTACCAGTTCCGTCAAAACTACCGTAAAAAATTATCCCGTCGTTTCCGTTCGTACCGACGGCGAGATACCCAAAAGTAAAATTTTCGATTTAATCAAGGAATTATCCGAATTTACTCTTGACAAAAAAGTTCCTATCGGTACAATTTTAATCAAGAACGTTTTAAATACGGGAATCAACGTTATAACGACAACCGAGATGATTTGAGCGGTTTTTCGGTATATGTAACCGTTGTTTGCGCATTGATTTAGTCGTTATATTAAACGTGATTTTATTTAAAAGCGCGAAAACGGCAAATTTAACGTTTATTTGAGCGGCGGTTTTATCTGCGTTTGCAAATTCACGTCAAGCGCGCGTTCCGAATTTCAAAGGGAGAATTTACAAAATGAGTAAAAACGTATTGGTTATCGACGTAGGCACGCAAAGTATGCGCGGAATAATTTTCGATGAGAAAGGTAATTTGCTTGCCAAACATCAAATCAAATACAAACCGTATATTTCCAAGGAAAGCGGTTATATGGAACAGT
The DNA here is from genome assembly GCA_910586905.1 of uncultured Christensenellaceae bacterium. Lineage (GTDB taxonomy): Bacteria > Bacillota > Clostridia > Christensenellales > CAG-314 > Fimimonas. The sequence continues at coordinate 65,276 of CAJUIV010000005.1, forward strand.
CGGCGGAAATGTATTGGGAAGTGCTTTGCGCAATAACCAACGTTTTAGCAAGTAAGAATCCCGAACTGTTAAACGATACAATCGCTATGTCCGTCGATACGTTCCGCGATACCGCGGTGTTGCTCGACAAGGACTGTAACGTAGTTCGGAATTGTATTCTTTGGAGCGATATGCGTACGGCGGATACGTCTCGCAAGCTGCCGATTAAACAGCGGTTTTTATTCGGGCTTGTCGGTATGTCGCGTCCTATAAAAGCTATTCGCGGCAGGGTGCTAACTAATTGGATACAGGACAACGAACCCGAAATTTGGGATAAAGTCGAAAAAGTAACGCTTATTTCTGGTTATTTGAATTACAAACTTACCGGTAATTTGGTCGATTCTTACGCTTCGACGATTTGTCATTTGCCGTTTTATAACAAGGGCAAGCGCTGGTTAAAAAGAAGCGAATTACTGTTTCCCGTATTCAATATGCCGCTCGAAAAAATGATTGATTTATGCAACCCCGGCGACGTTATGGGAACGGTAACCGAACAAGTATCTAAGCAATCGGGTTTGCCGCAAGGCTTGAAAATCATTGCGAGCGGTTCGGATAAAAGCTGCGAAACGCTTGGGGGAGGATGTCTTGCAAAAAATGTGGCCAGCGTATCCTTCGGCACAAGCAGCACCGTTCAGTTTTCGACTAAAAAATATTTTGAACCCGAGCCGTTTATGCCCAGTTACCCGTCGGTGGTTAAAGGCTATTATAATCCCGAAGTGCAGATTTTTCGCGGTTATTGGATGATAAGTTGGTTTAAAAAACACTTTGCGGAACATCTTGAAAAACGCGCCGAAGAAACGGGCAAAAGCGTAGAAGAGCTGATGAACGAGGAAATAGAATCTATCCCCGCGGGAAGCGACGGTTTGGTTCTTCAGCCGTTTTGGCAGGCAGGGCTTACTCATCCGGAAGCTAAAGGTTCTATTATCGGATTTAACGATTGGCATACCCGCGCTCACGTATACAAGGCGATTATAGAAGGTATCGACTACGCGCTGCGCGAAGGATTGGAGCGTATGGAACGGCGCGGACGCCAAAAAATCGATTTCGTAACGGTATCGGGAGGAGGCGCGCAAAGCGACGTTATCTGTCAAATTGCAGCGGATATTTTCAACAAGCCCGTTAAACGTGTGCAAACTCACGAAACGTGCGCGTTGGGATGCGCTATTTCGACGTTTACCGCTTGCGGCGTGTACGGTACCGTGGACGAGGCCGTAAACAATATGGTACGTTTCGTAGATACTTTTATGCCAAACCCCGAAAACGTTAAAATATACGACGATATATACAAAAATGTATATATGAAATTATACAAAAAGCTGCAAAAGCTTTATTTACATATGGATAAGCACAAGGCGTAATGCGAATTACGCAGTCGTGCAATGTTATGTTGTTGACGGCGAACAGCGCAATATGCGTTTTTTCAGTAAAACTAACTAACGTAAGTTTGCAAATAAGTATTGCAATTTACCGTCATTATAATTTTTAATAAAAAGGAGAAAACCAAATGAGTAAACCGTATAAGGGCTTCGAGCCGAAATGGTATCTCGAAACACCGCCTAAAAACAGTTACCGTTCTATATTTAAATGGGGCGACCCTAATTTTAACAAAGTTCCGAAAGAAAACCTATACAAACTGATGAAAGAAATATTTCATCTGACGGACGACGATTTTAAAGATTACGACGAACCGCTTGGACTCGAAGAAGTAAAATTGGATAAGCCCTGCGGATTGGACGTTAAAACGATAGAGGACTTGAAAAAGATTGTCGGCGAAGATAACGTTTCCGTTTCCGATTACGACCGTTTGTCTGTTGCTTACGGTAAAACTATGTTCGACCTTTTACGTCTTAGAGAGCATATCGCGGATAACGTTCCCGACGCTGTCGTATATCCAAAGAGTAAGGAACAAATCGAAAAAATCGTCGAATTCGTTTCAAAGCGCAAAATTCCTCTCTACGTATACGGCGGCGGTTCGTCTGTAACCCGCGGAGTCGAGCCTATATGCGGCGGTATAAGTTTGGATATGCGCAGAAATTTCAATAAAGTTATCGATTTTAACGAAACGGACCAAACAATCACAGTTGAAGCGGGCATGAGCGGACCTAAGCTCGAAGAAACTCTGAATAACGCCGTCAAACTGTTCGGAGCAAAGCGCGCGTATACTTGCGGACATTTTCCGCAGTCTTTCGAGTACAGCAGCGTAGGCGGATGGACGGTTACGCGCGGGGCGGGACAGAATTCCACTTACTACGGTAAAATAGAAGACATAGTTATAGCGCAGGAATACGCAACGCCTACGGGTATCGTTAAGACAGAACCGTATCCGGCAAAAGCTACGGGACCGGATATAAATCAACTAATGATGGGCAGTGAAGGAACTTTCGGCGTTTTGACTCATGTAACGCTCAAAGTATTCCGCCATATGCCGGAAAATCATTATAAGTTCAGTTATATGTTCAAAGATTGGGAAACGGCAATGGATGCTGCTCGCGAAATTATGCAGTGCGAATGCGGACGACCCAGCGTATTCCGTCTTTCCGACCCCGAAGAAACCGATATGATGATGCACCTTTACGGCGTGTCGGAAAGCGCGCTAGGCAAGATGCTGAGTAATTTGGGCTACAAGCCGCACAAGCGTTGTTTGTTTTTGGGCTTTACCGACGGTGAAAAGGGTTTCTGTAAAAATATAGCCAAAAACGTAAAACGTATTTGTAAAAAGCACAAGGCCATGAGTTTAACGGGTATGGTAACGTCCGCTTGGGAAAAGGGACGGTTTAACGACCCGTATTTGCGCGACACGATGCAAGATTTCGGCGTTATGACGGATACGTTAGAGTGTTCCGTAACGTGGAGTCAAATGGAGAGTGTTCATCAGCTTGTACGCGAATATTGCCATAGCCGTCCCAACACGATTTGTATGACGCATATGTCTCACTGTTATCCGCAAGGGGCTAATTTATATTTCATATTTATCGCTAAAATGAATACCCTCGACGATTTCGTCAACTATTGGAGCGGTATACTCGACCATATTCAAAAGAGCGGAGCGGCAATTTCTCACCATCACGGCATAGGTAAATTTTTCGCGCCATGGCTCGAGGGGCAGATAGGCGAACGTCAAATGGAAATTTTTAAAACGCTTAAAAACCATTTCGACCCCGATAACCTTATGAATCCCGGCGGGACGCTCGGATTAGACCTTACCGAAGAACAAAAACGTTTTATAAGAGAACGTTGGTAATCTCTTTCGCAAAACAGCCTTTCTCTAAAGAAAGGTTGTTTTTGATTTAGGGGTAAACTTGACATTTTGCGGTATAATTGTTATCATAATATAAATTATCAAGGTGGAGAAGCAATGAAGAAATACTTATCCATTTTGTCGGTTATACTTATTGTGTCCGCACCGGTACTTTGTCTGTGCGCATGCGAAGAAAACGAAACTTACGGTTTGTCGTTTGTTCTACCGTAGATAAGTTCGAAACGCGAGCGTTTTACGGCTGCGAAAAACTTACTTATTTAGAATATGTCGGCGGTTCGTCGTACAGCATCAGTTACGAAGGCGGCTGGAACGAGAACAGCGGTTTGGCATAGTAAAGATTTTGTAAATCGTATTAAGAAACGAAAAAAGGCGGAAATACTTATGAAAGCGGTTATTCAGCGCGTGTGCGGCGCGACTTTGTCTGTCGGCGGCGAAACCGTATCGCAAATCGGTAAGGGGCTGGCGGTATATTTTTGCGCGGAAAAGGGCGATAATGAAAATCTGTGTTCATCGCTTGCTAACAAACTGGTAAATTTGCGAGTTTTCGAGGACGAAAACGGAAAAATGAATTTGTCCGTAAAGGACGTTAAAGGCGAAATATTATTCGTTTCGCAATTTACTCTTGCCGCCGACACTTCAAAAGGCAATCGTCCCAGTTTTTTTAACGCCGAAGAGCCTGAGCGGGCAAAACGGCTTTATTTGCAGACGGCCGATATTTTGCGCGGTTTGGGCGTTGCTGCGAAAACGGGCGTTTTCGGCGCGGATATGATAATCGAGCAAATCAACGACGGACCCGTAACGATAATTCTCCGATTTTAGGAATGAAAAATGAAAAGTTTGAAACAGTTATATAAAATAGGCGTAGGTCCGTCCAGTTCGCATACAATGGGACCGGTAAAAATAGCGGAACGTTTTTTGAGGGAAAACGACGGATGCGATAACTACGTCGTAACCCTTTACGGCTCGCTTGCTTTAACGGGTAAAGGGCACGGTACGGATACCGCCGTTAAAAAAGCGTTCGGGCAAAGAAAAACGGAAATCGTTTTCGATACGGTTACAAAATGCGCGCACCCTAACACAATGGAACTTTCGGGATATTCAAACGGCGCCGAAGTTTGCAAAATGCAGGCGTTCAGCATCGGCGGGGGAGATATTTTAGTGGCGGGCGAAACCTTTTCCGAGGGCGAAGAGGTTTACCCTCACGGCGATTTTCAGGAAATAAAAAATTATTGTATGCAAAACAACCTGCGTTATTGGCAATACGTTTTGCAATACGAAGACGGCGATATAATCGATTATATGCGCGTTATTTGGCGTGCGATGAACGACGCGGTCGATTCGGGTCTGCGTTACGAAGGCGTTTTGCCCGGAGGTTTAAACGTTTCGCGCCGCGCTAAAAAACTAATGACGGGAGAGGGCAAAAAGGAAACTTCTCAAACCCGCGAAGACAGGATTGTTTCCGCATACGCGTTTGCGGTAGGAGAACAAAACGCTTCGGGAGGAACGGTTGTTACCGCTCCGACGTGCGGAGCAAGCGGAGTGCTGCCCGCGGTATTTAGGTACGCGCGCGAACGGCACGGTTTTTCCGACGAGCAGATAGTGCGAGCGCTGTTGACGGCGGGTTTGATAGGCAACGTCGTAAAAACCAACGCGTCTATTTCCGGCGCGGAGTGCGGCTGTCAGGCGGAAATAGGCACGGCTTGTTCTATGGCGGCTGCCGGACTTGCGGAATTGTACGGAATGTCGCTTGACGAAATAGAATACGGCGCGGAAGTGGCGCTCGAACATCATTTGGGGCTTACTTGCGACCCCGTTTGCGGACTTGTCCAAATTCCCTGTATCGAGCGTAACGCCGTTGCCGCGATGCGGGCAATCAACGCTGTGAGTTTGGCAACATTTTTGGCGGATAGCCGCAAGGTATCGTTCGATAACGTTGTAAAAGCTATGTACGAAACGGGACGCGATATTCCCGAAAGCTATCGCGAAACTTCGGTAGGCGGACTTGCAAAAATAATTGCCGACGGAGCTGACGGGGACGCTGAAAATTTAAAATGACAAAATTGATTATTTTTGATTTAGACGGTACTTTGCTTAATACTTTACAGGACTTGACCAACAGCGTTAACTATGCGATGGATATTTTGAGTCTGCCGAAATACGATTGTAATCAAGTAAAAAGTATGGTAGGCAACGGCGTGGCGGTGCTTATGCAGCGCGCCGTCGGTTTAAAGCACATAGAAAAGTCTGCCGTAGCCTTACAGCTTCAAAGGCAATATTACAATAAGCATACGGACGACAACACTTCGACTTACGACGGCGTTGTGGAAACGCTGCTTAAACTCAAGCTGAACGGCTATACGGTCGCCGTACACACGAATAAGGACGAGGTTTGCGCTAGACGTTTGGTCGATCGGTTTTTCCGTAATTTGGTCGATTACGTCATCGGAACGACCGATTCCGTAACTAAGCCGAATCCTGTGAAAATATTGAATTTGCTGCAAAAAGAAAAAATTTCAAAAACCCGTGCGGTATACTGCGGCGACAGCGACGTAGACATTTTAACTGCGCGCAACGCCGGTTTACGCTGCATATCCGTTACTTGGGGGTTTAAAAGCAGAGAATTTTTGATTGCTAACGGCGCGCATTATTTGGCTGATACGCCATCCCAAATTATCGATATGGCGGAAGAATTGCTTAAATAAATTCGGTTCAGTCTTATTTAAGCGTGGTGGTTTACATTGTTTTTACATTATCTGGGTTTAAAGGAGTAAGTATGAAAATACTCGTAGTTGACGACGAAGTTAAACTTGCCGACGCTTTGGGAGAACTTTTACGGAGAAATAAATTTATCGTAGACGTTGTTTACGACGGCGAGGACGGCTATTTTTACGCGAAAAACGGAGATTACGACGTCGTTCTTTTGGACGTTATGATGCCTCAAGTTGACGGGTTTGAGGTGGCAAAAAGACTGCGTCAAAATAAATGCAACGTGCCTATTCTTATGCTTACGGCAAAGGACGAGGTTTCGAGCCGCGTAAAAGGCTTGGACTGCGGCGCGGACGACTATCTTACCAAACCTTTCGCAACAGAAGAACTGCTTGCACGCATAAGGGCTTTGACTCGGCGTCAGTCCGAATTGGTTTACGACGAACTGTCTTTTGCGGATATAACGCTTAATACGTCCAACTATACTTTGTCCTGCGGTCAAAAATTGGTGTCGCTCGGGGCGAAGGAATACGAAATAATACGTTTTTTGCTTAGCAATCCCACACAGGTTATAAGCAAAGACGTGATAATTTCCAAAATATGGGGATTGGACAGCGATATAACGGAAAACAACGTAGAGGCTTATATGTCTTTTTTGCGTAAGAAATTATTTTATATTGGCAGTAAAGTTACGATTTCAACGAAAAGGCTGCTCGGTTACTATTTGGAGAAGGAAGATTGATAGATAAACTTCGTAAAAAAGTCGTCGCAATAAACGTTCTGTCTGTTTGTATAGTTTTTTTCTTGGCGATGCTGCTGTTATTTTCGATAGGATATTCGCGAATCGACGCAGAACGCGTGGAAAGGATGAAAATGTTGTTGGACTACGAAGTCAGCGACGCGGATTTTTACAACGATAAAGCGTTTAGCAGCATTACTTTGGTAGAATACGATTTAAAAACCAAAAATACTAATTGGTATTTCGGTAAAGATTCTTTGATGGACAAAGAACAGCTTGCTCCTTTCGTGGAAAAAGCCGTATCTTCTTCCGAGGATTTCGGATATTTATCCGCTCGGTTGACTTATGTTAAAAAACCGGTTGAAAACGACGTCGTACGAATAGCGTTTAACAACAGATATTCCGCTCCTAACAGTTTAACTCCGTACTTCATTTTTGCTTTGGGAATTCTTGTGGTAGGAGTATGCTGTTATTTAATTATCAGCTTGATTTTGGCTCGCGTGGCTTTAAAACCCGTTGAAGAAAGTTGGAACAAACAAAAACAGTTTGTCGCCGACGCTTCGCACGAATTGAAAACCCCGCTATCGGTTATCATGGCTAACACCGAAATAATCGCTTCACACCAAGACGAAACGGTCGCAAGTCAAATGAAGTGGATTGAAAACACTCGCGAAGAAAGTAAGCGTATGGCTGCGCTTGTCGCCGATTTATTATTCCTGGCTAAAAACGACGACGGTTTGAAAGTGCAAATGGAAACCGTTAACGTTTCCGATTGCGTCGAAACTACGGCGCTTAATTACGACGCGGTATTTTACGAAAACGGAAAAACGTTTAATTACCGCATAACGCCCGATTTGAAAATAATAGGCAATAGCGGTCAGATAAAGCAGTTGGTTACAATTCTTTTGGATAACGCAAACAAGTATTCGGTCGGCGTCGGTAACATTAAAATGAGTTTAACCGTTACCAATAGGCATATTATGCTGTCCGTTTCTAACGACAGCGAAGAACTGTCGGAAGAACAGTTATCGCATATATTCGATAGATTTTATACTGTCGATAAATCGCGGAATACCGATAAGGGCGGTAACGGTCTGGGACTCTCGATAGCGCAGACTATTTGTCAGACACACGACGGAGATATTAAGGTAAACTATTTTAACGGACGTACGTCTTTTATCGCGTCGTTTCCGAACGGTAAGGTTAAATAAAATAAAATTCACAGTTATAACAATGTAGAGATATATAATTTTATACGCGCAGATTTCGCTGTTATAAAGTGAAATTTGCGTTTTATTGTATTAGTAAAAACATAAAACCTATTTACTATTGCAAACGTATGATGTATAATAAAATAACCACGAATTTGTTAATTCATCGAATCTTGGAGACGTAAAAATGAAAAGCAAAAATTACGGGTTAATTGTAATTTCGTTGCTGGCGGCGGCGTTATTGTGCGTCAATATCGCTCCCGGTATTTCCGAAGTTCAAACTCAAACCGTAGCCTCTGCAGAAACGGCGGGAGTTAACGGTTGGGTTCCGACCTATAACGGCAGCTACTACGATAACGTAAATTCTGGCAAAACAGGTAACGCTTTGCGCGACGAATTGTACGAAAGGATTTCCAGTCCGCACAACAATACGTCGTACTCGGGCTTATCAGACGCATACCGTACCGCTGACGCCGACCCGAATAACGCGGGTAATATTTTGTGGTTTTACAGCGGAACGTCCGTAAAATTCAACGGCAGTTTCGGAAGCAATCCGGGTACAACGAACCGCGAACACGTATGGCCTAAAAACGGCGGCGACGCTTTCCCCGAAAAAAGCGGACCGGGCAGCGACGCGCATCACCTAAGAGCTTGCGAAGCGCAGTTAAACAGCACGCGCGGAAGCAAAAGTTACGATGAAGTGGCGCAAACTTCCTCAAACCTTGTAAAAGAAGCAGGGAAAACAAGTTACGGCAGCGGAGCAGACAGTTTGTGCTATTCCAGCGGAAGTTTTTTCTATCCCGGTAAAGGATATCGCGGAGCGACGGCAAGAATACTTTTTTACGTACAAACGCGTTGGGGCAATCAATATAATTTGTCTTTTGTCGACGGCGCCGGACACAACAAAACTATCGGTAAAATTTCTACGCTTTTGAAATGGCACTTAGAAGAACCTCCCACCGAAGAGGAAGTACGCCGTAACGAAGCGGTGTTTAAATTGCAGCAAAACCGCAATCCTTTTATCGACCATCCGGAATATGCGGCGTTGATTTATTGTAACGACGGAAACAGTTATAACAACGCTTTGCGCGCGGTTGTTGCGGAATACGGCAATTATAACGACCAAATGCCCGAAATCGAGGAACTTAAAATAACGCCTTCGTCTTTGGATACTCTCGTAAAGGGGCAAAGCGTTACGCTTAGCGCGCAAGCTGTTCCTCAAGGCGCAAACAACGACGTAACGTGGACGACAAGCGACTCCGGCGTGGCAAAGGTGGACGCGAACGGTAAAGTAACCGCTGTTGAAAGCGGAACGGCTACGATAACGGCTACAAGCAAAGAAAACCCCGGCGTTAAAGCGACGGTAACCGTTAAAGTAAAATCGGTTACGGGTATAAGTTTGCAGGGTTTACCTAATAAAAAAGTTTACGACGTCGGCGACGTTTTCGACCCGACGGGAATTACGGTAAAACTGATTTATTCCGACGGCTCGCAAAGCGCCGTCAACAACGGTCTTTGTAAGTGGTTGGACGCAAATTCTAATACGGAACGGCTGACTAAAGGCAGCACGTCGGTAAAATGCGTTTACGAAGGATTCGAAGCCGAGTATTCGGGAATAACGGTTCGGTACGTAACGGGAATCACCGTAAGCGGTACTCCCAAATTGCTTTCTTATGCGGCGGGACAGTCGTTTAATCCAGAAGGACTTACGGTAAAAGCGGTTTTTAATAACGGAGATACTGCTCCCGTAGAGTTGGATAATTGCGTTTGGTTAGATAATAACGGCTCCGAAACGTTTACGGAACGGTCCGTTTCCGTCGTATGCAAATACGGAGATTATTCGGCAAACGTAGACGCCGAGATTTTTATAAAAATCGCTCAAAGAATCGAGGTTAGCGGTAATTTGTTAAAAACGGAGTATGTTTTAGGCTCGAAATTCGACCCGGCCGGACTGAAAGTTACCGTACATTTTAACGACGCAACTGCTGCATCCGTCAATTTGTCGGATTGCCGTTTCGTTGACGAAAAAGGCAACGAAATTCCTACGAAAACGGCAAAGAAAATAACTTGCTTTTTCGGCGAACACAGTTGTGAAGTGCCCTTTGAAATCTTAGTAAAAGAACTTGTAGGAATCAAACTTACGGGCGTTCCTCTAAAAATCGAATACGGTTTCGGCGATACTTTCGAACCTAACGGACTTACCGTTACGGCGGAGTTCGATAACGGCGGTTCGGACGAAAAAATCGAATTGACAGACTGTCAATGGTTAGATAACAACGGCAATACCCGTTTCGACGGCGATTCTACAAGCGTAAAATGCGTTTATCAAGGTAAAGAAGCGGTCGTTGACGGCGTTCGGATAGACGTTTCTGCTGCGGTACGCGAATTTATCCAAAAAGTTTCTCAAATAGACACGGAACTGCCGCTCCAAGCGCGTTTCGAAACGCTGAAAGAATTAGCGGGCGTTTACGCTTCTCTATCGGTTGACGAAAAACAGAATTCCGCGGTTATCGAGGCCTATCAAAAATTAAAAACAGAAATAGAACGATATAACGCCGATTCATCCGTATATAACGACTTCTACGGCGAAGCTGCGAAAATCGGAGCCGATGCTATAGCCAGAACGATGTTAGCGTTGCTATCCTTGGCGTTTATAGTAAAACGTATATTTAACTAGGAGGAAAACATAGCGTGAAAAAAATCAAATACATTATCGTCGTTGTGTTACTCTTCGTTTCGGTTTGTTTGTGTTCTTGTAAAGATAACGGCGAAACATTGCGTAAGATAGAAATTATGCTGCGACAGGATTACGAAGTTATACGCGTTAACGTTGATACTTCGAAAGACGATATTACGTTGAACGGAGAATACGTTTTTACTCGAAGCGGCGAAGATAAGATAGAAATAGAGTACAGTTACGAACAGCTGGCGAATTTCGATGTGGATGACGGCGTTATTACTTCTCCGTCGGAATTCAAAGAAACGCGTGTCGGAACCGCCGTAGTAGAAAACGGACAAATAGTTTCTATAGACGGCGATAATATCGAACCTGAAACGTTAACGAATTTACAGTTTAGTTCGATTACGCTCAGAAATTCTTTTTTCAAAAACGTCAAGATTAGCGATTATACATTCAAAGCCGACGTTGTCAATGCCAAAGGGTTTTTAAATAAACCGGATTTCGAAGGAACAAATATGAAAGTCGAGTTCGGTTTCAGAAAAAGCCTCGACCGTATCGAGATTCGATACGATTTAAGCGGCGCGCAAGTTACTCTTACGTACAAATTTACGAAGTAGACGCTTTACTGATTTATCATGGGGACGGTTGTGTAACCGTCCTTTATTTTTATAATTTTAACGCTCAAAATGCAATGCGGCAGTTTATTAAATAAATTATTATTTATTATCGTATTCAATTGTACTTAATCGGTTCTAAAAAAAGTTGAGGAAAAATCAATTGCAACGAATCAAAATGAACTTTCAAAAGCGTTCGTTTTGGTAATTTATATATTATTTATAATATAAGGGCTAAGGAGGCAGACTGTGAAAAAATTAAGCAACATCACAAACGAGC
>CAJUIV010000006.1 GCA_910586905.1 uncultured Christensenellaceae bacterium
CTCGAACCCTGGACCCACTGATTAAGAGTCAGTTGCTCTACCAACTGAGCTAAAGATGCATATGTTTTACCTGCGCTTGCAGCCTGATAATATAAATTGGTGATCCATCCGCGATTCGAACGCGGGACACCATGATTAAAAGTCATGTGCTCTACCGACTGAGCTAATGGATCAAAACTGGCAGGGGTAGCAGGATTTGAACCTACGAGTGTCAGAGTCAAAGTCTGATGCCTTACCGCTTGGCTATACCCCTTTGCTTTATGGGGTGAGCTATGGGAATCGAACCCATGACCTCCAGAGTCACAATCTGGCACTCTAACCATCTGAGCTAAGCCCACCATGCATTGGCGTGCCTGAAGGGATTCGAACCCCCGACCCACGGCTTAGAAGGCCGTTGCTCTATCCTGCTGAGCTACAGGCACAGGCAAACTTGTAGTTTGGAGCGGGTGATGGGAATCGGACCCACGCAGCCAGCTTGGAAGGCTGGTATTCTACCATTGAACTACACCCGCACTTCAACAGCCTTTATATTATAACTTACGTATAAAAAACTGTCAACAATTTTCGCAATATTTTTATTGACTAATTTGATATTCTAACGCGTTAAATCAGCAGACCTTGCTTGTATAAATTAATCAGCAAATTTTGCATTCCCGAAAAATACGTAATCATAATTTCGTTGCCGTCATCGTCGAAATCACCCGAACCTACGATATCGGGAGGCTTAACGTAGCTGCCGGTTCCGTTGTGCTGCTTTTGCAATTTTAAGTACAAATCGTTAAAAAATTCTCCCAGTCGGTCGAAATGATCGTATTTGGCAAACAAATCCGAGTGGTTTTTTCTCTCCAAATATATGCCCGGGTTTACCTTTTCGTTTAACTCTTTTTTAACTTCCGACGAATCGGGATATGCCGACAAAATATTCAAAGCGCCGCTTAAACATTTTACCAACGTTCCGTATCGAATATAATCGTCGCCGCTTGTAAGCAAAATATAACGGCCGACAATATCTGCCTGATATTCACGCATTACTCCTTTTGAATGAGCCAGTTCGTGAGCGAGGGTATCGGGCAAAAATAAGCCTTTCTCGTTTGCATTTACATTTGCTTCTCCCGTTGGAGCAAAAAACACTCCGACTATTTGCAATTCACTCATAATCGTTTTATTGATGATTCTCTTTGCTTTCGGGGTATAAGATGAAAAATAATTGTTTTCCAATCTTCGATATTCTACTGAAAGAATATTAGAAATCTCGGCAAAATCATAAGGATAAACGATATTTCCATCGGAATCGTGCTCGGTATTCGAATAGGCGGCGTTAACGTTTTCAACCAGCCAATTTGCAATTTCCTTCGCCTCTTCGAACGTCAAATCCTCAGACGAATATTCTTTATAAATTTCATTTGGCAGATCGGCTCTATTGTAAGAAAAAGAAGCGGAAAAAGTATAAATATTAAGAAATGACAAAACGCATATAAATGCAGTAAGCGTCATAGAAACAAGCTTGTTCCATTTTTTTCCCGCAATATAAACGAACAAGTACGCTACGAAAACCATAGCCAAAATTATTGCTGCGACCAAAAACAACTCGTATGCGCTAAAAGGAAGTACGCTGAAAATATGTCCGAATAACCATATCCAAGCGCGCGAAAAAGTTTTTGCGAAAAATTCGCAAATCGCAGAGTTCAAAGACAAAAGGGTAAGCATAGCAAATACGGCTGCTAACACGCCCGTGGCAATAAGTTTTTTGATTGTAGATTTTTTTGTAATCATCTGCTGAATAGTTCGAATTTTCTCGATAGATAATCTTTATTGCGTTCGATATACGTTATCACGTCTTTTGCGTTTGCAGAACGCTCTATTCGGTCGTCGGCGCTGAAAATGCGTTTAGATATAGCGTTCGTTCCGCACGCTAAGATGTTAGTCGTTTCTTCCATAATTCCGATATTATATAAACATTGTTTATTCGGCTTACAAAAACCGACGTTTTCGAGGTTATCAGCCATATATTTTTGTCTGTACATATAATAAGGAACATAACCGTTTTCGTACAAACGTTTATGCGCGTACTCTACCATTGCCGACACATCTTGTTCCGAAGACGTATAACTTTGTTCTTTAAGAATACTGCCGCGTTTTAGCGCAAGCGTATGTACGGTTACATTATCCGGAGATATCTCTATCGCTTTATCGATACTGGCACAAAACATATCGTAAGTTTCGGTCGGCAATCCCGCAATAAAATCCATATTTATTGTAAAACCGAATTCTTTTGCAAGACCGTACTTACAGTATATATCGTCGACAGTATGCCTGCGTCCTATAACGTCCAATACGCTTTGATTGAACGTTTGCGGGTTTATCGAAATTCTATCGACACCGTGCTTTTTAAACACGCTCAATTTTTCTGCGGTTACGGTATCCGGACGTCCGGCCTCAACAGTGTATTCTTTAGGTGTAAAATCGATACTCGACATAATTTTATCAAGTTGTTCGCTAGTTAACGACGTAGGCGTTCCTCCGCCGAAATACACGTTTCTTAAAGCAATACCGCGCGTCTTAGCAAATTTAATCGTAGATTGGATATCCTGACACAAAGCGTCAACGTACGGCTCTACATACTTTTTAAGACGTTCCAACTCTCCGCTGGTAAAAGAACAATAACTGCATCTCGTTACGCAAAACGGAATACCGACATACAAATCGGCGCTATCGGAATTAACGTTACAAATATTTCCTTGAACGGTTAGAATATCGGAAACCAGTTTGATTTTGCTATCCGATACGCCTAACGGCTCCGCAAAAATTTTTTGCCAATCGCCGCCTTCTTTAACAAGCTGACGGGCAAGTTTGGTAGGGCGAATTCCTGTTAAACTTCCCCAAGGCATTACTTTGCCGATTACAGCGGATAACACATTATATAACGCGACTTTAGCGTAACGTTTGCGCAATCTCACTATTTGCAAATCATCAGTTGATTCAGTAAAATCGAATTGCCGAATATCGGTTTGCAAATCACATTGCGCTTTATATATATAACCGTCGGTTATTCGTGATTCGACGACAGAAACGTCTGCCGTGCCTAAATTATCGCATAACTCAACTTCGTTTGCAAACAGTTTTACAACGTCGGTAAGTTCGACGGTATATTCGAAATTAGTAAATAATTTTAACATAACGGTACTTAACCTTTGGTACGGTAAGCGCTTATCACGGCGGGAATGATACTCAGTTTATTGATAAGCTGATATACTTGGTCGTGATTGGAAATTTCGACTGTAATAGTCGCTATTGCGTTACCTTTTTTGTCCTTTCTGGCGTTTATCGCCAACATAGGCAGTCCCTCGTTAGCGACCATTTTAGTAAGTTCGGCAAAAATATCGCCGCGGTCTTCAGCAATAACTTCGATAGAAGCAGGAAAAGTGGCGTTGACGTCCATATTTGCCCACTCGGCGCGTACTAAACGTTCTTGTTCTAAATTTTTTATAGCGGGACAATCCGCTCGATGAACGCATACGCCTCGTCCGCGAGAAATATAGCCGACAATTTCGTCTCCCGGAACGGGACTGCAACAACGAGAAAATCTCACCAACAAATCTTCTACGCCTTTCACTATAACCGTATTGCGTTTGCCGCTTAAAGGTTTATTGCGGCGATTGGTTTGTTTTACGTTGGTTACGGTAAGTCCTTTGTTGCTTGCAATCAGTTTAAGCATAACCTGTTGCAAAGATATACTGCCGTACCCGACTGCCGCGTACATTTCGTCCGCGTTAGAAAACATATAGCGCTCGCACACTGCTTGTATTCCCTCTGGGGTTAACAATTCCGACAAAGCTAATCCTCTGTGCTTAGCGTCCCGCTCTACCATAGATTTGCCCGTTCTGATATATTCGTCTTTAAGCTCGCGCTTAAAAAACTGACGGATTTTTGCTTTGGCAGACGGCGTTTTAACGATTTTAAGCCAGTCTCGCGAAGGTCCTTTTGCGTTAGGATTCGTCATTACTTCTACCGTATCGCCGGTGTTCAACACCGTTTCCAACGGTACAATTTTGTTATTTACTTTTATCCCAACGCACTTATTTCCGACCTGACTATGGATAGTATAAGCGAAATCCAAAGCATTTGCGCCCGCTTGTAAAATTTTAACGTCCCCGTTAGGTGTGAAAACGTACACCTCGTTTGTGTTCGAGATGTCTTTTCTTATCAAATCCAAGAATTCGGTGCTATCCTTCAAGTCGTTGTCGTAGGATAACACTTCTTTTACCCAACCGAGCTTATCGTCCATAGCGGTTACGCCCGTTACGCCTTCTTTGTACTTCCAGTGAGCGGCGATACCGTATTCGGCAATTTTGTGCATCTCGTGCGTTCGAATTTGAACTTCTATGGGATACGTATGCTTTTCGTATTCGATAATAACCGTCGTATGCAACGATTGATACATATTAGGTTTAGGAACGGCTATATAATCTTTAAACCGTCCGGGCATAGGTTTCCAACGCGCGTGAATAGCGCCCAATACGGAATAACAATCCTTTATCGTATCAACTAAAACGCGTACGGCGGTTAAATCGTAAACTTGATCGAGCGTTTTGTTTTGACGTTTCATTTTTTTATAAATAGAATAAAAATGTTTTGTACGCCCGTAAATATAAAAATCGTCTATACTACCGTTTTTAAGTTCTTTTTTTACTTGTTCGATAAAACAGTCTACTATAACTTCCCGTTCTTGTTTTTTCAACGCGATTCCCTGAGAAATAGCGGTATACGCGTCGTTATCCAAATATTTCAAGCATAAATCTTCAAGCTCGGTTTTGATGGAAGAAATACCCAGTCTGCCCGCTATAGGAGAAAATATGTCCAAAGTCTCTTTGGCGATTATTCTTTGTTTTTCTTCCGAAAGATACATAAGCGAACGCATATTATGCAATCTATCCGCCAATTTTATAAGCATAACTCTTATGTCTTTCGCCATAGCAAAAAACATTTTACGCATATTTTCCGCTTGTTCTTCTTCTTTGTTATGAAACTGAATTTTGTCTAGCTTTGTAACCCCTGCGACTAAATCGGCAATCTCGTCGCCGAATTTACCGCGTAAATCGCCGTCGGTAATATAAGTGTCTTCTACCGTGTCGTGCAATAAAGCCGCGCATATTGTGGACACGTCCAGTCCCATGTCTATCAATATATCTGCAACTATCGTAGGATGCGTTATATACGGTCTGCCGCTTGCTCGGAACTGTCCTTGATGTGCTTTATTTGCAAGATTGAACGCGTCCTCGATTTGTCCTACTTCACGCGCGTGATAGTAATGATTCACTTTAGATAAAAAGTTTTTTATTGTTACTTCGGCTTTTTCTTGTTCTAAATTCATTATACACCACTATATTTTACATTTTATTGAAACTGCGGAATATACTTGAGTCCATCAAATCGCTTTTCCTATTAGAAGGAAATTCCACGGTATACTTGTCCGCAATATTTATAAGTCCAAGTTCCCGAAAAACTCTCAACGCTACAATAAATTGCGAATACGTAACGGATCCGAGTAAATACTTCTCGTATACGCCGTTTACGCTATCGAATTTGTTTTTATTCTTTAACGCTTTAAAAACTTTTAAACAATGTTCTCGCGTTACGGACAAATTATAAATGTTTTCGTTAGCGTAATCAGCTGAAACGTAAAACGTTTGCGGCGGAAGCTTTCGATGTTTAGCATCGTTGCAAAAATAAACGATGTGTTCGAATTTATCGTAATCGTACGTTTCTAAAGGGGAAACAGCAACCGTTTTATTCGATACGCTACTATTAAAAAATATATCGACGCCAAAATCTTTCAAATCGGCTTTGTCGCAATACTTTAAATAAGTCTCGTAATCGTCGAAAACGGCGACCACCGAATCACTATTCAATATTTCCGTTAATTCGCTTAAATTAAGCGTTTCTACCTTATCGGTTACAAAATTTTTAAACAAATTTTGTTGATAAAAATCATCGAAGCAAACGGAATTTTGCAGCGACAAATCTTCTATGATACCGCAAACAGATTTTGAATAATTGTCTATTTCTAAAGAACATAACAAATCGACCTTAGCGCCGTTTTTGATAAAAGGCGCATACTTTCCGAATTTAAAAAAGCCTTTAAGCTCCAATCCGTTATCCAAAACCGCCGACAAGTGCGAGTTATCCTTTCCGAAAGCGTTAGCAAATTTAATTTCGCCTTTTATTCTGCATACGATTTTATCCTGAGGCAACAAAGGCTGCATGCTTTCCGTAAAACTCAAAATATCTGAAACGTTTATTTTTTTCTCCAAATCGATATCGTAATACAAAGTTTTATCGAAACAGTCGTTCTCATAATATTGCAATGCACTAACCAAAGCGTTATGAAATTCATCGATTCTGTCGCCTTTAACGGTAAAACCGACCGACGCTTTATGCCCGCCGAATTTAACCAGACAGTCCTTGCATTTAGAAATCACATCGAATAAATCGATTTTATCGATACCTCTGCCCGAACCTATATAGTCGTCTCCGTCTTTCGACATAACAAAAGAGGGGACGCCGAATCTTTCTTTATAACGCGCCGCGACTATACCTAAAAGACCGTGCTGCCAATAGTCGCTTTGCAAAAAGACAAGTTTTTCTTTGTATATAGTTTTATTATCGCATATTTTGTCCGCATCGATAATTATTTCATCCAAGTTCTTCTTACGTATGGCGTTTAATTCCGCTAGCTTTTCACATATTTTCAAGTCGACATTATCTCTTCCAAGCAAAAACTCCAATGCAATTTCAGGAAAACCCACTCTTCCGGCAGCATTGATTTTAGGAACTATTTTCATCGCCATATCGGAACACGTAACCGTTTTTCCGCAATAAGACACTTCGGATAGTTTATTTAAATTTTTATGATTCCAATTTAGTATTCCCGCTTTAACGATACTTCGGTTTTCGTCCTGCATAGGCATAATATCTCCTATCGTGCCAATCGCAGCCAAAGAGCTGTATTTTAAAGCGTTTTCTCGAGAAGACAACGCTTCAACCAACTTCCATGCGACGCCTGCGCCAGACAAATACGGGAAAGTATACCCTAATTTCGGATTAACGCAAATACAATCCGGCAGAACGTCGGGCAGTTCGTGATGGTCGGTAACTATAACTTCCACATCCAATTCGTTAATTATTTTTGCAATTTCGTCGGCGTTGGAAATACCGCAATCGACGGTAATTATCAAATCGTAATAATTGCGTTCGAACGCACGCAAAATCTTATCTGCGTGTAAACCGTATCCCTCGTCGCGGTTAGGAATTACGACTGTATTCTCGATACCGTTATCCGTAAAAAATAACGATAATATACTGCTTGCTGTCAATCCGTCGGCATCGTAATCTCCGTAAATCAAAACGCTACCGCCGCTTTCCATCACATAAGAAATAGTTTCCACCGCTTCGCTCATATTTTGCATATCAAAAGGCGAATGAAAACACGTTTTATTGTTAAAGCAGACTTCGTAATCGTCGGGTGTAAAATCGCGTGCGGCAAGCATTTCCGCAAAATAAGACGGCATTCCTTTTTCTTCGAAATATTTTGTTTTTATTGCGTCCTTAATTTCTCGCTTGACATATTTAGGTTTCATAATTTAAAATCTCTTATAAATGCCGACAGCCTTCTAAAATTAGAAGGCTGTCGTTATGATTGACTTTGGCAAATTATTTTTTAGCAGATACTTTAGCCGTAGATTCATTAAAAGGCGCAACCATAAGAGAAAACAGTCTGTTCAGTCCGAACGTTGCGGCAAAAGACAATACTGCGCCGTACACCATAACGCATCCTAACGGAGCCGTTACCGCAGTAGGAATTACCCAAAGTACGATTCCTAAAACCAAAAACGCCGCGTGAGCTATCAGATTGACTTTTAACGTATCGGCAAAACCTTTGTACATCGATGCGTTAAAAGTTTTGCTTTCGCTGTATTTACGTATTTTTTCAAACGTAAATACGGTAAAGAACGTCATAAACAAATACGCCAAAGCGACGCCGATAGCGGCAAATATATTGAACATCGGAATAAATACCAGTCCGGCAAAATACATAAAGATTACTATCGCTATCAACTGAGACAATACTCCGGCAAGCCCCAACGTCTTGTAACGTACCGCAAAGAAAATAAAGCTGGCTAATACTATAACACCCATTACGACGCTAAAAATCCAACCCAAACCGTTTTCGGTTTCCGTCGTGTCGTTTAATGTAAGTTCAGCACCTAAAACGCCTGTTTTTATATAACTGGCAACTACTTTACTGTTTTCCTTGGATTGAGAATAAAGCTGTAACGTACTGTTAGTATAAACCGCAGTACCAACCAAAGTTTCATCAATAGCATACAAATATTGAGTACCGGCATTCAAAACTTTATCTGCAATCTTCGTTCCTTCGGAAGTCAGCTTGACTTCGCAAATATAAAACGTATTACCCGATTGAATATAACTTTGAGTTCTTGCTTTACGGAAATGCTCCGCCTTTAAAACGACGCTATCGGAATCGTAAGTAGCGTTTTGAGAATAGGCAGTACTAAGTAATTCAACGTTGCCTTTTCTCGTAACGTTATTCAAAATCGTCGTTGCAGTCGGCTTTTCGGAAGAATCACCGCTTTCTACGGTTTTAGGAACGGCAATAGTCGTAACATCGTCTTTAACGTTAATATCAACGCTATAATATCCGTAAATTTGTTCCAATCTGGAATTTATAATCTTTTGTACGTTGGAAATCTCCGCGCCTTCGTCTAACTTGGTATAATAAGTAGCGTTAACGGTATCCGTAAACATACCGCTGCGTTGAATCAATTTATAAGGAGAATAAAAAACGTTATAATCTCCGAATTCAAGTCCATCAGGTATAAAAGCAAATACGCCGAAAAACAGTACTACTACCGTAATTAAGCTTAATAAAATGACGGACGTTCTCTTTGTCATTGTGAGCCTCCTTGAGTTTTGCCTAACTTAACCACTCTATTATAATAGCACTTGCAAAAATAGTCAAATACTTTTATGTTTTTTTCATTATCTATTGCATTATTATATAATTATTACAAGATGCAGAATAAAGATTTTCAGTTGCAACAGTATTTAAAACTTTTTAAACGTAACGCGCAATACTGATAAAAATTTGACAACCGAACCAAACCGTATGCTTTCAAATTCAGCTTTAATTGTACGGCAATCGGCGAAAACTATCGTTCAAAATCACTAAATGATACTTAAGCGAAAAATTATTGTTTAAAACCGAGAAAGAACAATCGACATTATTACCGATACTAATATAAAAAAACGACTTAAAATTTAAGTCGTTTTTAAAATCTTATTTATGCGTTTAAAATTAAGCTGCTCTACGGCTTTTGATAAGAGCTACTACGACGGAAACTACAAGCGCCAATCCCAAATCCAATGCAATCTGCCAAAAGTTGAATTGACCTCCCATAATAGCGAAAAGAGCAAACGATAACCCCCAAAATAACACCGCTCCTATGATTGCTTTCAATAAAAACTTCTCGTCTTTTAAAGAAATAATCATACCTATAGTAACGGCAATAACTTTTAACACTTGGTTTATTATCGGCAAAACGTTATCGCCAATATTGCATAGTTTGGCAATCAGTGCCAAAAGTAAAACCCCTATACAAGAAAAAACCAACGACAGTACTCCCGCTTTTAACGATTGCAATATAGTATTTTTTCTTACGCTTGCATCCATAAAAATACCTCCGAATATACTAAATTATATTCGAAGGCATTGATTATTATTACATATTATTTAATTTCATCAATTTCGTCGGCTTTATCTTTTTCGGCTTTTTCTTCCGCTACCGCTTCGGGAGAACCCGGCGCCGGAGCTATAGAATGTATCGCCTGACGAACGAATTGCATAGTAGTTTTATTGTCTCCTACGCCCGTTAAAAGCCAAATATGTTTATCGTCTAATTCTACAACCTCTCCGACTATTCCGCCGATAGTAGTAACTATACTGCCGACTGTAAGTTTAGACATCATTTCCTCGTTACGTTTTTTTTGTTTTCGCTGAGGAATAATCATCATCAAAACCATACCGACAATCAATACTCCGCCGATAACCCAAATCAGCCAATTATTACCCGCGCCGGCATTTTCGCTTACTTCAGGCTCGAAAAAATTAAGTAATTGAAACAACATTGTATATCTCCTTTATGCAATCCGCAACGCGGATTTAACACGCATTCTTTTATATAGTTATTATATATTACACAAACGAAAAATGCAATAGAATATTAAAGAAAGTATTTCAATCTTATTTAAGATTTATTCACTTTTTGTAATATTTAGCATAAAATTCGTTTTTAAAGTCGGCGAAACTATCTTGTTGTATCGCTGTTCTCGCGTCGGCAACTAATTTTAATAAAAAGCGTATATTGTGTATTGACAGCAATTCCGCGGCAAGAATTTCCTTACAATTTACCAAATGACGCAAATAAGCTTTTGTAAAGTTACGGCAGCAATAGCAATCGCACTCGCTATCAAGAGGAGTAAAATCCTCTTTATAACATCCGTTGCGAACCACCACTTTCCCCTGCGAAGTCATTGCCGTGCCGTTACGGGCTATACGCGTAGGCAAAACGCAATCGCACATATCTATGCCGCGCTCGATTCCTTCCAAAAGATAATTGGGAGTTCCTACCCCCATCAAATAACGAGGCATATTCTCAGGTAAATACGGACGTATATCGTCAAGCATTTTATACATAATTTCGTCCGGCTCGCCCACAGACAAACCGCCGACTGCTATGCCGCATTCGGCGTAATCGCGAACGAATTTAACCGACTCTAACCGTAAATCGGTATACATATTTCCTTGAACTATAGGAAAAAGCATCTGCGCGCCGTTGGTATGAACGCGAGCGCACTTGTCAAGCCATTTATGCGTTCTGTTCATCGCCTGACGGGCATATTCGTAAGTAGCTCCGTAGGTAGAACACTCGTCGAACGCCATTATAATATCCGCTCCCAAATCGTGTTCCGTTTGCATCACGCTTTCAGGCGTAAATATATGTTTACTTCCGTCTATGTGCGATGAAAACGTAACTCCTTCGTCCGTAATTTTTCTTAAATCTCCAAGCGAAAAAACTTGGAAACCGCCGCTATCGGTCAAAATAGGCTTATCCCAGTTCATAAACTTGTGCAGACCGCCCGCTCTGCGTACTATATCGCTTCCCGGACGCAAATAAAGGTGATACGTATTCGATAATAATATTTGCGTGCCAAGCTCTTTTAACGTACACGGTAAAAGCGACTTAACAGTAGCCGCTGTTCCTACCGGCATAAATATAGGCGTTTCTATATCGCCGTGCGGAGTATGAAAAATTCCCGCGCGGGCGCCGGTATATTTATCGACATGTACTATTTCGTAACTGAATTGTTTCATTATTATCCTCAAAATAAGACTTAATTACACTTTAACGTTGTTTCCGTATTATTTACGAGATTAAAACGCGATATGATTATAACCGAGAAAGACGAATGCGCCAATAAAATCCGAAGAAATCTAACTTAATATCGTTTGACAAAAAGTCATCTTGCGCAACGTCGTAATTCTAAGGTTACAATACCATCATCGCGTCGCCGAAAGAAAAGAAACGGTACTTTTCGTCAACGGCAGTTTTATAAACGTCAAGTATTTCTTCACGGCTACACAGCGCCGAAACCAACATTATAAGAGTGCTTTCCGGCAAATGGAAGTTGGTTATCAAACTATCCGTCACTTTAAACTTATAAGGAGGATAAATAAAAATCTCGGTATTTCCGCTGCATTCCGTTAAACGTCCTTGACTGTCAGAGGCGCTTTCAAGCGTTCTGACGCTTGTTGTACCCACGCATATTATCCGCCGCCCTTCTGCCTTTGCCTTGTTTATTGCTTCGGCAGCGCTTGCGGAAACCGAATAAAATTCGCTATGCATATGATGATTTTCAACGTCGTCGACTTTTACGGGACGAAACGTACCCAGCCCGACGTGTAGCAGCACTTCGACGAATTCGACCCCTTTAACTTTTATCTTTTCTATTAGTTCCTCGGTAAAATGTAAACCGGCAGTCGGCGCGGCGGCAGAGCCGTCTACTTTGGAATATACCGTATTATAGCGGCTTTTGTCATTCAATTTTTCTTTAATATACGGAGGTAGCGGCATTTCGCCCAGTTCTGCCAAAATCGTTTCAAATACCCCGTCGTAAATAAACTCAACTATGCGGCTTCCGTCTTCGCAGACATTTTCAACGCGCGCTTTCAATTTATCTCCGAAACAGAAAACCGCACCTATTTTGGCGATTCTGCCGGGTTTTAAAATTACTTCCCAATGCGTCATATCAATACGCTTTAAAAGCAAAAACTCTATCTTGCCGCCCGTGCTTTCTTTACGTCCGTATATGCGTGCCGGCAACACCTTGGTGTTGTTTACGACCAAAACGTCGCCTTTTTTTAAATAGTCGATTATATCGCAAAAACGTTTATGTTCAATAGTTTTATCTTTGCGATTGTACACAAGCAGTCTCGAGCAATCGCGCGGTTCGACGGGCGTTTGAGCAATAAGTTCTTGGGGCAAATCATAGTAAAAATCACTTGTTTTCATTTTGTTCTTCTTCGTCTATATAAATCGATAATGCTTCCAAACGCTCTTTGGATATTTTCTTATTTAAATGTTTATATGCGTTAGGCATACAAATTCGTCCTCTGGGAGTACGCGCTATAAAACCAAGCTGCATAAGATACGGCTCATAAACGTCTTCTATAGTCGCGGCGTCCTCGCCTGTTGCGGAAGCGAGAGTATCTATTCCCACCGGACCTCCGCTGAATTTATCGATTATTGCCGTTAAAATATTCTTGTCTACGGCGTCCAGACCCAAAGAATCTACTTCCATAACGCTCATCGCATGTTTTGTAACGTCCGTAGTTATAATCCCGTTTCCCAATACTTCCGCAAAATCCCTAACGCGGCGAAGCAGCCTGTTTGCTATACGCGGCGTACCTCTGCTACGGCGAGCTATTTCGTAAGCGGCGTCGGATTCTATTTCTGCACCCAATTTACGGGCGGATTTAAGGACGATTTGCTTTAACTGTTCGGAGGAGTATAATACCAATCGCATCTGCATACCGAATCTGTCGCGAAGAGGAGCGGCAAGATTTCCGGCTTTCGTAGTTGCGCCGATTAAAGTAAATTTTTCCAATTTGATATTTACGCTCGTCGCGCTGGGACCTTTTCCTACTACGAAGTCCAAACGATAATCTTCCATTGCAGGATAAAGTATTTCTTCAAGACTGCTGCTTAAACGATGAATTTCGTCTATAAACAAGACTTCACCGGGTTTTAGTTTTGAAAGTATTGCCGACAAATCGAATTTACTGGGAATTGCCGAACCGCTTGTTATTGTTATGGGAACGCCCATTTCGTTTGCAATAATATGCGCGAGAGTGGTTTTACCAAGCCCCGGAGGACCGTACAGTAATACGTGGTCAAGACTTTCACCGCGCGATAACGCCGCCTTTATATAGACGGATAAATTTTGTTTGACTTTTTCTTGTCCGACGTAATCGGGAAAAGATTTCGGACGTAAAATATTTTCCGTATCTCTTTCTTTTTCCGTCAGCGTACTTGTAAAAAACTGTTGTTCCATTTTTATACCTTAATTTATTCTAAAAGCCATATTGACAAGTTCTTCACACGTAGTTGCGCCCAGTTTGCCGGCGGCGTCTACAAGTCGTTCGGCTTCAGATTGACTTTTTCCCAGCGAACATAATATAGCGATTGCATTTTGCATTTCTTTTGTTAAAGGAACATCCAGACTGTTTAAAATAGGAATATTTACTTCGCTCGCGTCTACGACGACTTTTTCTTTTAATTCTAGAACAAGTCTTTCGGCAGTTTTTTTGCCCAAACCTTTTATCTTGGTAAGCAAATGCGTATCGCCGTTGAATATAGCGATAGCAAGGCTATTACTATCCATTCCCGATAAAATTGCAAGAGCCACTTTACAACCTACTCCCGAAACGGATATAAGACGCAAAAACATATTTTTTTCTTCAGTAGTCGCAAATCCGAACAAAGATATCCCGTCTTCTTTCACCTGCATATAAGTGTAAAGTTTTTGTTTCCGTCCGAGTTGACATTCTGCGACAGTAAAATTCGACACGGCCACGTCGTAACCTATACCGTTCACGTCTACAACAACGTTGCAGCCGTCTATCTCCACTATTTCTCCGTTTAAATAATTGTACATATTAACACCTAAACTATTTTATATAGAATTTATCCGTAAAACCGCCTGTTTGCACGTGAGTTAACGCAACAGCCAAAGCATCGGCGGCGTCGTCCGGTTTGGGCGTTTTAACCAAATCGAGATAAATTCTCACCATCTCTTGAATTTGCTTTTTATCAGCTCTGCCGTAACCGGTCATAGCCTGCTTTATTTGCAAAGGGGTATACTCGTACAGCTTACCGCAAGCGTGAACGGCTGCTAAAAGCAAAACGCCTCTCGCGTGAGACACGTTTATGCCCGTAGTAATATTGGTATTGAAAAACAATTCCTCTACGGCTATCTCGTCAGGTTTATATTTGTCAATCAACTCGGTTACGCCTTTATATATCAAAGCTAACCGTACGGGAAAACTCTCGTCTTTAGGAGTGTTGATTACGCCGTAATCAACGACAGATTTACGATTAAAACCCTCGTAATCCAGCACTCCGTAACCTACTATCGCAAGCCCGGGGTCAAAACCGATAACTCTTTTCATAAGTGAAATTACCTCGTATAAAGCATATAGCAAATATCGTTAAAAGTCAAGCGTAAGCCTAAAAGTGCAAACGCAAAAATCAGACAACGCTTGATTACGCCGACTGATAATACATTTTTCCGTTTAAACAAATTCGAATGTTAATAATACTAATAATACAGTTGCCAGTATAACAAATCACCTTACCTATAAATAACTAACGTAAAATCTTATTGCCTAAAAGTTTTTCAAACTCGTCTATACTGCCCTTGGTCAGCAAATTTTTTTGACGCACCCAGGAATCAGTTATATCTCCGTATTTAAATATAACATAATAGCATTCGCCCGCGTCTATAACCTTTCAACATTTTTTATCTTCAAATCGATGTAAGAAATCGTAATTTGTTTTCCGCACACCGTAACGGTAGTTTCTTTCGTTAAATGAATCAGATAACAAATCTCAATTCTACAGTTACGCAATACCTCGTCAGTATCAAGATTATAATTACCATAACAAGCAGCACCGCAATAATAAACATTCATAAATTTCAAATACAAAGAATAGAAAAAATCAAAAAAAATAGATAAAGGAATAATCGCGAATTAGTTATTTCTTTTCATTCTGCCGATTCTTACGCTTTCCAAAAATAATCCGCTAAACTCTAACACCGCAAAATTTCCTTATATAAAACCATCAAATATTATTTTAATTTTACATTATGCAAAAAAAGAAAGTCAATACGCAGAAATAAAGTGAATTTATAAAAATGTGTTGACAAAACGGGGGGGGTACTATAATAGTATTATACTTAATTTAAAAGGAGAACAAGATGAAATACTGCGAACACTGCGGCGCCGAAGTAGACGAACAAGCCGTCATATGCGTTAAATGCGGCTGCGCGATTAAACCGGAGGCAAACAAGAACAGCAACAACGGTTTGTTATTGGGCGCAAAAGTACTGATGATAGTATCGTGCGTTCTGACTCCCAGCATAGGAATTTTTATAGGCATCTTTGCAATGTTAGGCTTTACCGCCGCAATCGGCGCCGCGGGCGCCGGAGTAGTTATATGTATAATATACATGATAATGCTGTGTACTCCACTCGCATGGTGTTTACCTATGACGATTGTGCTTAGCCGTAAAATGAAAAATAACGAAACTATAGGAGTAGGTTTTAAAATTTGTACGCTTTTGTTCGTCAGTACGATAGCCGGCATTCTTCTGCTTTGCGCCGGAGATAATAATTGAAATTAAGCTCATCTTTTACTTGATTGTTAGGATGACAATACAAATATTTAATTTGATAAGCTATTATTAAGAGGAAAAAATGAAATACTGTGAACGTTGCAAAACCGAAGTTGACGACGTTAATCTATTTTGTCCCAAATGCGGTTTTGCAGTTAAAGGAACTGTAGATACTCCCAATACACAAAACTCCGAAAGCTCAAAAAACTCATCAAACGGATTGAGAACCGCAGCAAAAGTATTTATGGTTATCGGTACGGTTTTAACGCCGATAGTTATGTTTTTCAGTTCGATTTTGTCATTTCCGGAAATGAAAATGTTACTTTGGAATTTAATTTTCGCCTTATTACCGTTGGCATGGTGTATTCCTATGACCGTACATTATTTTCACCAAGGAGACTACGTAGGGGTTAAATTTAAAATTCTTACACTATTGTTCGTTAATACTATAGCAGGAATTTTGATGCTATGCGATAATAATTATCAGTATAAAAAATTCTGATTTTACTCAAATAAACGAAAAGCGGCGATAGATAAACCTCGCCGCTTTTGATTTGACATTAAAACAATAACTTTTTTACAAATATGCACAAAACATTTTCAACACTACTCGATCGCCATAGCGTAAATTCTCAAGTAACAATATACTAATTAACCGCTCCATGCTATAAAGTCTAAACTGATAATACTTTTACTCGCAACGTTTACGCGGTTATCAATTATTCCTCTTCGTCTTCGGGAAGCGCAACGTTATGATAAACGTTCTGAACGTCGTCGTTATCTTCCAAAACATCAAGCATTCGCTGAAATTTAGTCAAATTTTCTCCTTCAAGCGTAACTGTCGTTTGCGGAAGCCAACTCATTTCGGCAGATACAAGATTTAGACCTTTGCTTACAACCGCGTCGCGAACCGCGGCAAGAGCGGTTACTTCGCAAGTCATTTCCAAAACGCCTTCGTAAAGTTGAACGTCGTCCGCCCCGGCATCGATAGCAAGTTCAAACGCAGAATCTTCATCCAAATTCTTTGTGTTTTCAGCAACTACTATACCGCGCCTATCAAACATATAACTTACGCAGTTGGTCTGTCCCAGACTTCCACCGTTTTTATCGAAAGCGCATCTCACGTCTCCTGCGGTGCGGTTTTTATTGTCTGTAAGACACTCGACTATGACCGCGCTGCCGCCGATTCCGTAACCTTCGTACATTATTTCAAAATAGTCGACGGCGGACAATTCGCCGCTGGCTTTTTTTATACTGCGCGAAATATTATCGTTCGGCATATTGTTAGCTTTTGCTTTCTGTACTATGTCGTACAATTTACTGTTCGTATCGGGATCCGGTCCGCCCGCTTTTACAGCAACGGCAATTTCACGGCCTATTTTAGTAAAAATTTTAGAACGGGCAGCGTCGCCTTTCGCTTTTTTATTTTTAATATTATTCCATTTGCTATGACCTGACATCATTTACTCCTTTATATCAAAATCTTTCAGAAAAAATTTTATACATTATTACGCTGCCTGCAACCGCCACGTTTAAAGACTCGAATTCTCCTGCCATAGGCAACGTTACCGCGCGATGACAATTCATTTTCGAATATTCGGACAAACCGTTTCCCTCGTTGCCGAGTACCAACGCTACTTTGCCGCTCGTCGATGATTTAAATACGTTTTCACCGTCTAAATCACACGCAATAATTTCACTATTACGCAAAGCTTCAAAAGTTTCTTCCAAACTGCCGCTTTCGTACAAATTCAAACAAAAATGTGCGGACATTGCGGATCGCAAAACTTTAGGCGAGTACAAATCCACCGAGTTAACCGCATAAATATCGGTAAAACCGCAAGCGACAGCCGTACGAATAAGAGTACCCGCATTGCCGGGGTCTTGAACGCAATCTAAGACCAAAGCGTTGCTTCTGGGCGGTTTAAGCTCCGAAACGAATTTTTCCGCAACGGCCAAAACACCCTGACCGTTTACAGTATCGGATATTTTAGAAAATATTTTGTCCGAAACGATTACTTGATTATCGAAATTGTAATTTGACGCTATACTTTCTTTAACGAAGACCGACGTTATTTTTGCACCGTATTTGACAGCGTCGTTAACCAGTCTGATTCCTTCGATAATATAACGTCCGCACATACGACGGTATTTTTTATCGTATAATCTTTTTACTTCCGCAATCTTGGCGTTATCGAGCGACGTAATAACCATATAAATTACCTTTAAACGCAAAAAGGAGCTTTTATGTCAAAAGCTCCGTAATTTGCATTTTACTTCAAGTTGGCTTTTGCCGTTTCGGCAAGTTTAGCAAACGTCGACGCGTCGCTTACCGCAATTTCTGCCAATGATTTTCTGTTTAAATCGATATTAGCAAGTTTTAAACCGTACATAAGCTTGCTGTACGAAAGTCCGTTAGCGTGAGCAGCCGCATTGATACGAGCAATCCACAAGCTTCTCATATCGCGTTTTCTGAGTCTTCTTCCTACGTATGCGTAATTACCGCTTTTCATAACCGCTTCGCGAGCGATACGATAGTTAGTCGATTTAAGTCCGAAATAGCCTTTAGCGGCTCTCAAAATTTTTCTACGTTTTTTTACTGCGTTTACACCGCGTTTAATTCTCATTTTATTTCCCTCCTATTAGTACGGCAACATGTGCTTTATCGTATTAGCTTTGGTTTCGTCAACGTAAGCGGTACTACGAAGGTTACGTGTTCTCTTGGTCGTTTTTTTGCCAAGCTTGTGATTTTTGTTACATTGAGCGCGTTTAACTTTACCGCTCTTTAAAACGACAAATCTTTTTTTAGATGCGCTATGCGTTTTTTGTTTAGGCATATATTTGTCCTCCCAATTATTTTTTGCTAATTTAACGGCGCAAGAAACATAGATATATTTCTTCCTTCCGCAACAGGCTGTTTATCTATTTTGGCAACGTCGGCAAGTATTTCCGCAAATTTCTTCATCACTTCTATACCTTGATTGGAATACGCTTGCTGTCTGCCGCGCATACGAATCGTAGCTTTTACCTTATTGCCGTCTTTAAGAAATTTACGCGCTATGTTCGCCTTCGTATTCAAGTCGCCTATGTCTATCGTCATAGAAAGCCAAACTTCCTTGATTTCGATAGTTTTTTGGTTGCGCTTCATCTCTTTTTCTTTTTTATTCTGCTCGTATTTATACTTGCTGTAATCCATTATCTTGCATACGGGCGGAACCGAATTGGGAGAAATTTTTACCAAGTCCAATCCGTCATCGTCTGCAATACGCTGCGCTTCGTATGCGGAAACAATGCCAAGCTGTTGTCCGTCCGCACCTATAAGTCGAATTTCCCTATCCCTAATCTGGGTATTAGTTTGAAGCTCTTTTATAACCGTATCCTCCTGCGAGCAAATAAAAAGTGTGGCACAAACAAAAATACCACACAAGAATACGCCGTAATACGGCTGAAATTTCTTATTAACTGACCGACAAACGCAATTATTCGGCGGTGAGAAGCGGCACTTCTGCTTGATTACGATGTAATTATAGCAAAGCCGCGGATTTTTGTCAAACGTTTTCAACAAAAATCCGCGACGTTTTATTTTGCGTTACAGACTACATATCCGATGATTTGTCGGAAATTTCTTTTGCAAGCTTGTCGGCAAAATCACCGTAACTCATTACTCCCATATCGCCGTGTTTGCGGTTGCGAACGGCAACCGAATCCGATTCGCGCTCCTTTTCGCCAAGCACTAACATATAAGGAATTTTTTGCAGCTGCGCTTCTCTGATTCGATAACCCATTTTTTCGTTGCGGTCGTCTACGTCTGCGCGAATACCTGCCGATAAAAGTTTTTCGCATACTCTATGCGCGTATTCGATTTGATTTTCCGAAATAGGTATAATTTTTACCTGCTCGGGAGCAAGCCATAACGGAAACGCGCCAGCGTAATGTTCGGTCAAAATTGCGATAAAACGTTCGATACTGCCGAATACGACGCGATGTATCATAACGGGACGATGCTTTTCTCCGTCTTGCCCTACGTAAGTAAGGTCGAAACGCTCCGGCATTTGAAAATCGAGCTGAATAGTCCCGCATTGCCAAGTACGTCCGATACTGTCTTCCAAATGGAAATCGATTTTCGGTCCGTAAAACGCGCCGTCGCCTTCGTTAACTTCATAGTCTTTTCCAAGAGTTTCAAGCGCTTTCTTAAGCGCGTCTGTAGCTGTTTCCCATTGCTCGTCCGTTCCCATACTATTCTCCGGACGGGTTGACAATTCCAGCTTATACTTAAAACCGAAAACACTGTAAAAACTATCGATAAGGCGCACGACTCCTTCAATTTCGCTTTCAATCTGTTCCGGAGTCATAAATATGTGAGCGTCGTCCTGCGTAAAACACCTTACGCGCATAAGTCCGTGCAAAGCGCCGCTAAGTTCGTGGCGATGTACTAATCCAAGTTCTGCCATACGCTCGGGTAAATCGCGGTAACTGTGAGGTTTGCGCTTATAAGCCAGCATTCCTCCTGGACAGTTCATAGGTTTGATGGCGTAATCGTCATCGTCTATTTTGACGACGTACATATTGTCTTTATAGTGGTCCCAGTGTCCGCTACGGTGCCATAAGTCCTGATTCAAAATCATCGGGGTTTTAACTTCTTCATAACCGGCTTTAGTATGTTCTTCTCTCCAAAAGTTTTCAAGCTGATTACGTAAAATCATACCTTTGGGGAAGAAAAACGGAAATCCCGGTCCTTCGTCGAAAATATCGAACAAATCAAGCTCCTTGCCGAGTTTCCGATGGTCGCGGCGTTTTGCTTCCTCCAAACGAGTGATATATTCGTCCAATTCGGATTTTTTCTCGAATGCGGTACCGTAAATACGGGTTAACATTTTATTTTTAGTGTCCCCGCGCCAATAAGCTCCGGCTATACTTGTCAATTTGAATACTTTTAACTTACCTGTTGAAGGCATATGAGGACCTCTGCATAAATCGACGTAGTCGCCCTGTCGGTAAAGCGAAACGATTTCAGCGTCTAGTTCCGACAATATTTCGACTTTATACATATCGCCGTGCTTTTTAAAAAACTCAATGGCTTCCTTTCTTGAAATTTCCTCACGAATTATAGGCAAATCCTCTTTGACTATTTTGTTCATTTCCGATTCTATTTTTTCCAAATCTTCCAAAGCTATTTGCGCGCCTTCAAAATCGATATCGTAATAAAAACCGTTTTTAATCGACGGACCGATAGCAAATTTTGCATTTTTCCAAATTCGCGATATGGCTTGCGCCATCAAATGAGCCGTAGAATGTCGTAAAACGGCAAGACCTTCTTCGTTTTTCAAAGTAAAAACTTTAAAATCTACGTCGCAGTCAATGACCGCGGATAAATCTTTTAAAACGCCGTTAACTTCGGCGCATACCGCGTTTTTGGCAAGTCCCGACGAAATGCTTTCAGCAACTTGCAAACAAGTAACTTGAGATTCAAAACTTTTGACGCTGCCGTCCGGTAATTTTACGCTAATTGACATATTTTTTCTCCTTAAAATAAAAATATCCTTATGAGACAATCTCATAAGGACGAAAAAAATTCCGTGGTTCCACCTTATTTGACGGCAAAGCCGCCCGCTTATTTTTTCTACTTTCGCAAGAAAAACGCGCACCACGCAAAGCGGTATTCGATAGGTTCGTTTGCAACTCTCTCAGCAACGGTCGCTCTCTGTAAAACTACGTCTACCAAACGTGTCTTTACGTATAATGTATTTTTCTTACATTTTAGTACCGAAAAAAAATAATGTCAACTGATTTCAGTCTACTTTTATATACTCTGCAAAAAATAACCGGTCCAACATTTTACAAAATTCTTCACTAGGTTTCTTGGTGTAATACACTTTTACGTTGCGAGGCTTTAAACATATTATGTTAAGCATCGCCTCTTCTTCGATATCGGCTGATTTTGCAAGCGAATATATCTTTTCGATAATCCTATCGTTTTGACCGTATATTATAAAGCCGTCGGGTTCAAAACTAACCGAAATCGTTTTTTCTTTTGTAGACATCGAATCCAGCAAATACTCGACAAACTCGGCTATCAAATCGTTATCGGTCAAAATGAAGCCGTTATCGCCTACAAGTTTGGATATTTCCAACCATTTTTTCTTGATATGCGACAGCTTAAAGTTGAAATATCCGTCTAAACATACTGTTCTGTCGGTATCCACCACGCGCGATATCATCTGCTTGTCGTATTCGTTATCAAAAATACAAATTGTGTTAACCAGCACGTTTTGATAAAAATTATCGCCGTCGATATTTAATAGCTCGCGCATATATACGTTTTTGTATCCTAACGATAACGCTTCGGTTACGGCGGCGTTTAAACAACGCCCGATTTGAAATCTGTAGGTATCCGCGCACGCTACGGAATAATAATTTCTGAAATTATCGGCAACTTCCGTAGCAATACCGTCTATCTCGTGAATGCAAGGCGCGAGCTGCGTTTTGACATAAGATAACAAGTGTTCGTTTTGTTTTTCGATATTTACCGTTGATTCATACATAATTGTAGTTTATGCAATATTACGATTTTTTATATTGTTGCGACAAATTAAGCCAATGTTTTTTTACTTCTGCTTAACGATTTTCATAGAATACGTCCACTGTTTATCAATCTCCGATACTCTAAAAGATTCTCTCATCTTTTGCAATGCTTTATTATAAGAAAAAACATTAAATATTTGTCTTGCGTCGTTTTGCATAAATTCTACAGTTTGGTTTCTGCAGAACGCCATAGCCGTAGCCGTAAGCCAAGCAACCGCAACGTCTACGTAGTACTCGCCCCATATTTTTATTTGTTTTAAAGATTCAAATACTCTATATATGTATACATCGTCAAGATAATTAGACAGCAAATTAACAATACCGTATCTGCACACAAACTGTTTGTCGCTGCTTAAAAGGCTGCTAAAAAATTCGAAATAGTTATCTTTTTCGTCGTTCGGTACTTTCACAACGCTACAATCACATACAGCCCAATTCTCTATCGATAATATAAATTCGGATAAAATCCGAGTTTTTTTATCGAAGGGCAAGCTTGCTCCGGACAATACGATGCCTTTCAATAAATCGGTTTCGTAGTATTCGTTTTCAGGTAAATCGATAACCTCCTCCCATGTAAATAACTTGGCAAGTTTACGTAAAACAGGCACTCTGCATCCGATAGTTTTAACTCCGGTATTAAGTAGTTTACTATTAAAAGAATTGTACTTTTCATCAGAATTTTTAAATAAAACAGTCAATAAATCTTGATAATTCAACTTTAAATCTCCAAATAGCAAAAGTTTTTCATAATTGATAAAAACAAAAAAACTGCCGCCAACTAAACGTCAGCGACAATTTTAACGTTGCGAATATTATTTCTGCTGAGCTTCGATATACTTTACGATTGCATCTACCGTAACCAAATCGTTAGCTACTTCGTCTGGCACGGTTATTCCGAAATTATCTTCCAAAGACATAAGAAGTTCTACCATATCCAAACTGTCGGCACCCAAATCTTGTACGATATTTGATTCGAGAGTAATTGTATTCGGGTCTTCGATATTTAACGCTTCGGCAAGTAATTTTTGAACTTTTTCGAAAATCATAAGATAAATTCCTCCTATTCAATTAGATTTATTATATTACACCTCTAAAAATTTTACAAGTAATTTGACAAATTTTATATCTGTTTCATACTATTTATTATGAACTGTAGAAATAGCGGACGTTTTTTAAACGAAGAAACATATTTAAATACCGTTTGCAAAACAAGACGACGTCCTCCTTGCAAACCAAAAAAAAGACCGGAAGGAAATTGTTTGGAATGTTCTTACAGAACGCCTTGCGGAAGACTTACTTTGCGGTGCGATAATCACTCGACGGGAATATGCATAGATATAGATAATTGTAAAAAATTCTAATAAAAGCAAAAAAACAAGGCGTAAACCTTGTTTTTTTGCTTTTACAAATCGTCCGCGTCTTGTACGGGATTTGCATATTTTCCCCAACCTACCGGGTTGCCGGTGTAGCTACCAGACGGGTCCGAGTCGCTTTCTTGCGAAGAGGATTTAGCGGAACTTTTTTTAGCGCTTTTTTTCGAAGTCGAATTGCTGCTGTTAATACTTCTTCCGCCGCAATTCTTAGTACCGCAAGATTTGCTATTCGTCGATTTTGTATTCGACGTCTTTGTGTTGGTTGATTTTGTGTTAGAACTGTTTTTTGTAGAATTCATTTTTATCACTACCTCCTACAATTATTGTTAGCAAATTTATATAAAATAAACGGTAAAACTGAATAAATTTAAATATTAAAAAATAATTAAATAAAGTACAAACAAAAACGCTCCGTTACAATCCGTAACGAAACGTTGTAAAATCAAAAAAACTAAAATTGAGCGCTGCCTACAGTTCGGGGAAACGGAATAACGTCGCGAATATTGGAAACGCCCGTCAAATACATAACCAACCGTTCGAAACCCAATCCGAAGCCGGCGTGTTTCGTACCTCCGTATTTGCGTAATTCCAAATACCACCGATAATCTTCGGCGTTTAATTGCAATTCTTCCATACGTTTCATCAAAACGTCTAAACGTTCCTCTCTCTGACTGCCGCCTATAAGTTCGCCGACGCCGGGTACTAACATATCCGTAGCGGCTACGGTCTTACCGTCGTCGTTTAAACGCATATAAAAAGATTTTATCTCCTTGGGATAATCGGTAACGAACACAGGACCTCCCACGATTTTTTCCGTCAAATACTTTTCGTGTTCCGTCGCAATATCGCATCCCCAAGATACTGGAAATTCGAATTTATCATTGTGCGGAGTCAGCAATTCGATAGCTTTAGTATACGTCATACGCACGAAATTTGAATTAACTAAGTTTGTTAAACGTTCTTTTAGTCCGTTGTCTACAAAACTGTTAAAAAATTCGATTTCATCGGGACAAACCGTAAGTATATGGTTTATAACGTATTTTATCATATCTTCGGCAAGCTGCATATCGTCTGTCAAATCGGCAAAAGCGATTTCCGGTTCAATCATCCAAAACTCCGCCGCATGTCGTAAAGTGTTGGATTTTTCGGCGCGGAAAGTCGGTCCGAAAGTATAAACTTTACCAAAAGCCATAGCGTACGCTTCGGCGTTCAACTGACCCGATACAGTAAGATTTGCAGATTTACCGAAAAAGTCCTTACCGTAATCAACTCTTCCGTCTTCTGTTTTGGGAACGTTGACCATATCGAGAGTAGTAACTCTGAACATTTCTCCCGCGCCCTCGCAATCGCTGGCTGTAATTAGCGGCGTATGAACGTAGACAAAGCCGTTAGAGTTGAAAAAGCTATGCAAGGCAAAAGCCGCTTCGGAACGAACGCGCATTGTAGCCGATATCAAATTCGTACGCGGACGCAAATGAGCTATTTCACGCAAGAATTCCACGGAATGACGTTTTTTCTGTAATGGATAATCCGAAGTAGACTTACCCTCGACAGCTATACTTTCCGCTTTTATTTCCAAAGGCTGTTTATTTTGAGGAGTCAGCGCCACGCGTCCGGTAACAGTCAAAGCGCTGCCTACGTTTAACTTTGCTATTTCTTCGAAATTAGATATTTGACTTTGCTCGAATACGACTTGCAGACTTTTAAAACAACTTCCGTCGTTTAACTCAATAAAACCGAAAACTTTTGAATCTCGTATGGTTTTTACCCATCCGCAAACCGTTATTATTTTGTCCGCGTATACGTCGGATTGAGCGAAAAGCTGTTTTATCTGAACTCTGTCCATATATTAACCTCTCATTTTTCTCAAAAACGGCGGTATGCTGGGGTCCTCGTCTACAGAAACCGTTCCGCTGATAGGACGCTGTTCTCCGCCTGCGGGAAAATACGAAGAAGAATTGCCGACAGTACTTTGAGTCTGCAACGTTGCTGCTCCTTGCGGTTTTCCGTTCGCACCGGTAACGTTGTTTCTTTGAATATTGGTAGCCGCAACGTGGGTGGCCGCTTCACTGCTGAAAAACGACGCTTTATCATCGTTCTTACCCGAAAATCCAGTGGCAATCAAAGTAACCTGAACTTCGTCTTTCATATTTTCGTCAAACCCCACGCCGAACAAAACGTTCGCATCGGGAGAAATAACTTGTCTAACCAAATCCACGCCTACGATAACTTCGTCTAACGATAAATCCTCTCCTCCGCGGAAATTAACTATCAAAGACGAAGCGCCCTGAATTGTAGTTTCAAGCAACGGAGAGTACACTGCTTTTCGTATAGCGTCGATTGTTTTGTTTTTTCCTTTGCCGTCTCCTACGCCCATATGAGCCATACCGCTGTTGCGCATTACGCATTTTACGTCGGCAAGGTCAAGATTGATTCGTCCGTCCTGTACTACTATATCCGTTATACCGCGAATACCTTGCAACAAAATTTCGTCGGCTTTTGTAAAAGCGTCCATAATAGAAAAGTTTTTATCGCGGTTGAGTTTTTCGTTTTGAACTATAACAAGAGCGTCGACGTTACCTTTTAAATTTTCTATACCCAGCTCGGCGTTTTTCATCCGACGGGTACCCTCGAAATTGAAAGGCTTCGTAACGACCGCAATCGTCAAAATTTCCAATTCCTTGGCTATTTGAGCCACAACGGGCGCCGCTCCCGTTCCTGTTCCGCCGCCCATACCGGCAGCGATAAACAGCAAATCAACACCCTGCAAAGCGGATTGGATTTTTTCTTTGCTTTCTAAAGCCGCGGCTTTACCTACTTCCGGGTTCGCGCCTGCGCCGAGTCCTTTCGTCAATTTTTCCCCGATAGGCATCTTTTTAGCCGCCAATTTGGAAAGCGCTTGCTGGTCTGTATTCAAAGCTAAAAATTCGACGTTTCGTATACCCGATTTCATCATTGCGTTTACTGCGTTTCCTCCGCCGCCGCCAACTCCGACAATCATTATTTTTGCTATACTTCCGTTCATGTTATCCATTATTTATCTCCTTTGCCGAATTTACTGAAAAACGAAAACAAACCGCCCGCGTTTTTTTCTACGCGTATCGACTCGTATATTAAACCGTAACACGAAGTATATTCGTTTCGTTTGGTTTGCGCGTTTACGCTATCGTACAATCTGACTTGTTTTCCCAAACTTGCCGACAAGCAATCGACTCCGCCGCGTATATACGCCAAACCGCCTCCGGTTAAAATTATCGGCGTATTTACCGGTATTTCTTTATCGCAAAACCTAAAACTTTTTATTACGTATTCGCCTATTTGATTTATACGCGCCTTGACGACTTCGTTCGTTTGATACGCGTCAATCATACGGCCGTTTAAAGAGTATGCGTCGCCGGATTGAATTTCCAAATTCAAATTGACTTTTTCCAAAATACTCATAGCGAAATTATAATCGCAACCTAAAACCTGACATAAATCGCTGGCCAAATAACCGCTGCCCAATGCAAAGGTACGTTCAAACAGCAATCCTTTGCCTCCGCAAAGCATAACGTTTGTAGTTATATGTCCTATATCGATTACTATAGAATAATTATCGTTATACATCGAATGTGAGATATAACTCGACTGCGCTTCGCACGCGTTTATATACGTAACTTTACTTATGCCTTTTTCCAATAAAACGGGCGCTACGGTATTGCGAAAATAATTTTTCATATAAGAAAACGATATAAGTCCCGTTAATTTACTCGCAATAAATCCAACCGGTTCAACCATTTTCAAAGCGCCGTCTAAAATAAAATACACGGGTTTTCCCCCTAAAGGGCTATAGTCTGACTCGCACTTAAAAATATCCGCTTTTTTGATTATTTCTTCTATGTCGTCAACGTCTATTTTCTTCTTCGAATGAAAAGTAGTAGAAGCTTCGCTGGTGGTTTGCGCGCAAAACACGCCAGGCACACCGACAAAAATTTCTTTAATTCTACTCTTCATTTTGTTTTCCACTTGTGAAATCGCCTGCGAAACCGCCTCGCTAATAGTATCGGGCTCGTACCAGCCGTTATCCCCAAAGCCGTTATAAATGCTCTGCCCTACGGCTTTGATGATAAACTCGCCTTTGTCCGACACTTTAGAAGCAGCCATGCAAGTAATCTTGCTGGAACCGAAATCCAAAATTGCCACAAAATTGTTTTTCATATATTCCTCTTTTGAAGATTATTTCCCTGTGTTGGTAGTAATGCTACCGTCTTGCCTCACCGTTATAACAACGCCTTTTTGCTGTAAATTGGTTTTGTCGGTATAATAAACGCTGTAAGCGGCTATAATGCGCTTAGTCAAATCGTTTTCCGGAGATATTACACGTATCTTGGCACCGGATAACGTATTAATAATCAAATCGCCGTTTTCATAACGGAATACGTCTTCTTTGCTTAAAATAACCGGTAAATCCTCAACTTCCAAATTACATTGCCAACTGGCGATTATTGCCTGCAAAACCTGATGCAAACGCGCGTTATTCATCTCTTCCAAAAATTTAAGCGGGCTTCCTAACGAAATCGATTCGGCATCGCGACGTTCGAAAACGGAAGAAATATCTATACAGTCTTTATTTGACGGTTCTTCAACAACGTACCCGAAAGAATCTACGTAAACCATATTTCCGCCAACGTCGACTTTTACCGCTGCAACTCGCTCGACAAAATGCACCTCGATTATATTCGGAAAATTTTTAACTACTGCAAACGCATGCCATTTGGTAAATTTTTGATTTAATTGCGTCAAAAGTTTATCTTTAGACAAAAAGAAAATGCTTCTTCCTTTAGAAAAATCCAAAACGTCTTTCGAAGACGGAGCGTCGTCTGTCGCGATAGTTTGACCGCCGTCGAATTTATGATAAACTGTGGCAACTTTTTGAACTGAAAAAACCGAAGCCATTATTACGATTACTGCAACAACAACAGCTATTATAGATATAAGTATAATTAGTTTCTTGCTTTTCACGTAAACCTCATATCATACGACAAGTATTATAACTCTAATGCGAATATATCAGTTTAAATATTATACAACCATTTATTTTGATAGTCAAACACTTTATGTTATAAGTGAGTAATTTCAAATAATATTTCATTACATAAAAAAACGCGCCGACAACCGAAACTATCGGTTAATCGGCACGCTGCGCAGAATATTATTTATTTTTCATCGATATCAGCGCCTAAATCTTTCAGACAATCCGCTAAACGATAATATCCTCTATCAATATGCTGAATACCTTTTATAACGCTTTGACCTTCGGCGTTCAACGCGGCTATAACCAGACCTGCTCCGCCGCGCAAATCTCGCGAACAGACGGTCGCACCGTTCAAATTTCGCCCTTTTATCACCGCTTTATCGCCTTCAACTACTATATTAGCGCCCATACGGCAAAGTTCTTCGGAATTATGCCTCAAACGGTTTTCGAAAAGTTTTTCGTAAATTACCGTTTGTCCCCCGTTGGAACATGCCGCTAAAGATAGCGCCAACGACTGCATATCGGTAGGGAAAAACGGGTACGGCGCTGTAATAATTTTACCGTAATCGTTCGGCTGTCCGCTTGAGGATATCCGTATTGCGTTTTCGAAAACTCTCACTTTAAATCGTGTATGTAATAAATTCAGGAAAGCGTCCATATGTTTAGGACAACAATTTAAAACGTCTACGTTTCCTCCGGCGGCTGCCGCAGCAGATAAATACGTAGCGGCAACTATTCTATCGGGAATAATATCGAATTCGACTCCTCGCAATTTTTCAACGCCTACTATTTGCAAATCGGGCGTTCCGACACCGTTAATTTTCGCACCCATTTTAACAAGCATTTCTTCTAAAGCAACGACCTCTGGTTCGGTAGCACAGTTATATAAAAAACTTTCTCCTTTTGCCATTACGCAGGCGCAAACCAGATTTTCGGTAGCGCCCACACTGGCAAACCGCAGTTTATAAGAAGCCCCTTTAGGTTTCCCATTACAGCGCACAACGTCTGTGCAGGACACTTCTACGCCTAAAGATTCCAAACCCTGTAAATGTATGTCCATCGGTCGGGCTCCTATTGCGCACCCGCCCGGAAGCGGCAATTCAATCTCGTTATATTTCGCCACTGCGCCGCCCAGTATCAATGCCGAGCCTCTGAGAAGCGACGCGATATTTTTCGGAATCCGAGTGGTCGTCAAACCTCCGCTAATTCTTACAACGCTACCGCTACGTAAGACAGTTTTTCCTATCGACTTCAACAACAAAATCATATTGTCAACGTCTACAATCGAAGGACAGTTCCTTAGTATGATTTCGTCGTCGGTAAGTACAGACGCGCCGAGCAATGCAAGCGCACAATTTTTGGCTCCGTAAACCGAAATTTCGCCGTTTAACCTTTTACCGCCGTTTACTAT
The DNA here is from genome assembly GCA_910586905.1 of uncultured Christensenellaceae bacterium. Lineage (GTDB taxonomy): Bacteria > Bacillota > Clostridia > Christensenellales > CAG-314 > Fimimonas. The sequence goes on from CAJUIV010000006.1 coordinate 30,416, forward strand.
GTAATCCACCATTTAACTCCTAAATTATTTTGATAAACGTTTGCAGATAAATTCAGCAAAACGCCCATAGCCGTTAAAAAAACAACCAGCGAAGTTCCGCCGTAACTTATAAAGGGTAACGGCAAACCGGTAGGAGGAATACTCCCCGTTACTACTGCAAAGTTGAGCAACGATTGAACTGCGACAACTGCCGATATACCGCCCGCCAAATAACACGAAAACTTATCTTGACTGTTAACGGCAATTCTTACGCCCCTCAAAATCACTATAAGATAAAGCACGAATATAAATAAACAGCCGAACAATCCGGTTTCTTCTCCTATTACCGAAAAAACAAAGTCGCTTTCGGCAAACGGTAAAAAACGGTATTTTTGTCTGCTATTGAAAAGTCCGACTCCGAACCAACCTCCGCCGCCTAAAGCGTACAGGGACTGTATCAGCTGATAGCCTTCGTCTTTAGGCGACGCCCAAGGGTCTAAAAAAGCAAGCAATCTTTGAAGCCGATACGGTTCAAGAAAAATCAATACGGGAACGGCCAGAGCAATGGGAATTAGCATAAGCAAAAAATATTTCCATTTCATACCGCCTAAATACAACATTATAATCATTAGCATAGCCATACACATCGTTATCGACATATTCGGTTCTGCAATAATCAAGCCGCAAAATACGATTCCAATACCTATCGGCAGCAAACAGTACCGTAGTTTTGCCGTATCGGTTTTAGACATATAAACGGCGCAAAACAAAACGTACGCGAATTTGGCGATTTCGGAAGGCTGCATCGAAAAACTGCCGAAACCTATCCATCTTTTCGCTCCGTAGTTTTCGATACTTATACCCGGTACGAAAACCAATACAAGCAAAACGACCGAAACCGCTACGCCCGCAATCCAAAGTTTCTTAATAAAATCGATACTTATTCTTGTTACAAGAAGCATAACGACAATACCGATAATCGCTCCGATTAGCTGCTTGAACAAAAAGAAGTATTTATTTCCGTATGTAAGCTCGGCGGAATACATACTGGCGCTGTATACGAAGACCAAACCCAATACGACCAAAACCAGTACGGCGCTCAGCAATACGCAGTCAATTCGTTTTTTTATCACTATGTAATTCCTCTACGATTCTTTGAAAATACTTTCCTCTTTGCGCGTAGTTTTCGAAAGCGTCAAAACTAGCGCAAGCGTTGGACATAAGAACAACGCCGCCGATTTTTTTAATACTATCGTAACAATATCTGACAGCTTGAGCTATATCTTGAAACACCTCGGCGTTAACGCCGAATTTATTTGCACAAGCGACGATTGCATTTGACGTTTCTCCCACGACCGCAACGTATTTTATATTAGCTTGAGTACGTATATAAGAAAAAATTCCGTCAAATTTTTCTCCTTTATCAGAGCCGCCTATTATAAGAGCCAAATCGTCTTTATAATTCTTAAGAGCGCTAAGCGTAGCGTGCGCGTTGGTAGCTTTACTGTCGTCTATAAAAGTTACGTTGTCGTATTGCGCTACGAACTGCATTCTGTGCGGTAAAAATTTATAATCTTTTAAAGAATCAACGCACGCTTCCAAAGGAACTTTCAACACACAGCACGCCAGCAGCGCCGCAAGAGCATTAGACAAATTGTGCGCGGCAAATGAGTTTAAAAATTCCGCCCGTGCTTTTACGGATTTTCCGCATATATTTACAACGACTTCATTGTTCTCGAAATAACAATCAGCTTTTCGGTTGACGCAAGAATAATATAATTTTTTTGCATTACACAATTGAGAAATATCGCGCGCGTTGTCGTCGTCGAAATTAAAGATAGCGTAGGAATCTTTCGATTGCCCCGTAAAGTTTTTGGTTTTAGCTAATACGTAGTTCTCAAAAGAACCGTGATAATTTAAATGGTCTTGCGCTATGTTAGTTAAAACGCTTATGTACGGAGAAAACTTTTCGCAATCCGCAAGCTGAAAACTTGAACTTTCAAGAACAACAACTTCGTCGTTTTTCGTATCTAATATCTGAGACGAAAACGGTACTCCGCCGTTACCAAGCAGTCTGGTTTTAAAATCGAGAGAACTTAATATATGAAATATCATTTCACAAGTTGTGGTTTTACCGTTCGTACCTGTAACCGATATACATTTACTTTTACATAAAGGAAAACAGTATTCCAGTTCTCCAACCAGACTAGCTCCTGCTTTTCGGGCTTCCTCAACGCCTTTAGAATACGGATAAACTCCGGGACTTAAAATAACCAAACTGTTATCGTTAAATTCCATTTTACAATCAAATCCGTTGTCATCATCGTAAAAAACAGCGGATTTACCCATTTCGTCAAGCATTTTTTTTAAACTTTGACCCGTTTTTCCTCGTCCGTATATTATTATGTCTGACATATTATTCTCCAAAACACAGCATAATCAGTGTAATACATATTGTAACAGTACAATACAAGACGCAAATTCTCGTTTCACTCCATTTCTTTTTTTGTAAATGATGATGGAACGGGGCCATCAAAAATATACGTTTTCCTTTTGTTATTTTGAAATATACCACTTGCAAAATAACCGACACGCACGAAACGACGAACATTAAACCGAGTATGGGAATAAACAAACTCATACGCGTGAAAATCGCGCTGCAAGCCACCAATGCGCCCAAGGCGAGCGAACCGGTATCACCCATAAATACTTTCGCATCGTTGCAGTTAAACAGCAGAAACGCCGATAAAGCGCCGCACGCAATATAACAAAGCGTTATAATATCCTTCGTTTGAGTATAAGCATACGTATCGCCCACGCTTTCGAGTAAAATCAATTCTCGGTTTAAAAGAGCAATCATACCCGCCAAAAAGCATATTGTAGTCCCCGTTGCCAATCCGTCTATACCGTCCGTCAAATTTACCCCGTTAGTACACGCCAAATAAATAAAAACGATAAAAGGAACAATCCAAAAACCCATCTTTATTTGTTTATCGGTAAAAGGTATTCTTATTTTATCCCCTATCGCCACGTCGCCGTAAACGTAAAAAGCCACTAAAATAGCTATGGCTAATTGAATTATAATTTTTTGATACGCGCGCAATCCCATATTTCTTTTGTAATGAATTTTTATGAAATCGTCCAAAAAGCCCACGACTCCATAGGCTACGAATACCGCGATCACTACGGCGGTAGGTCTATTTGACCAATCGCAAAAAATAGCGGAAACGCAAGCGATAGCCAATATGAACGCAATACCTCCCATAGTAGGAGTTCCTTGCTTTCCGCTATGCTCTGTAACGTATTGTAGAATTTCCTGTTTAGCTTTAACTTTTTTTAAAAGCGGCAACAGTAAGCCGCACAATAATAAACTTAAAGCAAACGCAGCTAAAAACGATAAAGGTCTGTTCATATTTTCCTCTGCTTGTCTTTATGTACTATTCGATACGCAACAAATTCCTCACTACGTCCACGTCTGAATACGGAAACTTTTTCCCCTTTATTTCTTGATACTCTTCCGCGCCTTTGCCTAAAATAGCCACCGTATCGACGGCTGTTGCGATAGACAATGCAAATTCGGTTGCCTGACTGCGGTTTAGCACCACTTTGTACTTACACGTCAAGCGTTCCGCCACGTCTTTTGCGATGAGTTTGGGGTCTTCGTACCGAGGATTGTCGTTAGTAAGAACCGCGAAGTCGGCATATTCCGAGACCTGTTCGGCTATCAACGGTCGTTTGAATTTATCTCGGTTGCCTCCGCAGCCGAATACGACTATAAGGCGTCCCTTCGTCGTACTTTTTAAAAACGAAAGAATGTTGTGAATACCGTCGGGAGTATGAGCGAAATCTATTACTACCCGGGCGCCGTCGCTGCGAATAATCGTTTCGTTTCTTCCGTTAACGACGTTTACTTCCTTGACGGCGTTTACCGACGTATCGACGTCAACGCCCAAAACCGTAGCGCACGTTATCGCTGCCAAACTGTTGTAAACGTTAAATCGTCCCGCTAGCCGAGACGTTACTTTTGCAGTTTGGTTCCCGAAATTTACAACGTACTCCGAGCCGTCTTTTTCAAGAAGCAAGTCCTGCGCGGTTATATCTGCGTCGTTATTTATCGCGTACGTTGCCGAAGGCAGTATTTTCAAAATTTCTCTACCCAATTCGTCGTCGGCATTAACCACGGCGTTTTTAACGTATTTGTCCGTAAAATAGCTTTTTTTAACCCTGGCATAATTTTGCATGGTTTTAAAAAAATCCAAATGGTCTTGAGAAAAATTTGTAAAAATAGCCACTTCGGCGCAAATACCTTGCATCTTTTTTAATTCTATGGCATGGGCCGACACTTCCATTATAACTACGTCTACCTTATTCAAATACATTTGCCGAAACCAATAATGCAATTCGATTGGGTCTGGAGTTGTCAATCCGCTATAATGCTTTTGACCGTTAAAGAATATGCCGTTTGTGCCAATAACCGCAGTGTTATATCCCGCTTTAGATAAAATCGCTTCCAAAATATACGAGGTTGAAGTTTTTCCGTTAGTGCCTACTATAGAAATTATTTTTAATTTATCTACGCAATTATCGTAAAAATTTTTAGCGACCAAACTCATTACGGCGCGAGCATCCTCCACGATTATTTGCAACGCCTGAGTATCTAACTGGCGTTCGCATACTATCGCAGACGCTCCATCGCCGATTACTTTACGGAAAAAATCATGACCGTCGCGTTTTTGTCCTTTTAAACAAAAAAACACACTGCCTTGTTTAACAGTAGACGTATCGCAAGAAAGCGAAGTTATCTGAGGATTTCCCACTCCTACAATCTGACAGCACACACCGTTTAACAACTGCTGAAGATACATTAGATTTTCTCCATAATAAAAATAATCCATACGGTTAAACCGTATAGATTATTGTATTTTAACAAGACCTCAAATATGATTACGGTTAGGACAAACTATTCCAACGGAGAAATATTTTTATAATTGATTATTTCCTGAAAAACAAGCGCGGCGTACGGCGCGGCAACTATCGAGCCGTAGCTTTGCCCCTCCGGTTCGTCTACAATCATTAACGCCAAATACTTTGGACTGCTGGCAGGAAAAAATCCGATAAACGACGAAACGTATTTACCCGTTGCCAACGCGCCGTCGACAAACTTCTGCGCGGTACCCGTTTTACCCCCAACCTGGTAGCCTTCTATTTTCGCGTTTTTTCCTCCGCCTTCGTCTACAACTCGCTTTAACATAGACGCGATTTGCGCGCTTGTTTCTGCACTGACGGTACGGTTAACGACAGTAGGCGAAAAACGCTTAACTACCTTTCCCGTCGTAGGGTCGGAAATCTCCTTTACTAAGTACGGTTGCATAAGCAATCCACCGTTTACCGCGGACGCCGTCGCCATACACAACTGCAAAGCAGTAACGGCTATGGTTTGCCCGAACCCTATACGCGCCAAATCCCCGTTCGTTACAGAAGTTTTAGGTACTAAAATACCCGCCTGTTCGCCGCTGAAATCGATTCCTGTTACGCTTCCGTATCCGAACTTATCCAAGTATTCGTACATCGTAGACTTACCCAACGACAGCGCTATATCGGTAAATATAGGATTACAGCTGTTATTAAGCGCATCGGATAAATTTTGATTAGAATGCTTACCGTTTGCGTGTTTAGTCCAGCAGCTGATTTTGGAACCGTCTATTATACGAATGCCGGAAGAATTTCCGAATATGTGTTCGGCGGAAAAAGCTTTCGGATTCCCGCGCCTGTATTCCTCCAAACACGCCGCTGCGGTTAAAACTTTAAAAGTCGACCCGGGCTCGTAAACGTCCGTAAGCAATGTGTTTTTGGAGTATTTCATTAAATATTCCAAATTATCTCTCGGCAAGTTGTTTAGGTCCACGCTCGGTTTTGAAGCCATTGCAAGTATTTCGCCCGTCGTTACGTCCAATACTATGCATCGAGCCGCCTGCGGTTTTTGCTGATACATTGCCAGTTGCAGCACATTTTCAACTATGGTTTGTATTACTGCATCTATCGTAAGAGTAACGGTCAATCCGTTGATAGCAGGCACGTACGACATCGAACCGTCGGCAAGTTCACTGCCGACTAAATCCGTTTCCGTTAGCAATTCGCCGTTTATTCCTTGTAAGTATTTATCATAATAAGCTTCCAAACCCGTTTGTCCCACCCCGTCGTAAGAAACGAATCCTAGGACCTGTGATAAAAAATCACCGTATACGTAACTGCGCAGACCTTCGGCAGCCAAATAAACGCCGTGTAAATTACGGGAGCGAATTTCACTAGCTTGCGCGGAATCGATTTGCCTCTTAATCGTTACTTCCGAAACTCCTTTTTTTGTAAGTTTTTCAAGCAACTTCGCATAATCCATATCTAAAATTTCCGCCAGCGCTTTTGCGCAAGATTCGGCATCAACTACGCTCTTAGGTCGAGCGTACACTCCGTAACCGGTTTCCGTAGTAGCAATCAAGTTGCCGTTAGTATCGGTTATATCTCCGCGGTATGCTTTTATCGGCAAATCTCTTTGCCATTGATTTCCCGCTTTGGCTTGAAGTTCCTTTCCCCAAATTACTTGTATATACGCCAAACGCAAAAATATTACCAAAAACAAAAAAATTGCCGCCACAATAAGTGTCAGCAATCTTTTTTTAGAAGTATAATAATCGTGTTGCAACTTAGCCCCCGAACGCTCCGCTTAACCAATCGCACAATGAATCGAACCAATTTGTTTGAACGTTGAAATTTTGCGCGGGTCTTGTTTCTATCTCGGTGTACGTTTGCGTGTTGGATTTCGAAGCGTCGATATAACCCAACTGAGCAGCTTTTTCCGCTAATGCCGCGTAATCTTCGGCTTGTAGTTGTTCTGCCAAATTAGCTACGTTAGTAGAAATTTCCGTATATTCTGAATTCAAAGCGGACGTAGCGACAAAAGAGCCGCTGACCGAAACGGAACATAACGTAACAGCTAAAATCAATGCCAACACTACCATTGTGTACCCTACAATCATAACTTTAGCTTTCGCGCTCAGCTTTGATGAGGAAGTTTTCGTTTGCTCGGCGTATTGACGGTTGTAACTCATATTTAATGTTTGAACCGAGGGCATTACGTCAGACGATACGGAAGATACGTCCATTTCGTCTATTGCACTCAGAGAACCGAGCTTTTCTTGAATACTCGACAAAGAAAATTCTTGATTTTCTTGATTAAAACGGTCGGCAGAATAGGATGTTTTAACGTCAGAATAAACATCCGTTTGAATATCCGTATTAGTATAATTAGAACTATTAGTCCATTGCATTATATTCACCGCCTTTATTTTTATTACTTCTTTTCAAATATTCTAAGTTTAGCGCTTTGAGAACGCGGATTCATTTGCCGTTCAGATTCGCTTGGAATCATCGGTTTTCTGTTAACCAAAATTCCTTTAGCTTTGTGATTGCATACGCATACCGGTAAATTCGGAGGACATATACAGTCGGTTACAAAATCGGCAAAGCAATGTTTAACGATCCTATCCTCTAAAGAATGAAAAGTTATCACTGCCAATCTGCCGCCGACGTTCAAACGGTCGGAAGCGGAATTCAGAAATTCCTCCAGTCCGTCAAGTTCTTTGTTTACTTCTATCCGCAATGCCTGAAACGTTTTTTTCGCCGGATGAGAGCCTTTTTTTATTGCGCCGCGAGGTATCGATTTGTCGATAATGTCAACTAGCTGTCCGCAGGTTTCTATCGGTTCTTTCGCACGCGCGGCTATTATTTCTTTAGCAATCTTCTTTGCAAAAGATTCTTCTCCGTAGTCGCGTATAATGGTAAACAATTTGTACTCATCATACGTGTTAACAATTTCTTTTGCGGATAAGCTTTGAGAACAATCCATTCTCATATCCAACGGTGCGTCGTTAGCCATATACGAAAAACCGCGTTCCGGATTATCTATCTGATAAGAACTTACGCCTAGGTCTGCCAATATTCCGTCAACCTTGTCGATGCTCAAATCGTTTAAAATACCGTCCAGCTCTTTAAAATCGGAATGAACAAATATTACTTTGTCGGATTTTAAACGCTGTTTGCAAACCGAAAGCGCTTCTTCATCTTTATCTATACAAACAAGCTTTCCGTCGACAATCCGCTTCAGTATCTCGCCGGAATGTCCTCCTCCGCCCGCGGTACAATCTACGTATACGCCGTTGGGTTTGATATCGAGAGCGTCGACGCTTTCGTTAAGTAAAACAGATTTATGAGAAAAAATCATTTAGTCATCGCCTTGTGCAAGTTACTATACAAATCGTTTAAACCTGCGGGAGAATGGTCTTGATTATTACGACGGGCGAGATAACGTTCTTCGCTCCATATTTCCACTCGAGATATTGCGCCGACAATTCTTACGTCTTTTTTTATACCGCTTATTTCGAGTAAATCTTGTGGAATCATAAATCTTCCTTGAGAATCGGCTTCTACCGTTGCGGCGTATTCGGCGATACTGCGTATCCACTCGGCTAACGCAGGGTCGAAAGACGAGCCCATATCTTGAATGGTTTGGAGCATTTTTTGCTGTTCGTCGGCGCCGTAGACAAAAATACAGCCGTCCATTCCGGGCATAAGTATATAGTTGCTGCCCATTTGTTCGCGGTACTTCGCGGAAAGACGTATTCTGTTTTTGTCATCCAACGTATGCTGTTGATTGCCGACTAAAAACATTAAAATATACTCCTCGATTTTTTCGTAACCTTATTCTAGCACATTATTTAACCATTTTCAACCATTTTTAACCATTTTATTAAAAAAATATTATTTTTAATTGATTTCGACAATTTAACTCTTACAAAAACAAACTATTACGCTATTTTACAGCGCTTATCGTCGAATTTTGAAGATAAAAATAAAATCGCCCGTAAAGCGAAAAAACACTAACAAGCGAATACTGAATTATTTATGTTATAAAAATATTTAAAACTATAGCGTTACCGTAAACGAAAATACAATAAAAACCGACGCTTTAATACTTAAAAAAATAAATATTTCAATACTTTTTAAGTTATATTATTCGCGTAAGTTTATTACCCGTCAAATCGCAACTGGTAAGATAAAAATTTATGCCGAACTTTTTAAATTGTAAATTAGCCCTGCAATCTTTACCGTGCAAATGCCCGTAAACTACCGTATCTATATCGGCAAGAACAAACTGTTTAGTAAATTCCGATTCGTCGTAACGTCCGTTAAACGGAGGGAAATGCGTTATTGCTATCACTTTATCAGTCGGTTTGCGCTGTTTTTGCATTGACGCTATCGACAACTTTAAACGCTCTATTTCACGCAGATATATTTTTTTATCTTCCGCCGTCAAATTGTCGCCGTCGGGACACGTCCATCCGCGCGTTCCGCATACCAAAATGTCGCCGAAACGCAAGCAATCGTTTTGCAATGCATAAAACCCTTTCGGTATCAAACTTCTTACCTGCGACAAAGTATTCCACCAATAATCGTGATTACCGCGAAGTATAACCTTACTCCCCGGCAAATCCGCCACTCTTTCGAAATCCGGCAAAGCGTCTTCCATACGCATTGCCCACGAAAAATCCCCGGGTAACAGTACTACGTCTTCGTCGGTAACTTTTTCTTTCCAATCGGCAGAAATCAATTCGAAATAGTTTTCCCACGCCTTGCCGAAAATATCCATTGGCTTTCCGCACACTGTGGATAAATGCAAGTCGCTTATCGCATAAACTTTCATAAATAGATTGTATCACAATAAAATTTGTTTGTCTATTTATAAGTCAGTTATTTTTATTCCGCTTGGCGCGGCACTGCGCGCACATAATTTCATCTATTCCGATAGGATTTTTATCGCAATAAGGACAAATCAATTCGTCGTAATCTTCGTCGTCGAAAATACTTTTCTTTCTATCAATTTCGTCCCGACAGACCTTACAGATTTCTTCGTCTAGCAGTATATAATTAAGCCCGCAGCGCGGACACTTTTTGTATTTCATAACAAAAACTCCAAAACTCTCATTTCAAGTTATGAAATAGCTCTTATAAGTGTTACTGACAATTTCAAATAGTTATTATTTATAACTCAACCGCTACCCGAACATAAAGAAATGATTATACTTGCACTCTAAAAGGAAAAGCCGCGGCTTTACAGCCGCGACCGATTCTCAACAGTTTTAGTTGTTATTTGTCGTAGTAGTACGTCCGCCCGGATAAAGCGGCAGTTCGAAATAGCCGGAGCATACTTCTTCGGTATACTCTTGGCACGGCGGTATTACGGCGTATCCGTAACTCGGAACTATCAACTCAACGTCCATTGTAACCTTGAGTATTGCCGTTACGCAGCAGTTAATTACAAAAATGTAGTAAGTTACGCCGTCGATAACCTGCGTTTGACTGTATTGTCCTTCGGGACTGACAGCCGATACGCTCGCTTCGATACGGTAAGGAATTATGGACGGTTCGGGAAGGAACATAACTACGTCGACAGGGACGGTTACGGTACCGTTTCCGCTGCCTTCTACATTATTGTTGTCTATGTAGGTTACTTCTACTGGAACGACGATATCCGCTTCGACGCGCCCGTATTTGGGACGTTCCGCAAGACGCTCCACTACTAAATTTTCCACGCCGCCTTTCGTTGTCGTGCTCTTACAGCTGACAAACCTCAAAGGCGTAGCGGGATTAGGCGGATTTACATCCGAAACGCTAACGGTGATTTGCTGCAATGTCGTTTGCTTCATACAAGCATCGAAAACTTTTTTACCTTGAATACAGATTTTTTCGCTGCAATTGTTGCCATCTAAATTATTTACCGGCATTTTAAACCTCCTATAATAGTTAGTATATAGTATGAAGATGCTGGTTAAAATGTGAACGCAAACAAAACATTTTATTGCAACTTCATCTCAAGGTATATTATTCATAATTTTAAAATTATGATACTTAAAATTATTAATAAAAAAAACGCCTGAAACATCTCCAAGCGTTTATACTCTTCGCATATTAAGTTTTATATTTTTATTCTAAATCGAAATGATAAAATCTGTCTTTCATATGACCGAAATAGAAAGTAATAAGCTCCCTTGCGTTACGTTCTTGTGTTTCGGTAGAATCTTCGTTGCGCAAAATTTTAAACAAACTGTTTAAAAATCCTTCCGCTATAGCGTTATAAAAATCGGGATTTTTGATTTTCTTGTCGATTTCGGGGAAAGACCCCTCCATCATTTCTTTTATCTTTGCAGAGATAACTCCGGTTATGTAATCTATAAACGTCTCGTAATGCACACTGTTTCCCTTACGGATTATAAGCAGTTCGTCGCTGTACTGCATCAAAAAACTTATAAGAACTTCCGAAACCTCTTTCATACTTTTATCGGTAAAGATAAAATCACGTTCAATTCCTTGTTTTACGCTTTCCATGAAAGGATTTATTACCGCAAAATACAACGCTTCCTTATTGGAAAAATATCTGTAAATATTTCCTAAAGAAATTTCCGCATTGTTTGCAATATTTCTAATAGAGGCGTTGGCGTATCCGTTTTCTTTAAACTCTTCTACCGCCGCAGCTAAAATCCTGTCTCTTATTTCTTTTTTTAAGTACTGCATAAAAACCCCGACTTTTTTGCTGTACTTATTGTATCATACTATCATTCGCTTTGCAACCTGTTTAATTAAAAATTGCGAACTTTTTTCATTTTTGATTAGTAAGCGCACTCTAGCAGCATTTTATCCGCAAGAAGAGCAATAAACTCTCCGTTTGTCGGTTTTTCAGAAGAATTGTACACTTTAACTCCGAAAATATTATTAATATTTTCTATTTTGCCTCTGTTCCAAGCAACTTCGATTGCATGGCGAATCGCTCTTTCCACCTTGCTTGAAGTAGTATCGAAGCGCTTTGCGATAGATGGATATAAACTTTTGGTAATCGCGTTAATAATAGGAGGATTATCTACGGCAAGTTTTATGCCTTCACGCAAGAATTGATAGCCTTTTATATGCGCGGGAATACCTACGCTTACAAAAATGTTGCTGATACGTTCGTCAAGAGTTTTTTCGGAAACGCTTTTTTTGCGCACTACTTTTCCGCCCAAACGGTCTCCATCAAACACGTTGCGTATACGTTGTTCCAAAACGTTGTATTCTAAAGGTTTTACCAAATAATACTTTGCGCCAAGCTCAAGCGCTTTTATTACGAATACTTCGCTTTTTAGTTCCGACGCTATGATAAATTTTACGTCGCGGTACTTTTCGAGTAATGCAAAACCGTCCTCGCCGCTCATAACCAATTCGCTGATAACTACGTCCGGCGAAGAGGCGTCCAAACATTGACGGGCGTTTTTACCGTCCGCATCGAATACAACTTTAAAATCTTCGTTTTCTTCCAACTTTTCTTTAAGTCCTTCTTGTCCAATCAATCCTATCGTAATCACCGTTAACTTTCCTCCTAAAAATTGTAAGTATATTGTAACACAGTGATATATGTAATTTTCGTGAATAAATTGTAGGAAAAATTGTATTTTTGTCGAAAAAAGTATAATTATACTAAGTAAAGAAAAAAAATAAACCGCAATAAATTTTTGCGGTTAACAGTTAAATTCTATAACGGATTATTCGTCGGACTCGCCGTTTATTTGTGCTTGATTCAACTCTTCGCTATCGTTTACATCCGACACATCGTACTCGATATTTTCCTTTGTTGCTTCTTTAAATTTTTTGATATCAGTTAAAATACATATATAAAAAGACTTATCTATTACAAATATTATAGACTTGCAAATTACGTTTACTACAACATTTAAAATCGGTATCCAACAAAAAATCATATTTACAAACGTTAAAATCATTTCGACGGCGAACATTGTCGCATAAATAGGAATCCCTACCAATAAGCATAACGTTTTTGCGACGCAATAAAAAAAGTTTTTATTCGTAAAATTAAATATCCAATGCAAACGCAATTTGTAGTATTGTTTCATATCTAACGCATCCATATTTTTATTGTACCGCAAATATACAATGCTGTCAAGTATGGAGCGTAAAAGCGTTTTTTTACATAAAATATAAAAATATATTAGAATAAATACTTAAATCTATTGACAACGTTGCAAAACAAAACTAAAATAAAAGTATCTAAATAATCCGGTAGGTGAGGCTACCACTGGGATATGGGTTGCTACCGACTTAGACGAGGAGACTCGTTGAGTAAGGTCAGCAGGTAATGTCGAAACCAAGGCATAATCTAACGCAACTACACCGCCCCGTGATGCTAAAGCTTGTAATGGTTGGACGTTCGTTTCCGTCTTGAAAGAAACGTTTTACTCTGCGACTGTTACAAGGCGCAGTTTTTTATTGCACCGCATAGATATCGAATTAAAAGTACTACGTCTTTTGACAAAGGAGGTTACGATGGAATACAAAGAATTATCCGAACTAGTAGATAAAGTGTCCGTATTTTTGCAAGAAAAAAATTTCAGAGCTATAAAACCGTTACTCGAAGATGAAAAGCCACAGGACGTCGCTCTGCTTCTGGAAGAACTGCCCGACAAAGATATGCCTCTTGTTTTCCGTCTGCTGAGTAAAGAACTTGCCGCAGATACGTTTGTAGAAATGTCTACCGATAGTCAAGAAATGTTGCTCAATATCTTTACGGATACCGAACTAAAAGCTATTTTCGACGAAATGTTTTTAGACGATACGGTCGACATAATCGAGGAGATGCCGGCAAGCGTTGTAAAACGTATTATAAACCAATCCGATGCGGAAACGCGCAATCAGATTAACGAAATTTTACAATATCCCAAAGACAGCGCAGGTACTATTATGACGGTTGAATACGTCAGTCTCAAAAAGAGTTGGACAGTGCATCAATGCTTTGAACGCATACGTAAAACCGCGCTAGATAAAGAAACTATTTATACTTGCTACGTAACGGATGAAAAACGTCATCTTATAGGCCGAGTTACCGTAAAAGATTTACTGTTACACGAAAACAACGTTAAAATCGACGATATCATGGAAACGGAAGTTTTATCCGTCGAAACTACCGATGACAAAGAGTACGTTGCGCAGCAAATTTCCAAATACGACCTTAACGCTATGCCCGTAGTAGATAAAGAGCAGCGTATTGTCGGTATAATAACAGTAGACGACGTATTGGACGTAATAGAACAGGAAGCTACTGAAGACATAGCTAAAATGGCGGCGGTTACGCCATCTACCGATTCCTACCTAGAACAAAGCGTTTGGCAAATATGGAAGAACCGTATACCCTGGCTATTGCTGCTAATGGTTTCGGCAACTTTTACCGGACTTATTATCAACGCTTACGAATCTACACTATCGGCTTTGCTGTTCGCATGCGTACCTATGCTTATGGGAACGGGCGGAAATGCCGGTAGCCAAGCGGCGGTTACAATTACCCGAAGCCTTGCTATAGGCGAGGTACGCCCCGCAGACGTATTTAAGGTTATTTGGAAAGAACTAAGAGTTTCTTTATTGCTAGGCGCCGTACTTGCAATTGCGTGCTTTGCAAAACTGTATCTTCTTGACGGATTAGCGTTTGGAAACCCTTATACTTGGGAAGTGTGTCTAACCGTTAGTATCGCTTTACTTATAACAATCGTAATCGCAAAGCTCATCGGATGCCTTATGCCCATACTTGCAAAAGTTTGCCGGCTCGACCCCGCTGTTGTTGCAAGTCCGTTTATTACCACAATAGTAGATATCCTTTCGCTTGTTATATATTGTTTGATAGCGCAAAGCGTTCTACCGGCAATATAATAGTTATTGTAAGATAATATACCGCCGTCAATTATGTTGACGGCGGTATAGTCAAAATTTGAACTTGCTACTTGCTTTTTATCTACTACCGATACTAAACTTTCGAGTTACAAGTATAAATCGGAAAACAACATACGCTTGACATTCCCAGTCCGATAATAAATATATTTAAACGCTAGGCTTCTGACTATACTATATAAATATTTATCATTCTATTATTTATAGTATTCTGTCAATACGATATAAGATAATTTAAACGGTATTTTTCCAAACAGTCTACATAAATTCAAAAACGTTCGATTTAAACGTTCCTCAGAATGACAAAATAGTATTTCAGTAGCGACAAATTCATCCGATAAAAAACTGAATAATCGACGGTTTATTTTGCAGTGAGCGCATCGCCTTCATTAACTATTCTATCTGTGCCACGCCGTTTTCAGTCAATAAGTCGTAAATAATTTGCGCCTCTGTAAACTTGATCTTTTCGTTGGTTATTCCGATCGAAACTTATTATATCGAGTGAAAATATATTACATGATTCTAATTTCATTAGTAGCTTTAATATAAGCGCGCGCTATCACAACTAACTAGTTTTCCTCCGTTTCTTCTGCACAATCTTATACCTTTTCCTATAAATTAACAAGATATTCATATCCTGAATTCAATAAATTGGATTATAAAAATTCAACTTAATATCCACATAATTTTTAACAACGCGTCTAAATTAAAATAATAAAATCTATTATTACATTTTAGGAAACTAAAAATTTACTATTAACAAATTACTTATTAAACTATATGGTGCTTTTCAGTATATTTTATCCATAATCATTTGACAGCGTATTTAATGCGCGTTTTGAATACGTTAAAATAATTTAACAATATTTATTTTAAACGTAAAAGTTCATTAAATTTCAATTCCGTTTAAAAATTGCGCAACAGGCTCATACTATAAAAAGTAGACACTGTTGCCTATAAGATTACAGCTAAAATACCAATAAAAAACCGGTATGGAATCGTAATTTTATATTGTTATTTAAATATTATATTTTTTAAATAATTATGTTGACTTTTAGAGACAACAGTACTATAATTTTATTGTAACGAATTCGGTGTGCGGTTACTGTCTTTTAACTTAATGTCTATTTGATATAACGTTTTACTCATTCGATTACAAATTTCTTGGGAGGTACCAAAGTATGACAGGTACGGTAAAATGGTTCGATTCTGGCAAGGGTTACGGATTTATTTCCAACGACGCGGGTGGCGACGACGTTTTCGTTCACTTTTCGGCAATTCAAGTAGAAGGCTTTAAAACGCTAAAAGACGGTCAAAAAGTTTCTTTCGATATTGAAGACGATACGAAAAACGGAAAACTTCGCGCAACGAACGTACAACCCATCGAATAATATATCTATAAGATACATTATTTAAGACGCAGAAAATTTTTCTGCGTCTTTTTATTATTCATAGTATTATTTTTGAGTTAAAAACGATTCGGGCTGTAATAGCTCATTCAAAGTAATATTTCACGCATCTATTCTTTTTACAGTAAGGTATGAATTTACGTTTGTCGAAGGCGTAAACGTTGCAGCATTGCTCGAAGAAGCCAAAAGCGTTAACACGTCGCCTGCTGACAAAGTAACGATTGCACTACCGTTTATTATATCGTTCGTACCCGTCGAAGACAGTGCGCGCGAAATAGTAGCCGACGGAATAGCCGCACCGTTTTCAGCCACCGACAAAGTTACCGTCGACGGATTGCCGGCGATTGTTCCTGCCAGACTATAATTTACTTCATAATCTCCGCTTTCAGTGATGTTTATCGAATTTACACCGTAAGTTACGTTAGACGAAGGCATATCGATTGCCAAAGGAACCGTTGACGGCGTTGTAGTTAAAGCAAGGGGCGTAGTAACGGTAGAATACAATCCGCCGTAAGACGACAAACCGCTTACTCCGGACGGACCTGTAGCTCCCGTTGCGCCGGTAGGTCCGGTTGCACCCTGTATACCTTGAATACCCTGAAGCCCTTGAGGACCCGTTGCTCCGGTAGCACCGGCAGGTCCGGCGACGCCTTGTATACCTTGTGGACCGGTAGGTCCGGTTGCTCCTGTAACTCCCGTGGCACCTGTTGGTCCGGTAGGTCCAATCGGTCCTTGAACACCCTGTATACCTTGAAGTCCTTGAGGTCCTGTCGCACCGGTTGAACCTGTAACGCCGGTTGGTCCCGTTACGCCTTGTATTCCTTGAGGTCCTGTAGGTCCGGTTACACTTGTACCCGCAGGTCCTGTTGCTCCCGTAGGACCGATAGCGCCGGCGATACCTTGCAATCCTTGAGGTCCCTGCGGTCCTGTCGCACCCGTAACGCCGGTTGGTCCCATAGGACCAATCGGCCCCTGAACACCTTGTATACCTTGAAGTCCTTGAGGACCGATAGGTCCCGTCGGACCTGTTACGCCGGGAATACCTTGTATACCGGGTATACCCTGAGGTCCTTGAAATCCTTGAGGACCTGTCGGTCCAATCGGTCCGGTCGCGCCCATAATACCTTGAGGTCCGGTATATCCGCGCGGACCTCTAGGTCCTCGTTCTATAATAACTATACGATTCGGTTGTTCGTTGTGAATACAATTACACGAACAAGGTCGTCTGCAACAACTCATAATATCTCTCTCCTTGTACTTTTTAGGTTTTACCCCTACAAACATAGTATGTTTATTGCTCTATTTACGTTACGACGTTGCCGTTAGAATTAACTCTCTCTCGTTTATTACACCATTTGAAGAAATCAAATTGCTTAATACGTAAAAACGAAAATTATAATTTATTTTTTAAAAACGCTTGACATTTCAGTTATACTTGCATAAAATAATAACAGTTGAACAATTATTCAACTGTTTCAAGGAGATAGATTATGGAAGAAAAAGACTTTTGCTGCGAACAAAAACACGTACACGACGAAATCTGCGAACAAGTGTGCGTAGATATGCCCGACGACGATACCTTATTCGACGTAGCGGAATTATTTAAAATTTTCGGAGACTCTACCCGTATAAGGATTCTTTCCGCACTCACCAAAGCCGAAATGTGCGTTTGCGATATAGGTTCCGTTTTAAATATGACTAAATCGGCTGTTTCGCATCAACTTAGAATACTTCGCCAAGCAAAACTTGTTAAGAATCGCCGACAGGGGAAAGAAATATTTTATAGTTTAGACGACGACCACGTTTTAAGCATAATAAATCTTGCTGTCGAACACGTCGTAGAATAGAAAATATTATTTCACAATTATAACGTAAAACAACAGCGTTAGTTTTAAAAATACAGTTAGTCGTTTTACGATGTAATCAAATCCGATTAGTGTCAGTTAAACTTATTTGTTTAACAATATCGTACAGAATGAAGTTTTATCAAAACAACCACTTTAAAGCGTGATACGATACAATTTAAACCGAGAACACTCAGTTAATAACTTAATTATAAAAAAACAAAAGCGATAAATTATATTAAATTTACCGAATCAAGATTAAAAAACCGCAAGTATAACGAAAGGAGTAAAATATGAGAAAAATAATCGCATTACAAGATTTGGACTGCGCTGACTGCGCGGCAAAAATGGAGAACGCTATAAACAAAATCGACGGAGTGCTTTCTGCTTCGGTTAACTTTATGACTCAAAAAATCATATTGGACATTAAGGACGACAACGCTACCGACACTTTAAAACAAATAAAATCGGTTTGTAAAAAAATCGAACCGGACTGTATATTAAAAATTTAAGGTGTATATATGTCTAAAAATAAAAAAGCGCTAATTCGCATTATAGTATCTTTATGTGTCGTTATAGTTACCGTTGTTCTCAAATACACTATTTCCGAAAGTATATCTTGGTTTAAGTGGTTAGAATTGGGCTTATCTCTAGCGGCATATTTTACCGTTGGCTACGACGTATTATGGAAAGCAATAACGAATATCGTTAGGGGAAAAATATTCGACGAACACTTTTTGATGACGATTGCCACGATAGGCGCGTTTGCAATAGGAGAATATGTCGACGCAACTGCAGTTATGCTTTTGTATCAAATAGGAGAATTATTCCAACGTTACGCCGTCGGGAAAAGCAGAAAAAGCATTGCAGAACTTATGGATATTCGACCCGAAGAAGCCACGGTAATCCGCGACGATCTCGAAATCAAAGTTCATCCGTCTGAAATAGAAATAGGCGAAACTATTTTGATAAAAGCAGGTGAAAAAATACCTCTCGACGGCGAAATCATTAAAGGCGAATGCAGTTTGGATACCTCCGCAATGACGGGTGAAAGCTTGCCCAGAAAAGCCTCAATCGGACAAACGGTCGTATCGGGATGTTTAAATTTAGACGGTACGATTTTCATCAAAACCACTTCAACATACGACGACAGTACGGTTGCAAAAGTACTGGATTTAGTAGAAAACGCTACCAGCAAAAAATCTCCTGCAGAAAATTTTATAACAAAATTCAGTCGATACTATACGCCGATTGTCGTTGCGCTCGCCGTAATACTCGCCGTTGTTCCGCCGATGTTCGAAGGTATTTCCGTAGGAACGGTTTGGCTGAAGTGGATGCGCC
Organism: uncultured Christensenellaceae bacterium; assembly: GCA_910586905.1. Taxonomy (GTDB): domain Bacteria; phylum Bacillota; class Clostridia; order Christensenellales; family CAG-314; genus Fimimonas. Next base: position 49,803 of record CAJUIV010000006.1, read on the forward strand.
GCGCAATGATGTTTTTATTCGTATCATGCCCGTGCGCTTTGGTAATATCAATACCTTTGGGCTTTTTCGGCGGTATAGCTTGCGCAAGTAAAAACGGGATTCTTGTAAAAGGCAGCAACTACTTAGAATTGTTAGCTAAAAGCAAAATTATCGCTTTTGACAAAACGGGAACTTTAACCAAGGGAAATTTTGCGGTTACTCAAGTCGTACCCGAAAATAAACGAGAAGAAATACTTTCGCTTGCAGCTTTGGCAGAACAATACAGCAATCACCCAATCGCAATTTCCATTTGCCGCGAACGGAAAGCAGATATGTCAGCACAAGTACAGGAAATAGCCGGACACGGCGTAAAAGCCGTTGTAAACGGTTCCGTTATTTTGTGCGGAAACGATAAACTGATGAACGATTACGATATTGAATTTTCACCTATTAGCGACGGTACGGTCGTCTACGTTGCTCAGGACGGTCGTTTCGTAGGTTCCATACAAATAAGCGACCAAATAAAAGAAGACTCTCACGAGGCTATTGCCGAGTTGAAAAAAGCCGGAGTAACGACTGTGATGCTAACGGGAGACAACAATATTACCGCGCAAGAGATAGCCGTTAAACTTAACGTTGACAAGTATTATTCCGAACTTTTACCTCAAGATAAAGTTACAAAACTGAACGAATTGAAACAAAACGAAAAAGTAGCGTTCGTAGGAGACGGAATAAACGACGCTCCGGTTCTCGCCACAGCGGACGTCGGAATAGCTATGGGAGCTATGGGCAGCGACGTAGCGATAGAAGCAGCCGACATCGTACTTATGCAAGATAACCCTGCTTCCGTTCCGCTTGCCAAACGAATAGCGAAAAGCACTTTGAAAATAGTTACGGAAAATATCGTTTTATCCATTGCCATAAAATTTGCAGTTTTGATTTTATCCGCAATCGGATTATTGGACAAAATAGCGTTCGGCATGATTATCGCTATATTGGCAGACGTAGGCGTTTGTGTGATTGCAATATTAAATTCGATGCGCACAATGTTTATAAAGAAACGGAAATAATAAGATAATCTCGTTAATAGCTTAAAATAAAATCTCCTGTTTTTACAGGAGATTTTCGATTTATAAAATTCCAGGATAATTACCAATACATAATTGATACTTCTACTTGTTAAAAATCACACTTTCAGCTCTTAATCAACCTTTCTTTGTTATATTGTAAATTGTATAATTCGTAGTATCGTCCCTTATTAGCCAATAGCTCTTTGTGATTTCCTTGTTCTATAATTCTTCCTCCGTCAAGCACCAATATTTTATCAGCGTGCTGAATTGTCGATAATCTATGCGCAACAATAAGCATAGTTCCGACGTTCATAAGTTTATGCAAGCTATCCTGAATAAGAATTTCCGTTTCGGTATCGATATTTGCTGTTGCCTCGTCAAGAATCATTACTTCCGGTTTATGAATTATTGTGCGAGCAAACGACAATAACTGACGCTGTCCTGCGGAAAAATTGTTGCCGCGTTCGCGCACTTCTTCGTCTAAACCTCCGTCCAACCTATTTATGAATTTGTACGCGTTAACGTATTTACAAGCTTCTATTATCTGTTCGTCGTCAAATTCGTCGCGCAAAACTATATTACTGCGAATTGTTCCGGAAAATAAAAACACATCCTGCAGCATCTGTCCGAAATGTTTACGAAGCGAAGCAATTTTGAGATGCTTGATGTTTACGCCGTCAAGCAAAATTTCTCCTTTTTGAATATCGTAGTTGCGACACAGCAAAGATAAAATCGTCGTTTTGCCGCTACCCGTAGAGCCGACGAAAGCAACCGTATCGTTAGCGTTTACGTGAAAACTTACGTCTTTTAAAATCCACTCGTTTTCATCATAAGCAAACCAAACGTTTTTGAATTCTATTTCTCCTTTAACTTCCTCAAGTTCAATCGCGTCAGGCTCGTCCACCACTTTAGGTTCTATATCCAAAACCGTGAATATTTTCTCCGCTGACGCAAAAGCAGATTGCAACCGATGAAACTGTTCCGCCAAACTTTGTATGGGATTGAAAAAACGCGAAATAAACATATAAAATGCTACTATAACTTCGCTTGTTACTATCTGTCCCAAAAAGTTGATATCGTCTAAATATCCTACGGAACCAAGAAAAAACAGACATAGTACCGATGAAATATACAGCATATATACAAGAGGACGAAAAACGCTGAAAACAAAAATCTGACTGCGCTGCGCTTTATACAATGTTTCGTTTTTTTCCTCAAATTCATCGATTTTACGCTGTTGACGATTAAAAATCTGCGTTAATTTCATACCGGACAAATTTTCTGATAAAAACGTGTTAATGTCCGTGGTACTGTTTTTAACGCGCCGATAAGCTTTTCGAGAAAATTTACGGAATATCACGGTAAATAACACGATAAAAGGCACGAAGCATAACACCATTAAAGTCAACATATAGTTTACGCATAACATAGCCACAAGTACGCCCACTATCACAAAACAATTTTGAATCAAGTTTACAAGCAAGCCCGTAAACATCATAGATATTGCGTTCGTGTCGTTTGTCGTGCGAGTAACCAATTTACCGACGGGAATTTGGGAAAGCTGCGCATGAGATAGCTTTTCTATATGCTCGAACACGTCTTCGCGTAATTTAGACACTATTTTTTGACCTGTTTTTTGTAAAACGATAGATTGTACGTACGTACAAACAAGCGATACAACCAATACGGCGGCGTAAACCCCCACTCGCCATAATACGTTTATAAGCTCGAAATCTTTTTTTATAATTGCCTCGATATCCGATACCAAAATCGGAGATAGGATACTGTACGATACGGAAACAATCATCACGAAGCCGACCAAAACAAAATTTCTCCAATACGGTTTCGCATATTTAAGCAAGCGTTTAAACAGTTCGCCGTCTTTAATATTACGGTCGAAGCCCATAGACTCTTTTTTATCTTTTATCAACGCAAATACAAGTATAAGCACTGCCGATATGGTTCCCAAAATTGCGCCGACGATTAAAAGCGGGAGATAATCTTTCATACTAAATACCTTCCTCGTCTTCTAATTTTTGAAGAGCAACCATATTTCGATAATCCGAACAACGAACAAGCAACTGTTCGTGAGAACCCACGTCGATTACTTTACCGCCGTCCATGTAAATTATTTTATCTAAATTTCGAACGGTTGAAATTCGATGAGCAATCAAAATGGTAGTTTTTCCTTCTCGTATGCGTTTTAAATTTTCTAATATTTTACGTTCGGTATCGGTATCGACCGCCGAAACAGAATCGTCCATTATCAATATAGAAGAATTTTTCATCAAAGCTCGAGCAATAGAAATACGCTGCTTTTGTCCGCCGGATACCGTTACGCCGCGTTCGCCGAGTACCGTTTCGTAACCGTTAACAAATCCTCGGATATTACCGTCTATATCTGACGTTTCGGCAGCGCGTTCAATCTGCGCAAAATCTAACGTATCGGAAGAAAACGCAATGTTTTTAGCTATTGTGTCGGAAAACAAAAAATTGTCTTGAGGTACGTACGCGCAAAAATTACGCAAACTGTTTATTTTTATTTCGTTGATGTCCTTTCCGTCTATAAATATCGTACCGTCTTCAACATTGTAACAACGTAATATCAAATCGGCGAGAGTGGTTTTTCCGCAACCCGTTTTACCTACAATGCCGACGCTTTCGCCTGCATCGATAGTAAAAGAAACGTCCGTAAGCGAATCAATATTTGCGGAGGGATACCGAAAAGTTAAACGATTAAATCTAATACTGCCTTTTAAATCGTCAATATCGCTTGCCTTAGACTTATCCGTTACATCAGGTTCAGCATTCAAAAATTCCGACACGCGTTTTAAAGAAGCTTTACCGCGCGAAGACATATCGATAAGCTCGGTTATAGCCATTACAGGCCACACGATGGCGTTGAAATAGCCTATAAACTCCATAAGTTGTCCGGCGTTAAACGTCCCTATGTAAACTAGATACGAGCCGTATCCTAAAACTATACAAATAACAGACTCTACGAACAAATTAACGAATACGTGGAGAAGCATACTCATTTTTGTATACGCTATGTTTGCGTTTTCGTTCTTTTTATTTAGTCTTTTAAAAGCCCATAATTCCTTAAACTCTTTGACAAACGCTTTTATTACGGCAATTCCCGAATAGCTTTCCTGCGCGAAATCAGACAAATCCGAAAAAGCCGCTTGACGTGCGTCCCATTTCATCGTCATATACTTTCCAACGATAATACCGACAACTAACATAAGAACCATAGGAATGAGAGAAAATAATGTCATTTTCCAATCCATTCGGAACATTTTATAAAGCGACATTCCTCCCATAAATACCGCGTCGAACGTCATCATAACTCCGCTGCCGAAACAATCTTGAACGGTTTCCAAATCGTTAGTAAAAAGCGACATCATATTGCCGACCTTATTGACGGAATAAAATTCGCACGATAAATCTTTTGAACGACTAAACATCCGTCCACGTAAATCTTTTTCTACTTTATAACCGGCACCGAATAAGCAAATACGCCACAAAAATCTACCTACAATAAGCACCGATATAACAATAAACATAGGAACGCATACTTCGCTCCACAATAAATACTTATCAAAAATCCGCTTTACTCCGTCGATTTTAACGTAGCCGTTGTTTATACCGTTTATAACTATTCTGTATAATTCAGGTATGATAAGCTGTACGTAATCTACGGCAATAAGGGCAATGATACCTAAAAGTAACATATACGCATATTTAAAATAATACTTATTTAAATGTTTGCCGAAAATCATCAGTTTCTCCCAAAGTACTGCTTATCACGCCGCAAAACTACAAGTAACGTGGACTTGTCGCCGTTATTTACTATATTTATCGCATACGAATAAGATTTTAATCGATAAAACGTTAAAACGTGATACGATGCAATAAAGACTAGATATATTCAATTAAACCCGACTAATTGCTTTATTATAACAAAAACGATTTTATTTGGCAACATCTTGCCGCGACAAACCGTAAGAAAGTAAAAAACTGGTTGTTAAAACAAAAAATATAATTTACAAAAATCAGTTCAGTCAAATTTCAAAATACCGCAACAAAATACGTTACTGTAGTTTTAGAAGTTCCGATAAACTTTTAAGCGGAAAATAGTTGAAAGATATAAATTTATAACACAGACTGAGCGCGTCTTTTATTATACCGGAAGCAATATTTAAATTAGACAATTTATCGTATGTAATACCGTCAATCATTTTACACGTTGCAAGCGAACGAGGACTTACCGCAACGCTTTCAGCCGTCCTGCAGCTATCGCAAACCAAACCGCCGCGATTTGCGTCTAAAAAAAGATTTTTTTCAGTTTTATCGCAAACAACGCAACGGTTAAGCTGTAAAGCGACTCCTTGCAATTTAAAAAACGCCAATAAATATCTCAATGTAACCAACAGAGGTTCGATTTTTCCCGATAACGCTTTAAACGCTTTCAAAGTTTCTACGAACAAATCGGGATCGGATTGATTTTCCTCCGTATAATTTGCCAAACACTCTGCAACTACGCATGCGGCGTAATAAACGGCAATATCCTCGCGCAGAGAATAAAAACTTTCCAACTGCTCGCAAGATTTTAAAGTAAAACGGTCAGCGGAAAACGCCAACTCGTATTGTCCGAAACAAAACTGGTCTGCGGCAAATTTTAATTTTGCGGAATTTTTGCGTATACCTTTGGCGTGAACTGAAATTTTGCCGTACTCCAAAGAGTATAGCAAAATTATTTTATCGCTTTCCTTGTAGTCCGTCGCCCTTATCGCTACGGCTTTTGTCGTTACGTCCATTTTTAGTTAATTCCTTGTATAACATATAATACGCAGGATTTCCGGTTTCTTTAAACAATTCCCATACTTTATCTTTCATAAACAAACCTCCAAATGTAAATAGTTTGCCTTTTTTCAGATAAATGTATACCGTAAATTTTTTATCTAATTTTTATTGCTATAGCCGAGTTCGTTTAACATCGAAGGATTATTTCGCCAGTCTTCCTTTATTTTTACCCATAAAGTCAAAAACACCTTTGCGTCGAGAAATTTTTCTATGCTTTCTCGAGCGTGAATTCCTATTCCTTTTATCATAGTTCCGTGTTTTCCCAAAACAATAGGCTTATGCGAAGCTTTTTCAACTACGATAGTAGCGTCGATATCCCACGAATCGTTTTCGAATTGCATTTTATTGATTGCAATGCCTATACCGTGAGGTATTTCGTTTTCGCAACATAGCAAAACTTTTTCACGGATAATTTCTCCTACGATATAGCGTTGACTTTTATCGGTAACGTCGTCTTCTTCAAAATAAATTTCGTCGCCGGTTAAATACTTTTTAAGAGCTTGTTTAAGCTCTTCTACGCCTCTGTTGCGCTTTGCGGACACACAGTAAACTTCGCGGATACACTCGATACCGTTTAACTTTGCAAGCTCGGGCATCAACTTCTGCGGCTGCGTTATATCGATTTTAGTAACAACGACCACTATAGGAGCGCCCAGTTTCTTATATTTGGAAATTTGCGCCATTTCACTATCGCTGATTCCGTCGTGTCCGTCTATAACCACAAGTACACAATCCACGTCTCGCACAGCGGTATCTATGCTTTTAAGCATATAATCGCCCAAAGCGTTTTTGCTTTTAAAAAAACCCGGAGTATCTACGAAAACCATTTGACTGTCTTCGTCCGTCCAAACGCCCATAATACTGTCGCGAGTAGTTTGCGGTTTGGGTGAAACAATAGAAACTTTTTGTTTTATAAGCGCGTTAAGCAATGTTGACTTACCCGCGTTCGCATTGCCCACAATGGCAATAAATCCGGTACGTTTCATAGTCTCATTTCCTTGTAATTTTCATTTTATTCATAATTTCTTCTTGCAACCGCGTCATTTGTTCTTCGTCGGACTGTTCTATATGGTCGTAGCCCAAAAGATGCAGCGTACCGTGCAACGCCAAAAAACAAATTTCTCTTTTTAAAGAATGACCGTACTGAACAGCCTGCTCTTTAGCTTTGTCAAGACAAATTACTACGTCTCCGATATTAAGTTTTCCCGTTTCGGGATTTATAACGTCCAAAGAAAAATCTTTAATACTCAAAACTTTACGTTCGTCGTTTTCAATGGTCGGAAAAGACAATACGTCTGTTACGGCATCGACGTTTCGGCTGTTTTTATTCAGTTCTTGAATTTCCTGCGCGGAAACGAAACTTAACGACATTTCTATATCGCACGTAGGCTGTCCCAAATATCTTAAAGCGCCTTCCAATAAACGTTTTATTACAAATTTTTTACTGCCTGCATTTGTAAAATATATCGTCATTTCACGCCTCCGAGACGTTCGTCTGGATAATTTATACGTTTGTGCCGTACTCCGAGAAACGTTGTTACGATCGTTTCTTTTACTATCTCGATTTCCTTCATTGTTATATCGCAGTTGGTAAATTGTCCGAAAGACATACGTTCGCTGATAATATCGCCGACTATTTTTTCGGCGTTGTTTTTATCTCCGTGAGCGCGCAATGCCGCTTCCGAAGCGTCGCAAATCATCAAAATTGCGGATATTTTCGTCGTAGGTTTGGGACCGTCGTAACAATAGCCGTCGTACGGCAAAAAACCGTCCGTATATTTTTGCGCCTTTAAAAAGAAATACTTTATCGGCATCGTACCGTGATGCTCGCATATTGCGGTTTGAACCTCTTTAGGCAAACCGTACTCTTTAGCAATAGAAAGTCCGTTTAACGTATGATATTTTATCATATTTACGCTTGCTTCGGGGGTCATATTATCGTGAGGGTTAAATCCGTCGAATTGATTTTCCGTAAAGTAAGACGGATTTTTCATTTTGCCTATATCGTGATAATATGCCGCGGCTTTAGCGACTACGGCGCTTTGCCCTATCGCCACAGCGCACGCTTCCACATATGTGGCAACGGTTAAACAGTGGTTATAAGTTCCCGGCGCTTTTTCAAAAAGCTTGCGCATCAATTCGTTATCTGAAGTTGCTATTTCCGAAAACCTGAATATCGACGCTACGTTAAATATTTTTTCCGCAACGGGCACTATAACAAACATTAACATCACGCTTATAATTCCGCTGCCTAACGAGCAAGACGCAATTATAGCGTATTCGGTCCAACTCCAAACTTCCTCGAATATCAAATAACTAAGAGTGGCGCAGATAAGAGAAATGACGCCCAATACGATGCCCGCCACGACGTAACGAGAACGCTTATACTGTTTACCGAGCAAAAATGAAACGAATACGGCTTCGATTACACCGCTGAATAATAAATAGAAAAATTTATCCGTGGATAAATCCGCGTGATTTTGCCAGTTAATCGCTTGCATAAAGCAAAGCATTATAATCGTAAAATTTGCGAAGAATCCGCATTTGCCGGATACGATTATAGATAAAACCAACGAGCACAACGCAAACGGCACAATGTATATACCGTATTTCCACAACTGCGATAGCTGAATAATCATGTACGAAATAATCATCGTACAAAACATAGCCCAAGTCTCGCGCGCGTTTTCCATTACTTCTCGGTCTGAAAAATAAACGTACAGCGCCATAGACACTAACAACATTGCGGTAGTTATCAGTTGTACGGCAACGCTTACGCCCGTTAATTTCGACCAGTTAGGCAAAACCGTTAAAGCGGAAAAAAGTATAAAAGCTAAAACATAGCTTACTACAACTTGCTTCCACTTTATATTTGATTTTTTCAATTTTTTCGCCATTATTTATCCTCTGTTTCGTATGCTTTGACTATTTTTTGCACCAACGGATGGCGCACGACGTCTCTTTCGTTCAATTTTATAATTCCTATATCGTCTATATCCTTGAGAATTTTAGTAGCGTGTTTTAAACCCGAAGTATGACCGACAGGCAAATCGATTTGAGTCAAGTCGCCTGTAATAACCATTTTACTGTTTTCTCCGAGTCTTGTCAAAAACATTTTTATTTGTTCTTTGGTAGTATTTTGCGCTTCGTCTAATATTACGTACGCGTTAGATAGCGTTCTGCCGCGCATATACGCAAGAGGCGCAATTTCTATAGCGCCGCGTTCCATCATTTTTACAAAAGTTTCGTTTCCGAACATTTCTTGTAAAGCATCGTAAAGCGGACGAAGATACGGATTGACTTTTTCCTGCAAGTCGCCCGGTAAAAATCCGAGTTTTTCTCCTGCTTCTACGGCAGGACGCGTAAGAATTATTTTTTCGACTTTTTTGGCTTTAAATTCGTTAACCGCAATTGCAACGGCAAGATACGTTTTACCCGTTCCGGCAGGACCGACTCCGAAAGTTATCGTTTTTTTCTTCATCAAATCGACGTATTTTTTTTGTCCGACAGTTTTGCACTTTATCGGTTTGCCGCGATTGGTAATAGTAACGACGTCTCCCAACAATTCGTCTATTTCGTCTATTTTATCCGACTTAGCGCAATCGCAAATATAGTTAACTCTTCCTATATCCACGGTATCGCCATTATACATAAAGCTTTTTATTTTTGCAATAACAGCCATCGCATTGTCGACGTTATTTTCATCACCCATCAAACTGCTTTGACCGTCCTGCAAAACGACTTTTACGTCGAACGATTGACATATAGCTTTTATATATTCATCAAACGGTCCGAATAATTTAACAAGCTCGTCCATCGAATCTACTTCTATTTTTTTTGAAATCAATTTATCCTCCGCTAATAATGTTCGTACTCGCCGTATAGTATTGCTGTAACTCCGCCGTCTTTTACTTCGTACTTAACTTCTATTACTTTAAAATCGCAATCTTTTTCGGCAAGTTCGTAAGCGCTGGATTTTAGGTCTTCCATGCACTCTTCCAAAGTAGCGTTAACTGTTACGCGTTGAGTTTCGCTGTAATAATTTTTAGTTATTTCCAAATTCAACGGAAACAAACCGGTATGTTTCGTCGTTAAAGTATAATTCTCGAAAGGACATTTTGTCGAATACTCTTTGCCAAACAACACCACTCCGGTACTAGTAAAATATTTTCCCGTTTCTACGTAAACCGTTTTCTGACCGTTAAATTCCGCAAAACCCGATACCGAACGTTTAACCACAACTTTACCCAAAGCGTAAACGTCTCGGCTTTCTCCGTCGTTGAAAACGCGTCTTCCCTCAATTAAAACGTCTCCGACGTTAACAAAGTCGCCCACTTTAACTTTGGCATAACCTTGCTCGCACAGAATACTTGTAACTACGCCGGAATATTTTGCAACTATATCCCGCCTTTTGTTCATATCAATAGGAGGTTCTATCAATTTTTTTGCTATAACGTTGACGTAAACGACGCTTCCCTTACGACTTACTACCGCGTACATTGCGTCCAAACTGTTTGCAACGGCGTTTTCCACGTAATCGACGTCCATACGCGATAAATTGGAACCGATACTGACGCCCGCGTTCGAAAGCGCGGCGTATACGCTGTTTTTATCGAAATCCCCTTGTACTTCTATTTTAAAACAGAACTGAGACGCGATAAACAACGCCGCAAAAGAAACGATAACCGCAACGGGAATAATAAAACGTTTTTTAACGAAACGCAAAAAGCCCGAAGCACCGACATACCTGATTTCTTTAATATTATAGCACTTTTCTTTCAGTAAGGCAACAACCTTGCCGGATTGTCTTGACGAAACCTGTAAAACGCACGTTTTACCTTGACGTTCCACTTTGAAAACCGCTACGTTACGTTGACAAAGCGTATTAAGCAACCGACTTATATTTAGTCCTTCAAAAGTTATTATACAACTACTTTTCATCGGCTTTAACTCCCACGTCGATAATAGAGCCTACAACTACAGCAAAATGCTTTTCCAAGCATTTTATACGCAAGTCCTTACCCGCCACTTTAAGAACGCCTTTTTTTACAGCGAAAGTTATTTCGTCGTAAGAATAGACTATTATCCCTTTGTGTCCTTCGATAACCGCTGTATGACCGCCGAATACTGAATACTTATAGTTTGACACCAAAGTTTCCAGTTCTAAACCGCATATTTCCGAAACGCATTTGTTAAAAGAATTGTTCATATCAATAATATATGACGCAAATTGCAATTCTTTCAAAAAATGTGAGTACTTTACGGCAAAAAGGGAAACGACTAAAAATATTTTACGTTTGCCAAATTGTTACGAAACCGAATAACGTCGCGATTTCCGTAAAGACCGAAATTATATAATTCGTTTAAATTTTTCGCGTTACAATAACTTATCCAGAACTTGAGAAATTTCTTCTAACTTAGATTTTTTATCTTCTCCGCTCGAATTGATAACGCAAGAACTTATATGCGCATGCAGCACTTCTTTGTTAACTTTGGAAAGAATGGCCTGACAAGCCATAATTTGATTGGAAACGTCGATACAATAACGGTTTTCGTCTATCATTTTAAGTATTCCGTCGATTTGTCCGCGAGCGGTTTTAAGAAGTCTGGTTATTTTGGAATTATCCGCCGTCATAGTTGTTTTATCTCCTTTACAGTATAATCTTGCTGTTCTACCGCATTTTTAAGGTTATCGGCAATACCTGCCGCGCATTCTACGACGGCTTTGTTTTCTTCCAAACTTACCGTAACGTCCGTTACGCCTTGAACGCTCTTTAAAGCGTTCGTAACGTGAGCAACGCAACGGTTACACATCATACCTTCGATTTGCAATTCGTACTTCATTTTGTTCTCCTTTATAATATTTACCGTACCGTCTACGGTTTGTTTATCATTTTGCAAAGACACCGCGCATTGAGCTTTGCAAACGTCTGTTTTTAAATTTTTACGATAACCGCGCGGTTTAAACAATCTTAACCGCAGAGCGTTTAAAACCACAAAAAGACTCGATACACTCATCGCTGCCGCTGCAATCATGGGACTGAGTTTCCACCCGAGCGGCGTTGCAAACAATACGCCCGCGGCAAGCGGAATGCCAAGAGAATTATAGAAAAACGCCCAAAATAAATTCTGTTTGATATTTCTGCGCGTTTTTCTGCTCAACTCGATTGCGTAAGGAACGTCGCGGATATCGTTTTTCATAAGCAGTACGTCCGCGCTGTCCACCGCGATATCCGAGCCGTTTGCAACCGCGAAACCGACGTCCGCTCGAGTTAACGCCGGCGCATCGTTTATACCGTCGCCAACCATTGCCGTCGCGCCTTCTTTCATAAGCTCGGATATTTTTTCTTCCTTTTGATTAGGCAACACTTCCGCGTAAAAAACTTCGATATCTACTTCCTTACATACCGCGCGCGCGGACGCGCTGTTATCTCCGGTAAGCAAAACTGGTTCGATTCCCAAATTTTTCAAATTTGCAACGGCTTCTTTAGAAGTGGATTTTATTTCATCGCCTACGCCTATTATACCTATCAATTTTTTATCTTCTGCAACCAAAAGACACGTCAACGCTTTAGAAGACATCTCGATGTACTGCGACGCATAATCGCTTTCGTCAACGCCTTGTTCTTCCATGAGACGTTTGTTACCTATTGCGTAAAGTTTACCGTTTACTGTTGCTACGATTCCGCGTCCGGCAAGCGTTTCGAATTGCGAGGGCACCGAGAAACCGATTCCGATTTGTTCCGCCTTTTCGACAACCGCTTTGCCCAAAGGATGCTCGCTTTGTTTTTCTATTCCGCCTACGACGGACAGAAGCTCGTTTTCGTCTATTTTGGAGTAAATTTCCTTAACTTGAGGTTTGCCTAAAGTTAACGTACCCGTTTTATCCAAAACCACTTTACGAATACCCGCTAATTTTTCCAGCGTTTCGCCGTCTTTTATCAAAACGCCGCGCTCGGCTCCTTTTCCCGTAGCAACCATTATAGCGACGGGTGTAGCCAATCCTAAGGCGCACGGACATGAAATAACAAGAACGGATATGGCAAAATCCAACGCAACGGAAAAATCCTTACCTACCGACATCCAAACTATAAACGTTATGAGCGATATAGACATAACTATAGGCACAAAGACGGCGGAAATTTTATCGGCAAGCCTTTGACTGGGAGCCTTAGAAGCCCCCGCTTCTTCGACAAGCGTGATTATCTGTTCCAAAACGCTGTCCTTACCTACGTTAGTAACCGATACTTGAACGTAGCCGTTTACATTTACCGTGCCGCCTATAACGAAATCGCCGAACTGCTTTTCGACAGGCAAACTTTCGCCGTTTACGCTGCTTTCATTCACAAAGCAGCTGCCCTGCGCGATTTTGCCGTCGGCAGGAAATACCATACCCGTTTTAACTATTACGATATCGCCAGTTTTAACGGATTTGCTGTCAACTTCCGTTTCCTCTCCGTCAACTAAAAGTATCGCTTTGTCGGGAGCAAGTTGACGAAGTTTATTTAAAGCATCGCCCGTTTTCAGTTTACTGCGTCCTTCGAAATACTTGCCCAAATCGACAAGCGCTAATATCATGGCGGAAGACTCGAAATACAGCTGATGATGGTACTTTTCTACCGTAGGCATATCGCCTCTGCCTAGCGCCGAACTCATTAAAAATATCATCACAGCTCCGTACAAACCGCCGGCAAAGGAACCTACGGCTATTAAACTGTCCATATTGGGCGCGCCGGTAAAAAGTCTTTTAAACCCGTTTATAAAATAACTTCGGTTAATGTACCATACCGGCAAACATAACAAAAACTGAACGAACGCGAACGAAACTGCGTTTTGACTGCCGGAAAGAAATTTTGGCAAAGGAAGACCTATCATATGCCCCATTGCTACGTACATTAAAACGACACAAATTACAATGGAAGTTAAAAGCCTTGCGAGCGTTACGCCGCTTGTAATTTTCGGCGCGCTTTCTTTACTTTTTGCGTTTTCCGTATTTTTAACCGCAGCGCCGTAACCGGCTTTTTCCACAGCTTTTATAATGTCGTTTATACTTGCGATTTTATCGTCAAAATCAACTGTCATACTGTTCGACAGCAAATTAACGGCAGTTTTTTTTACTCCGTCTACTTTTAAAACGGCTTTTTCTACGTGAGCGGAACAAGCCGAACAAGTCATACCAATTACGTCAAATTTTTGTTTCAATATTCGCTCCTTATTTCAAAATAATATAACGGCGGCAGCGTTTCAAACCGTTACAATATATTTTATCTCAGATTATGTTGCCTGCATCAAACACAGAATAAGGATATACCCCCACCGTGTATATGTATTTAGTATACGCTAAATTATTGACTTTTGCAAGTAAAAATATGCTTTTTAAATATTTTTTTCAGATAATATTTCGAGCAAAACTAAAAAACAACGAACAATAAATCGAAAAAGAGATTTGCATTTGACTAATAAAATATATTTAACTTTACTTAAGATTACTTGATTTTTATTTAGAGGAAAATATGTACGATTTTCAAATATACAAAACCGCAAAACAGCTAAACGACGTGTTGGATACAGCTTTCTTTTAATTGATAATTCGTTGTAGATAAATCTACAGCAGATTAGAAAATATTGAAATCCCGAAAAAGGAGAAGAATTGACTGCCTTTCGAACGGCGAAATTAACAATTACACTAATTACTCGATTACAATGTCTAAATAAAAATTTTCAATTACTTTCTATACAGATAAAATTTTTAAAATGAATTTCCACAACTTTTAGACCGTTTTCACAGTTTGAGCATTGATTTTATTATATGTTGAATGTAGAATTAAAGTAAGAAAACCAGCGAACTTAAATATTATCCATCAAAATTCAAATTAACCGCGCAGCAGAAAACGTTTACTGTTGCGCGGTTATGTTTTTTATGTTATAATAAATACGACACTTAAAAAGGAAAGTCTGCTTTATGGATAAAAACAAGCGAAAATTTAACTGGAAACTGTTCTGCGTAATCATAGCGTCTATACTGATTGTTTATCTTATCATCGCGGTTTTACCGCGACCCAAAAGCGTAGAAAACAATCCTTTCGTTATCGATAAAGAAAGCCGTCCGCTGCTTATCGCGCACGGCGGCGGCAACAGAGAATTTCCAGACAATACGCTAGAAGCGTGCTACAACGCGTACAGCGTAGACGAAAACGTAATGCTGGAGATGGACGTATCCATAACGAAAGACGGCGTAGTCATTATGTCGCACGACACTACTCTCGACAGACGTACAAACGCAGAAGGCGAGATTGCCGAATGGAACTACACCGATTTACTTGCGCAACGCGTAGACTTCGGATACTACAACACAAAAGTCGACGGCGTTTATACCGAAAAAACTCCATATAAAGATTATAAAGATTGTGAGGTCAGACCGACCGACGTACCCGGCTATCCCGACGGGCTGCCGAATCGCGCCCCAAACGTATTTCTCGTTACGCGTCTGATAGACGTACTCGAAGCGTTTCCGAACAACACGGTAAACGTAGAAATCAAGCAAAGCGGAGAAACGGGGCTTAAAGCGCTTGCTGCCGTTATAAAAATCATAGAAGATAAAAACGCTTTCGATAAAGTCGTTCTCGCTTCTTTCCATAAAGAAATTTACAACGAACTTTTGCGCATACACAAAGAAGACCATCCCGAACTGCTGTTTTCTCCGCAAGACTCCGGCGTTGCGGCGCTGCTTATCACCGGAGCTTTGGGGCTGGACGTGTTCTTTAATCAACCTGTCGCGGTATTGCAAATACCTATGAGTCAAAAGGTAAAGGGAATCAACGTTCATCTCGATAAAAAATGGTTTGTCAAACGCGCGCACAAACATAACATTGCGGTACATTACTGGACTATAGACGACGTGGACGATATGAAATATCTTATCGAAATAGGCGCGGACGGAATAATGACCAATTTGCCGCACACATTGCTCGAAGTATATAACGAAGTATTTTCAAAATAGTATTCTCAAAAAAAACTTTAAACATAATATCTCTACGGTTAAATTGTATTGAAACCAAACGCAATAGTTTCAATACAATTTTATTTTTGCGATTATATCGTAAAACACTACTCCAGCTCAATAAATTGCAATTGAGTAATTTTGATGCAATTAAATCAGATTAAATTCGATTAGACTCAGATGATTTCTTACACGAATATCTAAAAAAGCTATCACTTTTAAGCGCGATACGGCGCAATCAAGCAGGTATAATTATATCGTTTGTAAAACGGCAATTATTAACTGATATGCGCTTTGCAAAAATAAAAAAATATGATAAAATATTTTCGTTATATAAAAATCAAGCGATATTTCTTAAGCTTTAAAGATACAAATAAACTCAACGTTGATTAATAAAAAGAACTCGGAAGAACTTTATAATGCGAAGGTAGAATATACGTCTGATTTATTTAACAAACCGCAACATTACAAACGTTTACGCTAAGCTTCAGCTGATTAAAGGATAGATTATGAAAAATACCGTACCAGTAGAAAGTAGAACAAGACAAAGATTACGGCTTTCATCGCTTATACTATTTATATTTTTTGCGCTTATTGTCGTTATGCTCGTTTGCGCAAGTATGATAGACAAACAAAATCTAAACGGAAATATAAAGCAAGTAACGGGAGTAATTACAGAAATAGAAAACGATGACGTAATTAAAATCGTATTAAAAGAAGACAACATACAAAACGTCTACAACGTAGTATGGGGCGATGCCGTAAACGTTGATTGGAACAAGTACGAAGGGCGTCAAGTAACACTCGTTGTACCTCAAAAAACGTTCGCTTGGAGTAATCCGTGGATTTTGGGACTCGAAACGGACGAAGGCACTGTTGTAGACTTTAACGACACTTTAAAATCGAAAAGAGAATCTAACGATACGATGATTTTGGTATGCGCCGTTTTAGCCGGAGTTTTAGGCGTAGCTACTTGCGGAGTATTTATTTGGAGAGTGAACCTATCTCCTACCGTCGAACGTCCGTTAGATAAACAGTACTGCGAGTTTTTAGTTCAACGGCAGCCCGTATGTCCCCAACGAAGAATACTTACGATTGTCAGTTTCTGCTTCGTTGCCGCAATACTGATCTTCGGGACTGTCAGCGCAAGTTTGTCGGGTCTTGCGGAAGACAATCCCACGCTCGTAACTCCGTCTATCGTTATCGCCGTTTTATTGGCAGCGATACTTATAGGGGGAATAATCGCTCTGGTTATTATAAGCAACTGGGTTTTCAAAAAAGAAATCGACTATTACGCAGAAAATTTGCCGTTTGACTTTTCCGATATATCGCACGCGCCCATAAAAAAATCATTAAAATTAGAATTACAGCAAGAAATGAAAAAAGAACGCGCCCGCTTCCCACACTTACACGGCGACGGAGGAAACGGTTTCGACGTGGAATTCACTGCCGACGGCGTAAACTTATACCTAGAATTTAACACGGAAGAACAAACGAATACCGACGTATCCGACGTTTTCCCCGAAATATCCGGTAGCAAAGACGCCGTATTCGAAGGCATAGATAACGCAAAAAATACGCCGATATATTTTTTAAGTTACGGCGCACTGAATTTCGAAGCCGTAGCGCACTACCGCAAGCGTCATCATCCGATGATGATTATAATTAAAAGCAGATTAAAGCCGCAAGTAGATTTTCCCGAAGATTTAGTTAACGATTTGCATATAGCGTTCGATGTAAATCTGCAAAACACGATAAACGCGTTTAACGTGCCAGTTGAAAATCTTGATTACTTATTGGAAAACAAAAAACGCCTTATGTTGGCAAATTGCTATAAAAAAAACGAAAATAAAAATTGATAGTCAGACGTTTGAACTCCCTTTTCTTTATAGATAAAGGGAGTTTTAATTTATAAACATTTATCAAAAAGAATTATTAACAATACGCTATTTATATTTTTTTCTAAAAATTCTTCGTTATAACTTTTAGTTTTTTATTTACCGCTGAGTAAAGACGTTAAAAAGTGTCAATACTTTCGACGCGAGGTATAACGGATGATTACTGAATTTTTATATAACAATTTTAAATGGAATTTCAATCAAAATTCGATGGACGGTTTATTGTCGCTTTCAACGACAAAAAAACAATTCGAAACGCAGCTGGAAAAACTTGCGAGAAGATATTTTCCCGAAAGCAAGCAGATAAATTTATTCGAAACGGAATTTCTTTTAAATAAAGTCGCTTTATCAAAGGCGAAAGACGACGCTCAAAAAATAGCGAAAAGTAATTTTGCGTCTTTTTGGAACGATTTTTTAAGAATAAAACAAACTTTAAACAAACGTTATTTAACGTTCCCTTCCGGCGCGAACAAAACGCGTTTAGAACTTATCGCCGAATTGATTGCCAAATGCACTCAGTTTTCAGAAACGGACGAAACGATTACACAGCTTGCCGATACTGCGGTAAACACCTTGCAGCTTACGGAAAGGGAATCTCGCTATCTAAAATACGTTATAGATTTATACAAAATAAATTTTTATTGCATCGCAACTATCGCGGCTTTAAAAAATAAATCTTTGGGCAGACGTTCTTTAGCCAAAATGCTCAGACCAAACCTATTAAAACAAAACTACTCGGTATCTAAAAAATATTGTCAATCGCAATATCAAACGAAACGTTTGAATTCCGTGGTAGATTGTATGGGAAATTCTCTGGCTCGATTCGACGATATTGCCGTTCACGTTTCGTTGAAAACATTTATTTACGCTAACGGACGAAACGTTTTCGATACTTTTATAGAAAACCGCTTCGGTTACAATGTGGCGGAATTTAGAAGCGTCGATAAATCTTTAAAAGTGCATATGCTATATTTTTTGCAAGGATGTATGGAAGTAAGAAAATTCAGCGTTACGAACACGTCTAAATGCAAACGTAAATTTTCGGTAGAAATACCCGTAAAACACGACGTTTCGCAAAATAAAACGTCTTACTTTAAAATGGCCGACGCGCTTTGTCTGACTATCGATAAAGAAAATTTTTATTGCGCTAACGCCTTGATTGCGGACAATGAAATAGTTAACTGCTACGGCGACCAATCGCTTAATTATGATTTTTCATTAGAATCTAACGCAACCAAAAATTTTGATATCGTAACGATTTACGCTGAAAATACGCCCACGCTGACACAAGAACTGGAAAGCTTGGAATATTTCGGCGCGACAGCTTGTCCTTACGTTTTCGACGAACAGTGCAACGATATAAAATACAGCGACGTGTCGCTAAATTTATCCGCGCACGGATACGTATTTAAAAAGCCAAACAGAACGCTATCGACCGCTTTAAATTTCAGCTATCAATTAGGAAACAGCGACCTGGCGACTTTTATAGATAATGCAGGCAACTGCGCTACCCTTATAAAAGGTTTCGTATTCGGAGTGAAAGGAGAAAGTATTTATTCCGTACGCAATGGTATAATAGACAAAATCAATGAAACGAATTTTCACATTGACGTTGACAGATTGCGCTACGATAAGGCGAATTCAAGCTGCGTAATTTATCACGATGCCGCCAAAGTATACGAAATCACTCACGTTAAACCTTGCAAAACTTTGATATATTTGCCTTTCCAGCAAAAATCGCAGGTGATTTTTAAAAACAATATATTTCAAATAAGCGACGAAGAACGCAATTATACTGTAGAATTCGAAAACAAAATCGAAAGTTACACCACCAACGCTTTAGAGTGCAGCGAAGAAAAACTGAGATATAAACTGTCTAACGACAGCTCCGCGGGACATTGCTTGGCTGTCTGCATAGAAACTTCGACGAACGTTAAATTTACCGTCAACACGGATAAAAGTACTTCCGCTTCCGCGCCGATTGTCAGAGAAAGTTTGGTATCGACATATTTAAACTATATAAACGATAAAAACGTATTCTGTTTAAACAATCATTTAAAACGACCCGATTGCTTAACCGTTGCAGCGATATGTTATACCAATCCTCAATACGTAAAGAATTATGTGAAAAATATCTACAGCAGTCTTAACGGCAAACAATACTATTACGACGCTACGGGCGAAAAAAAATACTGCAGAGACAGGCTCTCTCTTCCGCTAGCGTGCGTTTACTATCTCAATCTGATAAAAGACGATTTACCCACCGAGATTATTCAGTGCGCAAACGGAATACTGTTTAACGAAGAATTTGCCGACAAAGATTTATGCGTTAAAGCGCTGATTCTAAAAAAAGCCGCACAACTGACTTGTATGGACAAAGTGAGATGCTTGATAGAATACAATCTACTGAAAAAGAAAATTTGCAACGACAGTAAACTTTACGCTTACGCACAGGCAATCGGCGCGGTACCTATGACCAATCCGTCTAAATCGAGGTTGAAAGATTTATGCAATAAATACGATATTCCCAAAAGCTGGTACTACGTTTCGCAACTGGAAAACCTATACGGACTTTCTATATCTTCCGGGAAATTGCATATCTGCCCCAAAGTTACCGCCGAAAACGCGCTGGAACAATTTGCTCTGAATATAAACGGCAAACGCATAGATACTACGTTTACAAAATCGACCGTACGTTCTATGACTTTAAACGGAGCTCAATGCTATCAGCCGTTTTTCCCCGACAAACTAAAAAACACAGAAAACCGGCTTGTAGTCAGATACTAAAAAGTCAAAACAATTATATAATACTGCGAATATCAAAATAAAAGATAAAACGGGAGAAAGACACAAATCTTTCTCCCGTTAGACTTATTCAAAAAAACACCGTAAATCTGTCGATTACACTTCGGCGTAGCCGTAAAAAGCTACGGAAGATATTTGAAGATAACCGTTAGTTTTGCCGGACGGAGTAGACGTATCGAATTCGAGTTCGTATGTACAATTTGCCGCCGGTTCGCTCAGTCTAAACGTCAAATGTCCCGCTAAAACGTCTTTTGCTTCAATTACAACGGTTTCGACTATTTCGCCTGCAGCATTTTTAACGTTCAAAGTAACGTTACCCATAAAATCGTTATTTACGTTATCAACGGTAACGATTATTTTGGATACGCTTTCCGTCAGCGTAATTTGCATAGTACCTTTATTGGTATACTCTTTGTGTCCAGCTCTAATAAAGTTCCAACCCCATTTATTGTTGTTGAAATTGTCCACCAACATACTGTAATCGCCGAGCTTAGCGGTCCATTCTTGATAATACGCTTGTACTTTGCTTTCTTCCGTTTTGATTTCCGAATTCGAGAAATCGAAATTAACGATTTCTTCGGCTGCCTTTTGACTTTCGGGAACAATAATCACGGCAACTTTCATATCGCCCAAAACGTTAAAAGAATACTTACCTTCTACGGCGGTAATAATTCTTCCGTTTACTTTTACTTCGTCGATTCTAAAACCGGCATCGGGAGTAACGGTGAATTCAACCGTATCGCAATTCGTTGCGGTTTTAGGCAACGTCGTCGCGCCGTTTTCAATTTCAACGTTAATATTCGCTTGACCGTACTCTACTTTTAAAAGCTGACAATTCGCATTAAATTCGAATTTATTATAAATATAAACGAAATGTCCGGAAACGGTTATGGTTTGACCTTCCTTCAAAGTATCCGCTGCAAGAGGACAATCTTCGGAACCAATCAAACCGTAACACAGCACGGATTTACCCGCGACTTGAATTGTTACCTGTATATTGTTGTATTGAGTATTGAAAAAACCGACTTCCGTAACAAGACCGGAAAGCTTATAAGTTCCCGCAGTTGGTTTATCGTCTTTTAATGAAAACAATACGTCGAGTACTTCTGCTTCTGTTAACTCGTAACCGCAATCGGAGCAAACGTTGTCAACTGTAGCGCTGTGTCCGCATACTTCAACGGTGTAAACCGTATCGTCTCCTACGGTTTTAGATGTACTTTTGAAACCGGACTTTACAAAGTTGGTTGCTTCTCCTTCCGCCGCATTGTCAGCCGGATTAAATCCTTTGAACGTACCGCCGGTTACTTCTATTACCGTTGTAGCTCTGTCCGCATCCATTTTATTTAGCATAAACGTCGTTCCGTATTGGTCTTCGCCTTTAACGGAATAACTGCCGCCTTTCACGTACGCCTTGGCGTTATTTTTAACTTGAACTATCGTACAATCAACCGTATAGAATGTTCCGCCTTCAAGCGTTACTTCTCCCGTTCCTTGCGCGTAAACTATATAACCCACGACGTTGTTATTCGTTACGTTACCTTCGCCGCTAATCGTTAGTTTACCGTTTGTATCTACTAAAAACATATCTATCGCACTGCCTTCGGCCATTGCGGGAACCGTTATATTATGTCCGTTTAACGCAATCGATACTTCTTTAGTTACCGTCAGTCCGGTCGTTATTTCTACGTCTTTAAGAAGTTTTATTTCTCCGCCTGCCGCCAAAGCTTCCGCAATAGTTAAATAGTTTACTTCTCCTATTTGCGCTACAGCATACTCGGGGTCTATTGCTCCGCAAACGCATTTGTGTGTCGCGGTATCGAATTTGTGAGCGCTCGCGTCTATAGCGATATCTTCGGTTTTGGTTTCGTCGCAGTTCTTGCACTTAAAAGTCTTTTCGCCTTTTTCAGTACACGTCGCAGCTTTCGTTACTTCTCCGTCGTTCCACTCGTGGCCGTCTTTGCACGGGTCAGTATTACACGCTACTACGGTTAACGCTAAACACACTATCATCGTTACTGCCAGCAATGCTTTGATTAGTCTTTTCATGTCGCTTCTCCTTTTGTAATAAAATAAAAAAACTGCAAAAGGGAATTTACCCTTTTACAGTAGTTTTAAAAATATTGGAAGCGACAATTACTAAGGCTATACCCCACCCCAGACGATTATACGCTATCTGAAAGCTCAATTTTTTGCGCATATTGTCGATTCTCCTTTGTAGGTTTAAAAACCTGTGCGATTTTTATAATACAAATTGTATCACATCCATAATCAAAACGCAACGAACTGAAACAAATTTGTAATTTTTTTTACTAGACAATATGCTTAAAATTAGGTTTCATAAGATGCGGAACGTAATCCAGCAATTCTTCGATAACGGCAAGCTGCGCTTCCAGATTATCGTAATCGCCCTGTTCTATATACGCTTGTCCTTCCGCAAATCTCAAATTTATTTCGTACACATCCAAATGAGGTAAGAGCAATTCGCTGGTTTCTCTTAAATCCACCCATTTTTTACGGAACTCGTTATATTCTTCCACAGTAAGAGTCTCGCTTTCGCATTTATTCATTATATCTTCGCAATACGCCGCCAATTTTTCGTACTGACGCGAAAGCAATACGACTTCCAAAACTCCGCACGTTATAACTAGTATCAAAGCGATAAGTCCGGCCCAAATATTTTTCGTCATTGGCGTTCCACCTCCACGTTCTTAAACTGAATAGGCTTATTACGCGCCTGCAACGTCATACGATTATTTTCGTCGATAGCAAGAAGAACTACGTTTTTGGCTTTTAAACGCTCTTTTAGCAAAAGTTGCTCCAAATTTTTTTTAGAAAACCCGTTTTGGTCGATATTCTCGACGTTCCATTTTCCTTCAAGCAAAACGGGGACGGGCAAAGTTTGCTGTTTTTCTTCCATTTTTTTATTCGAAACTACGGTTAGCTGCCCGTTGGTTTCCATTATGCCGTACGTTATTTCTTCCAAAGAAAAGTATTCCGCCGCTCGCATCGATTGAAGCAAATCGTTGACGTGCATATTAAGCGTTTTCAGCTGCTGAACGTCAATTCCGTTTGGATTGATTACCATGACGGGCTTACCGTTGATTATTCCCTGAAGTTTGTCGCTATGTGAAAGAAGCAAAATGACTTGATGAATAACAAACATTGTAAGTATCGCTACAATACCGAAAGTTATAGGAATAGACCTGTCTGCCATAGGGATACACGCAAGTTCGGATATTACAAGCGTGATAACCAACTCGAAAGGTTCCATTTCGCCGATTTGGCGTTTACCCATAAGTCTTATTGCAAACAAAAGCACTGCAAATAATATTATCGCTCTTATAAATATGATTATCATATCGTTAGTTTAACGCAAAGATAAAATAATATACGCACTATAGTTTTTGACAAAAAGTTTTTGCGCAGATAATATAACGGTAAAATTCATATAACAAGACGATAGCTTTATAGAAATTACTTTAAAAAAATAGACCTAACTCAATATTTTAAGACTAAAAAATACGATTCACACGCTTTACAATTTACAAAAAAAAGTTTATACTTAGCGTAGCAAAGTTGACGGCGCGCGTCAAGTGCTTCGCTTAGGAAAAAGCGAAGACGAAAGAACTCATTTGTTCTGCGGTGCGACCGTATAGTCCGTTGCAATTTAGGCTTTACGTTTCATTTGCGATTTAGCCGTATAATTTGTGAATTAGTATATTTTCACACCGCGGACTGCTTTTGCAAAAATGCAAAGGGAGTTTTTTTTATGAATAAAACTTATAAGTTGGCATTGACGGCAATGCTTACGGCGCTTTCGGTCGCAGCTAATTTTTTGACGATTCCGATTACTACGAACAACGCGATATCGTTTACCATATTTTTTGCGTTTCTAGCCGGAATATATTTAGGCGCGTTCCCCGCTATGGCGGTAGGATTTTTAGGCGATTTAATAGGACACTTTATACATCCTCTCGGCGCGTACAACTGGTTTATGGCAGTATCGTATATTTTGATGGGTTTAATACCCGCTTTAATTTATAAATCGAAACTGAACCGATTGTTAAAGCTTATAATTTCTTTGACTGTATTTTTGATAGTCTGCTCGTTAGGACTTAACACTTTCGGACTATGGTTACAGTATATTGTCGGCGTTGACCCGTCTCCGATAGGTTTGTGGCAATTTTTCACTATGGATAAAGGCGGGATAAAAAAAAGCTTTTGGGTCTACCTTACCGGACGTGCACCGTTTTTACTGCTGAATTGGGCTGTAAACGGCATACTGGTATTTATTTTGCAGCAAACAAAACTGATAGACAAACTTTTGGCAAGAACAGCTAACAATACGTCAAAAAAAGAAGAATTACAGCAATAATTTTTTAAAATACACGCTTCCGAAAGGCTTTGCGGCGACGTTTGCGTAATCGACGTTGCCCGTTGTGTAATAGGTAATTTGCCCTTGCATACCGCCGTTTTCGCCCGATAACATCGGCAATTCGCATTGACATTCTATAAGTTCCGCGTTTTTACAATAATAAGAAATTTGACGCTTTAAAAGGGGAAAATGCGTACAACCTAATATAACGGCGTCGACGTTCGACTGCGGCAAAGTCTTTAACGTTTGCTCTATTGTTTTTAAGCAAGAGATAGACGCAGTAGCTGCGTTTTCTACAAAAGGTACGAATTTACTGCAAGCATAGTCGACAGTTTGGATTCCGCTTTGCAAAAGAGTTTTTTGATACGCTCCGTTTGCTATAGTAGAGTTGGTTGCAAGCAATGCTACGCGTTTTGTTTTAGTTATCTTTTGCACCGCTTTGCACGTAGGCTCAATTACATCGTAAATTGGTACGGCGAACTTTGCCCGAAGTTCGTCCGAAAAAACCGACGCGGTATTGCAAGCTATAACTACGGAATACGCTCCTTTTTCTTGTAAAAAACCTACAAGCTTTTCCGCTCTGCTTAAAATCGTATCATTCGTTTTTGTTCCGTACGGACAAAACGCATGATCGGCGATATAAATAAAATTTTGATCATTGTTTACGGCAACAAGTTTTTGTAATATTGTTAAACCGCCAACGCCGCTATCGATTACTCCAACAAAATTATGCATAAATACCGCCTGTATCTTTGTACATTTTATGAGATGCAATACGATATATTGACTTAATTTTCATTTTATCGATAATAAAAAAACAGTTGCCATATTTGATAGAATAAAGTATAATAAAAGTACAATGCAAGTTTACTAAACACTTGCTTTGGAACGAGTCCACCGTAAAATGCGAAGTTTACCTATAGGTATTGCCTCGGTTTGCCGCACCGTGTAAAAATTGCGGCTTTTGTTAACTAACGTTAATTAGCGAACTGACGTCGCAATGCTTCTTTCGCTCTCGTATTTCTCTTCTTTGGGCGAAATACTCGCGTTCCCGCTCTCGTATTTCTCTTCTTTGGGCGAAATACTCGCGTTCCGCGAGGGCGTTCGGAACTAACGTTCCTCGGCTCGTGCAGACGCGCCATGCGCAAAACGATATTCACTTTGCGCGACTATCAACTTTATACAGTTTGCGGATGTGGCGAAATTGGCAGACGCGCATGATTCAGGTTCATGTGGGAAACCATGCAGGTTCAAGTCCTGTCATCCGCACCACCAAGACACACGCAAAAGGAGCGTTAAAATCTCCGCTGCGTGTGTCTTTTTCTATGCTCAAATGCCGTTTTTAGGGTGTTTTTTCGTTATTTACCCTTTTCGTGCATTATGACGCTTTTCTTGACGGGAATTGATTTATCTTCTTCTCGCTCTCTCTAAATAATGGGATTAGACACAACGAAAAGGGTTTTTGCCACTCATTGAACGAAAAGGAGCGTACTTATTATAAATGCTATTCCCACCTTTATTGATCGGTTATGGTTATCTTGGGCGACAAGGCAACCTCCTGCATGACAATCATATCACTGGTAAGTTTATCTTTGATGCTTTGGTAAACACGCCGCAGGTCGATTCCATTTTGGTCTATCTTATTTACGAAGATAATTGTCGGGA
This sequence comes from uncultured Christensenellaceae bacterium, assembly GCA_910586905.1. Classification (GTDB taxonomy): domain Bacteria; phylum Bacillota; class Clostridia; order Christensenellales; family CAG-314; genus Fimimonas. The sequence continues at coordinate 76,461 of CAJUIV010000006.1, forward strand.
TGTTCATCTTCTGAAGTGCATGGAATAATATACGGGTCTGTGCCTGTACGCCGTCTTTTGCCGAAATGACTAAAACAGCTCCGTCAAGGACAG
>CAJUIV010000007.1 GCA_910586905.1 uncultured Christensenellaceae bacterium
GTGAAGTCGTAACAAGGTAGCCGTATCGGAAGGTGCGGCTGGATCACCTCCTTTAAGGGAGTAGAGGTAAAACTCTACGAATCCAAGTCGAGCAAGTAGAAATACTTACGGAAACAAGAAAGTGGAGTTAGAACACTTAAAACAGCTAACGAACCCAAGAGTGTAAAAAAAGTCTAAAACTATTCTGTTAAGAGCAAGCAAGAGAAAGAGTCCGCCTCAGCTGCGGCTTTTTTTTTGCAAAAATAACGCTTTTCGTAAATGAAACGAAAAGCGTTATCTTTTTAGAATATTGTGTTGTTTTGTTCAAAAACCGCTTTTAAATTTTCTTTTTCGACAGATATGTCCGTTATATCCGGCAGCGCTCCGTATTTGTCAAAGCGTCTTAACCGTAACCTTTTGAGCGCCTTCTTTGGAGCATTTTTTTTCGTTGTCGTATTCTTTCATTGTTACCTATCAAGTATAAAATCATTTCCGTCAAGCGTTAAATCGCAATCTTGTTGTAACCCTTCTTGTTTATCAAAATGCACGGTCCATTTATTGTTTTCCAGTTTTGCGGTCAATGTGCCTTTAAAACCTTTTAAGAGTCCTACGTTGCTGTACTCTTCCGAAAGCAAAATAAATTTATCTCCCGTCTGCCTTTCGTGCGATTCCCATACAACTTCCAAGTCGGGTATTCTTACCGCGATAATCGGATACTCGTAGTCGCATTCGTCAAAGCAAACTAAACGGCAGTTGTCTATTGTCCTTGCATCGCATATCCAACCGACCATGCCTTTATATACGCGATGTTTTGCGTATTCGTTTCTTTCTACTAAAAGTTTTACTCTGTCGTATTCTTTCATTTTGCCCACCTCACAAATACTGTTGCTAACTGAATTTTTCCGTCTGGGTAGACCATCCAGCCCGACACAAGTGATGACATTTCTTTGCTGTTTTTGTTTGGTAAAGTGATATTAATATTTATTATTTGCCCGAATTTCCCTGTTTCAATCAATGTGAAATCTCCTTTAGCATATTTTTCTCGGGCTTGACGGCAGTATTCGTTTAATAACGTCTGCGAATCAATTTTATCATATCCTAAGCTTTCAAACAAGCCTTTTTTATCGTCATATTTCCTATGAATAAAAGCGTACTCTTCAAATTTGCGTGTATCGCAATTTGCTTGGAATCGGATATTGTTTACGGGCATTAACCGACAGTGGCAGTTGAAGTGAAGCGGATGATCAGGCATATTGTTACGGGGAAAACAGCAGCCGTTAAGATTTAAACATTTTGCGCAATGGCTGCTTATTGCCCCGTAAACAAGGCTCATTTCCTTGTCGGTTTGCGTATACGCAGGCGACGTTCCCTCGTGTATCCATTTTATCCAACCTGTGTTATCGAACAGGCTAAGCGCTTTGTCTCTTATGTTATCAAATACGTTCACAATTTTGTTTTTCTCCTTTTTGTATAGTGGCGGAAAGTAACGCGCATAGTAACGCAAACTCAAGAAAGCAGTTCCCCAACTCGATTTTACTTTGCTTTGCAGTAAACAAACGAACGCGCAACTCTATTGTTACGCGTTCGCCTGTAAAAATAACTTTCCCTACTTGTATTATACCACAAACTGTCAATACCCGTAGTTAATAGGTTTTTCATATAATTTTGTCGGTAAATAGCCGAATCGATAAATATTGACTATGGCATATCGCTATATAAACGCAAAAAAACGCTTTCGGCGTTCTGTTTTTGCATTTAATGCTTTTGACGTTGCGATATATTTTCTGTACCGTTCTCATAAGTGAGCGGCAGTTGTGATAATAGAAAATATAATTAACAGGTAAAGGAAGTAAAAAACTATAAAAACAATCTTTAATCAGAATCAACGACCTTACGAGTTGGCGAGATCGTTTTTAATTTCCTTCGTCCATAATTCTTGATATTTTCGATAATAAGTGTTATAATAGCAATGCGACATTATTGAGAATAGACAAGTCCATCAATTTTAATGGGCGTAGTCTATTATTTGTATTGCCAGACGATACTAATGGTAGTAATGTACTGTATCGCGGTCTGGCAGTAAAATGGTGGGCTCTCAATAGTGTCGCAACTATGCGAGATGTACATTCTACGGTGCCGCTCTCGCAAGAGGGCGGCATTTTTTGTATAAAAAAGTACCGTAACCGGTAAAACGCCGTCCCGTTATTGACAGCGACGTAAATTTTTGTTAGAATAAAAACTGCCAAATCATAACTGAATAAAAATTTTTCCAACGGGTATAGTTTCGGTAGAACTATACTCTAATCGCGCTAGATTTCTCGTTGGGAAATTCGGTTATGGTTTGGCGACTAAGCGATGAACGGTATATTCTGCGTGCCGTTCTCTTAGGAGGGCGGCATTTTTAACGCAGTAAAAACGCCGCTTGTAAAATCAAACGGCGTTAACGGTTATTGTTTTTTTTGCAGAAACAGACGTAAAATAATCCGGTCAAAGTTTATTTGTAAGGCGTTCTGTCGTCGGTTCTGCCAAGCAGGTAGTCGATAGAAACGTTGAAGTAGTCCGCTATCAGTTCGACATCGTCTATCAAAGGAATAGAACTTTGCTTTTTCCACTGAGCGATATTGTTTCTGTGAATATGAATCGAGTCGGCTAACTTATAAATAGTAGGTATGTTGCTTTCTGTCCGTAATGAGTTAAGCCTTTCCCAAAAGCTTATTGGTTCATTGGATTTTATAAAGGAGTCTATGTCGGTATTACCGATAAGATAATCTATCGAAATATTGAAGTAGTCAGCAATACGCATCAAAGAGGTTGTAGTGGGAATAACGCCATAGTTATAAATGTTGAAGTAAGTAGTGTTACTAATGCCGATTACTTTTGACTTTTCAGTATGACTAGATACGTCCAATTCGTCTGCAAGTTCTATAAATCTTTCTTTAAAAGTGAGGGATATTGCCATAATTGTACCCTTATTTGTAAGGAGTCCTGTCGTCGGTTCTGCCAAGCAGATAATCTACTGATACGTTAAAGTAGTCGGCAATTATTATTAAATCATCAATCAATGGTAAACAATTCAATTTATACCATTGAGAAATATTATTTCTATGAATGAGCAATTCTTGAGATAACTCGTATCTTGTTTTGATTTTGCGTTCTAAACGCAATTCTTCCAAACGTTCTAAAAAATTCTTGGATTGCGTTGATTTCGCAAAATATTCATCGTCAGTGGAGGCTATCAAATAATCGACGGAAATATTAAAATAATCGGCAATGCGTATTAAAGACGACGTTTTGGGAATAATCCCATAATTTATTGCCCTAGAAAATGTCGAACGATTTATACCAATAATTTCTGCTTTCTTATCTTTGCTTTTAACATCAATTTCAGCAGATAGTTCTATAAATCTTTTTTGAAAATCCTTTGAAATAGCCATGTTAACCACCTTTTTATATTAGACAATAAGCCGTTTATATTGTCATAGTATAATGATATCGTTCTTTTTCTTATCAATAGACAATACGCAGTGTGCATTGACGTTAGTTTGTGTAAATTTATGATTAAAACAGAAATGAAATCTTGCGCTTTTTTCGGACATCGTAATATGAACGTCCAACCGTACGGAGAAATACTGCTAGGGATTCTTTGCGACCTTGTAGAAAACAAGGGCGTTACACAGTTTTATTCGGACTATCGCGGAAGTTTTAACGTATATTGCGCGCGCTTGGTCGGTAAACTTAAAGAGCGTTATCCGAAAATCGTAAATACGATGGTTTTATCGTATATTCCGACGGCAAGATTTAACGGCGCGTTCGACTTGCCGCTGTGTTTCGACGACAGCGTATATCTGCTGGAAAGGAACGTTCCGTACAAATTTGCGATAACCGAAACGAACAAACTTTTGATTGATACCGTCGATTTCGTGGTAGCTGCGGTAGAGGTAAAATTCGGCGGAGCGTATACCGCTTGCGAATACGCGCGCAAAAGAAAAAAGCCGATCGTAAACGTGATTGGCTTAAAGGAGAAACAATATGAATAACAAAAAATTTTCAGCGCTTTTGCTTTTAGTTTTTGCGTTGGTTACGTGCGCGTTTTCAAGCGAGTCCGCGCAGGCGCAAGCTGTCGATATTGCTATACCTACGTTCGGGCTGTATTGCGGCGATTTGCAAGCCGTTAAAAGCGGTACTGTAAAGTTCGATTTAACCGACGAAAACTTGCTTTTGCAGGGGTTGGGCGTCAAGCGATCGGATTACCTGGTATCGTCAAAGCGCCGAGTTGAATTTGCCGTTCCGTTTATATGCTCGGCTTGCGGTTTGCCTCCTTTAACGGTAACGGTCGAAGGACGCAAAGTTGCCGGCTCGGTGTGGTACGGGGAAGATTTTGCGTTTTTAAACAACGATTTCGACGTTGAAAAAACGTATGCTCCTGTTTTGAATGAAAGTTTAACAGGCACTCTTTATACCGTTATTCCCGATTCCGATACGTTAACGGTTTCTTTGACTTTTTATGAAAAAAGCTTTTTCGTATACGAAACGTCCAGCAATTTAACGTCGTCAAATACTGCGGACGGACGTTATTCTTGGACTTTTAAAAACGCGTTGAGTAAGCCTTGTTACCGCTTTTTCGTTACGGGCGATACGTCGGGTTGTACGCTCGGGAGCGGCGGAGCGTACGCCGAAGAAGTTATGCCTCTCAAAGAGTTTATCGACGCGCAGTATAAGGAAAATGCGGAGTTCTACGAGGATTGCGGCGGCGTATCGGAGGAATTTTTTTACGCTATGGCAAACAAGTCGATGCAAAACGGGTCTTTCGTCAAATACGACGATTTGTTTTTTGATTCCGTAAACGTAAAGAGATTTAACGTCTTTAAGTTCGGCGCGGATATAAATGACGAATCGCTTATCAGCTTCCAAACCGTAATCGACGTATGCCGCAACGACGCGCTCAGTCCGTGCGTAAATTCCGTGGAGCATAGGGTATTCGATAGCGGTTTGATAACGTACGAAGTAGAGTTAAACGGGAAAACTCCGTATATGCTGAGTTCCAGCGCATCGGCGGTAAAAAACGACGCGGTATATACGGCCAGTACGGCGGACGGATTTTCTTTTACGTTCAGTTCTTCCGCAAAACCCGGTAACGCGTCGAAAACTTACGCCGATATACGTACTGTCGGGTGGATAATATGCGGCGTTTTGGGCGCCTTTGTTCTGATAAGCTCCGCGCTGCTGATATATTACGGCGTTCGGGAAATAAAACGCAAACGGTAGTTAACGGAAATTGACCGTTACAAAAAACTCGGACTGCAATCGTATGAAGAACGGACGTTAAGCCGCCGGTCGGAAATTTTTTCAAAAACCGTCGATTTTGCCGCCTGCAGAATTTTTACTCCGTTTTGTTGTAAAACTATTGACAATTTTTGTTCGGGGGGGGGGATACTTGTGATATAAGTCGGTATTGACAGATATCCTTTATTGCGATAAAATAATATATTATTGTGTGCTGTGATAAAAAACGTAAAACGGAGGTAAAATCGTGAAAAAATTATGCTTAACGTTCGTATTGCTTATTTTTTGTGTTACCTTGTTTTTGTTTCCTTCGGCGGCGTTTGCCAATTCCGCTTTGCGCGAATATTACGGCGCTTCGGCAACGGGCGCGCTGCTTACGGGCAACTGCCCCGTACGGGTAACTTCGGAAAAACTGGTTTTCAATATCGCGGACTATCCCGATAGGGAAAACTTTTCTTTAAATGATTACAAATCAACCGTTTCGGCGGAATATACTTTTTACAATCCGTCGGAATACGATATATCTATGCAGCTCGTTTTTCCTTTCGGACAGAATCCCCTTTATCTCAAAAGCGGAGATTATATCAAAAATGTGAGAGGCGGCGTTACCGTTGACGGAAAAGAGGCTGATACCGTTTTGCGCGCTACGTACGGCGGAGATATGTTTGAAGTCGACGACGCGCTTGCAATGATTAAAGACGAATTGACCGAGCCCCGTAAGTACGGCTATGATATGCCCGTATACAAAACAGTTTATCAATTCTCCGTTCCGAACGGTCAAGACGGGGAAGTATTGGCGCGGTTCGACTTTGACGAAGATTACGTTTGGTGTACCGATAAAGAAATTTACCGTTACGAATATCCGTCGGAATTGGACAGAATTTACTTAAAAGTTGAAGACGGCGAAGAAATAACGCTTTACACTTTCGGCGAGTACGATATCGCGTTGGAAAACAAGGTATCGTTTTGCCGCGAAGTTACTTCCGACGGAAAACGCGGCGCAGCGGACTTGAAGTACGACAAAATAGACGGCTGTTCGATACGTAAAACGGATTTTTCGGAGATTACTTTGCGCGACGTTGCGCTTACGTACTACGACGAAAGCGACGGTATTTCCGTTACGGACTATTTAAACGCGGTAACGGAACATATCGATAACCATAGTATTACGCATTACAACGGCTTGGAACAATTTGACGTTTGGAAAAATTTGATTTTGTGGTATCAGTACGACGTAAATATTCAAGCCGGTTCGTCCGCGGTAAACCGCGTTACGGCGCCGATTTATCCCACAATCAACTTCGCTTACGAACCCAACAAATTCGAGTATACGTATTTATGGAGTCCGGCAAAAAAATGGGCGGGATTTGAAAATTTGGACGTGGAAATAAACGCTTCCGTAGACTGTTATTTGCTGGACGGTAATTCGTCCTTTGAACAAACCGAGAACGGATATAAGGCGCATTTCGACAGTTTGCCGAGCGGAGAATTGCATTTCGTGCTGTGCCCGTCGGATAATCCCGAATATATTAAAACGGCCTCGAATTATTTTTGGGGAATATTCGCAGCTATCGTAATATTTCTTCTTGTAAGCGCTGTCGTAACAGTGGTATTTGCAATAGTAGTGCCTATAGTTATAACCAAAAATCACCGCCTAAACAAACGGTTGCAAACGGTAGGCGAAAACGACGTTAACAGCCTGGGAGATACAAAATGAAAAAGAAAATCGCGTTGATATTGTGCGTTATTTTGTTTTGCGGGTGTTTGGTTACGGTTCTGTCGGCATGTACTCCGCCTATCTACGGAGGCGTAACGGTATGCGGCGCGATGGTCAAAAATTCTACGCCGATTGCGATTACTTCGGCAAACTATTCGTTCGAAATAGTAGATTTTCCCGACAACGCCCACGTGTACGACAAGGAACTGTATAAATCTAAAGTTACGATAGATTATTCGGCGTTTAATCCTACCGACGGCGATTGTACTTTGAGCTTGTTCGTCCCGTGCGTTTACTGCGATTACGGCAATTACGAAAAAATGACTTTGCTTAACGATTATTCCGTTTCGGTAGACGGAGCTGCGGCGGAAAATACGGCGCGTTACACTTACTTTAGTTGGTCGGAGGAAAGCGCGCTAAATCCTTCGGACGAAATTTCCAAGTTGTACAATACGATGCGTTGGTGGAACGACGTTTCTCCCGAAACGGAGGTGTATTGCAAGAGTTTTTATATAAGTACCGATTCTGATGAAAGATGTGATTTGCACTTTAGGTTTGACAGCGACTCTACATTGTTTTTTAATATGTCTTGTTACTCTCACGAAAGTTTGAAAGGCTCGAATCTTGTAGAATTCGGCGTACGCGGCGGAAACGTTTTAAAAGTGTATTCCGTCGGCGATTCACTGGGAGATATAAAAAGCGATTTCTATTTCGACGGAAACGACAAACTCCCCTCTTACGATTATTCGATTGAATTGATTGAAGAAAGCAGTTTGACGTTCGGCGATTTTGTTTGCGGACTTTACGACGAAAAGGGAAGCGGTATTTCCCGCACGGATTGGTATAACGCCGTCGTAAATAAAATGCTCGCTTTGCATTATCCTACGTACACGTATTCGGTAGAAAGGATGTTCGACGTTTCGGGCGAGTTGCTTAAATGGTATCAAACGGACGTTAACTTTCAGGCAAAACAAGCCAAAAGTATTTCGGTAGCGGCGCCTGTGTTCCCCGAAAAACGAAGGGTCGAAGGCAGTAACGCCTACGAATACTCGTTGGATTTAAGCAATTTAAACAAATTCGCGTCTTTTTCCGACGTAAACGTGCTTGTAAATACACAATACTATAGTTATCAAAGTGAAAGTTTTGTCGAAATAGACGGCGGTTTTAAAGCGGGCGTAATCGACCCTACTGCGGAATTGAAAATAACCCTCAGCGAAAGCAAGCTAAACGAATCTTCGCGCGGTACTTCTAGCTTCGGACGAAATTTCGCAGTTGCGTTTGCGATTTTGTTTTCGATTGCTTTCGTATTGCCTGCCGCGGTAGTGGGAATAGTGTTCGGTGTGCGCGGCAGTAAAAAACGTAAAAATAAAAAAGCGAGGTAACGGCGTTAAAAGGCAGTTGAAATAAGACTGTCTTTTTTATTTGTCGTTTCGAGCGAACGTTTGAGTTTGCCGCTCGCTTCTCAAAAAATGTAATACAAACTTAAAAATGCAGCGACGGCCTTGCCTACGGAACGCTGCGTATCGCTTTCGAAATAAATTCCTGCGCCGAAGAAGCAGAACATTACCGGGCGGATAGATACGGACTGACGGAAGATTACGCCGGTTTTGCGCCCTTTTTCGCAACTCAGCGCGTGATTTATTTAGAAGTGTACGCTAACAAATAATTCCGCCTAAAACAACAAGAATACTTGATTACGGCAAAACGGTTTGGGTTTAAGTTTAGACTCTTGCGAACTTAAACTTCCAAATGGCTGTCAGTTCGATTTAAGCGGCAAAGTGCTGAGTTCGGTTTCAGGTGGTAGGCGATATTCACATATCGAAAGTTGAAAAAAATACTCAAATAATATTTGCTTAACGGACACAGCCCATATAATGAATACGCGAGGTCTTTGCCCGATAATTCGGACGTATTGTATAACATTTTTAATACGGCTTCGGTAGCTTACTTGTGGAGCGGCGTTTACAAGCCCGAGGGAGAGTAAATGACGGATTCTCAAGGATACTATCTAAAAGTATACGCCGACAAATTATTGATTTGGAAAGAAATTTCGTTACGAATCATTGGTTTCCCAACGCGTGTTTCGAAGCGAGAATAGTAAAGCAGCGAAATAAAAAACGGGTTTTCTTCAAAATTAAGAAAACCCGTTTTGTCGTTATGGCGCTAAATCCTAAATATAAAGTTTTCAAATGCGGACGCAGAATACGGCGTACAACTATTTAAACAAATCCACAAGTATATCGCATACCAAAATTTTCATTTGCGGGTAGTCGATATAGTTGTGATTGTCGAATACGTACTCGTGGGAAAAAGATTGAATTATATTCATAGCCAAATGGACTTTTTCCGTTATGTTGGGAGTGTTTACGCCCAAGTCGCACAGTTGTTCGGATACTTGTTCCGTTATGTTGCTTTCCAGCGTCATAAATTCGGCGTTGACAGCTTCGTCCGTAGCGGCAAGAGAGTGGAGCGTATTGTGAAGTTTAGCGTACCGTTCGTGCAGTTCTATCGTTTTATCTAAAACGCTTTGCGCTAAGTTTTTTAAATTGACGTTGCCTTTTGCGGACTTCATAATGTCGATTAGCGGCGATGAAACGTTGTCGATGTATATTTCCAGCACGCGTATAAGGATATCTCTTTTGTCTGTAAAATATCCGTACACAATGCCTGTGGATACGCCCGCGCGTTTTGCAATTTCTACGGTATTCGTCCCGTAATAGCCGACTTCGGTAAACAGCTCGTACCCCGCTTGAATTATTTTGTTTTTCTTTTCTATCGACCGTTCTTGCTGCGGTTCTCTTACTATGTTTTTCAATGTTCTAAACCCAATTCTTCAAAAATTCCGAATCAATAAGTGCTGTTTGGCGTAATATCGTTTTCCTTTTGCGCAGTGTTCACTCCCGCTTTGCGTTTAAGATACAATTCGTATACTGTGTTTGCGTTTACGCCGTCAAGCCTTCGGTTTCCTTTTATTACGCAACTTTCTTTGTGATTTTCAGCGTTTCTGACATAAACGTCGCGCCCGTCGGAGTAGACGTAAAACCATTTGGGTTTACGCTTTATTTTGGGCGCGGTTTTGACGTCGCGCGGTTTGTCCGTAAAAGTTGCTACTATTTCGTTCCAAACGTTTGCTATTGTACTTTTCTCCAACATCAATAATATATAATTTTTTTTTCTCTGTCAATAGTTATTGAAAAATTACTTAAAATATGAAAAAACTTTCGCATTTCGCTTGACTTGCTCATATTGTAGTAGTAAAATAAATACGAAATTGAAATAAGTTTCATATTTTTATATATGATGCTAAAGGAGAAAATTATGCCGATTGTTTTAGCTCCGCAAAATAAAGAATTGCAAATCATCAGGATAGCGGCGGATGACAAAACCAAAAAGCATTTGGAAAGTTTGGGAATCACAGCCAACGGCAACGTAACAGTTCTTAGTTCTAGCGGCGGTAGCGTAGTATGCAAGATAAAGGACGGTCGTATTGCTTTGGACAGTAATTTGTCAACTAAAATTTTTGTAAGATAGATATTCGCGAATTTTCGCGTTGTATTTATAACCACTTTTAAGAAAAAAGGAGAAAGCTATGGAAAAAACTCTTGACCAATTTGCAATAGGCGAAAGCGGCATTGTAAAAATCGTCGTGGGCGAGGGCAAAATAAAACGCCGTCTGTTCGATATGGGCATAACGCCCGGCGCGGAAATTCTGCTCAGAAAAAAAGCGCCTTTGGGCGACCCGATGGAAATAACCGTCCGCGGGTACGAATTGACGTTGCGCAAAACGGAAGCGGCGTGCGTTGGAATGAACGTTGCCGTTGAAACGGCTACGGTGGCAAAGGAGGGCGCTAAAAAATGCAACGTTTTGCATTGGCGGGCAATCCAAACTGCGGTAAAACAACGTTGTTTAACAGTCTTACCGGGTCTACCGCGCACGTCGGTAACTGGCCCGGCGTAACGGTAGATAAACGCGACGGCGTTTATAAGAAGTGCGCCGAACCGATTTCCATCGTAGACCTGCCCGGTATATATTCGCTCTCGCCTTATACGCCCGAAGAAGTTATCGCCCGTAATTACCTATCGGACGAAAAACCCGACTGTGTTATAAATATAGTAGACGCAACCAACCTAGAGCGTAATTTATATCTTACGACGCAGATATTGGAAATGGACGTACCTATGGTTATCGCGCTCAATATGATGGACGCGGTGGAAAAAAACGGCGATAAAATAGACGCAAACGAACTTGAAAAACGCCTGGGAATACCGGTTGTAAAAATTTCCGCGCTGCGCGAGCAGGGTTTGACTGAGCTTATGGACAAAGCTTATAACGAAAGTAAAAAACGGCGCTGCGGCGTAACGGTTCTGCAGGATTCCGAAATCGCGCATCTTATAGAGGACGTCAAAACGGCTCTTTCGGGAGAAAACGTTGCTAATCCATTATTTCACGCCGTAAAGCTTGTTGAAAACGATGAGCTGGAAGTCGAGGCGCATAAAGAAGTTTTGGGCGTGGTAAATGCGTTTAAAGCGACTTTTAACGACAAGATTTTCGGAAACGATTTCGAAGCTCTTATCGCCGATGGACGTTATAAATACATATCCCGGCATTTCGCGCCTGTTTTGACGCGCAAAGACAGAGCGAAGTTCGGTATGACCAAGTCGGACAAAGCGGATAAAGTTTTAACGCACAAAATATGGGGTATTCCTATCTTTCTGCTGATTCTGTTCGCAATATTTCATTTAACCTTTTCGGAGGATTTTCTGTTCTTAGGCGCTATATTCAATTTGCCCTCATTGGAGGACTTCCCCAAATTCCTTGTCGAAGTCGACGGAGAAATGACGCTCGGTTACGGCGCCAGATGGTTGCAATGTATTTACGACGGAGGAGTGATGTCTCCCGGCGTGATAATAAACAATATTTGGAACAATATGATTGTAGGCGAATTGTTCGGTTGGATTCGCGGGTTAGTAGAAGAAAGCGGTATGCAGCCTTGGGCAATCGGTCTTATTAACGACGGCATGATAGAGGGCGTCGGCGCGGTGTTATCTTTCCTTCCTCCTATACTTGTGCTGTTTATGTTCTTTTCTATTCTAGAAGATTCGGGATATATGGCGCGTATCGCGTTTATTCTTGACAGAATGTTCCGTCGCTTCGGTCTTTCCGGACGCGCGTTCATGCCTATGATAATGGGCTTCGGCTGTTCTGTTCCCGCAATGATAAACACCCGTACTCTTGCCGACGAAAAGGAACGTACTGCCACTATACGCGTTATTCCGTTCTTTTCATGCGGAGCAAAACTGCCTATTTTGACGGCTGTCGCAGGCGCAATGGTGGGCGCTTTCGGGGTTGGCAACGCAGATATTATCACTTTTGCGATGTACGTTTTGGGGATAGCCGCGGCTATTTTGAGCGTTTTGCTTATGCGCAGTACGTCTTTGAAAGGCGAAACTCCTCCGTTTATTATGGAATTGCCGGCGTATCACGCTCCTCAATTCAAAAATCTGATGTTGCATCTGTGGGATAAAACCAAACACTTTGTCAAGAAAGCGTTTACTATAATTTTGGCTTCCACTATAGTGATATGGGTTCTTACTCACTTCAGTTTCGGTTGGCAGTATTTGGACGACGAGTTTATCAACGAAAGTATATTGGCTAACGTCGCTATGCTCGTTCAGCCTGTATTTACTCCGTTGGGTTTCGGCAGTCAGCTCGGCGAATTCGGCTGGGTATTCGTTGTGGCGGCTATTTCCGGTCTTATTGCCAAGGAAAACGTTATCGGAACTTTTGCCACGCTGGCTTCCTGCCTTGCCGCAGGCGGACACATCGATATTAACGGACTAGACATAATGGCGGAGAACGGCATCGACGCCGTCCGCGCTATGATAATGGCTAATCCGGCGATAACGGGAGCCGCTTTAGTTGCTTTTATAGCGTTTAATATGACTACGATACCGTGTTTCGCCGCGGTAGGTACCGCTAAAGCGGAATTGCAAAACAAAAAGCGTTTTAACTATACGCTGTTGTTTTGGGCGGCTGCTTCTTACGTAATAGGAGCTACGATTTATACGGTAGGCGCATGGTGGTGGACTTGCTTTATATGGGCGGTTATTGCTGCCGGAACGGTAACGTTTATTGTATTACGTAATAAAAAACTCGCTAAAAAGGAGTCTTTGACATTATGATTGAATTACTTGCGCAAGCCGTTTGGGGCGTCGGAGAAACTGTTTTGGTCATTGCGTGCGTATTGTTCGTGGCAGCCGTAACCGTAATCTCGATAATTAACAAGAAAAAGGGCAAATCGTCTTGCGATTGTAAAAACTGTTCGCATTGTTCGGTGCGGTGTTCCTCTAAAAAAAGTAAAAGCACAAAAAACAAATAAAAAACTGCGTAATCCGAAATCGATTTTCGGGTTACGCAATTTTTAAATGCACAAGTCTTTGAGCCGACGGTTTGATACTCTCTTTTCGATTCGAACGGTTTTAAGAAAGTATCGCCGAATATAGCAGAACATAAATATAGTTATATAAGCGTTCGCGTTCGTTAAATTTTTACGTAGAATATCTATCAAACTTTGACAAAAATTGTAATAAAATAAAGACTATTCATTGACAAATCGGCGTTTAATAATATATAATTACTAAAGTATTATGTATTCTTATACCTTTTGTACTATTATCGTGTAGCATTACATAATTTTTAGCGAAAATGATTTGGAGGAAAATACGTATGAATCAAAAACTACGTACGGCGCGTAACGGTGCGGCGTTTATGCTCGCCATACTTGGTATCGTATGTTTGTCTTTGGGTTTGTTGTTTACTTCTGCTGACTTGTCGTTTGCCAACGAACGCGAAAGCGTTTTAGACGAAAAAGACGCCAACGGCGCGAGTTTGTGGCTTGCTACTTATGAAACTGTCGATGAAAAAGGAGATAGCGTAGTAGTATCAGAACCGTTGCTTGACGGAGACAAAGTTACTTACGTCGATAACGGAGTCGTTAAAAGCGGCACGGCGGAAGAGCAGTGCGTGTACGTTGCGTATCGCGGCAGAGATATAACCATAAAAATAAATCCTTTGTACGAAGTAGACGGAACGCCTATTTCCGAATTGTACGGTTTGGGTAACAATATTTATTATTTCGAAGGTACGGAAATCAATTCCAACGTTTCCAACGGTACAATCGGCGGAGAGGTTAACGTAACTACTTACGCTTGGCTTACCCCCGTTGCGGGCGGAGAAGTCGTTCCCATTCAAAAGGATTGGAAAATAGTACCTCTTTCCAACGGTATTCGCGAACGCGCAGGCGATCAAAACGCCGTAAGCGAAAATTATTTAAACGATTATACTTTCGGAGCCGTATCTAATAATATCGAATTACGTCCCGAACACGGAAATACGGTTATATACTCGTTTATAAACAGTGAAACGTCCGAAGTAGTTAACCGTTTTGCAATGTCTTACAATGCCGAAGGTACTTCGATAAAATATTTGTACGTCGAAGAAAACGACGGTGAACTCGCAGTCGGAACAAGCAGCATTTTAATGCCGGACGACTTGGGCAGTCAAACGTATTTGAATTATGCTCTCCAGCGTTTGCCCGTAGGTAAATATACGTTGCAAGTTACTACTCCCGCTTACCAAGACGAGGATGCTGCGAAGCATATTCATTGGTGGGATAATGACGGCGGAGAAATGAGCGATAACGGTACGTATTATGCCGCTACCACCGTAAGTTTGAGTTTTCAAGTCGGCGCGCGTTTATTATCGAATAACGGCGCGTTGGCAGGAGAATTCTCTTTCGAGCTTAGTCAAGGAGCGGTAAACTACAACGGTAATGAAAATAATACGCCTTCCGTTAAACTCTCTTTAAACGGGATGGTTCTTGCAGAAGGCGTCGACTATCAATTATATTCTCCTCAAAAGAACGTAGGTCTTGCAGATTTACAGATTTCCGGTATCGGCAGTATTTCGGGAGAAGTGGTATTCTCCGACGCGTTCGAAATTATTCCCGCTACGAACACTTGGCAAACTTTGCCTAGCATAATGCAATGGGCGTTCGGAACTTTCGACAGAGAAGTCCACTTGATTTCGGGATATCCCATGTTGTTGGACGAATCCGACGATTTGCATTTTGCCGTAACGTACGACGCTTTCGGAACACAGCCCGTTATAGGTCTTTCGGATATCACTTTGGAAAGCGGTTTGGTAAACGAATCTATCGCTTCGTTGCTTTCTAAACTTCCGGTTGGTTCCTACTATTTGGTTGCGTCTGTAGAAGGCGGCGCGAATTACGAATCGATAGAACCGTTAACCGTACCGTTTACCGTATTTAAAGGCAACAACTCGTGGGATGAAAATCCTTCGATTGAAACTTGGATAAAGGGTAAATACGACCCAGAGGTCAACGTTGTTGCGGGTAAATCTCATTTCGGCGTAGCCAATATAGTTATAACGGATGAAAACGGAAACGTTGTGTACGATTCGAAAAGAGAAATAAACAAGCTTGGCGAAATCGGCGTAGGTATGTATATTTTAACCGCAAGCGTTGCGGAAACAGCCGATTATTACGGACTCAGCGAAACTATAGTATTTAACGTATTTCCCAACGGACTTCCTTGGTGGGCGGTAGTTATTATCGTAGTAGGATCTTTGGGAATAGTAGCGATGGTATTTGGAATTCTTCACGAAAAGGGAGTTCTTCAAATGCTTACCGGAAAAGTTATTATCGCAATGCGTACCAAAGCGAACGTCGACGCTACTATTGCGGCGGTAAGAGCTAACAGAAAAGCCAGAGAAGCTGCGGAATCAATCGCGGAGGCAAAAGCCCGCGAAGAAGCCGAAGAAAAGGCTAAGCAAAAGAAATAATTTTAAAAATCTATTATAAATTAAAAGGAGTTCGAATTATGTCGCAAAGAAGTAAACTTGCAAAAGAGATACACATTTTAGAAGAAGAAATCAAACTTTTGGAAATCAAACGTTCGCGTTCGCAAGCGAGTCTGATTGAAGCTCTTATCAGCCGTAAAGACCCCGACCCTACCGACGCGGAGTTTTTTAGAATGTTTACCGCCGAAATCGAAGTGAAACGTGAAAATTTACAAAATTTAACGCGTCAGCTTGAGAATTTAGTTTAGTATCATTATAATGAAAAAACGTTCTGTGGTATAGCAGGACGTTTTTTCGTCAACGGCGAAATAGCGGAGTGAAATTGAAATCTTTTATGTGGAACCCGTGGCACGGCTGTCATAAGTGCAGCGCAGGGTGTTTAAATTGTTACGTGTACTATTTGGACGGCGCACGCGATAAGGACGCGAGATTGGTTACTCGGTCCAAAACTAATTTTAATTTACCTTTAAAGAAGGACAGAACGGGTAGTTACGTCGTTCCGTCCGGAGTTGAATTACCGGTATGCTTTACCAGTGATTTTTTTATAGAAGAAGCCGACGGATGGCGCGGCGAAGCTTGGGAGATAATGGCTAAGCGCCCCGACGTAAATTTCCTGATATGTACAAAGCGTATCGAACGTGCGGCGAGCCGTATCCCCGAAAACTGGGGAAGCGGATACGATAACGTTACCGTAGCAGTTTCGTGCGAAAACAATCAAGCGGCGGAAAAACGTCTGCCGGTATTTGCGAAATTTAACGCAAAACGTAAATATATTTTTGTTGCGCCTATTTTGGAATACGTCGATTTAAAACCTTATTTCCGGGCAGGTAAATTCGATATGGTTTCCGTCGGCGGCGAATCGTACGCAAACGCGCGCGAATGTAATTTCGATTGGGTCAAGCTTATCAAAAAGGATTGCGATTTGTTTAACGTCAAATTCGATTTTCACCAAACGGGTTCCAACTTTGTAAAGGACGGCAAACGTTACCGTTTAAAGCATCGTGATGAGTATTTGCAAGCGAAAAAAGGTATGCTTTATCTTTAAGAATACATTTTGACGTTGTATCCCGAATAAACGCAATATTTTGTTTTTACGGTGTTTTGCGGCGCAGTAACCGAAGCTTTGCAATTTAGTAGTATGACGGTTTAGTGAGTGGTTGAGTCGAGTTATTACAAATCAACGACTTTACAATAAAATAAAACGTATTAGTTCGACTAAGCAAAATAAAACCCGCAGGATATAATTTCGAGCGGGTTTATTGCTATTGGATTTTCGGGCGATTACGCCAGTTTTTCTCCGAACAGCGCAAGTATTCCGTTGATGATAAATATAACGCCTACGATAATACAGATTATATCGCCTATTGCAAACGGAGCAACGCAGAGTATTATTCCTACTACGATAGTTACTATAGCGTTTATCAAATCTATCGTACCCTTTTTCTCTTTGATGTTGTTTATCAAATCCAAAACGCCTTTAAGCGTAATCAATATACCGAAAACAAGCAGAACTATTGTTCCGATAGTCCAACCGAGTACGAGTATCACAACTCCGATAGTAATTTCGATTATTCCCTTTGCGATGTTATCGCGGTTTTTTATTACGTCGTATACTCCGTACGCTATAAACAGTATTCCTATAACAGTCATTAAAATATTCAGCAAGCCTGTGCGTAATGCGCAAAGAAGTATGCCTATTACCAAATACAATATGCAGGTTATAACGTTGTTCGTTGTTAAATTGAGTTTTTTCATAAAAATATTGTCTCCCGTATAATAATATGATAAAAATCGGATGTGCTCTAACGTTGAATAAATATAGCATATTGAAAAATCTCTGTCAATACGCTGCGGTATATACGGAGAATTATTTTACGTAATTGTTTAATGCTTGTTTATTAGTACGTTTTTACGGTTATACAATAAAAGCTTGTCCGGTAACGCGAACTCCCCATAGGGACAAATCATACGATTGTAAAAAGTTCTCAAACAATTTGTTCGAGAACTTTTTAAATACGAATTATTTATAAACATAAATTGAGATTTAGTCGTTGCTATCGATGTGCGGCTCGTCAAATAATATTTTCAAGTCTATGTCTTTGCAATCGAATCCGACAATCTTCAATCGGTTTAATCCGCTTGTTAAAGAAACGGTTTTTGTCGCCGTTTGCTCATTGGAATCGTTTTGCGAGCATTCTATCAAAACGTTAACGTTATTATTGCAATCAATATATACGACTTTCGCGCTGCCGCTTGAAATACTCAAATCAAGCTGTATTTCTATTTCTGCACTCTTTTCGAGAGTTTTATTCCAAAGAGTTTGCCGTCCGTTGAATTTTGAAACCGTCAGAGAGTATCCGCCGTCTATGGGGTTAAAAACCGAATTGTCTTTTGCATAACGATCTTCGATTTGCGCTATTTTTTCGGCGTTATTATATTCTTGTTTTGCAAATTCATTTCCGCAGCCCGTCAAGCCTATTGTTACGCACACAAGTAGGTAAATCAAAACTATTATAATATTTTTTTTCATTTTATCTACTCTCCGTTAAATTACTGTTTATCGTGCAATCATTATATAACGAAATATGAAAGAACGCAATAAAAATATATCTATAACTCACTGGGTTACAAGAAGCCCGGTTCGTCCACGAAAAAAAGTACGGAAACGGCATAGCCTAACTTCATGCCTAAATCTTTTTGTTGCGTCTTATTAAATTTTCTATGTGAACTACGGTAAATGAGGCGCTTTTATTGATTTTTAAAATCAAATCCGTTAAAATAAATTGACGGTTAAATTTAAGGGGTTTTAAAATATTCGGTTATACGGTAAACGTAGCCTTCGTTTGCGATATATCGGATAGTATTCGACTCTGTTGCCGCGTGCTTTTAGCTACGCTTGATAATGATTTCTTCCTGCGTCGTCTTATGCGTAAGACGTATATCCGCAAACGGTTAGTAAATGTTATTTTCGTTTAAACTATATAACGTAGCTAATATCAGTCGTAACCGAATTTCAACGTTTCAAAATAAAAATCGGTTCAATGGGGCGGTTTATTTTTTAATCGGTACAAAAAGGTAGGTCTGTAATATGAAAAAAGTTTTGTTTATAAATTCTTGTATAAGAGCCGAGAACTCGAGAACGAAAAAAATAGCGGACGCGTTTATAGCGGAGCTTAAAAAAACGGCGTCGTTTAAAATAGAAATCGTTACCGTGGACGAAACTAATCTTGCGCCTTTGGGACGAAAGGAATACGAAAACCGAGAAAATCTTTTAAGTTTAGGTTTAACGGATGAAAAAACGTTCGATTACGCCAAACAGTTTGCCGCAGCCGATTTAATAGTGGTGGCGGCTCCGTTTTGGGATATGGGGATACCCGCTAAACTTAAAACTTATTTCGAAAACGTGTCGGTCTCAAATTTAACTTTCAAATGTACGCAAGAGGGTAGCGAGGGATTATGCCGCGCGGAACGTATGGTTTATATAACGACCCGCGGGATGGATATACCCGACGGAAGCGATATGGAACAGGCGTCGCCTTATCTAATTGCGCTTTGTAAATTTTTCGGTATTAAACGGTTTTCTATGATTTCGGCATTCGGTCTGGACGTGCGTCCCGACGACGCGGACGGGCTTGTAGACGAAGCTAAAATTCGCGCCGTTCGTTTGGTTTCAGAATTGCTTTCTTAAACGAACGTATACGTTGACCGTTATATCTTTTAATGTCGAGTAATGCGACTGCAAAACGATTTGCAGTCGTTTTATTATTTATCGGAAAGTTTTGCAAAATTTTGCCGAAACCGGTTGAGCGGAAGATTGATTTATTTGTACTCGCCATAACGTTAAACAAACTTTCATATGACATAGAATACAAAACAATGCGAATAATTATATAAAATTGTCAAAAAAAACCGTTTAAATTTTAATTTGGGTATTGACAAGTCGGAAAAACGTGTTATTATAGTTATGTAAACGATTACACAAATAACTGAGCGATTTCCGAATTGAAGGTTTATCGGAAGATAGCGGTTGAGCTTAAGCGATTGTATTTGATATAATTTAGTTAGGTCGAAAAATTGGTTAAATAGCGCGTTATGCATGACCAATTTATTTTTTTAAAAATATGTAAACGTTTACATATAACATAATTATAAAAATCATGCGGTTAGACATACTAAAAGAACCGAAGAAAAACAGAGGTGAAGCAGTGTATTACAGGTCGAAAGGAAAATCAGTTTGCGCGGACGTAGTTCCCTATTACGAAGACGGCGAGTTTAAACTTTTTTATTTACGGGATTATCGCGACGTTAAAAACGACGGCGAAGGCTGCCCGTGGTGTTTGCTTACCACTAGCGATTTAGTGCATTATGTCGATAACGGACCGACGATTTTGCGAGGAAAGCAAAGCGAACAGGATTTATACGTATTTACCGGCTGCACGGTTAAGTTTAACGGCGAATATTACGTTTTTTATACGGGACACAATCCGCACCTGCGTAGACAAGGATTGCCCGAACAAAAAATTCTTATGGCAAAAGGCGACAGTCTTACGAATTTACGTAAAGTACCCGAATTCGTTTTCGAAGCGCCGGAATGGCTGGAGATGCACGATTTCCGCGACCCGTTCGTATTTTTCGACGACACCGAAAACAAATACTGCATGCTTATAGCCGGAAGATTGAAATCGGATAGTCCGACGGACGTTAAGGGCGTAACGCTTATTGCGTACTCTGACGATTTGTTTAATTG
This sequence comes from uncultured Christensenellaceae bacterium, assembly GCA_910586905.1. GTDB lineage: Bacteria > Bacillota > Clostridia > Christensenellales > CAG-314 > Fimimonas. Next base: position 20,608 of record CAJUIV010000007.1, read on the forward strand.
GGAGGTATCTCGCGAGCCGTTTTACGCGCCGTCGGCATTCTTTACGCACGAATGTCCCGATTTGTTCAAAATGGGCGATTACTGGTATTTGGTGTTCAGCGAGTTTACCGACAGAATATGTACCACGTACCGTATGAGCAAAAGCCTTAAAGGACCTTGGAGAACGCCCAAAGTAAACAGTTTCGACGGACACGCTTTTTACGCGGCCAAGAGCGCATTCGACGGAAAACGACGCATTATGTTCGGGTGGAACTGTATCAAAAACAACGAACGGGACGATGAATTTTGGCAGTGGGGAGGCACGATAATTCCGCACGAGTTGGTTCAGGACGAAGACGGGACTCTGTACGTAAAATGTCCGGACGAAGTAGCCGCGAGTTTCGACAAAGAAGTCAAACTCGAACGGGGACTGACTTTCGGCGCTGTCGACGGCAACGAGTACGCCGTAAGCGTCGGAGAAAACGGAATAAAAAGCGCGGTTATGTTTGGCGAAACGCCTCAAAATTTTAAAATCGAACTCGAATTCGAAACGACGGACGATATAGGCGATTTCGGCGTTATTTTGCGTGAGAGCGACAATCTTTCTCGTCGTTACGAAGTGCGCTTCGAACCGCGTTTTAACCGGCTGTGTTTCGATAAATTTCCCCGTAAGGATAATACGGTACACGTCAACGTAGACGTGGAAAGATACTGCCCGCTTAAACCGGGTGAAAAAAATAAGATGATTATTATAGCCGAAGAAAGCGTTTTGGAAGTTTACGTCAACGACAAAGTTGCGATGAGCGCGCGTATGTTCGACTTTAAAAAAGGTAATTTCGGTTTGTACACAAAGGATACGAAGGTAAAATTCGGCAACGTAAAGCTGTTTACAAGATAATCGGTTAAGGAGAACGTTATGGATAAAATACTATCCGTTACATTGAAGCTGGCGCTTTTTCTGTTTATAACTAACGTTATTATGTTGTTTATAGTCGAGCCGTTCAGCGCGGAATTCGTTATTACGGTTATATCGGCGGCGCTGATGCTGATTTTAGTGGCAGCAGTAGTTATCGGCAGGCGCATTAAGGAGCGGAAAGAACAATCAAAGGAGATTAAAAAGGATGAGTAAAAAATTGTTTGCGGCTTTACTGCTTATATCTCTTTTATTTACTTTGGTATCTTGCGTAAAACCGCCCGATACGGACGATGAGGAGAAGACTATGAAGTATTCGGATATTTACAAATACGCGCCGAAGGAATCGGCTTTGATAACAGGTAAATCTACGTACAAAGCAAGTTACGGTTACGTCGGTAAACAAACTCAGGGGTATAACAATTTTTACTACGAATATCTGAGCGGCGGCGAGTATCTTCAAATGGTGTACGCCGATAACGCGTGGAAAGGAGAAGACGCCGTTATCTCGCAGGGAGAAATGACTAGCGTCTTAGCTTCCAAAGCGGTCAGAACTTTTATAGCTCCCGAAAGCGGCAGCGTTACGGTTAGCGGACATTGTTATTCTGTAAAAGGACAAACGGAAATATCCGTGCTTGTTAACGACAGAGAGTTGTGCAAGCGCGTCGTAGAAGACGAAATCGGCGTTTATCATAACGACAGCGTATCGCTTTCTAAGGGCGATGAAGTCAGATTTGTCGTAAAAGGCGAGGCGACGGTATATTGGAATCCGACCGTCGACTATTTAAATAGCGCCGAAACGTTGCTGCATACTACCGTAGACGGTTACTACGGCGACGTTCATCCGTTTTACGACGCTAAAAGCGGCAAACTTTATATGTACTATTTGTCAACGGGATTGCAGCAAGGCACAAAATATCCTCAGTTTCAATCTCTTGCAACCGTGAGCGGCGATTTTATTCGTTTCGATAATCAACCGATAGGTATCGACCCTAAAAATCCGGTCGAGCAGGAGTTGTATTTCGCGCTGGGAGTTTATCAAGATAAGGACGGAAGATACCGTTCCTGCTACGGCAAAGGTAATTATGCAGGCGCTTCGGTTAGCGACGATTTACTGACTTGGAGTCAGGGAGCGGCAGCTTACGTGGACGAAAAAGACGGGCTGCTTAAGTACAGTTACCGCGCCTACTTCGGGCAGGGCGTATATTCGGGCAGAGACCCCGACATTTTTTACGATAAGGATTCCGACAGTTACTATTGCGTAGTTATCAATTATTATAGCGACAAATCGGATAAGGGCGACAAAGGGCTGGCATTGTACGTTGCGGACGGTCAAGGCAGATATTCCTCGGATTATACGAAACTGCTGTCTTTCACAGGCAAAGGCGACCCCGAATGCCCTCAGCTCAAAAAAATAGGAGACAGATGGTACTTATTTTATTCGGAGTACGGCACGGGTACGGCGGGCAACGTCGGCAGATTAAGTTACCGCGTCGGCGATAAGAACGTTTTGCCGCAAAACGTAGATTGGAACGCTAAAACGGAATATTGTCTTGACGGCGGCGACCTTCACGCGGCGCAGCTGTGTCAGGTGGGTGATAAGTACTATATGTTCGGTTGGCTAAACTACAAACCTCACGCAAGCGTGTGGGGAGGTTATCTCAATTTGGCTCGCGAAGTGTACGCCGGCGAAGACGGATTGCTTTATTCGAGAGCGGACGAATACCTGACCCGACTTCTTAACAAAGGATTGATAAAGACGTTGGAAAGCGATAGCGCAAGCTTAAACGGCGTAACGGCAAACGGCAATAAATTCAGCGGTACGGGTACGGTTACCGATAACTCGGTTTTATCGCGTAATTTGATATTCGCAAACTTTTCGGCGAACTTTGTAGGTAATTATACTTACGTAACCGTCCGTTCGGGCGCCGTAGTTTACTACGTAGGCGTCGTAAAGCAAAATTCCGGCAGTTACTTGGTTATAACGCGTAATACGCAAAATCCTCTTTCCGGTACGTGGATAAAAATCGAAGGCGATTTAGCGGACTGTTCTTTGAAAATTGTTGTAGACGGACAGTTTGTAGAGGCGTTTGTAAACGACAAATATTCGCTTACCGCGCATACCGAATTGGGACTAAACGTTTCGTACGGATTGGCGATGAACGGCGGCGAAGCGGGCAACGTAAAGATATGCAAATTGGCAGATTTGCAAAATATATTCGATTGATAATTCATCGAAACTAATTCTCGGAGGTTATTATGAAAAAACGACTACTTTGCATTTCCGTCGGAATCGTATTGGCGTTAACTGCCTGTTTGGGTCTGTTCGCTTGCGATAATACGAACAAGGGAAAGAATACGGACGACTCGTTTGCTATGGTGTCTTCTTGGACGACGAGCGGATTGGTGAATCACTATAACAGCAATACTAACTGTACGGCGTACGATTATTTCGTCGTTGAAGGACTGTACCGTTACGTGCGTTCGACCGACGAAATTTTTGCGCAGCTCGCCGACGGCAACCCCGTTCATACCAGAGAGCCGATGTCTTCTTATAAAGACGTTATGGGACAGGACGCGTTCGATTACTACGCCGAGCAATTGGATGCATCGACGCCCGAAGAACAAGCCGATTTGGAAGTGTCGGTTACAACGGTCAAAATCCGTCCTAACGCCAAATGGCAAAACGGAGAGGACTTTACCGCAAAAGACGTATGGGCTTACTACTATATGATTCACCCGACTTCCAGCAACTATATGGTAGCCGTAAAAGCCGCGGACGACAAAACCGTTCAATTTGTCTGGAATCCTCTGAAAGAGCCTAACGATACGGTAAAAGAACTTCTTATAGCTCAGGATAAATCGGGGACCGTAAAATACGACGAATTCTCGATGTACGTAGACCCTGTGTTTAACATCGTTATGAACTCGCCCGTAAACAGAAATTCCGCTTTGTGGGGAGCGTTTAACCGTTTTTCGACCGACGAGCAGATAGTAGAGCTTAACAAAACACGCAACGCGTTTTTCTCTTACAGTCCGTCTTGGTATATAGCGACCGGTCCGTTTAAACCCGACGTATTTTCCGCTACTCAAATAAAGCTTGTTAAAAACGAATTTTACTGGAACGCTGAAAATATAGGTTTCAAAATTATCAAATTGTATTCGTCGAACGATTTAAACCAAACGTATCAGCTTATTTCTACCGGATACGTCGACTATTTCGACGGCTTTATACAACAGGATACGCTGGAAAGTATGTTGGATTCCAATCCCGACCTTGTAAATTTGAAAATGTACGACCCCGGTTCTATAGGTATAACGTTTAACATCAAAAAGCCTTTGCTTACTCTCGGCGTAAGAAAAGCGTTTCAATATATTTTCAACAGAGAGGAGATAAAGGACGCTGCGAATCCGTACGCGACGACTTCGTACTATCCGCTTTTGGGTATGGCGGCTTCCGAAGCTCAAACGTATATGAGCGAAAAACACTTTAACGCTCTTAAAAAGTACGAGTATAACACTGCGAAAGCGGAAGAACTGCTTACGGCAGAGGGATGGACGAAACAAAACGACGGTTGGTACGCAAACGGAAAAAAAGTAGAGCTGACGCTCGCTTGCCCGAGCGGACACGATATTTCCGCTACCGCGGGCGAAGCGGCTGCGGCTCAGCTGGAAAAATTCGGAATCAAAATAAACTTGCTCAAAACAAGTAACTTCTATTCTCAAGCTCCCGAAGAAAACAGTACGTACGACCTTATGCTAGAGTGGACCGACCTCAATATGAGTTTTTCGTATCCTACGGGCAGTTATAACCAATTCTCCAGCGTATACGCGCGTTGGATTCACGTAGAAACTTATCCCAATAACTATTACGACACACAAAAAGCGGGTAGCGTAAAACTCGTTTTCGACGGCTTAGACGGCGATACGAACAAATACGAATTCGCGGATTATATAAACTCGTTCTATTCGATTGACGAAAGCGAATTGCAATATCTTGTAGACGTGTTTAACACCGGTTTGTCCGAATTGTGTTTGGGCGTTCAATTTTTCCAAAACGTAACTGCTTCCACGCTCAACGTTGGCAGAATAAAAGGCGTTCCTTTGGAAGAGTATTGGAGCGAAAACCGAAACGTTACCTATGTTCCTCAGGCAGGAACGGACGACTTCTTCAAAGTTGCCAGAACTAACCTGGTATACGCTACCAACTATATGCTGGCGTACGGATATTATCAACCCAATAGTGCAAAATAAACGGAGTAATAATGACTCAAAGTAAGCAAAAATTCAAATCGTTTGTCAAAAAAGCTGGTAAAGCAATCGCAAGATTCTTTGTTAAGTACAAGTACTTTTTTGCAAAAATAGGCGTCGCTCTTATTACGCTAGCCTTAACGATTATACTGCTGTTTTTCCTTTTGCGTCTTATTCCCGGAGATATAGTGGAGCTGTACGCGTTAAAACTGCAGGCGCAGCAAGGCATTACCTTCGATCGCGCCTACGAACTCGCTTCGCAGTTGTTGAATTACGACCCGAATGAAGACGTGTTTTCAGCGTTCTTCCGTTACGTAGGAGGACTTTTCCGCGGACAGTTGGGCGAATCGTATTTGGAAACGGGCGTTTCCGCGAATACGCTTTTAAAAACCCGACTTCCGTGGACGCTGTTCGTTTCCTCCGTGGCGTTGTTTATAAGTTTCTTTTTAGGCGTGCTTATCGGCGGCTTCGTCGCTCAGCGCCGTAAAGGAATTGGCAATAAAATCGCGTCGGCTTATATTGCGGTTTCGGGTTCTATTCCCGATTATCTCATGGCGCTTTTGTTGGTAATCGTTTTCGCTTACAAGCTTAACTGGTTTCCTTCGCAAAACAACTACGACGCATTTAACACTACGCCGGGTTTCAACTTCCCGTTTATCGGAAGCGTTTTGCATCACGCGTTTCTGCCTATATTGTCGTATACGCTAGTACAAACGGGCAACTGGATTTTGCATATGCGCGGCAGCTGTATAGGCGTACTCGGCGAGGACTATATCAACGCCGCCCGCGCAAGAGGTTTGTCGGATAGAACTATCCGCAACAAATATATGCGCAAAAACGCTCTTTTGCCGCTAGTTACGATGTTCGGAGTAACTTTCGGCGCGCTGTTCGGCGGAGCTACTTTAATGGAAAGCATTTTCAACTATCCGGGTATCGGTTTGGAAATATCCAACCGCATAGTAACCAAAGACTATATGGTGGTGCAAGGACTGATATTCTTTTCCGCCGCAATGGTAATCGTTGTTAATCTAATCGTCGACTTGATTTACCCGCTTATCGACCCGCGGGTTAAGAGGGGGTAAAAAGGTATGAGTAAAGCGAAAAACTTTTTTATCCTGGTAGGAAAAACTTTGCGCGAATTTTTTATAAGTTTCGGAAAAACGTGCAAAAAGGTTTTTTCCAATCCCAAAACGATTGCGGGGTTCGTCATACTTGCGTTGTTCGTTTTTATTGCGATATTCGGAAAACTGATTTTTCCATATAACGCAGATACCGACGTTGCGAACAAATATCTGAATCCGTCGTTGGAACACCCGTTCGGCACAGACTGGCTGGGACGCGACGTATTCCGTCAGATGATAGCCGGCACGTCGTCGATTTTGGAAATAGCGTTTTTCTCGGCTATATTTACCGTAGTAATAGGTACGGTACTGGGTATAGTAAGCGGTTTCGTGGGCGGTTGGGTAGACAAAATTATCATGGGTATCACCAATATATTTTTGTCTATACCGTCTTTCCCCGTATATTTGCTGCTTGCTGCCATAATCACAATCGACACCCCCATATCGCTCGCAATGGTTATATCTATATGGAGTTGGGCGGGACTTTGCCGCGCTATTCGCGTACAGGTTATGAGTTTGAAAGAACGCGACTTCATTCAAATATGCGCTGTTATGCGTATGTCTAAGGCGCACGTTATCTTTAAAGAGCTTTTGCCTAACGTATTCAGTTATATCGTTATAAACTTCGTTATGGCTATGCGCAACGCCATTATGGCCAGCGTGGGAATTATGCTCGTAGGTCTTGCCGCTTACGACCCTACCAACTGGGGCGCGATAATAAACGCGGCTCGCACAAAAGGACTTATCAATCCTCAAAACGTAGCGATACTTATGTATCCGCTTGTGGCAATCGTTATATTCCAGTCGGCTATGCTAATGCTGGCAAACGGATTGGACGAAACGTTGAATCCCAGACTCAAAGTAATGTAAAGGAGCGGAAATGAACGAAAACATAATTGAATTTCGCAATGTGTCTATAGACTATCCGCTTAAAAAATACACGATTCGGGCGGTAACGGACGTTTCGTTAGGTATTAAACGCGGAAAGATAACCGCGCTTGTCGGAGAAAGCGGAAGCGGAAAAACTACTTTGTCGTCCTCGATTATCAAATGTATTTCCGAGCCCGGCAAAATCGCTGCGGGTGAAATCGTATTTTTCGATAACGCTGACGGCGAGGAAAAAGAAACCGTCGTAAGCGGCTTAAAGGAAAAACAGCTCAAAGAGTTCCGCTGGAAACGCGTTTCGATGGTTTTTCAGGCGGCGCAAAGCGCGCTTAATCCCGTTATGACGGTAGAGGAGCAATTTGTCGAAACGCTGCTGGCGCACGGCGAAGTTCGCGATAAACAAAAGCAGCGCGAGCGCTGCAAAGATTTGTTATCTTACGTTAAATTGGACGCCGACCGCGTTTTATCTTCCTATCCGCACGAATTGTCTGGCGGTATGAAACAGCGCGTAATGATTGCTTTTTCGTTGCTGCTTAATCCCGATTTGATAATACTGGACGAGCCTACGACGGCGCTTGACGTAATAACGCAAAATTATATTTTCAATTTGTTAAAGCAAATAAACAGAGAAACGGATATCTCGATGATTTTGATGACTCACGATATATCCGTAGTTGCGAAGTTCGCCGATTACGTAGGCGTTATGTACGGAGGCAGGCTTGTAGAATACGGTACGGTTAACGATATTTTCCGTAAGCACAGACATCCGTATACCGAGGGGCTTATCAAAGCTACGCCTTCGATAATAGGCGATATCGACAAATTAAGCCCTATCGAAGGCGCTCCGCCCGATTTAATGAATTTACCTAAAGGTTGCATATTTTCTCCACGCTGCCCTTACGCGCAGGATATTTGCCGCGGCGACGAGCCGCCGACCGTATATTCGGACGACGGCTCAAAGGGTAGATGTTATTTCTACGAGGAGAGGAAAAATGGCAGATAAATTAAATAAAACGCAGACGGAAGAAAACGTTTCGTCGGCAGAACGGCAGCCCTTAATGCGGCTTGAAAATATCAATATGGTATTTAAAAAGAGCAACGGCTTGCTTACGGACAAACACATTCACGTTTTAAAAAATATCAGTTTGGATATCGAACAGAGCGAAATTATAGCGCTCGTAGGCGAGTCGGGCTGCGGAAAAACCACTCTCGGCCGGATAATTACAGGGCTTTTAACTCCCACGAGCGGAGATATCTATTTGGAAGGACAAAAAGTTACGGGAACTTTCAAAAAAAAGATAGCTTCCTACAATCAAGTACAGTTTATTCAGCAGGACAGTTATGCGGCGTTAAATCCCGTCCGCACGATATACGACAGTTTGTACGCGCCCATAAAAACGCACAACAAAAAGTGGACGCGCGCGCAAATCGACGAACGTATAGAAGAGTTGATGACTCTTATAGGTCTTCAGCCCTCGTCGCAGTTTTTAACTAAATATCCGCATCAGCTTTCGGGCGGACAGCGTCAGCGAATTTTGATGGCGAGAGCTATATCTCTCGACCCCAAATTGATAGTCGCCGACGAACCGGTATCTATGATAGACGTTTCGCTCAGACTGTCGCTCTTAAATCTTATGAAAAAGCTTAACGAGCAGCTTGGGATGTCGTTTGTGTATATTTCTCACGATTTGTCTACGACGCGGTATATCGCGCGTAACGGAAGAGTCGCAGTTATGTATCTGGGAGAAATAGCGGAGCTGGGCAACATAGGCGACGTAGTGCGCTGTCCGCGGCATCCGTATACGAGAGCGCTTATTCAGGCGGTGCCTATTCCCGACCCGGATTTCGCGTCTTACGACGAACTGCCGTTAAAATCGATGAATCTCGGTTCGCTTGAAAACCGCTCGGACGGCTGTTCTTTTTACGACAGATGTCTGTATTCTACGGAACACTGTCTTGAGGGCGTTGACTACGCCGATACTCCTACCTCTAAAGTACTATGCAACAATATCGACTGCGTACCGAGTCAGCCGATTTATAAAGAAAAATAATTTAAACGTTTCAAAGGAGGACACTATGAAACAGCACACGAGAACTAATTTGATGCTGATTGCGATTTTGACGTTCGTACTCGCTGTGGGCGCGTTGCTTGCTACAAGCATCGTTTTAAAACCCGACGCAACTGCGGATTCGCCTGCAAGCGACGTTATACTCAGTCAGGATTTCAACGGCGACGGCATTCCCGAAGGATGGGAAGACCTTATCGGTTCTGTCGAAGACGGAATGGGATTGATAAATTCCGGATTCCAAAACGTTCCGTTCCCCGAGAATTTACTGACAGAATCTAACAATTACGAAATTTCCTTCGATATTTTGCGTAAAGACGAACAAGGCGATTCGTTCTTCTTCCACATCGTAGGACTTAACGGAAACGACGGCACAAATATTTATTTGGCTTCGGAAGGAAACGGACAGTTTTGGAGTCTAAGCGATTTTAACGGACATCCTGTTTACAACAACTCCGGCGAAGAACACGGCGGACTGAACTACGCTTCGGTGGATTTGACTCAAAAACATAATGTAAAAATCGTTCATTTCGACGGTTACGTGGAATTGTGGATAGACGGAACGCGCAGAGCAGTTTCGCATTTATCTCACTTCGGAAACAATAATTATCACTCTCGCGGCGAAATAACCGAAGGTAAAATTACCGGTTTTGCGTTTGACGCGCGTTTGAATCTTCTTATCGACAACTTTACGGTTAAAGAAGCGAAAGGCTTGAGCGTATCTTACTCCGAACACAGCGAAGTTACTACTACCGGTTCTTCCAAAATTTTCCCTCTTTCCGCGCAAAATCTGTATAACGGCAATTTTGAAATTGTCGGCAAATTCGCTTACGCGGATATAGCCGCTACGGGTTATTATCCCAACATAACGCTGTACGGACTTAACAATTCTACGGGAGATACGAACAACGGCAATCATTACGGAGTTGCTTTTCAGGCGTATGCGGACAGAGAATTTATCACTCCTCAAATCTTTGCGAAAAAACCCGATACAACTTGGGCTTCAGCAAACGGCGCGGCAGTTGCTTGCAGCGAAACCGACGGCGTCGAGTTCCTGATTCAGGTATTCGGCGACAATATCCGTTACTTTGTTAACGGCGAACTTAAAATATCTACGACGTTTACCGAACTCGGCATAGACAAAGGCTACTTGCAGTATATACGCGTTCAAAGCGGCGGCGGAGGATTGTATTGGACGGATTTTTCGTACCAAGGCTTCGATAAAGAAACCGCGGTTACTATTTCCTCCGACAAAATCCGCGCAAAGTTGGGCGAAGAAATAACTTTTACGGCAACGATGTTCGGGACGGAAACAACCGAAACGTTCGACTGGTACGTTGACGGCGTCGCGCAAGAATCCTCCGAACAAACGCTTGTTCTCGACAGTCTTACCGAGGGCGTTCACAAAATCGTTTACAAGAGCGAAACATTTGTAAGTAACGAAATTACGGTCGAAGTATTCGATAATATGATATCTATCGAATCGGATAAAAACAGCGGATACGCTACGGACGAATTTACGTTCACGGCGGAATTGTCGGGCGATTTCGAATCGGACAAGCCGTTGTGGTACCTTGACGGAGAAGTTTTGGAAGAGCAAACCGAAACGCTTGTTCTTACGGAACTTTCGGTCGGAACTCACAAGGTGATTATGAAAAACGAATCCGTATCCAGTAACGAAATTGAAATCGTAGTAAACAATGGAAAACTCACTTTAACTACGGCGAAGAATAACTATTTAACTACCGAAACAGCAACTATAACGGCGGAAACGGTTGGCGTCCTTGCAAGCGACGCTTTAACTTGGAAAGTCAATGGCGTCGAAACGACCGACGTGGACGGAAAAACTTTGACGCTCAATCTTTCCGAGTACAAAAAAGGCGACGTTATAACCGTAGAGTGCGCAAGCGCGAGCGGATTGGAAGCTTCGGTTAGCGTGAACTTATATTTCAATATTTTGGAAGAAATTTCCGCCGACGATAACTACAAAGTTTTAAACTCAATCGAACTTAAACCCGGCGAGATTTACGGCAACTACGCTTGCCAGGAAGACGAGGGCGGTAACTATCTGTATAGCACCGCGGAAGGCGGCAGTTGGTACAATCTTAGCGGAGCTATTCCCGAAACGATGTCCTTCGCTTTAAATTACGAAATGTACGTTCCTACGGAAATCAACAATACTAACTATTCTTATCCCGGATTTATAGGACTCAATTCCAAATATCCGCAGGGCTTTGTCGAAATAGCGATAGAAGTAAATAAAAACGGCTTCCGTCCTTATATAAAAGACCAAGCTGCAAATATGGAATACGACGTAGCCGACTACGGCTTCGGTACCGATTTGTCGTACGCAGGCATAGCTAAAAAAGGAGACTGGAACAAAGTAAGTTACGTTGTTTCCGGCAAGTATCTTGCTATGTATATAAACGACGTACAAGTTTATTTCGTTAACTATCCAAATATGACGCTGCCTTCGGCTATAGGATTTAACACCTTCCCCGACGGAGGCGCCGGCGTTCCGTATATTCGTTTCCGTAATTTGTCGGTTACGGGCATAGCGGAAGAAAGACCCGCGCTCTCCTCTGTAAGCTGTTCCGTATCTTCTACGACAATCAAAATCGGAGAAACGGCTACTTTGTCGGCAAACGTTAATCCTTATAACGCCGAGTATACAACTATCGAGTGGTACGTAAACGACGTTAAAGTAGACGGAGCAAATTCTTTGACGTATTCGTTCTCCGCGGATAAAGAGGGCGAATATAAAATTTACTGTAAAATAGACAATATTTCCAGCACCGTAAAAACCGTAACGGTACAGGCTGACGAAACTCCTAACGAACCTAACGTACCTCTTATCGTGGGCGCGTCTGTCGGCGGTGTGGCAGGAGCAGGCGGAATAACCGCGGCGGCGGTATTGATTCTCAAAAAGAAACGCAAGAGCTTATGATTAAAAAAGTCGTTGCTTTGATTTTAACGGGCGCTCTTATCGTCGGAACGGTATTGCTTTGTGCGTGTAAAACGCCAGCGCAAGACGATTTCGACTATGACGGCTTGTATGATTCGCCCGAGCGCAGCGAGCCGTACGGAGATATGACTATGGCAAAATTGAATATGGCGAGTTACGGTTATACGCTCAAAAGCGAGCAAGGCTATAACGGTTGGTATTATATGAGCGGGAAGGACGTCGTTCTTCCCCTCGAATACGCCGATAACTGCTGGAAAGATAAAGACGTGTCCTTTGACCGCGATAGAGTTACGGTCAACGGTAATTCTACGGCGGTAAGGCGTTTCGTTGCAAACCGTGCGGAGCGCGCCGTTATTTTTGGAAACGTAAAATATTTAGACGGTAAGAACAGCGCGCTGTTCAGCATTAAACTTAACGGCGTAACGTTATACAGCAAAACGCTTGCAAGCGGAGATTACGAAGGATTCTATTTCGAAACCGAAGCGGAGCTGACTGCTGGCGACGCGGTCGATTTTACCGTAACGTCGCAAAACGCCGTTATAAGCTGTAATCCCGTGGTATACTACGGCGACGCAAGCGACGAAACGCTGTATCATTTGACTTCTTTCGGCAAATACTACGGCGACGTATTCCCTTGGTACGACGGCGAAAGCGGCAAACTGTATATGGGCTTTCTTTGGACGGACGACGCGCGCAAAGGCGAATACAAAAATGCGCTCGAAGAGTCCGACAATATGCTTACTTTCAGGGAAATTCCCGAAGCTAACAACTATAAAATCTGGCAAAAGTACAAGGAAAACGGCAGGCTTAATTTTCTGTACGACGTTAACAAATACGTAGACAAAACTATTTATACCTTCGGCGCGCGCGATAATATGATTTACAAAGACGAGGAAAACAACCGTCTTCTTATAATTGCGGGATGTTATTATAATTTCGATTCTTCTAAACAAACGTCCGATTTGGTGATATATCAAACGGACGATATATTCGGACTTTCGCGAACCAAGGCCGGCGTAAAAGTAGCGGAAGGTTATAGCCGCAATTTGCCGGAATGTCCTTCTTTGATGAAAATAGGCAACCGTTGGTACGCGTTCGTATCAGTCGCTTACAATACGGTGCACCAAGTCGGACCTCTGCAGTATTGGACCGGCGACGAAAACGTAGATTGTTTAGACGTGGATTGGACGAGTAAAGATTTCGCTTTCGTAGACGGCGAAGACCTTTGCGCGGCGCGCCCCGTAAAAATAGGCGATAAAGTATATATGTGGGGATGGATACCGCAAACGTACGATACGATGCCGTGGAGTCCTTGGGGAGGATATTTAAATCTTCCTCGGGAGATTGTACAGCGTAAAGACGGCAGTCTCGGCGGACGTATGGACAAAGGTCTTGAAAAAGTTTTAAATTACGGCAGCGTTTACAAACTTGACGTAGGTAATTTCGAAACGGAACAAGGCCGCGCTTCGTTTGCCGACGGACGGCTTGAAACTGTCGGCGAAAGCAGAGTTTCGCTTGGCAACGGGTTTTCGCGCAATTTCGTCCGATTTACGTTAGATATGAGCGAATGCGGCAAAGCCGGATACGCTATGTGTCAAAACGGCAGAAATTACGAAGTCGCAATATCCCGCGAAAACGGAAAAGCGTATCTTACCGTAGCTTCTCCCGACGACGATAAACATAAATTGAACAGTCGTTTGGAAATTCCCGACAGCGACGTTTTCGACGTTAAAATAACGGTAGATAACGGAATAGTGGAGTTTTTCGTTAACGGCGACAGCGCTCTAACGGCGCATACCGCGATGACTAACGCGCCGTATTCCGCATCGTTGTTCTCCGACGGGAACGCCGCGTTTAAAGACGTTGCGATAAATAAGTTGATCCCGTATTGCGCGCTATAAATAAAACTGAGGATTTTACTAAACGATTGTTAAAAATATTTAATTATGATACAATTAACCTGCTTAGCGCCGGATAGGTATATATAGCGCAGGAAAAGTGTACCCCGTTTTTTACGGGGGGGGGCATAAAAGAATTTATGGTTACGATAAAGGACGTAGCGAAACGCGCAGACGTATCGGTGGCTACCGTATCGCGCGTAATACGCGGAATAGGCTATATCAGCGAAGACGCCAAACGCAAAGTTATGGAAGCGAGCGAAGAGTTGGGATACGTTGCCAACGCTTCCGCTCAAAAGCTGAAAAATAAAAATCTCGAAACGGTAGGATTTATCATCTCGGATATCAACAACCCTTACTATTTCGGCATAGCGGCGTCGCTGCAAAAGTTTTTGGCGAAAAAAGGCGTAGAGTTGGTACTCGCGTTCAGTTCGGAAAATCCGGTCGACGAGGATAGGAGTTTTCGTTATCTTATTTCCAGCAACGTTTCCGCAATACTTTTTACTCCTACCAACAAAGAAAACCGCGGAGTTATAAACATCGCTATTCAAAACGGTATCAAGGTGGTGCAGGTTTTCCGTAAAATCTACGATAATCTTGATACTATCATAAACGACGACGAAAACGGCTGTTACGAAGCGGGACGGTATTTAATCGGCTGCGGTTACAAGCGCATTTTGCTTTTGGACGTAGATTATCCTTATATAAGTTACGAACAGGTTGTTCCCTCGCGTGAAAAGGGTCTTTTGCGTTTAAACGGCGAAAAAGGCGTTGAAATTGCGGTAGAACATCTTAACTTGCTTGGAGGAAACGCCGAGCAGATACAAAAATCGATAGAAGCGTTCAATCCGGACGCAGTCATTTCCGCTACGAGTAATTTCGGAGTGGAGGTTTTACAGTATTTAAAAGAAAACAACAGAAACGTAAGATTGGTTACGTTTGACGACGACAAGTGGTTCGAACTGTGCGATGTCTCCGCAATACGTCAAAACGACGAAAATTTGGCGGATAACGTCTTTGAAATGATAAAGCCGAAAGAGGCGGTTACTCGTACCGTAGTGCTTAAACAAACGCTTGTTTGCCGCGATTTAAACGGAAAATAAAATGAATTATTATATCGGTATCGATTTGGGTACGTCCTCGTTAAAAGGGATACTCGCCGACGTAAACGGTAATATTTTACGTCAATGTTCCGCCGACTACGAAGTACGTTATCCGAAAAACGGTTGGACGGAACAAAATCCGTCCGATTGGATTGCAGCGCTGAAAAAAGTTTTAAAAACGCTTACGCGAGACTGCTCGCACAGCGTAAAAGGCTTGTCTTTCGGCGGGCAAATGCACGGTCTTGTGGTTTTGGACGGAAGCGGCGAAGTTATACGTCCCTGCATATTGTGGAACGACGGCAGAACTGAAAAACAAATGGAATATTTAAACGCAGAGGTGGGGAAGGAAAAACTTTCGGGTTTGACCGGTAACATCGCTTTTGCGGGATTTACCGCGCCTAAGCTTTTGTGGCTTTACGAAAACGAACCTGATAATTTTGCGCGGATAGCTAAAATTATGCTCCCCAAGGATTATCTTGCGTATGTGCTGACGGGAGAGTTCGCAACCGATTATTCCGACGCGAGCGGAACGCTTTTACTTGACGTTAAAAACAAACGTTGGTCGCAGGAAATGCTTAAAATATGCCGCGTCAGCGAAAATCAGCTGCCTGAATTGTACGACAGTTTCAGCGTAATCGGAAATTTAAAAAGAGAATTTGCCGACGAACTCGGTTTGACCTCCGACGTAAAAGTTATAATAGGCGCAGGCGATAACGCCGCGGCGGCTATAGGTACCGGCACCGTAAAAAACGGAGACTGCAACGTGTCGCTCGGTACAAGCGGAACGATTTTTATCTCTCGGGACGGTTTTAGCGTAGACGGCGCAAACGCACTGCACAGTTTCGCGCATGCAAACGGCAAATGGCATTTGATGGGGTGCATACTTTCGGCTGCCAGCTGCCGCAAGTGGTGGCTTGAAGATATTTTGGCAAACGCCGATTACCAACAAGACGAAACTGCCGCCCGAAACGCCGATTGCTGCGGCGTGATATTTTTGCCGTATCTTTCGGGAGAGAGAAGCCCCCACAACGACGTTAACGCTAAGGGCGCGTTTATAGGTTTGTCTGCGACTACTTCGCGTGCGGATATGAGCAGAGCGGTTATGGAAGGCGTTGCGTTCGCTTTACGCGATTGTTTGGAAGTCGCGCGGCAAAACGGAGTTGTTGTGCAATCGACCAATTTATGCGGCGGAGGCGCTAAGAGCGAAGCTTGGAGGCAGATTTGCGCCGACGTATTCGGCATACCCGTAAATATTTTGACGACGGAGCAAGGTCCCGCTTTCGGAGCGGCGATTTTGGCAATGGTAGGCTGCGGCGAATATCCCGACGTACTTTCGGCAACGGAAAAAATAGTAAAAGTAAAACATACCGTATATCCGCAAGCCGACAGCGTCGAACGTTACGAAGAAAAGTATTTAAAGTTTAAAGAGCTGTACCCTCTTTTAAAGCGATTATATTGAATTCGATTTAGGTAAAACGGATGCGCATATGCGCGTCCGTTTTATATAACGCTGTTTGTTTTTTTGTAATGACGTAATAGTAAAATCTTACGAGTTTGTAAAAGTCTTGCGTTTAAAAAGAATTATTAGAATTTATCATTATATTTTCGATATAATTTAATATGACTAAAACCGTTTTATCCCCCAATTTTAAGCGAGCGCTATCTTCTTTGACGATATCGTGTTCGGCGTGCTTGGTTTTAAGCGCCGTAGTATATAAAGGAAAGTATTTTCAGAATTGGTTAAACAGCGCTTACGCGTCCGACAAACGACTGATTTTAATCGGATGGTTTTTATTGTTCGTATATTACGGCTTGTGTTTATTCCGTTTGCTGCAGATTAAAGAAAAAGATACTGCCACTTTGTTCCTTTTCGGTTTTCAGTTTATTGCGTTTTCCGTTTATATGATAGCGGTATACTGTTTTTCCGCTTACGCGTTAGCGACTGTTGGAGGCATATTCTCCGTAATTTTTTCCTGTCGGCTGGTTTTTGAGCTTTTAAAAAACAGGCGGTACGTTTCGGCGTTGTTGACGGCTGCGGTTACAGCGCTTTATCTTTACTGCGTATTTTGCGGTATTATATTTTGCTCGCTGGAATACGGCGTTTGGAAAAACTGAAAACGCCGTATTTTATCTTCCGGTAAAATACGGCGTTATTATTGGAGCGGGTAACGGGAATCGGACCCGTAACTACTGCTTGGGAAGCAGTCGTTTTACCACTAAACTATACCCGCATATTTTTAGATATAACGCAAGTTTATTTCGCTTCGGCAATTTACGCAGCGACGTGCAATGCGTCGGTTAACCGTGGCACGCTGTCGGACACAAAGCGTTTTATATTTATATCGTCGGCGGTTATGAACAATCGCGGTTTTAAAAATCGGCAGCAGAGCGGAATTTCTGTTTTTTAGTTGTGTTTTTTCTCGGGAACAGCCTCTATATCGAACACGTCGAAATCAACGCTTTCGACAAAATCTCTCTGTTTAAATTTAGTATTGTTAAACAAAACGAAGTGGTTAAAGTTTACGTATGTTGCAACCGGCGTGGGAATATCCATTTGTCCGCAGATTTCTTGCATCGCGTTTATAAATTCGTCCTCGTTGGTAATAGCTTCGTATTCGTACAGCAAGTCGCGAGTGATTTTTTCTTCAACTATTGTTTTCGCCCAAATTTTCATTTTAACTCCTTAAATATTGTAACAAAAATCAAACGATATGCAAAGTGTTTTTTGTATATTGCATTTTAAAAATTTTACTTTTTATAAAGTTTACTATTATTCTTTAGTATGTTACAATATTTCCGTTATATCGTTGGTTTACAAATTATCCGAATTCTTTTTACGGAATGCGCTTCCTTTATTTAAGTTAAAGGAATACGTAAACGGAAAAAAAAGATAATCAGTCGTAGGATATTTAAAAAGCCGGCGTTGCGTTACGGAGGAAAACTATGACGATAGGAATTTTTACCGCTGTTGTTACCGAAGCATTAAGTTTTTTGGATTCCGGCGCGGTTAAACTGAGCGGCGACGGAGCGTTTTCCGTTTACAAACTGAAGCTCGGACGGTACGACGCGGTATTGTGCTGTCCGCCTTCCGTAGGCGAAATCGCCGCAGCTTCGGCGTGTCAGCTGCTGATAACTAAGTACAATGCGGACGTTATATTGAACTTCGGCGTGGTGGGAGCGCTGACGGATAAAACGTCGCTTTTTTCTACCGTTTTTGTGGGCGACGTAGTTCACTACGATATGGATACCAGCGAAATTGATTCTCTGCCCGTAGGGCGTTACGAATGTTTTGACGACGTAGCGGTAGAATGCGACAAAGCTCTTTTAAAAAAGGCTTTAAGCGTTTGTAATATTCCCGTCGTCAGGTGCGCTTCGGCGGACAAGTTTGTGTCCGATGCCGCTAAGAAAACCGCTTTAAACGCAAATTACGGCGCGGAAGTATGCGATATGGAATCTGCAGGTATTCTTTTTACGTGTAAGTTTAATAATATTCCCTGTTTGATGGTAAAGTGTATTTCGGACAGTTTAATAGGCGGCGCTGACGAGTACGAGCAAAATTGCGTTAAAGCTGCTCAAAACTTTATGGAGTTGGCAACTGAAATTTGCGTAGGTTTATAAATGCTGGCGAGTTTTGAAATGATTAGAAAATATACGGTTTTAATAGTTTCGGTTTTGGTGATTGTCGTATCATCTTGCTTGTTTTGCGGCTGCGAAAAGGCAATCGTGCGTGATGAAAATTCGTTTTATTTGGTTTATACGGACGATTTTAAAATAATGCAGTTGGCTGATATTCAGGTTGATTCCGTTGCGGCGTGCGACGACGCGTTCGAAGAAATAGACAAAATGGTGCAAATTGTTCGGCCTGATTTGATTATTCTTACAGGCGACAACGTCGATGCCTACGCGGAACAAAATACGTTCGAAACTTTAGTTAAACATATGGAAAAGTACGCCGTTTATTGGGCGCCCGTATTCGGCAATCACGACGACGAGCAATACGAATCTCTTGGGCTTACCAAAAATTACATGGCTTGCGCGTTTGAAAACGCAAAATACTGTTTGTTTAATCGCGGACCGACCGATATCAACGGTGTGGGTAATTACGTAATAAACTTAGTTAACGAAAAATCAACCGAGATATTTTACAGTCTCGTATTGATGGATAGCAATACTTATCGTAATTACGAAACCGGTTTAGGTTGGGATTATATATATCCCGGTCAAATCGATTGGTTTGAACGCGCCGTAAATAACGTAACGCTTCAAAATCACGGAGTGTTCGTTCCTACGCTGACGTTTTTTCACATTCCTCTTATGGAGTTTGAAATAGCGAAGAATATTCATTTGAACGGCGGCAATCTCGGCTGGGGCGAATTGCGCGAAAAAATGGGCGCTCCGATGGAAAATACGGGTATGTTTGCTAAAATGAAAGAGTTGAATAATTGTTTGGGTGTTATATGCGGACACGCGCATATCAACAACTGCGACCTGATTTATGAAAATATCCACCTGATTTGCGGATTAAAATCTTCGCGCTACAGTTACTATAACGAGGATATGCTCGGCTGCACGGTATATTCTTTAAACGACGGCGGATTTCAAGCGCGAAACGTGGAGTTATCAAATCCGGTTGCAAGTTTTTCGACGAGCAGGTTTTAGTATTCGCTTGACAAAAAAGTCGTTCGAGGGGTACAATATAAACAAATAACGGAGTGAGCAACTTAAAAGCAACGCTTTTAAGTTGTTTTATGTCGTATTAAAGGAGAATAACATATGCCCGAAGTTCAATTAACAGAAGCCGGCCGTAAAGAGCTGGAAGAACGTTTAGAGTATCTAAAATCCGTCCGCCGCGCCGAAATAGCGGAAGAAATCAAAACGGCGAGAGGCTTCGGCGATTTGTCCGAAAACGCCGAGTACGACGCCGCGCGCAAAGCTCAGGCGGAAATGGAAGGCGAAATAGCGGAAATCGAAGCGACGCTGCGTCTTGCAAAAATTATACACGAAACCACGGTTACCTGCGCCGAAATTATCGACGGAAAAGAGCAGCTTTGCAAAACCTACACGATAGTAGGTACCGCCGAAGCGGACTTGGCGCACGGACGCATCAGCGACGAATCTCCCGTCGGTTCGGCTTTGCTTAAATCTACTCAAGGGCAAATAGTGGAAGTTCCGCTGCCTAACGGAAAAATAAAACGCTTAAAGGTTTTACGCGTCGTAAGATAAACTTTTAACGGTAACGGAATTTAAGTAAAAATGCTCGCGTAAAGCGCGCGCATTTTTGCGTATAAATTAAAATCTGCCGCGCACAGCGGCACGGAGTAACTATGAGCGAAGAAAAAAACACCGTCCTGCAAGAACAGGATATAAACGAAATACTGCGTATACGCCGCGAAAAACTTGCCGCTTTGATTGAGGAAGGCAAAAATCCTTTCGAAATTACGAAATTTGATAAAACGCATACCTCAAAAGAGGTTTTGGACGGCTACGTTGACCACGCCGAAGGCGAAGAGTACAAACCTCAGATAGTGTCCGTTGCAGGAAGAATGACCTCGCGACGTATAATGGGTAAGGCCGGTTTTTGTCATATATTGGACGGCGACGGCGTAATTCAGCTATACGTAAAACGCGACGAAGTCGGCGAAGACGTTTACGCCGCGTTTAAAACCTGGGATATCGGAGACATTATCGGCGGAACGGGAGAAGTTTTCCGTACCCATATGGGCGAAATTTCGGTAAAGCTTAAAAGCATAACGCTGCTTTCGAAATCGCTTTTGCCTTTGCCGGAAAAATTTCACGGACTTAAAGATATCGAAACCAGATACCGTCAGCGTTACGTCGATTTGATAGCCAATCCCGAAGTTAAACGCACTTTCGTTATACGTTCGAAAATAATGAAGTCTATTCGCGAATATTTGGATAACCGCGGTTATTTGGAAGTCGAAACGCCTATTTTGAATACGATAGCGGGGGGAGCGAACGCTCGGCCTTTTATTACTCATCACAATACGCTCGATATAGATATGTATATGCGAATTGCGACGGAGCTGCATTTAAAGCGTTTAATCGTCGGCGGCTTTGAAAAAGTGTATGAAATCGGACGCCAATTCCGTAACGAGGGTATGGATTTGAAACACAATCCGGAATTTACCACAATAGAGCTGTACGAAGCTTATACGGATTTTAACGGTATGATGGATATAGCTCAGGGAATGTTCTGTTATGTTGCGGACAAGGTTTTGGGAACGCGTAAGCTTCCTTACGGCGAAGTAACAATCGACCTCAATCACTGGGAACGTCTTACAATGCTTGAAGCGGTTAAAAAATATGCGGGCATCGATTTTGTCCGTATGACGGACGAACAAGCGGTTGAAGCGGCGAAAAATAAAGGAGTAGAGCTTACCGCGGGAAAACGTACGTGGGGACACGCGCTTTACGAATGCTTTGACGCGTTTGTGGAAAAAGAGCTTGTTCAGCCTACGTTCATATACGATTACCCCGTAGAAGTAAGTCCTCTTGCAAAGAAAAAACCCGGCGATAACCGTCTTACGGAACGTTTTGAGTTTTTTATTAACGCCAGCGAAATGGGAAACGCGTTTTCGGAACTTAACGATCCCATCGACCAATACGAACGATTTTTGGCGCAGGCAAAAGCAAAAGCTCAGGGCGACGACGAAGCGCAGATGCTGGACGACGATTTCGTAACGGCTCTCGAATACGGAATGCCGCCTACGGGCGGACTCGGCATAGGTATCGACCGTATGGTGATGCTGTATACAAATTGCCAGTCTATCCGCGACGTTCTACTGTTCCCAACTATGAAACCTTTATCTAAATAATTAAGTAAATAAAAAGTACGGAACCTATGGTGATTCCGTATTTTTTTATTTTGTATTCAATTTTCTTTCCGCAAAACGCCTGATATCGAAGCTGCTGTCGTAAAGGCACTCCTGCAGTATTCCGTCGGTAAGAAGTTTGCGTTTGGACATAATTCTCAATACGCTTTCTCGGCAAAAAGAACAATAGTTTTTTTGTATAAATATCGCAGAAGTTCCGCCGGAGCTTTCAGTTTGTCGTCGGACATAAATATAACTTCTGAGAATATCGAATGCCAATCAATCCCGTTAAAATCTACGCGAACGGATTTGACCGGATTGGTTAGCAGCTCTTCGTCGCCCTTTTTAAAGTTTTTTATGAACAGCGGCAGAGCGGATATCAAATTGCCGTCCGGTTAACGCATCGCAAATTCTCTTGCTTTAGGATGACGTACTTCTTCTAATAAAGCAGAGCCGCTTGTCTCAGCTCTTCGTCGTCGCTTTCCGCGTCGTTGATTTCGGACAGTATTCGTTTTTTTTTTCGTAACCGTTTTAGCTTCCGAATAACGTTCGGCAAGGCTTTTTCCGTCGTTATCGTTTTCCTTTGATTCTGCGTTCCAAAGATTCTCTCGAAAGTCTTTGATACGTTGTTCATGGTATTCTTTAAGTTTAACGAACCGCGCTGCGTATCTTGATTTTTGGGATTTTTTTATCAACGCTTTTAAATACGCGTTATCTATCGCGCTGACAATCCAACTCAA
This sequence comes from uncultured Christensenellaceae bacterium, assembly GCA_910586905.1. Taxonomy (GTDB): domain Bacteria; phylum Bacillota; class Clostridia; order Christensenellales; family CAG-314; genus Fimimonas. Next base: position 43,362 of record CAJUIV010000007.1, read on the forward strand.
ATCGTTTTCGTCAAGATACGTTTTTTCGCAATACAGTCTTTAAATATCTTCCGCTATTTTGCCGACCGACTGAACGTCGGTCAGTAGCGTCATACACAGGTGTTCGTAAAACGTAAGGTAGTAAAAAAACGCCGCTCGGACGTTTTTTTCTTTTAAATAACCTGTCTACGAAAAGAGTATTTATTCCGCAATACCTTATGCGCTTGTTCTTTGCCGTCCTCTGCGAAATCACTTAGCAATTCCGCAAAATACAGCAATCTCCAATCTTTATCGTTTTAGACTTTTTCAAAACTTTTCACAACGGTTTCAAAAAACGGTTCGGTATCTTCGTAGCAATTTATCAAGTCGTAAATATACTCGCTGTGCGTACCTTTGCATTGCGGGTTGTACGAAACTATGTTCAAACACGCCCAAAGCACTGTATCGTAATATTTATCGGGATTATCGTGCGCCGATAATATACAACGTCCCTGTCCGCGCAGCAACGCATGTTTAAACTCTTTTTTGTCATTTTTCTCCTATCAACTCATCCATAAGCTGCGTAAACGTTTCGGCGTGTTCGCCGTAAGTAATAACGTGATGATTGCCGCACGGAGTTTTTAGCAATTCAGTTACGGGCTTATCGAGTTTTACCTCGATTTGAGTACGGCAAAGGTCGTGTTCGTTTAAATTCGCAATAACGGTTCCTTCGCTTACGAAGTAACGTTTTAAATCGGCAGATATTCTGAATATAGTTACTCGTGTTTTACGCATTTCGCCTTTTACGGCAACGCCGATACCGCTTTCGAAATGAGTGTCGAATCGGTAACTTTCAACCATATCTAAGGGTACGGTGCAGTGCGCAAAAGTAACGGCGTTGTTTTCGACGTCAATACGCGCCGGATTGGCTTGAAAGTTCGATTCGCCCGTAACAAGACTTGCAACGAACATTGTAATCATTGCCGCAACGTCCCCTTCGCACGTTCCGGTAATTCCAAGTCCGTTCAATTCGGCAAGAGCCAGGCAGCCCGTCGATTTTACCGAAGAAAGTAAATCGAAACATCTCAAAGTAAGTCCGTTTAGAGCGTATTTGTTTTTTATCGTATAAAGAGCGTCGTAGATTTCAAGCGCGGCGTCTAATTCCTTTTTATCGCAATTAGGATAGAGCGAACGCTTCGCGCCTGACGTTTGCCCGTTTTTTACTAAAGTTTCAACTTCTTCTAAAGGAATGTTCACAAGAGTTGCGCCCAACGTATTTTTTACAGTTTTGTAATCGGGTACGGAAGCAATCAGCCAGTCGGACGGCGTGCCTATAACGCCCAAACGCGTTTTGGCAAGTTTGTTTTTAACTCCGTCGATAAGGGCTAGATGCTTTATGCGGTTTGCAACATAACTCGCGTTTCCGTGCAGTATCTCGCATTTTTTTTCTGCGTTACCTAAGTATGTCGCAATTTCCATAGATGCTGCCAGACTGTTGTTTCCTCCGTTTGTAAGCAGATAGAAGGGTTCGCGTAAATTTTCGTATTCGCGTAAAAATAATCCTTCCGACCCGCCCGTTTGTACGAATAACAATTTTACGTCGCAATCGTAGTCGCTAAATTCCGCGTATTCCAGCGGGGCGCCCAGCGCGCTTTCTATTCCGTTAATAAAAAGTTCGTTCTCTTTCTCGAACGCTTCGGAATGTTTTAACCGTGATTTAAATAAAGATAATTTAATTCTCATAATTTTAAATTTAACTTATAGTTATCGAAAACGCGGCGCTTTCGCCTGCGACGCGAAGTTCGCAAGTTCCGCTTACGTCCGAAATTTTAACCAATTCGACAGCTCCGATTTTAACGTCGTAAATTATCGCGCCGTTATTGATAAAACATACGCGCAGATTGCCCGCAGCAGCTGCGACGGAAATCGTAAACGCGTAAATATTCGACGCGCCCGCGGTAAATTTGGTCAGCGTTTTTACGCCGGAAAATTTTTTAACCGAATAATTTAAAACGTTTCCCTTACGTATCGAGACCGCGCCGATTTCAACATGCGACGTTGAATTGGAATAAATTTGTTCTTCCGTGATAGAGCATAACGAAAAATCCTCTTCTCCGTTAGTATCTTCGATATGTTTAAACAAAAAGCACGAACATAAAACGGATACGTTCGTCAGAGCTATAAGCAAAACGGCGATATAAGCAGAAAGTATGCGTCTTTTTTTCATTCTTTCCTCCGAGTATTGCGATTAACTGAAACTCACGATGTCGTTTCCGCGTAGTTTTGCGGCATTATTATATCACAATTTTCCTTATTTTACAACGATTGTTTTTAAAGTCTGAAAACGAGCCGGTTTCATTTTGTAAAGCTATTGTAGTAAAAAACAGTGCATATTAAAAAAAATTACAATAAAAAAGAACGCAATATCTGCGTTCCTTGTGGTGCGAGATGTGAGACTTGAACTCACACGGTCTCCCACACGCCCCTTAAACGTGCGCGTCTGCCGATTCCGCCAATCTCGCATTGCTTATTTATAATAGTGTATTCGTTTTTTTTTGTCAATCGTTTTTAAACAATTTACAACAAAATTTTGACTCGTCAGTCTATCAGAGTGTCGGAAATTTTGCTGTAGATAGTGGGGGCTTTTTCCTGCCAGCTGCGCTCCAGGTATTTGGCTATATTACGCGTCATGACGTTTAGTTTTACTTCCAGTGTCGTTTTGGTCGGTTCGACGATTTTTAAAACGACGTCGTAACTTCCGTCAGGACATTTCGTATAATTGGCAACGTAGTCTTGACGTCTGCGGTAGTCTATGCGTTTTTTCTTGATATCGTCTGCGATAAGCTGACGAACGCTTGACGGAATACGGGTGTAAAAGTTTTTCAAACACCATCTGCCTTCTGCCGTCAAATCGAATAGCTCGTCTCCGCCGCCCATCGGCGCGCTTTTGTATACGAAGCCGTTATCCACAACGTCAAAAAGGGCTTGTTTGCAGTTCGTGTAGTCAATCCAGTTGTTTTTATAACTGCACAAGTCGATAATGGTCGCTTCGGTTAACGCCGTTTCCATTTTATCAAACACAAACAGCAATATTAGCTTATTCATAGTGCTGTCCTGCGTGATACCGGCTTGCATTTCGTCCCTCCTTGGAAGTTGTTGTTATACGCTTAAAGACTTAATCATATTATAACGTGTAATATCGTTTTTTAACGATAACAAATAAAAAACGACAGTCGTAGCGGATGATTTTAAGGTATAAACGTACAGTAAATCATATTATACATCATAATTGCATTATAAACAACAGTTTTAAATGTTTTTGGTAAAAATACTTTCAAAATAAGGCTGAATATGCTAAAATATTACTAATGTCAAAAGCTGTCGACTAATAAGTATAAGTTGTTGAGGAAGTATATGAATACGAATGAACTCGCCTTTTTTACCAGCAGCGTTAACAGGCTAATCGAAGGCAAATTGATTTTGGTAGACAAACATATTGCGACCGTGCTTAAAAGCGTGGCGACTTCGCCTACGTTGCGCAGATGTCTTGCCGAAACGGTAAAAACGATGTCGTACGCAATGGAATTTTCACGCGCCCGAGTATCCTGGACGAGGGCAGACGGAGTGGTTGAAAACAGCTTAAAACTGCCTGTCGGCGCAGGAAACCGTAAAAGGCTGTTTGCGTTCGTCGTGTGCTTGCTCACGGAAATTGACAACGGCAGACGTAATTTTTTGGATTTTTTGCGTGAGTACTACAACGACGTGAATAACGACGCCCGTTACGCTCGCTTCGCGTCGGAAGTTTTGAAACCTTTTAAGGAAGCGGGAGAGGATTTACTCCGTTCCGTAGATCCGGATAGTTTAAACGCGGATTTTGTAAGGCAAGCCGAACAGTACTTTTCCGCGGAAAAAATCTACGTGGAAACTAACGTTATGGCGCAGGTGTTCACTTTGATGGAAGAAATTCGCCTAACGCTTATCGACCAAAATTTAACCGACGCGGGAGCAAACGAAGCGGCTCAGGCGGGCGAATTTTTGGTTAACGCATTATACTTGAAAAATCCTAAAATATTCAAGGTTTCTTGGCTTGCGTACAAAAATACTTTAAAAGAATACTCCGTAATTCAAGATAAGTTAAAACGAATATCCGACCTTATTTCTACGATTTCTTTGTAGCTGCGCGTTGAATTCTGTTAAATTTTAATTTAAGGAGAGCGATGAGCGAAAAACAAGGCTTTTTAAAATCAATCAAGCAACGCGACCCTGCTGCGCGCAATTCTTTGCAGATTCTGCTGTTGTACCCCGGTGTACACGCGGTAATCTGGTATAGAGTCGCGCATTTTTTCTATAAAATAAAGCTTAAATTTATTGCCGAATGGATATCTTTTTCGTGTAGGTTTTTTACGGGTATAGAAATTCATCCTGCGGCACGAATCGGCAAAAATCTGTTTATAGACCACGGAACGGGCGTCGTCATAGGAGAAACGGCGATAATCGGCGATAACTGCACGATATATCAAAACGCAACGTTAGGCGGAACTGGCAAAGAACGCAATAAACGTCATCCTACTCTTAAAAATAACGTTATAGTAGGAGCCGGAGCCAAAGTCCTCGGCAATATAACTATCGGCAGCAACGTAAAAATCGGAGCCAACTCGGTTGTGCTTAAAGATATACCCGACGATTGCACAGTTGTGGGAGTAGGGCGTATTGTCAACGCTAAATGTATACTTTGCAGTAAAATTCAAAAATAAAATTCAGTTTATTTTACGCATCGCTTGATAAAATATAATAAGTATGGTACTATAACTATGCAAACGTTTTTCGTTGGTTTTAATTGAAATTTGAGCGGAATAATTGCATAAAAAACGTGTTTTGTTAGTTTTTCGCAGCCGTTTTAACGGTTTCGTCTAAACGAAAGAGGATGAAATGAAAATAAAAATTTGCGCCGACAGTACGTGCGACTTATCTAAAGAACTTATAGAACGATATAACGTTGGTGTAATGCCCTTACACGTAGCTTTGGGCGATGATGACCGTTTGGACGGCGTAACGATAGTGCCCGACGATATTTACGCTTACTACGCTTCAGCTAAAAAACTTCCTCGTTCGGGCGCAAGGAGTTCGGCGGAATATAAAGAGTTTTTTGAAGAATTTCTAAACGGCGGTTACGACGCGGTTGTTCATTTCGATATTTCGTCCGATATGTCCGGGTCTTTCGATAACGCTTGCGTTGCCGCTAAGGAACTTCAAAACGTTTACGTCGTAGACAGCCGAAATTTGTCTACAGGCACGGGTCTGCTCGTGTTGGACGCATGCGATATGGCCGCTAACGGTATAAGCGCAGACAAAATAGCCGAACGCGCTAATAAACGCGTAGGAGCGGTGCGCGCCTCTTTCATTATCGATACGTTGGAATTTTTGTACAAGGGCGGACGTTGTTCTTCGCTTGCGTATTTGGGAGCCAATTTGCTGCAAATAAAGCCAGTTATCGAAGTAAAAGACGGACGTATGGGCATCGCAACCAAGCCTATGGGACGTTATAAACGCTGCGTAGATAAGTACGGCGAGTGGGTAAAATGCAACTGTACCAAGCCCGATAAAACGCGCTGTTTTGTAACTCACACCAAAATGGACGCGGGAATTGCCGAACAAGTTATCGAAACCGTAAAATCCTGGGGTATTTTCGACGAAATACTGGAAACTACCGCCGGATGTACCGTAACGACTCACTGCGGCGCCAATACGATAGGTATTTTGTATATCAACGACGGCGGCGACGTGTCTTAAAATCGGATTTTATATTACCCTTGCTTATAAGGCGAGGGTATTTTCATATTGAGTTCTATTCTGTTTATCTATATTGAAACGGTCGTTAAAACTTAACGTGGTTACGCTGTTTTAATTGCGTCGTGTCGCGATTGTACGTTGTTTTGTTTTAAATTAAATGCTGATGAAATAACAGATATTACATTAGAATATAACGTTAAAAACGAATTTTAATCTGAAATCAAAGATCGGACTTTGGGTGATTCTGCGTTTTGCCGGCTTTGCTTTGGGTTGGCTGAATAGTATTGCTAATCGTTATTGCAGGCGCAGCGTTCGGGAAATTTCCCGATGCTTACGCGAAAGCGCGCCGTACTGTTTTTTTTGCTGTAAACGCGGTAATAGTGCTGCTATTTGTTTTGAGAGAGTTCTATAGACTGTCGAGGCTTGGCAGAATCGCAAAAATACGGATATGCGTTGCCGTTTCAGTTTTAGTGGCAGTGTCTTTTTTGCCGTCAAATCAGAGCCGCGTTTACAGTTGACGAGTTTTCGGAGTCTTTGATTAAAAGCGACGAATTATTCCGCTTTTATAACGGTTGGTCGAACGGAACGAGCCGTCTAAGGAGGCGTTCGATGGTACCGTTATGCGTTTGTCGCGTCTGCAAGCTTATTTTTTTATTTCCGTAATAAAATACGTTTACGAGCGGCAAAAGTCCTATAAAATAAAGACGAGGCTTTATTATTACTCGTTAGTTTTTGTACGTTCGACGTAATTGATTTTCGTCATAATAGTTTAAGACAAGCCGTATAATAGTCGTATGAAAGCGACTTTAAAAAACGTAGCGGCTGCGTTAGCCCTGTTAGCGATGGTTATGGTGGTGCTTGTCGCCGTAGATAAAGCGAACGGTATAACCGTAGCCGCAAACAATACGCATATAAAAATAACAGTTGTTGATTTGAATAATAATCCCGTACACAACGCTAAGGTTACGGTGTCGGGCAAAAGTTTTTATACCGACAATAACGGTTACTCGCCGTCGATAGAATTACAAGACCTTTTAAACAGCTACGACGCTGATATCAAGGAGTGGGGTACGGTTACAGTTGCCGTCGAAAAGGACGGATTCGTACCATCAGTAGTAGTAAACTGCGTTGCGTACAGCGGACAAACGCGTAAACTGACGGTTAAAATGTACTGCATTGACGAGAGCGAACTGCCGTACGTATGCTATGTCGAAAGCCCTCCGGACGATTATCTCAAAACGCTTTTAAATAACTGAAAAAATTACCGCGTGGATGTTATTTCCACGCGTTTTTTTGCGTAAAAAACAATTCGGTAATTATCGGATTTTTAATAAGTTTTAACCGACCGTCGGTTTGTTTGGCCGTGAAAGACTAACGGAGTTTAAAACTATGCCCGCCGCAAGTAAAAAGATAAAACCGAGATAATAAAAATAAAAACGGCAAGCGGTTCGTTGGAATCGGTGCGCAGCAAAATAACTCCGCTTACAAGCGATACTTATTGGCGGTAATAACGATACAATCCACGGCGAGAGAAACAATCGTAAGCGCGTACGATATATTTCCTCCTTTTACGGAAGCTAAGCTTGCCTCTACGCCGGTTAGCGTGTTTACTATCGGAAACCAAAACCTCGGCGCTAGACAGCAAAAAACTATAAATGCTGGTATTGCAGACATAAAAAACAGCGAAAAAGACATTGCGAGGCGCACCAATACTATAAGCGTTATTATTAAATAAAATCGGCAAACAGTACTCCGCCGAAAACGACGTTAAGTATTCTTGCCGAAAAACCCAATTTATTTTTTATTGAAAAATTTTTTTCGTTTCGATAAGCCGATTCGTTTCGTTTTCGTTCGGTTTGCTTATAATATATATTCTTATTTTTAATATAAATTTGTGATTTGAAAATTGTATTTAAATTTTTATCCTCGAACACTACACAATAACGGCGGTTTATGGTAAAATAGAAAACGATATATAGTGGAGTATTATGCTCGAGATAGATTTACGGTCAGTCGTTAAACGCGTAATAAAACGTTCGTCGGGCAAAAGCGTTAAATTAGTTGTTAGATAAACCGCTGTTAATTGATATTATTTAAAATAAGGAAGTGTATTTAAATGAGTATTAAAGTGAATTTTAACAATATGATGAAAAGCGTTTTGGGTAAAGAGGGAATAAGCGACGAAGATTTGCTTCAAATTTCCGATTTCGCAAAACAAGCGCACGAAAAAGTAGAGCGGGGCAGAGGTCTTGCGATGCAGGGCTGGATGGACAGCCCTTATAATCAACAAGCGGTAGTCGCGCAAATAAACGCAGCGGCAAAGGAAATTCAAAACCGTTTTGAAAATTTTGTCGTTTTGGGAATCGGCGGCTCTGCTTTGGGACCCATAGCCGTTTTTACCGCTTTAAAGCATTTGTATTATAACGAATTATCCAAAGAAAAGCGAGGAACCCCGCGTTTTTACGTTGTGGATAACGTAGACCCCGAAAGAATGAACGCGCTTTTCGATATTATCGATGCGGAAAAAACTATGTTTAACGTTATCACAAAATCGGGAGCTACGAGCGAAACGATGAGTCAGTATCTTATCATAATGGATATGCTGCAATCTAAACTCGGAGACAAAGCGACCGAAAACGTTATAGCAACCACAAGCGAAAGCAAGGGAAATTTGATAAAACTTTCTAAGCGGGACGGTATAAAAACGTTTTATATTCCCGACGGTGTGGGCGGACGTTTTTCGGAACTTTCACCGGTAGGTTTGTTGCCCGCCGCCGTAGTAGGGATAGATATTTCCAAAATGCTTGACGGCGCGCGCGATATGGACAAAAAATGTAAGTCGGGCAGTTTGAGCGAAAATCCTGCTCTTACAACTGCGGCTTTACAGTATCTCTCGATAAAGCAAGGCAAAAATATCGGCGTTATGATGCCGTACGCCGACAGTTTAAAATATATATCGGATTGGTACGCGCAGCTTTGGGCGGAAAGTCTTGGAAAGGAAACGGACCTTGACGGTAATTACGTAAACGTCGGGCAAACTCCCGTAAAAGCTTTGGGCGTAACCGACCAGCACAGTCAAGTTCAGCTATATAACGAAGGACCGTACGATAAGGTAATAACATTTATCGAAGTGGAAAATTTCCGTTCTTCTACGGTTATTCCCAACGGCTGCGAGGATTTTCCCGACGTTAATTTCCTTTGCGGACATACTTTAAACGAATTGATGTCTAAGGAACTGTACGCCACGCGTTACGCGCTTACGAAACGCGGACGTATGAATTATACAATCGTTTTGGACGAAGTTAACGAATACAATATCGGCGCGTTGCTATATTACATGCAGCTTCAAACGGCTTATGCGGGGGCTATGTTCAACGTAGACGCGTACAATCAGCCCGGCGTTGAAGGCGGTAAAAACGCTACTTACGCGCTGTTCGGACGCAAAGGATACGAACAAGTTGCGGAAGAAATCCGCTCCGCAAAGTCCGACGACGATAAGTATATCGTTTAAAGCCTTAGTCTTTAAGCCGTGCGCGGCGTTTCGAACTTTGCAAAAACGAAACGCAGAAAATAAAAATTATAGGAGTTAAAGCCTATGTTACCGAAAACTCCCGCTAAGGGTATGAGAGATTTTTTACCGAAAGAATTTGCATTACGTCAGCATATTTTGTCGGTCATTCAGCAAACGTACGAGAGTTACGGTTTTAGCCGTATCGAAACTCCGGCGGTGGAGAACATCGAACTGTTAACGTCCAAGCAGGGCGGAGATAACGAAAAACTGATATTTAAAATTTTAAAACGCGGCGAAAAGCTTCAAGCTTCCGACGAAAGCAATATGTGCGATTTGGGTCTTCGTTACGATTTGACCGTTCCTCTTTCGCGCTTTTACGCCAACAACGTCGGACAGCTTCCGTCGGTTTTCAAGGCTATGCAGATAGACAGCGTTTGGCGCGCCGACCGTCCTCAGCGCGGTCGTTTCCGTCAATTCGTACAGTGCGACATCGACGTGATAGGCGAAGAAAGCAACCTCGCGGAAACTGAACTTATATCCGCTACGTGTAAAGCTCTTGGAAATCTGGGTTTCAGCGACGTTACCGTGCGTCTTTCCGACAGAAGGCTTTTAAACGCTTTGGCGGAAAAATGCGGTTTTGCCGAAGAGCAGAAATCCGCCGTGTTTATAGCTCTTGATAAATTAGATAAAATAGGCGTAAACGGCGTCATGCAGGAAGTGGAAGAGATTGCAAGCGGTAAGTCGGTCGATTTTATCAATATGATAAACCGTATAACTTCGAGTTCCAATCCGTTTGAGAGCTGCGTCAAGGAGCTTGGCGGCTGTCTGCCTGATGAAGTCAAGCAAAATATCGAGGAAATATTGTACGTTGCAAACAAAACGGTTGCAAACGGGCGCGTCGTCTTCGACGTAACGTTAGTGCGCGGTATGGGTTACTATACCGGTACTATTTACGAAGTGTCTCTCGACGGTTTTGCCGGTTCTGTTGCCGGCGGCGGCAGATACGACAAAATGATTGGGCGTTTGACGGGACAGGACGTGCCTGCTTGCGGATTTTCCATCGGGTTCGAACGTATAACTCTTTTGCTGCAGGAAAAAGGCGCGCGCGTAGCTAAAAATCGCGGGGCGGCGGTATTAGTCGATAAAAAACTCGACAAACTAAGCAGAGTGAACGTTATGAAAAATTGCGCCGAATTGCGTCGGGATTACAACGTAACGGTGCTCAACAAAATAAAAAATTTCGGTTATCAGTTAAAACAGCTTAAAGAGCAAGGGTACGAAGTTATATACGAATACAAGAACGGAGCTTTTAATAAAATAGACTGACATGGCAAATAGTACGACGAAAAAACGTAATAAAAAAGTAAAACTTCCCGCAGATTTATCTTCGGTAACGCGTTTTTGTCCTTCTAAGGACGCGGGACTGTTGTTGCCGCAAGTTGAAGAAAGGGTAGAACAGGGGTTGGTTAACCACGATAATTCTCGCCGCGGCAAAAGCGTTTTTGGAATTATCGTATCTAACGTTTTTACTTTTTTTAATATCGTATACATTGTTATCGCCACGGTTTTGTGCGTGTACGGTATGGCGGCGCAATGTACTTTTTTGCCCGTAGTAATAGCCAACACTGCGATAGCGATTATTCAGGAAATCAAATCAAAACTGACTTTGGATAAGCTTAATCTTATAACAGAGCCTAAAGTAAAGGTGGTAAGACAGGGCGAATCTCAGGAAATACCCGTTCGCGAACTGGTGTTAGACGATATAGCTTATATTACCGGAGGCGAACAGATTGCCGCCGACAGTATTGTTTTAGACGGATTTGTCGAAGTTAACGAGGCAATTTTAACCGGCGAAAGCGACGCTGTTGTAAAACGCCAAGGCGACACGCTTTATGCTGGAAGCTTCGTGGTCTCCGGAAGCTGTACCGCTTGCGTTTCCGCAGTAGGTAAGTACAATTATATCTCAAAGCTTACCGGACGCGCGAAGCAATATCAAAAACCGCGTTCGCAGATGCTGGGCGCTTTAAAAAAGATATTGGTATTTATTGCTATAATAATAGTGCCTATGACCGTATGTCTGTATATGGTCAATTTCGAGGCTAATCCCGCTAATTCGTGGAATAATTTTTCACTGCTTACTTTGGATAAGGACGCCTTAAATTTTACCGCGGGTTCGATTATATCTATGATACCTGCCGGACCGTTTTTGCTTACCAGCATAGCGCTTGCGGCTTCTTTTCTGCGCTTGGCAAAAAATAAAACGCTGGTGCAGGAATTATACTGCATTGAAATGCTTGCCCGCGTAGATACGTTGTGTTTGGATAAAACGGGGACTATTACCGACGGGACGATGCAAGTTATCGAGAGTATAGATTTACGGCAGTCGGGCGCGGCGTATACCGTGCGCGAAATTATGTCCAGTATAAACTCCGCTCTAAAATCTGATAATATGACGTCTAAAGCGTTAAAAAAGTTTTTCGGATCTCCTAAAAAACCGCCGCTCGAAGCGGTAACGACGATTCCTTTTTCTTCCGAAAGGAAGCTTTCCGCAGTCTCTTTTAAAGGTAACGGAACGTACGTTTTGGGCGCTCCCGAATACGTTTTGAAAGTTCCCAACGAGCGCGTTAACGAGCTTGTAAAAAAATACGCAGAACAGGGTTTTCGCGTATTGCTGCTCGCTTATTCGTCTACAACCATATATAGCAGCGATACTTTGCCTCAGGTGCGCCGTCCGGTGGCCGTTATCGTTATCGAGGACCATATCCGTCCTGACGCGCAGGAAACCATCGAGTGGTTTATGCGCAACGAAGTCGATATAAAAGTAATTTCCGGAGATAATCCTCAGGCGGTATCTAATATCGCTTTGCGCGTTGGAGTAAGAGATGCCGAAAATTATATCAGTCTCGAAGGTATGAGCGAGGACGACGTAAAAGAAGCGGCGACGAAATATACCGTTTTCGGCAGAGTCTCGCCCGACCAAAAAGCGGTATTGGTGCGCGCGCTGCGCGAAGCGAAGCATACCGTGGCTATGACCGGCGACGGCGTCAACGATATTTTGGCAATGAAAGAAAGCGATTGTTCTATTTCGCTTGCAGGCGGAAGTTCTGCCGCGCGTCAGGTTTCTCATTTGGTTTTGATGGACGACAGTTTTTCCAATCTGCCTAAAGTCGTTGCCGAAGGCAGGCGCGTAGTGAACAATATTCAAAGCGCGTCGTCTATGTACTTTATGAAGACGGTTTACGTAATCGTGATAAATTTGATGCTTATATTATTGCATTTCGCGTTTAATCAAACTATGCGTTCTCCTCTTACAAACCTACAGGTTACCATGATGGACTGGATAGTGGTGGCAATGCCGACGACGCTTCTTGCTTTGCAACCCAACGAAAAACGGATAAAGGGCAAGTTCTTTACCAATATTATGAAACGGTGTTTGCCCGCTTCGCTTACGTTTATTATGTCTACGGTCGCGCTTTACGTTTTGCACGATTTCGACCAAACGTTGGTTCCTTTGCAGGAGCTGGGCACAATGGTTACCATAACGTATACTTTCGGCGGATTGTTCGCGTTGTTTTACGCTTGTCAGCCATTTAATAAGTGGAAAGCCGCAATGTACGTAGGTATATGGGGCATAGTATTATCTTGCGTTTGCATACCGTTTATACGCAATTTCTTAACGTACGCTACGCTTGGCAGAGAGCAGCTTCTGCTTGTTTTGGTCGAAATACTGGCAACGCCCTTTGTGTTGTTCTCTTTCCATAAATTGTTTGATTTGTCTAAACCGAAGCGGGTTTTGCGTAAAAGAGGCGAATAAAACCTACGTAAAATTTATACGGGAACCGTACTGCAGGACTGCGCAAGATGCGCGGCTTTCGGCTTGCGGAATTTGATTGCACACAGCTGACAGACAGGGACGGGCTAAGCGTTATTTATCGCAGTCTGTCCCGTTTTAATAAAATAGGATACTTTAGTATCCGCTAAAACATCGGGTTAAATATATGTTATTGCAAATTAAGTCCGCCGAATTTAGATACGGCGACGTTACGATTTTTAAAAACGTCAACCTAGACGTTAACGAGGGTGATAATATAGGCGTGGTCGGCGCAAACGGAGCGGGCAAAAGCACGCTGCTTTCGTGCGTTTACGGCGAACTGGAGCTGTTTCAAGGCGAATTATACAAAAAGAACGGCTTAACTATCGGGTTTCTTAGGCAAAATTGCGATTTTACGTCCGATAATACTCTGTTCGACGAGATGATGTCGGTATTCGACAGGCAAATCAGACTGCTTGACGAAATGGATTTAACTTCGGAACAGATGTCGCGTTGTGCGGTTTCTAGCGGCGAATACGAACGCCTTTCGGATAAATATCATCGTTTGACGTTAGAAGCGGAGGTTTCCGAAGCGTATAATATCGAAGTAAAGGTAAAAACCGTTTTAAACGGTATGGGAATGGGAGAATTTTCCGACCGTATAGTTTCTACGCTTTCCGGCGGAGAAAAAACCAAAGCCGCGTTATGCAAATTGCTTCTTCAGCGTCCGGAATTATTGATTTTGGACGAGCCGACGAATCACCTTGACTATAAAACTCTCGATTGGTTGGAAAATTTTCTTGCTGATAAAAAATCGACGTTGATTGTGGTTTCTCACGACAGATATTTTTTAGATAAACTGTGTACTACCGTTTGGGACGTGCAGCATAACGGCGTACAGTGTTATAAAGGAAATTACACCAAATACAAGCTGTTAAAAGCGGAGCGGCAGGAAAATTACAGGCGCGAATATGAAAAACAGCAAAAAGAAATCGCCAAACTTACCGACTACATAGCGCGTAATAAAGTTCGCGCGTCAACGGCGGATATGGCGAAATCGCGCGAGAAAACATTGGATAAAATGACGGTGCTGGACGCGCCCAAATCGGATGAGCGGTCTCCGCGTTTTAAATTCGGCTATACGAGTGAACCGAGCGAATTTCCGCTTACAATCAAAAATCTGACGTTAAAATACGGCGATAAAACGGTGCTTGACAATGTTAACGTGCAAATCCGCCGAGGAGAACGAGTTGCGCTTTTGGGCTTGAACGGAGCGGGAAAGTCCACGTTAATCAAACGCGTTGCCGCGCAGGATCAGCGCGACGCGGGTAAAATTGTTTTCGGAAAAAACGTCCGCTTCGGTTATTACGACCAAGAAAACTTAAATCTTCAAGGCGATTTGAGAGTTTTGGATCAACTGTGGTTCGATAATACCCGTATGAGTCAGACGGAGATTCGTTCGCTGCTTGCAAGCGTATCATTGGGGGCTGACGACGTTTATAAACAAGTTCGCGATCTTTCGGGCGGCGAGCGCGCAAAACTTGGGCTGGCAATGATAATGGCTAAAGACAACAATTTGCTGCTGTTGGACGAGCCGACCAATCACTTGGATTTGCCTAGCCGCGAAGCGTTGGAGGACGCTTTGAAAAAATTCACCGGCACTTTACTGTTCGTTTCGCACGACAGATATTTCGTCAACAGTTTGGCAAACGTTGTGGCGATAGCGGAGGACGGCAAAATTACGTCTTTTGTGGGCAACTACGATAGTTATGCCGCGAGCAGAAAAGCCGCCGAAACTCCCGCCGTCGTAAAGCCCGCTTCTAAAACTCAAAATTACCGCAGCGCAAAGCAACGAGCCGCCGATACTAACAGAGCAAAAAAACTTAAGGAATTGGAAAACCGGATAACCCTGCTGGAAAATGAAATCGGCGAGTTGAACTCCGTTTTAAGCGCGCCGAACGTCGCGGGCGACTATTCTAAACTCGCCCCCGTTTTAGAACGTCTTAAAACTGCCGACGCGGAACTCGAATCGGCAATGGAAGAGTGGTCGGCGCTGTCTGATTCGGACGTATAATAATAGTAACCTAGAAAGCGTTTCTTTCGAAACGCTTTTATATTTATAATTATTTGTTTCGCGTCCAATATTGGTAAATTTTAACTTAATATAAACTACTATTACAGACATAATATTATAATTTTGCCAATATAAAGAGATATTCCTCACAAATAGCGCAAGTTGATGTTGCGTTGAATAATAAAATAATATATAATATAAACTATGAAAATCGCGTTGGTTACAGGCGGAGCGCGCGGAATAGGCGCGGCGACCGTCGTAAAATTTGCAAGAAACGGTTATACGGTTATACTCAACTACAATAAAAGCGAAGATTCGGCTCGGAATTTGAAAACTGCGTTATCTTCGGAAGGGTGCGACGTGCATCTATTCAAAGCCGACCTTAAAAACGTAGACGAAATTTCTGCCATGTTCGATTTTGTAAAAAAGTATTTCAAGCGTTTGGACGTATTGGTAAACAATGCCGGCGTTTCGCTGACGCGCCAGCTGCAGGACGTAACGGAAGAAGAATACGACGAACTTATGTCGGTAAACGTTAAGGGCGCGTATTTTTGTTGCAAGCACGCATTCCCTTTACTTGCGCAAAGCGAGCGTCCCGCAATAGTCAACGTTTCGTCTATATGGGGAGTTAAAGGCTCTTCGTGCGAAAGCGTATATTCGATGAGTAAACACGCATTGTTGGGGCTGACTCGCAGTCTTGCTTGCGAATTAGAGCAAACTGGCGTAAAAGTTAACGCCGTATGCCCTCCTATTGTCCGTACCGATATGTGTTCGGGCTATTCTCAAACAGAAATAGAAGAGTTTTGTAAAGAAAACGACGCCCGCATATATACCGCCGCAGAAGTCGCCGACAAAATATACGAATCGGCGACAGAATCGGACAGCGGTGCGATTTTGGAATTAAAGTAAACGCAATGCGTTTTAGGGTTTATTTATAAGTTATTAGCTTAACGACGGAGGTTGTATAAATGTTATCGTATAATGCGTTTTTCATTCCGCTTGCGCCTTACGTAATCACGCTTATATGTTTAGGCGCGGTTTTGTGCATCGTTGTTTTGTGGCTTGCGGTCAGCGCCGTTATCGCGCGTAAAACGCTCAAAATGGCGTCTGCGCCTGTCGCTCATACTTTCGAACAGGCGCGTCGTGTTCAAGGCGACATCGAAAAACAGGATTTCACGGATTACGATGTAAATTGGAAAAAGCAAGATTTCGAAATCGAAGGTCTGCACGGTAAGCTGCGCGGAGAAGTCGTTTTTAACCCTTGCGCGTCGAAGCGCTCCAAGGTCGCGGTTATTTGCCACGGTCATACTTGGAATAGAATAAACTCGTTAAAATACGCTACGATTTTTTATAATAAAGGTTATAATTTAGTATTGTACGACCACAGTTATTTCGGAAGTTCCGAAGGAAAATTTTGCACGCTCGGGTATTACGAACGCGTCGACTTGAGCAGAGTTATAGATTTTACCCGTCAAACTTTCGGTCAAAACGCTTTTTTGGCTTTGCACGGCGAAAGTATGGGCGCGGTAACGGTCTTGTGCGAATTGGGCGTACGCGGCGATATCGATTTGGTTGTGGCCGATTGTCCTTTTTCTGCTACTACGGAATATTACCGCGAAGTTTACGAGCACACTTTTCATTTGCCGTCTTTCCCCGTTATAGAGTTTTGTTCGCATATGGCTAAACGCAAGTACGGTTACGAATTCGATAAATGCCGTCCCATAGACGACGTAAAAAACAGCGGCGTTCCCATATGTTTTATTCACGGCGCGGCGGACAAATTTATTTTTCCCCATCATAGCGAAAAGATGTTCGCAGTGTGTAAAAACAATCTCAGCGAATTGCATCTTGTTCCCGACGCAGGGCATGCGCGCAGCTATCTTGCGGATAACGACGGTTACCGCAAAATCGTAAGCGATTTTTTGGATAAAATCGAAAAAGTTTCGTTAGACGTTGAATCAACAGCCGCAAAAAACTAGTAGTCTTTGCATTTCGTTAAAATAAATTCTGACAAAAACAACGAAGTTGAATTTAAATTCGATTTGACGCTGTTTGCGGAAAAAACTTCGTTTTGACGGCAGATGCGCAGTCGACGTAGATTTTGCGAACCGACGGTAATAAAGTTGTTAGAGATTCGGAAAAACAAACCGTATGAAAAAATTTTATTACCGCTTGAACGCGCGGTTTACTCAAGTTATGCTTGCTAAAAATCTTTATATGTTATATACTTATTTAAACGCTTAAAAGGAGAAACTTTTATGGTAAAAATATCTCAAATCAAATACGCAAGACCGGATAAAGACGAGGTGTTAAAAAAACTCGCCGATTTTAAATTCCGTTTCGAAAACGCTAAAACGTTAGAGGAATTTTACGCGGTTCACGACGAATATAAAAATTACGACGAAAAACTGGGAACGAACATACGTATAGCGTTTATCCGTTTTACGCAGGATACCCGCGACGAATTTTACGCTGCGGAGCAAGACTACTTGGACGAAGTCGGACCGGAAATATCCGTCGCCTCCGCAGAAATCGCCAAGTGCTATTTAAATACGCCTTTCAGAAGCGAACTCGAAAAACGTTTTCCCAAGGTGATGTTCGTTAATCTGCAAATGGCGGTTGACGCCAATGACCCGCGTATCGTAAGCGAAAAAGTAGAGCAAAACAAACTTACCACGGCTTATACCAAGTTAATGAGCGGTATTGTAATAGATTTTAACGGCGAAAAACTGCCCATGAGCGGAATCCGTAAGTATTTTACGGTTGCCGACCGCGAACTGAGACGCGGCGCGTTCACTGCTTTCGGACAAGCTATCGAAGATAACAAAGCTCAGCTCGACGAAATTTACGACAAACTCGTAAAAGTGCGCACGGCTATGGGTAGAAAACTGGGCTTCGAAAACTTTTCGCCGCTGGGGTATCTTCAGATGCAGCGCAACTGCTATACCAAAGAAGATATAGCAAAATTCCGCGAAAACGTTTTGAAATATCTTGTGCCTTTGGCAAGTAAACTGCGCGAAAAAGTCGGCAAAGATTTGGGCTTAGGCAAACAGTATATTTACGATACCGACGTTTATACGAAGGAGGAACCGCGTCCTATCGGTACTCCGGAAGAAATGTTTGCAAACGCTTCCAAGATGTACAACGAAATGTCTAAGGAAACGGGCGAATTATTTGATAAAATGGTGGAAAGCGAATGCTTTGACGTTATGAGCCGCGAAGGCAAATGGGGCGGCGGTTACTGCGAGGGATTGCCCGAGTACAAGCTTCCGTTTATTTTGTCCAACTGGAACGGTTCCGCCGGCGACGTAGACGTTTTGACGCACGAATTCGGACACGCGCTTGAGTTTTACAAATCGTTTTTTATCGAAAGCGAGTTTTTGTCCAGTATTTCTATGGAAACGGCGGAAGTGCATTCTATGTCGATGGAATTTTTGGCTTATCCGTGGATAAACCTGTTTTTCGGCGATAAAACCGAACAATATAAATTTTATCACATCGGCGGCGCGCTGACGTTTATTCCATACGGTACGATAGTGGACTACTTCCAGCAAACTTGTTACGATAATCCCGATATGACTCCGGCGGAACGCAACGCGTTTTACAATAAAATAGAAAAGCAGTTTTTGCCTCATATGACGACGGAGGGAATCCCCGCGCTGCAAGACGGACGCCGTTGGCAGCGTCAAGCGCATATTTTCGAAAGTCCGTTTTATTATATAGACTACTGTTTGGCTCAATTTACGGCTTTGCAGTTTTTGGCTTTGTCGCAGGAAGATTACGACGCTACTTTTAAAAAGTACAATCAATTTCTGAATTACGGAGGAACTAAAACGTTCGTCGAACTGTTGGACGCATGCGGTTTAAAATCGCCTTTCGAAGAAGAAAGTTTTAAACTCGTGGTCGCTTCCGTGGAAAAAACGCTCGGACTGTAAAATGACGGACGATTTCCGTTTTCGCAAAATATAAAGAAAAAGCAATATATTATAAGGAGATAGTAAGCATAATGGTTTTATCCGATTTTACCTCTCACGACGGACGCAAAATAAAGCTCTACGTTTGGGACGAAGTAAAAAATCCCAAAGCTGTTGTAAAAATTGCCCACGGAATGGTAGAACACTCCGCCAGATACGACGATTTTGCAAGATTTTTAAACGGTCGCGGATACGTTGTTGTTATGAACGACCACCGCGGACACGGTCTTACAGCCGAGCGCGACAGTCTCGGTTACGAAGAAGGCGATATGTGGACGAACAATGTCAACGACCAGCTAACTCTTCTTAGCCACTGTAAGGAAAAATACGGTTTGCCGCTGTTTATGATGGGACACAGCTACGGTAGTTTCGTTACGCAGGCGGTAATAGAAGAAAATCCCGAAGTCGTCGGCTTCGTTTTGGTCGGGTCAAACTTTATCAAGGGCGCAAGTTATTCGCTTTGCAGAATTGTAGCCAAAAATATGTGCCGCAACAAAGGCGGAAGATACCCTGCAAATCTTATAGTCAACTTATCCTTTAAACAGTACGAAAAACGCATCCCCGGCAAAAACGCTTGGCTTAACCGCGACGAAGAAGAGGTTAAAAAGTACAATTCGGACGAATTTTGCTCTTACGTATGTTCCGCCAACTTTTACCGTACTTTCATGAACGGTATTTCCAAGCTTTACAAAAAACCGTATTTCGGTCAAATTGACGTAAACAAACCGATTTTGCTTGTTGCCGGCGATAACGACCCCGTAGGAGAATACGGAAAAGGAGTTAAAAAGTTGGAAAAATTTTATTCGAATAAAATCGGAGTAACGGACGTAACGATGCGTTTGTACGAAGGCGGCAGACACGAAATCTTAAACGAAACCTGCAAACGCGAGGTTTATGCCGATATAGCGGATTGGCTGGATGCAAAGCTTGACGCTAAAAGCGCAGATTAAAAATTTAGGTAAAAAGAAGGAAAACAAATGAAAATCGTAGTCGTAAAAAATTATGATGAATTAAGTCTTACCGCGGCGGAAATGGTGGCTGAAATAGTCGCGGCGAAACCCGACGCAACTTTGGGGCTTGCAACTGGTTCTACGCCTATCGGCTGTTATAATCTTCTTGCCGAATTCTGCCGTCAAAAAAAGCTGTCTTTTGCAAAAACACGCGCCGTCAATCTCGACGAATACGTAGGGTTAAGCAAAGACCATAACCAAAGTTACGCGTATTTTATGCGTAAAAAATTGTTCGATAACGTTGATATCGACGTAAAAAACACGTTTATTCCCAACGGACAGGCCGACGATTTGTCCGACGAATGCGCGCGATATTCCGCGCTTTTGGGGACGGCTTCGCGCGACGTTCAAATACTCGGCTTGGGCAGTAACGGTCATATAGGTTTTAACGAGCCGAACACGCCTTTTGACAGTAAAACGCACGTGGTGAACCTTGCGAAAAGCACGATAAAAGATAATTCGCGTTTGTTTGACGACGAAACGCAGGTCCCTAAAAAAGCGATAACGATGGGTATATCGGAAATAATGCAGGCGAAAAAAATTATCATACTTGCGAGCGGAAGCAACAAGGCCAGGGCGGTAAAAAATATGACGAGCGGTAAAGTGTCCGCCGATTGTCCTGCAAGCGTGCTTCAAAGACATCCCGATTGTACTGTTATAGTTGACGCCGACGCTGCGGCTCTGCTTTAAAGTTCGGTTTCGTAAAATTTATAATTCGACTTCCCGTAAATGCGGGGAGTTTTTATTTTTACCGTATAATTTATGCATAATTATACATTCTTATTGTATAAATATGCAAATAATTTATATTTATACAATTTATTGTGAATAAGCCCATAATTCAGCCAATTTACAGTATTTTTAGTGAATAAATATAAAATATATACTTGCAATAAAACGACAAATATGATATAATATATTCACACGGAAACAGTATGATTTAGCCGTCTGAAACATCGGTTTTTTTTGTTGTTGCGGCGGTATAATTATGCGTTTTTAGTCGTTAAGCATACGTTTGAAAAAATATTTAAACGGAAATGCTTTTTATGAAATCGATTTACAAAGTAAACCGTATTTATTCGGCGCGGCGTATAAAAGCCGTCGTCTTGTGTTTACGGAAAGCAAATGACAACAATTTCTCGGAGGAATAACAAGTGAGCCAGAAATCTTACGAAGCAAAAGACATACAGGTTCTCGAGGGTCTTGACGCGGTGCGTATGCGCCCGGGTATGTATATCGGCACTACGGGAACCAAGGGACTTCATCACCTTTTGTGGGAGATAGTAGACAACGCCGTAGACGAAGCCACCAACGGCTTTGCAAATAAAATCGAAATAACTCTTCACCGCGACGAAAGCGTAACGGTAACGGATAACGGAAGAGGAATACCCGTCGATATTCATCCGCAACTGAAAATATCCGGCGTTGAAGTGGTATTTACTCAACTGCACGCCGGCGGCAAGTTTAACAACGAAAATTATACTTATTCGGGCGGACTTCACGGAGTAGGCGCCAGCGTAACCAACGCTCTGTCCAGTTGGCTTACTGTAAACGTCTGCAAGGACGGCAGCGAATACGTACAGCATTTTCACAGTCCTCAAAACCCCGAAACGGGCAAAATTCAAAGCGGTGTGCCTTTGGACCGTTTGACTAAAATCGGCTCTACCGACAAACACGGTTCTACAATAACGTTTTTGGCGGATTCGCGAGTTTTTAAATCTGTTGCTATGGACCGCGAAGTGATACACAAACGCGTAAAGGAACTGGCGTTTTTAAACAAAGGGATAACTTTCGTTCTGACGGACGAGCGCGCCAGCGACGACGACGGAAATACGTTTATCGAGTCATTTTGTTACGACGGCGGTTTGCGCGATTTCGTAGTGTATCTGAACGAAAACAAAGCTCCTCTTCATATATCGCCGATGTATTGGGCGGGTAAAAACGACACGCTGGAATTGGAATTCGCTTTTCAGTATACTTCCAATTATACGGAAAACTTTATTTCCTACGTAAACAACATACCTACCGGCGAGGGCGGTATGCACGAAACGGGACTTAAAACCGCGATGACTAAGGTTATGAACGACTACGCCCGCTCAAAAGGTCTTTTAAAAGCCAAGGAAGACAATCTTATCGGGGAGGACTTCCGCGAGGGAATAACGCTAGTAATGTCAGTAAAGATGGCTAACGTTCAGTTCGAAGGACAAACCAAAACCAAACTAGGCAACGTAGAGGCGCGTATCGCCTGCGAAGCGTTGGCGACGGAAGCATTTACACAGCTTTTACAGCAAGATTCCAATACCGCGGAAACGATAATAAAAAAATCGATAGCTTCCGCAAAGGTAAGAGAAGCGGCGCGTAAGGCAAAGGAAGTAACACGTCAAAAGAACAGTATTTTCAATTCTACGCTTGTAGGTAAACTTGCCAGCTGTACCGGCCGCGACGCAAGCAAAAACGAACTGTTTATAGTCGAGGGCGATTCGGCCGGAGGTTCCGCCAAGCAAGCGCGTAACCGGCGTTTTCAGGCTATTTTGCCTCTGCGCGGAAAACCTTTAAACGCCGAACGTAAACGTATCGACCAGGTTTTGGCAAACGAGGAAATACGTTCGCTTATTTCCGCTTTGGATACGGGTATAGGCGAGGAAGATTTTAATATAAACGACCTTAAATACGACAAAATTATCATTCTGTCGGATGCCGACCAGGACGGCGCTCATATTCGAGCTATTTTGCTGACGTTCTTTTTCCGTTATATGCGCGAGCTTATAACCGAAGGCCACGTATATATCGGGATGCCGCCGCTTTACAAAGTATCCAAAAAAGATAAAGTCAAGTACGCTTACGACGATTTCGAATTGCAGGAACTAGTAAGCGAATTCGGCAGAGGATACGATTTGCAGCGATACAAAGGACTTGGCGAAATGAACGCCGAACAGCTTTGGGAAACGACGATGAACCCTGAAACGCGTACCCTTATGCGCGTTACGATAGAAAACATTTCCGAAGCGGAACGTATGGTAACCACGCTTATGGGCGACCAAATAGACGCGCGTAAAGCGTACATCACCGATAACGCCGATTTTAATAAAGATAAGGACGCCGTCTTCGACGAACTTGTGTAGAGCAGTCCGCGTATCAGGCTGATAACGGCTTTGTTTTTCGGACAAGAAACGATAAAACGCGTTCGGAACGCCAAGCCCGTACAAATTAAGCATTAAAAAGGAATACACCAATGAAACAACTTGATATTTTCGATTTGGAACACAACGATATAGAAAAAATGGAGGACGGCAGCAACCTGCTTACCAAACCTATGGAAGTGGTTATGCACGAATCTATGATGCCGTACGCGGAACACGTTATCCTCGACCGCGCTCTTCCGCGCGTAGAGGACGGTTTAAAGCCTGTTCAGCGCCGAATTTTGTATTCAATGTACGAGCAAAGCAACACTCCCGATAAACCGACGCGTAAATCCGCGCGTATAGTCGGGGACTGTATGGGGCGTTATCACCCTCACGGCGACAGCTCGATTTACGACGCTATGGTACGTATGGCGCAGCCTTTTTCTATGAACGTGCCGCTTATAGTCGGGCAGGGCAATTTCGGTAACATCGACGGAGACTCCGCAGCGGCAATGCGTTATACGGAGGCTAAGCTTTCTCCCGTTGCGATAGAGCTTTTGCGCGATATCGAGAAGGACACGGTGCGTTGGTCGCGCAATTTCGACGATACCACGAAAGAGCCGGATATGCTTCCCGGGCGTTTTCCCAATTTGTTGGTTAACGGCGCAACCGGTATTGCGGTAGGTTTGGCTACCAATATTCCGCCTCACAATTTTGCAGAAGTTATAGACGGAACGATAGCTTATATCGAAAACAAGAATATAAGCTTAAACGCGATGATGAAAATCGTCAAGGGACCCGATTTCCCTACAGGAGGACACGTTATACCCGGCGACGGACTTTTGCAGGCTTACGAAACGGGCAAGGGCAAAATACTTATCCGCGCTAAAATGCATATCGAAGTAGCCAACGGCGACAGACGTAATATCGTTATAACCGAAATACCGTATGGCGTAAACAAAGCCGATATGCTGGTAAAAATCGCCGCGCTTAAAGACGAGAAAAAGGAGATATTTCAAGGCATATCCGAAATTGTCGACGAAAGCGACAAGGAAGGTATGCGCGCGGTTATCAAACTGCGTAAAGACTGCGACGTAGATAAAATTATCAAAAACCTGCTAAAATATTCTCAGCTCGAAATGTCTTACGGCATCAATATGGTCGCTATTGCCGACGGTAAACCGCAGCTTATGGGTCTTTTGGACATCATTGCTTACTACGTAGCGTATCAGCGCGACGTTATTCTGCGCCGCAGCAAGTTCGAACTCGAACAGGCGAAGGAGCGCGAGCATATTTTAAAGGGTTTGGTTATCGCGGTACAGAATATCGACGAAGTTATAAGCATAATAAAAAACGCTTCGTCCACAACGGACGCCAAAACGAAACTTCGCGCGGCGTTCGATTTAAGCGACAGGCAGGCTCAGGCGATACTCGATTTACGTCTTGCGCGTATAACCAAGCTCGAAGTAAACAAACTTGTTAACGAACTTAACGAACTCGAGCGTACGATAGCGCGTTTAAACGTTATTATAAACAACAAACGCGAGCAAATGGAACTTATCAAAACGGAACTTTCGGCTTTAAAACGTAACTACAAGTCTCCGCGTCGCAGCGAAATCTGCAAGAATATCGCAGACGCCGTTATACCCAGCGAAACGGACGAAAAACCCGTAGAAACAGTCGTAGTGGGAATTGCAGCCGATTATACGTTAAAACGCATACCGTCCAAAAATTTCAATTTATCAAACAAAGACGCAATCGGCGCAAGCAGTTCGGAAATTTTAACTACGGCTATCGAAGCTAAAACGGACGGCAAGGTTATGTTCTTCAGCAATTTGGGCAACTGCTTCCGTATGACGGTAGGAGATATGCCCGAAACGCGTTACCGCGACAACGGCGTAACGTTATCGCAGCTGTTCGGCGAGGCGCAAAAGGGCGAAATTCCCGTTTCCGCTTTCGTTCTCGGTAACGAAGAAGATATGAAGGGCGAATTGCTTATTTATACCCGTCAAGGTCTTATCAAGCGTTCGGAATGGAAAGAATATCAGCTTTTAAAACAAGTATTCCAAGGTTACAAGGGCAAGGACGGCGACGAAGTGTTTAAAGTAGAAGCAGTCAAACCCGATTCCGACGTATTCTACGTAACCAACCGAGGCGGCTGCACGCGGTTCGAAATGAACGAAATTCCCCTTCAAGGCAGAGTCGCGGGCGGAGTGCGCTGTATTAACCTCGCCGACGACGAATACGTAGTGTTTGCAGGTCAAGTCGAAAAAGACAAGGGCGATATGCTAATGATAACCAACAAAGGATTTTTAAAACGTCTGCCCGTTACGGAAATAACCAAACACGCGCGCAACTGCAAAGGCGCAAAGGGTATCGAATTCGGCGTAAACGGCAGCTCGATAGTGTACGCCAACTACGTAAATCAAGTCCATTACAAAGTCGCTATTTTTGATAAAGCCAACGTTTGCGTAGTCGATACTTCGGAAGTATCCGTCGAAAACAAAAATAACAAAGGCAAACTACCCAAGGGAAAACGCGGCGGTATAGCGGTGGAAAAAATAATTCAATTCAAAACCGCTGCCGATAAGTAAGGTCGCTCGCGTACTCTCGTAAAAACGGCTTCGCTTGTTGCGGATAGGGTCTACGACGGTTGGCTCAAGCGCTAACTATGCAGTATTGTTTTTTAAGCAGTATATTCGTTTTTTGAGTAAAGCGGTTAAGTCCGGTTTGAGCCGTTTACTTGCGGTATAGTTTCGGTTTCGATTATCAAATTTTAAAAAAAAGAATAACGCTAATTTGCGATTCGTTAGAACAAAAAGCGAAGAAAAGTCGATTTATAATTAAAAAATAAGCCGTATTCGTTAAATAATCGAATGCGGCTTTTAATATACAACTTTAAATAACTTAAAAATCAATGTAAAAATTTTTGTTAAAAGGACGAGAAAATAGCATAGAGCTTACTTTGAAATATTGTTATTTAAAGGTATATTTTTTAATCTGATGTAAAAGGCAGAAAAAGAGAAAGGGGCAAATTTGTCGCTTGATATATTTTACAAATAGTAGGAATTGTTACTTTTTCTCTTTTCATAATTTTATGATATGTCGTCAGAGATATTTTGCATTGTTCGCAAAATTTTTTTATGCTTAAATTATTATGCGTCATATATTTACTTATCAGATCTGCGTCGATTCTTTCTTTTCTCATGTTAGTATCCTCCTGTGTACTACCATATTATATGTTAACCATAGTTAACAGTCAAGACTTTTTTGATAACTTTAGTTAATATTTTGATATGGAGAATAAGTTTTCAACAATTCTTAAAGATTTGCGGGAGGAAAAAGGGCTTAGTCAACGCGATTTGGCTAAGAAATTGAAAGTCAGTAACGTTTCCGTAAGTAATTGGGAAAAAGATTTAAAAAATCGCAATACGAAAATATCAAAGTAATAGCGGAGTACTTCGGCGTTTCGTGCGATTATTTAATGGGAAACGAAAACTGACGAATTTGTAACTTATGTTCGTTTTTCGAAATTTCGGAAAAAATCGAAAAGAAGCCGATTCGTTTAATGTGCGTTATCAATATCTTGTAATAGTTTAGTATTTTATATTTTAGTTTAATACTTATAGTATTATTTAATCTAGCAAACGTTTTTGCGTCAAATTATTTATATTTCACCGGAATCATAAGACTTGAATAATAAATATGTCATTTGCCAAGTATTCTGCTTACTATAGTTATCAAGCGGGATTTATTTGATAACAATAGTTAATATATACGGTATGAAGAGCAAATTTTCAGAAAGACTAAAAGATTTACGCGTTGAAAAACGATTATCTCAGCGTGCTTTGGCGTTGGAAATTCAGGTTAGCGCGGCAATTATAAGCCAATGGGAAAACGGTTTGAAACAACCTACAGCCGATAATATCTTGGCATTGTCCGACTTCTTCGACGTTTCCTGCGATTATCTTTTAGGCAGAGAAGATTAAACTTACGGTACATTTAAACGTTATCTATTAGGATGGCGTTTTTTTATTAAAAAAACACTCGGATATATTCCGAGTGTTTTGCAGAGCCTCACAACCAAATTGCTAAATGCAACCGCTTTCAATCTCATAGGTTACTCTGCTCGGTTAGGCAAGTCCTGCTTCCTAACCTAGGCTTTTATCGCCGCCGAGATACTGTATTTTAGTTTAAAAAGGGCAAATTGTCAATCAAGAGTTTATTGTTGAGGCGCTTATTTCAATTTGGCTTTCAGGGCGAAAATGCTTTTCCCCGATTCTCTGAATTTAGCCTCGTATTCCGTAACTACGTTGTCTTTCTCGTTTTCGGGTAAATTGCGCGTTACGTCGAAAGTAACGTAACCGTTTGCTTGATAGCTTTCGATAGAGTAGTCGAAAAAATCTTCGTCATCGGTTTTTTGATAAATTATTCCGTCCCTAGTTAGCAATTCTTTGTAGAGCTGCAGATAGTTTTTGCTTGTAAGCCGTCTGTTGGCGTACGTTTTTTTGGGAAAGGGACATGAAAAATTGAGCGCTATTTCCTTTACGCAATGCTTGGGCAGGTAGTCGAGCAGGTTTTCCGCTCTGCAATTCAAAAATTTTAGGTTGGGTAAACCGAGCGGCGCGGCGTTTTCGCAGGCAACGACTATAACGTTGCTTAATTTTTCTACCGCGACGTAATTTTTTTCGGGGTTTCGTTTTGCAGATTCTATCGCCCATCCGCCTTTTCCGCAGCCGAGTTCCAAACATACGGGAAGTTCTTTTGCAAACGCGTTTTTTAAATCTATAATGTTTTTCCGGCGTTCTTCTGCGGTAAGTTTGTAATATCCGTTTCCTTCGCGCGCGAGTAAAACGCCGCCGCAGTTTTCTATTCGTTCGTCCAGGTGTTTTTTCAGCCGCATGCGCATAAGTTATTCACCGTCCTTTTTAAAGGCTTTTGCTAAGTCGTCCAACCATACGTTACAGTTTGCGTCGCTTGGCATACGCAAGCCAATTTTGGAAATATCCACCGAACCGAGTTTTACGCTGTCCGGCGAGCAGGAACGTTTGAACTGTTGGGCGAAAAATCGGCGTATAAATTTTTCCATCCATTTGTAAATTTCCGCGCCGTCGTATTTACCCGCAAAGGAAAGTTTTGCAAGTTTGTAAACTTTTTGAGGAGTAAAGCCTTTACGCACGAGCATAAACAAAAAGTAGTCGTGCAGTTCGTAAGGACCTACGGCGTTTTCCGTTACCTGAGGGCTTTTCCCGTCTTTATCGAGCGGCAGCAGTTCGGGACTGACGGGCGTAGCCAAAACGTCTGAAAGCACGCGCTTCAGTTCGCCTTTCGAGTTTTCCGCCGTGTAAGCGATAAGCTCTTTTACCAACGTTTTCGGGACGGACGCGTTGACTCCGTACATCGACATATGGTCGCCGTTGTAAGTAGCCCAACCCAGCGCCAGTTCGGACATATCTCCCGTGCCGATAACAAGTCCGCCGCAGTCGTTAGCCAAATCCATAAGCACCTGTGTGCGTTCTCGCGCTTGGGCGTTTTCGTAAGTTACGTCGGTTTTGTCTATCGGATGACGGATATCTTCCAAATGTCTTGTAACGGCGGCGGATACGTCTATTTTTTCGACAGTTGCGCCTATTTCGTTTGCAAGCGCAACGGAGTTATTTAGCGTTCTTTCGGAAGTTCCGAAGCAGGGCATAGTTACCGCTAAAATATCGCTTGTGGGGCGGTTGAGCAGGTTTAACGCGCGCTTGCAGATAACAAGCGCAAGCGTGCTGTCGCTTCCGCCCGAAACGCCTATAACCAGTTTTTTCGCGTTAACGTGTTCTATACGTTTTTTAAGCCCGTAGGAAAGTATGGTAAGAGCTTTTTCGCATATATCGTTCCTTTCCTTTTTACCGCAAGGTACAAACGGCACGGGAGCGTAAACTCTTTCCGCTCCGTTTATTTTTTGGCTGAAACTTATAATTTTATAGTTGCTTTCCGTACGGCTGTGGTCGAGTTTGGCGCGTTCGTTGGCTATAAAGTCGAAGTCCGCTTCCGCTTGAGCGTAGCCGTCGGTAAACGGTTTCGCTTCCGCTAGCAATTCGCCGTTTTCGCATATCAAATTGTGCGCCGAAAAAACCGTTTGCGAAGTCGATTCGTCCATACCTGCCGAGCAGTATGCGTAAATAACGCCGCACGTAGCCGATTGAATTTCAATCATTTTTTTGCGGTATTCGCTTTTTACGATAGTTTCGTTGCTGGCGGATAAATTGAATATGGCGTTAGCGCCCATTGCCGAGTGAGTTATGGAGGGAGAATTTGCAACCCATACGTCCTCGCATATTTCTATAGCGAAACGCACTTCCGGATAAAATTCGTTTGCAAACAGCAGCTTACTTCCGAAAGGTACTCTTTTTCCGAAAAGGCAAATTTCGCGGTTGTCGCCGTCAAACGGGGCGAATAACCGTTTTTCCATAAATTCGTTGTAGTTCGGTAGATTGACTTTGGGTACTACGCCGAGTATTTCTCCCCGATAAACTACAGCTGCGGTATTGTAAAGCTTGCCTAATTCGTCGGTAACGGGAAGTCCTACTATACAAATAATGTCGAGTTCCGCCGTTGACAGGCACAGTTTGCGTAGATTTTTAACCGCGGAAGCGCGCAGCGCTTCTTGAAAAAATAAATCTCCGCAGGTGTAACCCGTGATGCACAGTTCGGGAAAGACGGCTATTTTAACGCCTTTTTCGTTTGCGCGCCTAGCTTCGTTTATTATTTGTTCGGTATTGTAGTCGCAATCTGCAACGCGCATCGGGGGCGAAACGCATGCTATTTTAACCAATCCGTAGTAGTCGTTCGCCATGTTTTCTTCCCTGATTTCCGTTACGCCGTTTTTCAAATAATCGGTCGTAACGTCAAGCGCCGAGGCGAGCTTGTTTAGCTTGTCGTCCTTGATTTTTTGCACTTCGCCGTTCATAATTTTTATGACGGTACCGAGCGTCAGTCCGCTTAGTTCGGCAAGTTGTTTGAGCGTAAGCCCTTTTTGTATTTTTGCGTCGTTCAGTCTTTCTACCGTTTTGTTCATAGTCGTCCTTTATTCTTTGATTTTTGAGAGCGTTTAGTTAATACGCTTGCATATAGTTGCGTCAACAAAAATTTTAAAAAGCGTTATATATTAAATATTTTAAGAAATTACTACAATATTTTACCATATTTTAAAATTTTAGC
>CAJUIV010000008.1:0-48049 GCA_910586905.1 uncultured Christensenellaceae bacterium
GGTAAACCTCCACCGAACCACCGGACTATCCGGTGGTTTTCTTGAGACAAAAAAAACAAACGCCGCGTTTCTATAAGAATCGTCGGCGCCTGTTTTGAAGAGAGAAATAAAGACGTACAAAAACATCTTTGCATTTTAGAGCAAACTGATTTGATATATACTAAACGAATCGTAAACGTTACGTTCCATTCAATTTATACTCTTATTTATTGCCGAGTACTACACATCATCGCCGTTAACGCGTTCCGAGCTGTCGGCGTCGGCTGAAATTGCGTTTTCGGTATTTTCCTTAGACGAATCGGCTTTTTTTGGTTTGCGTTTGATTTCCCAATGCAGCGCTTTTGAAAGCGGTTTGTAAGTAAAGTACGTTATCAAAGCGCAAACGATGCATCTTATAGCATTGAAAGGCAGCACTGCAAGCGGCAAATAATACGAATAAAAATTGTCCGTAGTTACTTTAGGGTACAAAGCGGATACCATTCCCACTATTTTTGCCAACCCCGCGGCAGCGTCGCCGTTTCCGAACATCGACGAATAAAACGGAATCAAAACCAACCAGTTTGCAAGAATAGCGAACGCAATAGCGCTGAAAGAACCTACAATCAAACCCAATCCAGCACTTTTACGGTTTTTGAATTTACGGTAAAGCAACGAAGCGGGAAGCACAAACGCTATACCAACTATTATATCCGCCAATTCTCCTACGCAAGCCGTACCTGTAAAGGGCATTTTCAAACAACATTTAACGACTATAATTATACAGCCCGCAACAGGTCCCAAAGCAAAGCCGCCTAAAAGTGCCGGCAAGTCGGAAATCTGCATATCGAGCCAACCGGGGAAAGCAAACGGCAGCGGAAACTTTACGAACATATATAATATATACGATATTGCCGTTAGTATAGCCATTACAGCCATATTACCCGCTGTGAAAAATTTGATTTTACGTTTTTTCGCGGTGTTTTCGTCAGCGTTGATTGCAGAGGCTACAATCGTTTCGTCTTGGTTTGTTACATTGTTTTCCATAATTTTCTCCTTTTTCTTCGGAGAGGCTGC
Organism: uncultured Christensenellaceae bacterium; assembly: GCA_910586905.1. Lineage (GTDB taxonomy): Bacteria > Bacillota > Clostridia > Christensenellales > CAG-314 > Fimimonas. The sequence goes on from CAJUIV010000008.1 coordinate 1,054, forward strand.
ATTGACGAATTTTCGCAATTAAAACGCCCTTGTACATAATTTACAAGGGCGTAGAACGACATAAAAAATATCGCCAACAATTCTTTTCTCATCCGGACTATAACCGTCGGCTCGGGAATTTCACCCGATCGGCGCAGAAAACGCTGCGTTCATAGGCTTTAACTATCGGTGTGGATTTACGCCACGCCCCAAAGAATATGTTATTTTGATAATAGCAGTTTACCACACTATCGATATAAAAGCAAATGTATTTAAGCCTGTTAAATATATTTATTTTTTATCGAAACATAAACAATAGTAATACAAGAATCGAAACTAAAGATATTATCTCTTTTAGAATGACCGTTTTCAATCAAATTTTAAACGTATTGTCATCTAAAAGAATATTAGATTAACAAACACGGCTACACTTTACCTGAAAACCGCAAATCGAAACGCCTATAGACGTCTTTGCCGTATTTACAGTTCCTGTTAGTTACGTCATTTTACTTACCGAATCATACCATCAGCTAAAAACGTCCGTACGACAACTATGTAGAGTATAGTGAATGGGTCGGTTTTACGTCCACGGCGCCACTCTCGCGGTCGAAACTGCGCCGTACTTAAAGTGCGACGTAGGCTAATTAGATGCGTTGGTTTTTATAACCGTTGCAAGGACGATACCGATATTTTTTATACTTTATCCAAATCCTTTTTGTACGTTTATGCCGGCGTTTCGCTCGGCATCACTTTTCAAATTTATTGGTTAGGTACGAATGAAAATAAATACTAAGTTACGAACCATTTATCGTTTGACAAAACCGCTGGATTATCCGGACTTATACTTTTAGCCGCCAAGTGGAAAGTTTTGGCTTTATCCGTTTCTCCCATACGGAAATAACAAACCGAAAGCTGCACAAGGGGATAAAACGCTTTAAAGTAGTCGTTGACGAAACCGCGCTGAACTTTTGACGTCAAAGCGAATTCGTACCACTCCGCTGCCGATGCGCAGTCGTTATTTACATAAAAACAATCTCCGAGCAAACAGCGCGTTTCCGCGTCAGGCAGTAAAACCGAAACGCTTTTCGACAAATACTTTAACGCGATATTTACGTTTAGTTTAGACAAATAATATTTCGCGATAAGTTTGTACGCTTCGGCTTTATCCACGGAAAACGCGTTTTTACAGTAACAAAATTTACGTAAAACGGGCAGAGCCTCGTTATGCATACCGTTTTCTATCAACGTTCGGGCGTAATAGTATTTATCGCGCGGCGAAAACTTTTTTTTATTTTCTATCGCTTTTCGGTATAAGTTTAAATTGCGCGAAGCGTGATTTTGACTAGACGTGTGTATAACTTCACCATCAAACCTTTTAGTGAAACCGAAAGGAACAACCGCTTCGTGGATAAAACCTTTAAAACGGCATTTTTTACAGCGTTTTATAATGCGTTCGCGCCAAAACCAGAAGTCTGAATTGTATCCCATACGGTACTTAAGATAGTAAAAATCGGCGTTTTCGGCGCTGTCGTTTTTCCAGTTCAAAACGGAGTTAATCGTTTTTACCGGTACGCAGTCGTCCGCGTCCAACCACATAACGTAATCGCTGCAAGATTTTTCGATAGCATAATTACGCGCCGCGGAAAAATCGTCGCGCCAAGCGAAAAAATAAACTTTGTCGGTGTAAATTTTAGCAATTTGAACGCTGCCGTCCGTCGAACCCGTGTCAACAACCACTATTTCGTCGGCAAAAGTAAGAGTAGGCAGTAATCTACGTAAGTTTTCCTCTTCGTCTTTGCAAATAAGCGTTACCGTCAATGTTTTCATACATACCAACTTATGCTGAAATACTTATTTACGACACAGTAAAACTTTAATCGATTTCGAAAAATTAAAACGTCAACGCACGCCGATTGCGTTTCCGCTTTATATTTTCATATAAATCCGTTTTTTGAAACACGCACGTCAACAGAATTGCAACGGTTTCTTACGGAGTTATCCGGTTATCCGAGAGTTCTTAAGTTTAGTACCAAACCGCTTTATTCTCCCATAGCTCAACCTTACTTCCTTTATCCATATTATCGGATTGTTTAGCGACTTCGACAACAAATTTTATACATAAAAAATCAACCGACGATGAAGTTCGTCCCATTCGATTTTTACGTTAAGAACCTATCGCGTCTCTTTTTGCATACACTGAAACAACAATGTCAAAGGAGATATCATGAAACCATTGATTTGCGATTTGCCCTATCCGTCTGTAGACGATTTACGACCCGACGTAAGAAGCGGACAGATTATTTCGTTTGCGTACGCCACGCTTAAAGGCGAACTTACCGCAACGCTGCAATATACTTACCATCACTTTTATTTCGGCGCAATAGATAAAGAAGACGCGGATACGATAATGCGTATCGCCATCGCCGAAATGAAACATATCGATATTTTAGGCGAATCGATGCTGAAACTGGGTGTAGACCCCAAATACATACAATGCCCCAACACTAAAACTTACTACGACACATCTACGGTTTCGCAATCCAAAACGGCGCAAAAAATGCTAATGGACGACATAGAAGGCGAAATGAACGCCATAGCGGACTATCATAAAATGCAGTTTATTTTAAAAAACGAGCAAGTTTCGGCAATTATACAGCGAATCGTTTTAGACGAACAACTACACCTTGAAACTCTTAAAAAAATGCTGGAAAAATATGCAGAGAGATTATAGTTTAAGTAAAACGGGCAGCAGATAAACTATTTTTTATAAAATTACCATGTAAATAACGCTTATCAAAATAATGCATAACCCGATAACAAATATCCGCCGGTAAATTCGGCGGATATTTATTAACTGATTTTCGCGATTATAATACGTGTAAATTCCAACGTTATTCTTTTTTATCCGACGCGTCGTTCCGTTCGGACTTTTCTTCGTCAAATCTAGGCAATAAACGTCTTGCAGCAAGCGTTAAACCGGACGATATCATAAGCGTTAAGCTCAAAGCCGCGTAAGACATATAGGTATTGTAACTTTTAACAACAGTACACAAAACGATTGAAAAAATAACGAATAACGCAACTTGCGATATAACCAAAACCAGATTCACTAAATCGTAACGTTTTTTGTTAAAAAAGAACGCCGCCGCGAAAGCGCCCGCAATCAATACCTGCAACAAATTGGCAGTATCGCTTATAAACTCGTTCCGATAACTATAATGGCTGTCGACCGCGTCTTTGATTGTATAAATGAAATCGACAATTCCGCATACGAAACCGGAAACTACCGCCGTTACCAAAGATACGATAGACAAACTCAAAACGATAATACAGACCAGACGTTTTTCTTTGTTTTTTATCATTTCTATTCTCCTAAAAAATTGATTATAACCGATTTACGCGTTTTATAAGCGCTTGTGCTTCGACCGCTATTCCGTCTCCGTTACCGAGAGCGCCGAGTTTTTCGGTCGTACTTGCGGATAAGTTAACACAGTCTTTATCCACTTTTAAAACTTCCGCCAATTTTGACGCCATTTCGTCCGTATACGGCGCCATTTTCGGTTCTTCGCATATTATAACGGCCGAAACGTTTACAACGACGAAACCGCTTTGTAAAGCCAAATCCACGCACTGCGACAACAAAGTCAAACTGTTTGCACCCTTATATTCAGGGTCGGTATCGGGGAATTGACAGCCTATGTCCTTATTTCCGGAAGCGGACAAAACCGCGTCTGCTATCGCGTGAGCAAGTACGTCCGCGTCGCTGTGTCCCAACAGTTTTTTATCGAACGGAATTGTTACGCCGCCGATTATAACGCCGTTTCCGCTGCCGAAAGCGTGGACGTCGAACCCTGCGCCGACTCGGTATTCGGGCAAATCTTCGCGAAAAGTTATTTTTATGTTAGAGCGTTCGCCGTCCACGAAATTAACGTCGCCGTAAATATCGAAATACAGCGAACTCTCGTCGGTATACTCGCGCTCGGCAAGAGAAAACGCGCGCTTCAATTTTGCGCAATCGAATATTTGCGGAGTCTGCACTGTAAACAAAGAATCGCGGTCTGTTTGCATAACGGTTTTTCCGTCTTGGCGCCAAACCGTATCGGTTACAGGCAAGCGCGGTACGGCGCTGCCGTATTTTATAGCTTGAGCGAAAAGTACGTTTACAAGTTTTGGCGATACAAACGGGCGGGCGCCGTCGTGAACGGCGACAAAATCGCATTTATCGCTTACGGCGTCTAAGCCGTTTTTCACGGATAAAAAACGCGTAGCTCCGCCTTTAACGCTTTTAACGCCTTCTATCGAATAGTCGCCTACGACTATTATTTCGTCGGCAATGTTTCTAAACGCGTCGACGGATTGTTCGAGTACGCTTTTGCCGAAAACGCTTTGTTTAAGTTTATTTGCTCCGAAACGGCTTGACGAACCGCCGGCAACGATTACAACGCTTTTCATAGATCCGCAATAATTTCGTACATTAAGCTCGCTTCGTCTTTTTTTGTTGTTTCTTTTAATTCCTTAACCCTAAAAGACAAATCGCCGTTCGCAAAGTGAACGCAAACTACGTCGCCGATTTTCAGTTGACAGCCCGATTTTGCGCTACGGCCGTTTACGTCTACTTTACCGGCGGTACAGGCATCCTGCGCTACCGAACGTCGTTTCAATATCCGCGATACTTTTAAAAATTTATCTAATCTCATATTTTCTCCGACCTCCGCCGTATAATACGCAGCACCAGGACGTACAATTACGCGCGGTTTACCGAAAATGAAAACTATACTTCTTTTCTGTTCGTAAACGCTCTGGAAAGCGTTACTTCGTCGGCGTACTGCAATTCGCTGCCGATAGAAATTCCCTGAGCAAGACGGGTAACCTTTACGCCGTACTGTTTTACAAACCGCGCAACGTACGTAGCGGTCGCTTCGCCCTCGGCGGAAGTATCGGTTGCAAGTATAACTTCTTTAACGTCTCCCGTAAGTCTTTTAAACAGTTCCGCAAAACGTAAGTCGTCGCGCCCGATTCCCTTTAAAGGGTTTAAAACTCCTCCGAGAACGTGATAAACGCCCTTGTATTCGCCTAGCCGTTCTATCGCCAGCACGTCTTTAGCTTCCTGCACGACGCATATTACCGAAGAGTCGCGCGTTTGGCATATACGGCACGGGTCTTTATCCGTATAGTTGCCGCATACGGAACAAACTGCCACGTTTTCCTTTGCCTCGACTACCGCTCCGGCAAAGGTTTTGGCTTCCTCTTCCGTCATAGAAAGCACCGTCAAGGCGTAACGCTGAGCGGTTTTATTTCCTACGCCAGGAAGTTTGGTAAATTGCCTAATCAATTTTTCGATAGGCTCGATATAATTAGACATACTAAATCAGTCCCTTCATCGCGGCGAACGGCGCCATAATGCGGTCTTCCTCCGCCTGCGCTTTGGAATATGCGTCGTTTATAGCCGCCATAACTAGGTCTTCAAGCATTTCAACGTCGTCGGGGTCGCAAGCTTGAGGCTGTATATTTATCGACAAAACGTTCTTTTTGCCGTTTACGGTAGCCCGCACCATATCTCCGCCGGCACTGCCCGTAACTTCCAGTTCTTCAAGTTCTTGCTGAGCTTCGGCAAGTTTTTGCTGCATTTGCTGAGCTTGTTTCATAAGGCTTTGCATATTTCCGCCTCCGAAACCGCCTCCGTTTCCGCCTGCGCCGTTATATCCGTATTTATTTCCCATAGTTCTGCTCTCCTATAAAATTTTCTTTATTTTTCAAATTGAACGTTCGTACCCAAACTTTGAAGCTGTCTGTCCAATTCGCTTTCCGTAATTGTATCCACAAGTTTAAACGTTACTTTATTGTCGCAAAACTTGGCGATTTCCTTTTCCAAATCTTGCTTGTATTGCATATTTATCACCAAATAAGAACCTTTGCTGCATTTAACTACAAACTCGCCTTGGTCGAACGACACGTCGACGTCTTTCCATACTCCCGAAAGAAGCGGTTGATTTTTGCCCTCGAGCGAAAGCTTAACGCCGCGCCAAACCGATTTAGCGTTGGTTTTATCAACGACATATACGCTTTGATTTTCGGCGGAGATGTTTTGCGGAAGCTGCTCTAAACGCGTCAAACGCTTGTCTAGTCCGTCGGTATCGACCTCGCCGGTACCGGAACCGATTTTTAAAGCGGCAGCTTCGAAAGTCATTCGGGGCGACAGCGCGTATTTCAGCGTATTATCGAGTCCCACCAAAACGTCCAAGGCAAACAATAATTTTTTAACGCTTACTTTATCGGCCGATTCGAAAAGTGTTGCATACACGCTTTCAGGCAAAGCCAAAATCGCGTTAGCGTTAGCGCATTCTTTAACGACCAGCAAATCTCTGAAATACTGAGATAAATCCTTGGATAACCGCGCGACGTCTTTGCCGTCGTTTACTATTTTGTTTATTTCGGTTAAAATATCCCCCGTCCTGTTTTGCAAAACGGCGTCGGCAAGATTTGCTATATTGTTTTTGGAAGAAACGCCCAAAACCGACAGAACTTCGGCATAAGTGAGTTTTCCGTCCGTAACGGATAAACACCTGTCCGCTATCGATACGCTGTCGCGTACGCTACCCTCGCCGGCTTGAGCTATCGCAAGCACCGCTTCTTTATCGTACTTTTTATTTTCTTTATCGTAAATGCCTGCGATATGTTCGGCAAGTTTGGCCGTCGGCACAAGGCGGAAATCGAAACGCATACAACGCGATAATATGGTTGCAGGTATTTTATGCACTTCAGTCGTACAAAGAATAAACAGCGCGTGAACGGGAGGTTCTTCGAGAGTTTTAAGCAAAGCGTTAAACGCACCTTGCGACAGCATATGAACCTCGTCGATAATGTAAACTTTATATCTGCCGTTAACGGGAGGATACTGCACTTTTTCGCGGATATCGCGGGCGTAATCCACGCCGTTATTAGACGCGGCGTCCATTTCGATAACATCAAGATTGCCGGCATCGCGGCAAACGCGGCACTCGCAGCAAGGATTGCCGTTATGCTCTTTCGCGTCGGGACAGTTAACCGCGCGAGCAAAAATTTTCGCCGTACTGGTTTTTCCCGTCCCGCGAGTCCCCGTAAACAGATAAGCGTGCGAAACTTTGTCGCGCAAAATCTGGTTGCGCAGAGTTTTTACTATATGGTCCTGCCCTATAACGTCGTCGAACGTTTGAGGGCGATACTTACGATACAATGCAACGTAATTCATTGTTACTCCTTTACCGCCGACAGTTTTTTACGAGCGCGCTGCAACGCGCCGTCTACCGCTTTGTAACTTTTGTTGGTTTTTTCCGCAATATCTTCGTAACTATATCCCTGCGCGAACAGACGCAATACTTCGTTTTCGACAGCGGTTAGTTTTTCGTCGATTACTTTTGCAATTTTTTGAGAGTATTCCTTACGCAATAAATTTTCCAACGGATTAGGGTTGGAAGCGTCAGCGAAATTTACCGCTTCATCCAAATTAACGTAGTTGTATAGCGGTTTGTTTTTAAAGCCGTTATCGCGCTTTACCGCGTCGAGAATCTGCCTCAACACGCACAGTTCTACGAAAGCGGGAAAACTGCCTTTATCCTCCTCGAAATACGTTACCGCATAAAACAGTCCCAACATTCCTTCCTGCAGCAAGTCGTCCTTATCTCCGCCTACTAAATAAAACTTGTTGGCATAGGACCGGATAAGCCCCTTGTATTGAGAAGCAAGATTTTCGATAGCCAGTTGGTCGCCGCGCTTAGCCTGTTCTATAAGTTTATCCAATTTTCAGCCTCTTTGTCTTACCACTTCGTAAAGCGCTATCCCGCACGCTACGGACGCGTTTAGAGAATTGACTTTTCCTTTGAGTTTAAGCGAAACGATACCGTCGCAGCAGCGCCGTGTAAGTTCCGAAACTCCGCTGCCCTCGCCGCCTACTACAAGCGCCACCGCGCCTTTCAAATTTGCCGATGTTATTTCTTCGCCGTCCATATCCAAAGCGTAAACCCATATTCCGCTTTGTTTAAGCTGTCTTACAGCGTTGTTGATATTTACGACGCGCGCGATTTTAACGTGAGATACTGCGCCGGCAGAACAGCGAACTACGGTGTCGTTAACCGCAACCTGACGGTTTTTGCCTATAATAACGCCGTCCGCACCCGCGCATTCGCAGGAACGTATGATACTGCCCAAATTGTGAGGGTCGTTTATACCGTCTAAAACCACAATAAACGGAGACTCGGAGCTCGATAAAATATCTTCGATTTCACAGTATTTAAAATCGGTAACGTCGGCAATGTAACCTTGATGCTTTCCTTCGACGCTTTCCTTATCCAGTACCGACTTATCTACAAACGTTATTTTAGCGCCTTTTTGCCTTGCGAGATTTACTATTTTTCCGTTGTCGCCCTTTTCGCAAATAAGGCTGTTTACAGTAAAAGTTTCCGCTTTTAACGCTTCTAATACCGCGTTTTTACCCTCTATTTTCATTTTGTACTTCCAATAATTGCGCTAAGCGCTCGAATTTGCCCGTAAGATACAAGTAACCCAAAACTGCCTCTAATCCCGTAGCTTTACGGTAATCCGCGCCTGTTTGATTTTTTGCTTTGTGATGAGATTTGCCGTTGCGCCCGCGAAGATAAACGGAACGCTCCGTTTCTGTCAAAACGTCCAAAAGCTTTTCCGCCAAAACCGCTTGTACTTTGGCGTTAACCAGGGCGGAAGTCAATTTGTGCAGTTCTCCCGCTTTAAAATCGTGTTCGGCTACCAAACGATGCCGCACGTACAAGCTCTGGACCGCGTCGCCGACGTACGCAAGTGCCAGCGGGTTAAGCGCCAAAGCTTCTTTTTCCGTTAAAATTCTGCCGAAATCCATAACTAATCGTTTTCGTCGAAGAATTTTTTACCGTATACCACCGCGCCCGAAATATAGTCGATATCTTCGAATCCCATTTTTTCGTAAAAAGCGCGCGCAGCTTTATTTTTCGTATCGCACAGAAGTCTTACGCCTTCAACCTTAACTTCTTTAAGTTTAGCGCAAAGCGTTTCGATAAGTTTCGTCCCCAAGCCTTGTTGTTGATATTCTTCCAAAATGTCAATGTGTAAATGCGCGGTATACCCCTGACGAATAAAACGCTGTTCGATTTTGGCAAGAGCGTTAAGTCTAAAAAATTCGCCGCTATCCACCTTGCGCACCAAGGGCAGATACAATTCGTCCGTTTTTTGCAGATAATCGTCGCAATCGGGAGCGCAAAGCACGTAACCTACGGGTTCGTCCGAATCGTCCACCGCTACGAAACAAAAATCGGGTTGGTTATCAAGATAGTAATCGCAATAAGCAGCGCACAGATAAGCGCGGTTTAACGGCGTGTCATCATCTTTCAAGCTCGACGTAGCGATACAAATATCCTGAACGTAACGAAAATCCTTTTTGTGATACGGTCTGATTGTCATTGTTAAACTCCTTGGGACATAGTATTCCATTTTGTATAATGCTATCACACCTTTTATAAGTTGTCAAGCGGACGCGTATTGCGAAGGCGCCTATCGGCTTGTAAAAATAACAAAAGCGAAATTTTGAGTATTGCGAATATTTTATTACTTTGCTATGATAATGTAATAATGGGAGGTCAAACGGATGCAAACGTTGCTTACGGAAGGTAAATTGCTTAAAAACGGTGAACTGGCTCAAGCGGGATACTCCACTTACACAGCGCGCGAGTATTCGCGAAAAGACATTAAAAGCAGCAAATGGAAAATAAAAGAGTGGGATTATTATATCGTTACAGACGGTAAAAAAGCCGTTGCTCTGACGGTTGCGGACAACGGTTATATGTCGCTCGTTTCGGCAAGTTTTTTGAATTTCGAAAAACCCGAATATAAAACCTCGAGCGAAATAAAGTTTTTTTCTTTCGGAAAAATAGGTATGCCGTCCCAACCGGAAAACGGCGACGTACTTTACCGTTCGAAACGTATAGATATTTCGTTCGTAAAAAAAGAAACTTCGCGAACGCTCAAATGCAAATTCTCCGATTTTTGGGATAAAACGGATTTCGAGTGTGAATTTTTGCTGACCGGTTTTCCCAAAGACCAAATGACGATTGCCACGCCGTTTAATAAAAAAAGGGCTTTTTACTACAACGTAAAAATAAACTGCATGAAAGCCTTTGGATACTGTATAGTTAAAGGCAAAAAATACGACTTTGACGGCGAAAACAGCCTTGGAACTTTAGATTGGGGACGCGGCGTTTGGACGCATAAAAACACGTGGTATTGGTCGAGCTTGCAAACCCGTTTGGACGACGGAAGAACTTTCGGTTTCAATTTAGGCTACGGGTTCGGCGACACCTCCGCGGCAAGCGAAAATATGCTTTTTTTAGATGGCGCCGCGCACAAACTCGACAAAGTCGTTTTCAATATCCCTAAGAAAAAAGGAAAGGACGATTTTATGTCGCCTTGGACTTTTTACGATAACGAAGGGCGGCTGCAACTGTATTTTTACCCCATTATCGACAGAAAAGACATCACCGACATCGGCGTTATTGCGTCTTACCAACATCAAGTATTCGGCAGATTCAACGGAACGGTCGTACTGAACGACGGTACAGAGCTGAAAATTATCGATAAAACGGGTTTTGCGGAAAAGGTGTATAACAAATGGTAAAACTTTCGTTATAAATTCGGAAACTTTGTAATATCGTACACGAAAAAGTCTCGTTAAATGTTTTGAGATATAATAAAAATCGGATAAGTCCGATTAAACCGAATCAATTGTTTGTTAACTATTCTCCGAAAAGAACAAGTTGTCTGTTTCGCATTTAAATATAGTTAAAGCGTTGTTAGGATATTTCATTACAAAATCGTTCAAAACTTCTATTATAAGCTTCCATTTGTAATCGTCGTACGTTTTTTCTTCTTTTATCTTTTCGACGTCTGTGTTGAGTAATACGAAATCGATATTCATATCGTTTACGTACCACAAAAACTCATTAAATAAATCCGCATGGTAATTCAGGTTTTCATACGCTTCCCAGTCCGGTATACGTTTTCCGTCAAGTTCTGTGTATACTATTTCGTAAAACGTTTTGAAAGTAGGACATTGCTTCTTGTCTATAGTTACGGTCATTGTTTCACCTCCTAATTTGCAATATAATAAATCTTTTCCAGTCCGTGGTCGGGCGAATAAAACATCAAACCGTCGTTGGAATAAAACAGTCTTTTAGCGTTTCTCACGCCTTTTTCGTAATCCACGTCGCACTCGTACCAAATACGCACCTCTTTTTCAGGCAACAAAAATTCTTTATTTTCATATATTCACGCCTATCATTTTGCTTGGAGCGACACCCGCCATTGTATTTCTGCGGCTATTCCACGCGTAGTCGTTTATCGCTTCCTCCTTGGCAATATAGTAATCTGGCAGTCTGCCGTAATTTTTCAAATATACGTCGGGACTCAGTTTTCCCTTTACCGATATAAATCCCGCAAGCAATTTTTCCACGTCCGAATAGTAGCAATCGCAATACGGATGTTTTTCTTCGCCGACAGGCGGCTTTACTCTGCTCTTATCGAAAATGCGGAAATAATAAGAAGCCGCAATTGATACAGGGAATTTCGAACAATCCTCCTGCAGATACTGTTGGAATAACTGCTCTTTTTCTGAAAACACCTCTTCGGCTTGCCGTCGAATTCCTTTAAACACGTCTATATTTTAACATAATTCTCCTTCAGAATAAAGACAATACCGCCAAGCCTCCAACGCGACAAAAAAATACGCCGAGAATAATCTCGGCGCAACCGTGCGAAGACCGTTGAAATTTAACGTTGTTAACCCTTGTCGGAATATCTCCCTAAAAACATTTTACTTTTTTCCGAAAATCAAGATGATTGTTTCAAAAAATTTTTTATCGATTGCGCTTGAAATAAACAAAATTTATAATTCGAAAACGGTTTTATATACGTAAAAAGGAAGCGCGTCAACGCGCGCCTCCCTGTGAGATTTTGTTATCAGTCCAAACCGTCCAAAAGCTTACGGATTTCCTCAAGCAAATCGTCCGTTTCGGAATCGCCGTTGCCTTTACGGATTTCCTCTATTTTGCGGATAAGATTGCTGTCCGTTTGAGGTATATAGTAAGATCTATGGCTATATTGAGATACGTTTTGCGGCTGATCTTCCCCTCCGGCAGTTTTCTGCTCCGCGACCGAATCCACCGCTACGGCTTGAGATTCTTCCTTTTGAGAGTCGGCTACTCCGTATTGCAAAATGACCTGTTCTCTGGGCGTTTCTTTAAGTTCCTTTACAAGCTGATTTGTTTCGCCGGTCAAACGCTTGAGTTTTTCGATTTCGCGCATAAGTTCTTCGGCGTTTTCAACGTTCTTAGCTTGTTCTTCTTCTTTTTGAAGAGCCTCGAGTTCGGCTATTTTTTTGTTAAGCGCTTCTTCGCGCGCTTTAGCTTCTTCGTACGCTTTTTGACGGGCTTCCGCCTCGGCGCGTATTCTTTCCGCTTCCTCTATGGCTTTCTTTTTGGCTTCCTCTTCCGCTTTCACTTTGGCTTGAGCTTCTTTTTCCGCCTCCTTGCGCGCTTCTTCGTACGCTTTGATTCGCGCTTCTTCTATAGCTTTTTCGCGGGATTTACGCTGCTCTTCCTCTCGCGTTTTGGCTTCGGCTTCCGCTTTGGCTTTCGCCTCTTCAAGAGCTTTTTTACGAGCCTCTTTTTCGGCAGCCGATTTCGCTTCCTGTTCGGCCTTTCTGCGCGCTTCTTCTTCCGCCTTGACTTTTGCCTGAGCTTCCCTTTCGGCTTCCTTGCGGGCGTCCTCGTACGCTTTAATACGAACTTCTTCTATAACTTTTTCGCGAGCTTTGCGCTGTTCTTCTTCACGAGCCTTAGCCTCCGCTTCCGCTCTTTCACGAGCCTCCTGCTCAGCCTTTTTACGAGCCTCTTTTTCGGCTTGCTGAGTTTCGGTAATATTTCTTAAACGCGCTATCTCGCGCAACAGTTCGTCTGTATTGCCGTCGTTTTCTTCCGCGTATCGAGCGGCAGGTTTTGCCGTGCGCGAAGACGCGGTCTTGGTTACCGTCGATTTCGCCTTGGGCTTAGACGTAACGGCGCGCGGTTTGGATACGGGCAGTTTCAATTCGTAAACTCTGCCCAAATCGACCATTTCGTCAACGAGTTCGGAACTTGCCTGTTCGTTTTCCTCCGAGCTTATAACCTTGATACCCTTTCCGTGCAAATAGCTGTACAAATACACCAAATCGCACGACGCGGTGATAACGCAAACGGCGTCTATAGCGGGAGCTTTACATACGGCGTCCACAACGTCGACGAAAATACGGCTGTCGAAATCGCGTCTGCCGCGGCGCTTTATACGCATCGGGCGCTCCACTTTATAGCCTTTTACTTCAGCGTTTTGATAAATCGTTTTGTGTTTTCTTTCCTTAGCTCCGTAAACTTTGCCCGTAAGTATAGTACCCATACCCTCAAGCTGAGCTAAAATATTATCGTAGTTTTCACTGGTTAAATCAACGTTGTCTACGTCGATAAAAAAGGCGATATTTCTGTTGCGAAGCATATTTATTACCTCCTGATCTATTAGGGACTTTACATCCGCCGGCTATATCTATCAATGTGTTATTTTACAATATTTTACTCGCTTTGTCTATACTTTCTTTGAAAATAAAACAAATATTGTTGACAAAGCCCTGCGTCGCCGCCGAAAAGATTGCAAAAATACGACGAAATTTCAGAGTCTTTATGTCCCTGTTCGAAATAGTTGTGATAAACTTTTTTTATCCAAGTATCGACGGGGAAAACATCGCCGCGGCGCATACCGAACAGCAGAATGCAATCCGCCACTTTGGGACCGACGCCCATAAAGGTAAGCAGTTCGCGCCTCGCCGAAACGCTGTCCAAGGCGGCAAGCGAACTTAAATCGTAATTCAAAAGCTTGTTTGCCGTAACCGACAGATACTTATCGCGGTATCCGGCACCCAGTTTGGTAAACAAATCTACGGGAGCGCTTGCAAGCGCGCTTACCGACGGAAACGCTTTGCCGTACGGGGTATCTTCGCCAAGCTCGTTGCAAAGTCTTTCTATTATAAGCTGAATACGTTTTATATTATTGTTCGCCGAAATAATAAAGCTGAATATCATTTCGGTTAAATCTTGATTTAAAATACGTATACCTTTACCGAAATCCGACGCTTCTTTCATAAGAGGCGAAATAGCGGAAATTTTGGAAACTTTAGCGGCATAGTCGGTGTCCAAATCGAAAAAATGCCAAAAGTATTCCTTATCCGCAGTTTTAACCGCCACGTCGTTTCCGTCGTAAAATAGTTCGGCGTATTTATCCAGCGAATACACGCAGTACCCGCCGTTTTGCAAGACCTTATATCTGAAAATTTGTCCGCATTCGAGAGTATCCCGTATATTGAAATACTGCTTCGGATACATAAACGCTACGGGTAAATTTATGTTCATGTTTTTTCCTCTTTTGTGTGAATTTCAAACTGAGTTTTAAAAATCGTCAGACAACAATCTTATATTTGCTCGCTGACTTTCTGCGTCTGCGGTTTACGCGATTTAAAAACGCGTAAAAGTAAGCATTATAGAAATGAATTAAGTTTGTGTATAGGTACCAATTCATCGTTAATTTATCCGAAAAGCGCGTTATAAAACGAATTAAAACGCCTTTCGCAGAGTTCAAGAAATAAAAAACCAAGGACGCGCCTCGCTGCGCCGTCCTTGGCTCTTTTGTAAACAGAAAATATTATTGCGCAACGGGATAAACGGAAACTTGTCTTTTCGTTTTATCTTTCGCTTCAAACTTTACAACGCCGTCGATAAGCGCGAACAAAGTATCGTCTTTGCCGATGCCTACGTTGTTACCGGGGTGAAAGTGAGTTCCGCGCTGTCTGACAAGGATGTTACCCGCTTTTGCAAATTGACCGTCGGCGCGTTTAGCTCCGAGACGTTTACTTGCGCTGTCGCGTCCGTTTTTAGTGCTGCTGGTACCCTTTTTATGGGCGAATAATTGCAGTTTAATAAACATATCAAATTACCTCCAAATTGATAAAGTCGGAATACTCTGTGTAGAAATCTTGCAAACCGCACAAAAGCGTGTTTAAAATAACATCGGCGTCGTGCCGTTCTTCGTCGGTAAGCTCCTGCGGCAAAGTAAACCTAAGTGAACCTGTTTCCTCGTTGACTGCGTATTTAACGTTTATTTTAGCTACCTGCAAAAGTCCCAAGAGCGAAGCTTGCAGCAAGGTCGAAACGCCGGCGCAAACTATATCTTCTCCCGACTCGCCGTAACCGGTATGTCCCGACGCGGTAACTTCAACGATGGAATTGTTTTTTCTTTTTAACGTGATATCCGTCATTTTATAAGGTGATAGAATTAACTTTCAACTTCGTGTAAGGCTGTCTATGACCTTGACGTTTGCGAATATTCTTTTTAGCTTTATAAGTAAAGATATTGATTTTTTTACCTTTACCATGCTCTACTACCGTTGCTTGAACTTTGGCTTTCTGAGCGTCCTTACCTACCAAAACTTTGGTATCGTCCGCAGCCAAAACAACTTCGAGTTCCACAGTGGAATTAACTTCGGCGTCAAGAAGTTCCGTTTCGAAAATAAGACCTTCCGTAACCTTATATTGTTTTCCGCCGGCTTTAACAATCGCGTACATATAGTATAACCTCCCGTATCAGAGTCTCGCTAAACAAGGGTGATTGATAAACAATGCTTGACAAAATAACCCTTTTTATGCGGCTACGATATATGTTACACTAAACGCAAATATTTGTCAAACGAAAAGCGGCAAAAATACAATAAAAACTTCCTATCGGCATATTCGCATTTATCGCGATCGAATATGTAATCCGATAGCGGAAACGTTTTTTATTCTTACCCCTCGGCTTTCTGCTTACGCGACATACGCGACCAATTTACGAAGCCGTATATATCTAACGCAAGAAACGCTGCAAAACACACTGCCAAAGGCAAATACGTCAAGTTATCAACCGTTTGCAATAACCACATAACTACAAGCACTACGTCGTTTGCCGCATAACCTAGCGCATAAAAACGACTTCGGCGCGCAGTGAGATAGGATGCCGTAAAAGAAGTAAAAACCGACAAATCGCTTACGATTAGATTCGCCGTATTTAACGCCCGCAATATAAAGTAAAATACAATAGTTACGACAATAGATAAAGCGGCGAAAAAACACCATTCGCAAGATGAAATACGTTTACTTTGACTTCGTTTTTATTGTCGTTGTAAGGATTGCGCAACCATGCGATAAGCGCCGCCACAGCCATAGGAGCAGTCATTGCAAGATAAGTTATCATTTCTCCGTAGTACCTGCAAGAATATGAAATAACGCCGTAAAATACGGAAAAAACTATCGTCAGCGCCTGACCAGCGGGATGTCCCTTTGCAACCAACACCAATGCCGTTACACCGATAAGCGCGCCTATCAAATAATGATACTGCGTATTGCCAAATACAAAAAAACATACTATAATCGCCGCCGCGCTTACGCCCCATATTGACCATTCAACGGGTTTGATTGATTTAAAAAAGTTTTTCACGATAAAATCCCTTAACTAAACAAAAAAGCACTTTCCCGTATCTTCCAAGACCTAACGATACAAGTAAAATGCTTAAGCATCTGCAAACACTCGGTAGCGTTTGCAATATTTATATTCTATTTCTTATAATTATAAATCGTTCCGCGTCGCCGCGTCAAACGATTTACCAGTGCAATTCGTTTATCGTTTCGCCGTCTAAGCCTTTTAGCGTTATACCGCACTCTTCGATAACAAGATAACTTGGCGTACCGTCGCGCGGGAATGATACAGAACCGACGTTGGCTATAAAAAGACCGTTGAATTTTTGTAATAAAGCGCAATGAGTATGACCGTATACTAAAACGTCGTTTTCTTTCAAAACAGGTGGTACGAGATACTTATTGTACACGTGTCCGTGAGTAAAAAACAACGTTCGTCCAAAGTGATACATAACTGCGTAACCGTCCATACCGCACGGCAGCAGCGCGACTTCGTTATCGCGGTCGTTATTTCCTCTTATAAGATAAGTTACAGCATCGATTCGTTTGACAAGCGCGACAAGTTCGCCCGTATTTCGCGCCCCGAACAAATCGCCGCAAATCACGACTTTGTCGGGTCTTTCGCGGAGTACGATATTCAACGCGTATTCCATACCCGCAACAGAACCATGAATATCCGAAAAAACGCAAATTTTCATTATAAGCCGCCTAATCCGTATACCTGCGTACGCTGCTGCCGTTTACTCCGAAATTTTCCTCCGAAGTTTCGGTAAAATCTATCATTCCGATATCGTCCGTTATACTTACTACTTCTTGCCAAATACCGCTTAAAGTTTTTTCTCCGATTTTCATATTCAGAAAAAAATCCGTTATGTCCGTAAATTTGTAATTTTTATTTTCCAAATATGCGTCGATAAAGTTTTTATAGCATGTAAATTCCACTCGGGTGCCGTCTTTTAAATCCAAACTGCACTCGGGTTCGTCTCCGCGTTCAATCACGTATTCGATATTTTCTATAAAAAGTTTTACATCGTACATTTTCAAAATAGTTTTTCATATAATTCCCAGCATTTCGCCGCGGACTTTTTCCGACCGAAAGCGAACTACAACTATTGCGTCATTATTCCGTTCCAAACGTTTTTAAAAAATCCTGAGAGCGCGGCAGATTGTATACCGAAAATCCTGCGCGTTGCTGTCGGCGAAAGAAAAACCGTTGCCTTGTCCGGTTTGCTCGTTGTAACTTACGACGGTAACTTTAAGTCCGCCGGTTTCGCCACGAAGCGCGCGAATACGCCCAGTCTGCTGCCACGCCTTCCCGCAAAAATCACGGCTATGCATTCTTTTTGTTCCATAACGACTCCCGTTTATAATTAAAAATCTATGTGAACTATATTTTCTTTTTCACTGTACTTATAAACTACGAAACGGCTGCCAATACACAGCACGGGTTCGCAACCTAGTTTTTCGCACACCTCTTCGCAGATAGATTTAACCGGCGTTTCGCAGCTTTGCAAAGCCGAAATTTTAACCAGTTCGCGGTGGTAAAGCGCCGTTTCAATCTCTTTGACGACGTTTTCAGTCAGTCCGTCTTTACCAACGGTTATCATGGGTTTTAAAGCGTTTGCCAACGCTTTGAGTTTGCTTCTTTGTTTTGTAGTAATCATAAAACTCCTTTAAATCCGGTTAAGTTCGTTTAAAAATTCCAACGAAATATTTATTCTAAAAATTCAAATTCTATTTCACCGATAATGACCGTATCTCCGTCCTTTGCACCCGCCTTTTTAAGCGCAGACTCTACGCCGCGTTCCTTTATAACGCGCTGAAAATATCTGAAACTGTCGTAGTCGTCTAAATCGACTTTGCGCGACAGTTCGTCCACCAGTCCGCCGGTTATCTCGTACACGTCGGCATCCAGCTTCGAGACGGAAAAACTGCCGTCCTCTTCCTTTTGCAATTTGTAAGGTTCGAATTCCAAAGGTTTAACCTCGGGAGCGGTTTTTAAAAGTTCAGACACGGTTTTTATAAAATCGTCTACGCCCTCGTGTATAATAGTAGTCATCGGAATTACTTTGTATTTATTACCGTATTTATTATTAAACCGAGCAAGGTTCGTTTCCGCGTCGGGCATATCCATTTTGTTTGCGACGACAAGCATCGGCAGCTTTTTTAAACTCGATTCGTAACCGTAAATTTCATTGTTGATAAGTTCGAAATCTACGAGCGGGTCGCGCTGTTCGCTGCCGGAAATGTCCAACACGTGAACAAGCAACCGAGTGCGTTCTATATGCCGTAAAAAGCTATGTCCCAAACCCAAGCCTTCGCTAGCTCCCTCGATAAGTCCCGGTATATCGGCAAGAACGAAAGTACTGTCGCGATAGCTTACCACGCCCAAATTGGGGGACAGAGTTGTAAAATGGTAATTGGCTATTTTGGGTTTAGCCGACGATACCACCGATAAAAGCGTACTTTTTCCGACGTTGGGAAATCCTACCAGTCCAACGTCAGCTATCGTTTTGAGTTCAAGAACTACTTCATACTCTTCTGTTTTAACGCCGAGTTCCGCAAAAGAAGGCGATTGGCGGCGGGACGTTTTAAAGTGATAATTGCCGCGTCCGCCCTTGCCTCCGGTTAATATAACCTCACGCTGTCCGTCGTAAAACATATCGGCGATAACGTTACCTTCGACGCTTTTAACGACCGTTCCCACAGGTACTTTTACCGTCAAAGATTCTCCTTGTTTGCCGTAAGAACGCTGTCTGCCTCCGTTTTCGCCGTTACCGGCGCGATAATGCTTTTGAAAATGGAACGCGTTAAGCGTATTTTCGTTGGAAGTAGCTTCGAAAACGATATCACCGCCCTTTCCGCCGTCGCCGCCGTCCGGTCCGCCGTTTGGCACGTATTTTTCGGTATGCAAACTTGCCGAACCGTCGCCGCCGTTTCCGGCTTTAACGTAGATTTTAACTTTATCTATAAACATATTTACCTCTTCTCTTCTATTATTCTTCTTGCGGCACAAATACCGTCCGCGACAGCGTCGGCTACAAGCTTGCCGCCTTTGGCGTCGCCGCCAAGCCAAACGTTATCGAATTGCAGCTGATTAGAAAAATCAACGGACGATTTACCTAGAATACTTTTGTCGAACGCGCCGCCCGTTGCGGACACCGCGCAGTCGCAAACAATATCAAAAAGTTCGTCGGTTATCTCAAGTTTACCGCGCCCTTCCGATACGGTTTTTGCCAGAGTTAAAACTAAACCGCAGTTATTTTTCTGCAATTTCTGCGGAGCGGCGTTAAATATAAATTTCACGCCGTCGCGTTTAGCGTCTTCGATTTCTCTTTTAAAAGCAGGCATATCGCTTTCAGTTCTTCGATATGCAACCCAAACTTCGTTTCCTTGTCTTTTAGCAAGACGGGCGCAGTCTATTGCGCTGTTTCCGCCGCCAATTACCGCAACTTTGGAGCCGATTTGTTTAGACTGTAAAAAAAGTTTATAATCGGTTGCAAATTCTTCGCCCTCTATTCCCAAACCATATCCGTTTAACGCGCCTGTAGCCACATAAACGACGTCGAATTTTTTTTGTAATTCGGTTTTCAAATATTCGTAATCTACTGTCTTGTAAACCGTTTCGAACGCGGCTTTCACACCGTTTTCCACCCGACGTATCGCATCGTATGGCAAACGAAAACTGGGAATCAACTTTAAAGTTGACAACAGCTTGTCCTTTTCGAAGACGGTAACGTCCGCGCCTGCCTCGTACGTTTTAACGGCAAAAGTTATTCCGCTCACGCCTCCGCCTACAACGGCGATTTTTACGCCGCGCAGAGAATCTGTCAGCCTCTCGACTTTATACGGATTCATTTCAAAAACCCGACGTTCGATTTCTCCGATATTTAAAGACTCGGAGCGCTTATGTAACACGCAACCGCCCTGACACTTTTTATCGTGAGGGCAAACGTATCCGCAAATTTCTCCGAAAGGATGTCCTATCGATTTTACGGCAGAAACATAATCGCCGTTTTTTACGAAACGCAAAAAACTCGGCAAATCGTTGCCTATAGGGCAAGCCTCTTTACAACCGGGTTTTTTACAATGCAAACAACGACCGCTTTCGGCAGAAATATTATCCACGGTTATTCTCCTTGTAGTATTTGCAATAATCTTTAACGCTACACTGTCTGCAATTCGGATTCTGCGATTTGCAAACGTAACGTCCGTGCAGTAAAATATAGTGATGGCTATCCGCCCACTGTTCGGCGGGTATCGCTTGCATAAGCTGTTTTTCGGTATCTAAAACGTTTTTGGCGGATACGATTCCCAATCTGTTCGACACTCTGAACACGTGCGTATCTACCGCGATAGCTTGTCCTCCGAACGCTACGGCGTAAACGACGTTGGCAGTCTTACGCCCGACCCCTTTTAAACTTTGTAAATCCTTGAGGTCGCAAGGAACCTGTCCGTTAAATCTTTCCAATAAGTCCTGCGACATTTCTTTGAGATACGTGGCTTTACTGTGATAAAAACCGCATGAATGAATTAACTCTTCAATGCGTTCGACAGGAAGCTGCGCCATAAGCTTCGGCGTATTAGCAACGGAAAATAAAGCGGGGGTAACTGCGTTGACTCGTTTGTCGGTACACTGCGCGGATAAAATAACCGCTACAAGCAACTCGTAAGGAGAATCGAAATGAAGTTCGCTTTTTGCATTGGGGAAATCTTTTGCCAATAGTTTCAATATTTGCCGCGTGTTCGACATATAGTCCGTCCTCTTCTTTTGTTCGTATTTAATTATATACTATTTATATATATTTTTCAACAGTTTGCGAAATTTAAATTCTCGTGAGAGTCGTACCGTTGAAAGTATTGCGCGCAAGATAAAATCCTACGAAAGTTTCGCCTTGCGAAAGTGTTCCTCTTACCGACGGCAAAACGTCTTTACCGAATTTTACCGACAGTCCGCACCCGACGTTAGCCGCTCTGGGAGTAGATATCAGCGCGCAAGTTACTCCGCGGCCAAGTAAATAATTATATGCGCTTATAGTTACGTTCCTTGAACGGTAAATTGCTACTACGTATTCCATAAATACCTCCTATGTACTTCGGCGCGGATTTATTTACGGTTTACAATGCCCCCCCGCTTTTAAAATTTCCTTTTTATTCTATTTCGCGTTCAATTCAAACTTCGATATTCTAACGGTTCGAATTATACGCGGCTAGGCATAGAGTTAAAATTTCCCCGTAAAATATACTATTATTCTAATCTTGAAATAGTGAATTAACTACTGTTTTTTAGAAAACGAGGTTTGCTTAATGATTTATCTTGACAATGCCGCAACTACGAACTACAAACCGAAAGCAGTTATAGACGCCGTTATGGAAAGTATGACGAAATATCCGTACAATCCCAACAGAAGCGGAAGTAAACCCGCGCTCGAACTGCAGCAAAAAATTTACGAAACGCGCCGCAAGCTTTCGCTTTTAACGAACAACGACAGCGACTTACGCGTTGCATTTACAAGCGGATGCACTCAAGCGCTGAATCTTGCAATATTAGGCACGGCAAGAAAAGGACATATTATAATTTCATCATACGAACACAATTCCGTTTTGAGACCCGTTATGCAGCTTAAAAAGAAAGGGTACGTTGAAGTTTCGGTGGCAAAACCCGACGAAAACGGCGATATAACGGCGAACGAAATAGAACGTCTGCGCAGAAGAGACACCTATCTTATTTGCATTTCCCACGCTTCGAACGTTAACGGAAAAAGTCAGCGGCTGGAAGAAATAGGCGCGTACGCAAGACAAAACGATATTTTGTTTTTGGTAGACTGCGCGCAAAGCGCGGGGTATTTCCCCATAGATATGAAAAAATGTTTCGTAGATATGGCGGCTATCGCCGGGCATAAAGGCTTACATGGCATACAAGGCGCAGGCGCCCTTATATTCAACAAAACCGTTACGCCCCGACCTATTACATTTGGCGGAACAGGCTCCGAAAGCCACCTATACTATCAGCCAACTACCATTCCCGACAGTTTGGAATCGGGAACAATGCCCTGTCCCGCAATACTTGCAATGAGCGCGGGCGTAGACTTTTGGCTTGCAAACTGGGAACAAAACCGCGATAATATCGCCGAAACTCAAAAAATAATTTTAGACGGACTCGACACGATAAAAGACGTTAAACTTTATTCGAAACCCAATAGAAGCGGCATCGTAGCATTTAACATTGCCAAAACGGACAGCGCGCTCGTTTCGGACGAACTATCAAACTCTTTCGGAATAGCTACGCGCGGAGGACTTCAATGCGCGCCGCTTATGCACAAGCAGCTTGGTACGTTCGAACAGGGAGTCGTACGCGCGTCCGTCAGCTGCGTAACTACTAAACAAGAGTGTTACGAATTTCTCAACGCCGTTGAAACAATTTCAAAGAAATTATAAAAAAGTCTGCTTTTACGCAGACTTTTTTTACGCCGAACGCTAATTTAGGATATAAAAGGAAACATATAGAATTCCCTTTATATCTTTTAATCGAAATTAAATGCAAATACCAATGCCGATAATTCGTTAGACTTACGGTCATCGACTCAGTAAAACGAAAAAAAACTTGATATCTTTACTATGAATAATTTAAAGTTTTGTTTAACGTTTAGCCTGTTTCGGATACGATATTATGTAATCCTTTCAAATTTTTAACTAAGTTTTAACGCGTTACAATCTCAATAATTCTTCAAGCAGTCCGTTAAGACGGCTGCGCTGTTCGGAATTCAATAACGGGCTGACGCGTTTTGCAAAAGTTATAAGCTGTTCGTTAGTCAAATTACCGCGCGCTTTTTGCTCTATTACGTTGTTTACAATATCTTTTACAAGCTGTCCCTCGCCTTCGCGTTCGTACTTTGCGGCAAGGCGTTTCATTTCCTCTACTTTGTCGGAGTAATCGTCCGTTTTAGCCGAGTTAAAAGTTTTTTCACTGCTCTGCTGTTGATTTTGACGCGTTTGCCGCTGTTCGGACGGTTCGCTGTATTCTTGACGTTGATTGATAAAAATGTTGCGCGGGTCTTGGTTGTTTGACATATTTTTTCTCCTTAAAATCTACATATTTTACTTTTTTTTAAAAACGCCTGAAAATTAATAATAAAAATTTCCAAGCGCTATGTGTTACTATAAATTATATGTCGGCATATAATGTAATGATTACAAAAATTCGGAGGTGTCAAGATTGAATTTGTCGACTATTGCGATATTGCTTATCGCTTGGCAATTACTAAGTAAAAAGAACGCGCCTCCGTCTTCGCCGTTTGAAAATTTATCGCAGTTTATGTCGGACGACACAAAAAATATTATGGACTGCGTCGAAAAACTTTCGTCGAAAGAAAGTTCGCAGGAAGACAAAACCGGCGCGATATTTCAAATGATGACAAATCCCGCAGTGATGAACTTCGCAAGTAATCTGTTTAAAAAGAAAGACGAACCGAAAAGCAATGCCGAAAACGAGGAAGGATTTAAATTCGAAACGCCCTCAAAAGCCTCTCAAGATTTTTTCAAACCCATAGATAATATTGCGGATGCCGAAATAAAACATAAACTATATTGGTTTTACGATAACTGGTACATAAAGAACTGATTAAAAAATCCCTGCCGATACCGCGGCAGGGATTTTAGTTATACTAGACAGAAAGTATTAAAACAGTTTTCTAACAAGTTTTTTACGCCGCGGCTTGTATGCCTCCGCCGACGTTTGCGGAATTAAAATATTTTATAGTCGCATCCCAAAGTTTTTCGTAAGTATCGAGATTATCGTACTCTGCTTGAGGAGTATAACCTTTACCGTGAATATTGGTCGTAGTTACGGGAGAAAAATATTCCGCTATCGTAAAATAAATAGCCCAATGTCCGGTCGTTTTCTGTCCCGAATTGGTTATAACCGTACCCGTATAGTCGCTTAGAGGTATACACGTTTGAGCAATTCCTTTGCCGTACGTCGTCGTTCCCATTTGCACTGCCGTACCGTAGTCGCGCAGAGCTCCCGTTAAGAGTTCGCTTGCGGAAGCCGAACCAGCATCCGTCCAAACGACGATATCAGGTTTATCGGTAGGAGCGTCGAAATACAAATCATAAGTGGATTCGCGGCTGTAAACGTAAGGGGAACCGGCACGCGGCTGCAGCGTTGTAATAAGCAATCCGTCGCTCGAAGTTACTTTTTGTCTTTGTTTATCGTTAAGCTTTGCGTCGGTAACCAGCATGCCCGCTATAGAAGATACGTAATCTACACTGCCGCCGGGATTGCCCTTTAAATCTAATATAAGACGTTTTAATCCTCTGGATTTAAACAACGTAAGCGCCTGACGGAATTCCACGTCCGCTTGAAGCTTTACGCCGTTTTCGTTATAGGTATCCATAAATTGGTCTATACGTATATAACCCGTGTCTTTAAGTTTAGATAATTCACCTAATAATCTTTCGTCCTTAACGCAAGTATTCGCATTGCCCTTGGTAACAGACACGTTGGTGCAGTCGTCTCCGAAATAAAATTCTACGAATTCAAACGGATACTCCGGATTTGCAAATTGCAAATTGCTGCGCGTCAGCGAGTATTGTACAACTTCTCCGTCGCGTAAAACGTGAAACAGCGCCGAATGTACGTTGGCTAAAATCGTCGTAAAAGAATTCTGCTCCCATTGCGACGGCACTATTTCCTCAAAAATTTGTCCCTGAATATTTACGGATTGACCCAATACGTTTTTAAGCTGAGAAAGCTTGACGATTATATCGCCTTCGCGCAATGCGCCGTAAGCGCTGCTGTTCACTACTATCGACGAAACGTAAAGTCCCACTCCGTCCACAAATTGAAAAGACATACCGAATACGCCGTTTCCTGTAGAAACTACGCTGCTTGTGGGATTCATGTAATTATAGTACGTCTGAGGCGACATCAACCTACTGAATTGGTCGCCGCCAGTTTGCAGTAATGCCGTTCCCGCAGCTTCGACGGCCTGCCAAAGCTTTTCTTGCGGAACCTGTTTGTAGTAGTCGTTTTTTAAAACGTCCAAAACGTCTAAGAGCAACCGCTCCTGTTTTGACGACGAGCCGAGACTTCCGAATATCGCGCATAAAAACCATCCAAGCGCGATACACAAAACAAGCGCCAGGCACAGCAAAACGATATAAAGAGGCTTTTTGCTTTTAGCCTGCTCTACCTTAGTCGGTTGGTATCCCGACCAATTATCAAAATTCCCGTTATCTCCGCGCGAATCTTCGAAACGGCTGCGAGTAGAAAACTCGTCGGAATGCGAACCGACAGACGATTGCTCGATTTTATCAAATTCCTCGTCAAAAAAATCTTTATTAGCCATTATAACTCCTTTAAACTATCGTTCAACCAACCCAAACCGGAAACTTTTTCTTTTGCAGTTTGGCTATCGCCTTGATACACAACGCGTCCGCCGTCAAGCACTACCGTGTTACCGCAAGCTAAATGCGGACAGGAAGTAAAAATAACGGTTATACTATCCGTAAATAAATTTAATACGGACGCAATATCCTCCGTCTCGGTACTATCTTCAAAAAAATCGTCTAAAAGCACCGCTTTGCGTTTTATCGTTAAACCGCGGGCAAGCGCCGCTTTTTTACGTTCGTAACCAGATAACTTTTTTACCCTGACGCATAAGTCGGATATTCCGACCTTTTCAGCTACGCTAAGCACCGCGTCTTTTATTTGGTTTTTGTCTGTCCTGCGGATACGCAAAGGATATTCCAAATTATATTTTACGCTTTTATTTAGAAATAAAGACGGATTACCGGGCAAATAAAGTATGCCCAAGCTACGGTTTGCGATACCGCCGATATCGACGCCGTCAAAGAAAATTTTGCCGTTTGTTGGCGAAACTTCTTTCATAAGCAATTTACATATTGAAGTTTTCCCGCTTTGAGTATCGCATAAAACGGTATTTACGCCGTAATCAAGCGTAAAAGACATATCTTTAAACAACGAGAATTCGTCGTAGGGATAACGAAGCGACACGTTATCGAATACAATCATAACTCTAATTCGTCCAATGTCAAACGATACGCCGCAACGAAATTATCCATGAAGTAATCCACTTCGGGACGTTTGTAAGACTTGATTTCTTTCAAAATGGTTTTTTCCGCTTTGTAAAACTCGGAATTGCTCATTTTTACCTCGTCAAGACACTTGATATAAGCGCAAATTTTGTCTGCGTATTTTACGAATTTATGTTCTTCGCTGCTTTCGTCGCATACGATTTTAGCGTACTCCGCTGAAAGCTCGCTTGGAAGATGCTGCAAAAGTTTTTCGTTCGCGTATTTTTCCAAGTTTTTGTACGAATCGCGGATTTCGGGATTGAAATACTTTATAGGTGTAGGCAAATCTCCCGTAAGCACTTCGCTTGTTTCGTGAAAAAGAGCTTTAACGGCAATGCTGTTCGCATCCAGACTGCCGCCGAAGTAAACGTTCGAAATAGTAGCCAACGCGTGAGCCACAACCGCCACTTGCTGACTGTGCTCCATTATATTTTCATTAACGGTAGAATGCATCAATCCCCAACGATTGATATACTTCATTCGATTAAGATACGCGAAAAATTTATACATAATGCTTCCTCAAAACTTTTTTAGACAATTTATCGTAGAATTCGCCGTTTTTCGACGGCATAAATTAAACTTGATTCGTACCGATTATAGCACAAAATATCCGAAATGCCAACAAATAACGATTATATCCGACAAACACCTTGAAAAAGAAAAGCAAATTATAATTTAACGTTTATGAAGTCGATTTTAAAAACCGAAAAGTCAAAACGAGTATAATCTGCTATGATAATATTTTAAAATAGATAACGATGTACTTGCAAATTACAAGCCGTTTAGTATATAATTACATTATCAAAACAAACGGTTTGATATTGAAAAACTTTTTTAGTCAATAAACGGAATAAACATCATGAAAAAAGGAAATATAATGCTGGCGCAATCGGGCGGAGCAACTGCCGTTATAAACGCGAGCGCGGCCGGCGTGATAAGCGAAGCGATTGCAAGCAAGTCGTTCAATAAAATTTTATGCGCTCATTTCGGAATGAACGGCATTTTAAAAGAAGACTTTTTCGACGTATCGGACTTGTCTTCCGAAAGTTTGGAACTTCTTGAGAAAACTCCGGCGTCTGCTTTCGGCTCGTGCAGATACAAATTACCGAAATTTGAAGACGACGAGGACATATACCGTACCATCGCGAAAATTTTTGATAGACACAACGTTTCTTGTCTGCTTTACAACGGCGGCAACGACTCCATGGATACCTGCAACAAGCTGTCGAAGTATTTTGATAAAACCGGGTTTCCGTGTAAAGTTATAGGCGTGCCTAAAACGGTAGATAACGATTTAGTGAAAACGCTTTACTGCCCCGGTTACGGGTCGGCGTCAAAGTACATTGCCACCACTATTGAAGAACTTGCGTTAGACACTTCCGTTTACGAAGTCGGACGGATTACCGTTTGCGAAATTATGGGACGCGACACCGGTTGGCTTACCGCTTCCTGCGCCGTAGCGTCGTTGAGCGGAAAAGGACCCGACCTTATATATTTGCCTGAAAACGATTTTGAAATAGACGCGTTTTTAAAAGACGCAGAAACCATTTACAGAAAAAAAGGACACTGCCTTGTCGCCGTTGCCGAAGGTATACGTACCGATAAAGGTTACGTAGGCGCAAAGGAAACGATAGACAGTTTCAATCACGTTCAGCTTGGCGGCGTTGCCAACAAACTGACTAATTTGATTTCTTTACAACTTGGCATAAATACCCGCGCTATCGACTTAAATCTTCCTCAAAGAGCCGCCGCTCATATTCTATCGCTTCGCGACCAGCAAGACGCGTTCAAATGCGGCAAACGCGCCGTTCAGCTTGCGTTAGAAGGACAAAGCGGAATTATGGTATCTATCGGCGAAGATAACGACAATACCGTATACGGAGAAGTCCAACTATCCGAAGTTGCAAACGCGGTAAAATCCGTTCCGAAAGACTACGTTTCAAACGACGGCGCACATATATCCGAAAAGTTTTTCGACTACATTTTACCACTTATAAAAGGCGAAGTGCAACTTCAATATAAATACGGAATACCACACTACTTCGACAGTTCCAAATTGAAAAAGCTATGACATACGCGAAACACAGGTTGTTAAGTATATCACAACGTGCCTCACGTCAATCGATATCAGCTGATTTGATAGAACCAAACGATTACTTAACCTGATTTAACGCAGCTAAGCGTTTTAAGATACCGATATACTCGAATAAACTCGGTTTGCCTCAGTAAAAAGTTTTCGTATAAAACGCAAAAACCGCGTACAAAATTTGTCCGCGGTTTTTAACTGCAAAATAATCTTACTCTAGCTATCTGCAACGAGTCTGCCTCACCGCTTTAGCCCAGCCTTGAAGCAAATCTATGCGATGTTCTTCCGACATATCCGGTTTGAATTCTCGTTCGGTTTTTATATTGGCGCGTATATCGTCGACGTCTTTCCAATAGCCCGCGGTAAGTCCCGCAAGATAACACGCCCCGAGAGCAGTCGTTTCGATAACTTTGGGACGGACTACGGTGGCGTTTAAAATATCCGCTTGGAACTGCATAAGAAAATTATTCATACTGGCTCCGCCGTCCACGTTAAGACTTTGTATACATACGTTTGCGTCGCGCTGCATAGACGACACCAAATCGTACACTTGATAGTCGATTGCTTCGAGCGCGGCTCGGATAAAATGTTCCTTTTTAGTACCGCGGGTTATTCCCGTTATCGTTCCCCGAACGTCGGCATCCCAATAAGGCGCGCCAAGCCCCGTAAACGAAGGGACTATATATACTCCGTTCGTATCGGGAACTTTCGCAGCGTAATTTTCCGTTTCGGCCGCGGCTTTTATCATACGCATTTCGTCGCGCAGCCACTGATTGATAGCTCCGCCGATAAATACGCTGCCTTCGAGTACGTAAGGCGGCTTTTCTCCTTGACAGGACGCTCCGAGCGTAGTTACAAGTCCGTTAGTGGATTTGACGGCTTTATCGCCCGTATTCATAAGCAAGAAACAGCCAGTTCCGTAAGTATTTTTAACGTCTCCGGCTTTTACGCACAGATGACCGAATAAAGCGGCTTGCTGGTCGCCGACAACGCTGCAAATAGGAATTTCGCGGCCGATAAAAGTTTCGTCGGTTGCGCCGTAGTTATAACCGGAACTATGTACCTCGGGAAGCATACACGCGGGTATGCCGAAAAGTTCCAGAAGTTCTTTATCCCACTCGAGCGTATGAATGTTGAACAACATTGTACGGCAGGCGTTTGTGTAGTCCGTAGCAAATATTTTTCCGCGGGAGAGCTGCCACATAAGATACGTATCTACCGTTCCGAACAGCAATTCTCCCTTTTCGGCGCGTTCGCGCGCGCCCGGCACGTTGTCTAATATCCATTTTATTTTGGTTGCGGAAAAGTAAGCGTCTAAAACCAATCCCGTTTTATCGTAAATCAAATCGGATAAGCCTTGAGATTTGAGTTGCTCGCAATACTCCGCAGTTCTGCGGCATTGCCATACTATCGCGTTATAAACGGGTTTGCCGGTATTTTTATCCCATACGAAAGTCGTTTCACGTTGGTTGGTTATTCCTATCGCGGCGATATCCGCCGCAGATACGTTAGCTCTTATCAGCGCTTCCACTATCACGCCTACTTGACTGCCGTAAATATCGTGCGGGTCATGCTCCACCCATCCCGGATGAGGATAAATCTGAGGAAACTCCTGTTGAGCTTTACCGATTATTTTTCCCTGTTTATCAAATACTATCGCGCGGGACGAAGTCGTACCTTGGTCTAGCGATAAAATATATTTCATTATTTTTCTCCTGATTTTTAAATTCGCGACTGTTCTGTTGATTGTATAATAATCCGAACTGAAATATCCTGAAATTTACTCTTAATTCCGAAAGCCGGCGTTTAGAGTTGGCATTCCAGTCGAATCTGACGACGAACTAAACCATAGTTAAAACGTTACGTCTTTACGAACGCTCGTTCGATTCTTTACTCGTCAGAGAACCAAATCGCTTTAACGGGATACGCTATCTACTTTTTTGGTGGCGATAAAGTCAACTCCGCAGCCGCACACGTCTGCAACTACGACGTCGCCTATATGAACAGGCGCGGTAAGCGTTACTTTTTTAAGAATTTCCAAACTGTCGAATATAAGTTCTTTAGGTATAGCCTCGCGCGTTTTGACAGAAACCATAGGAATATTACCGCCGACGACTTTTACCGAGCCAGTTACCATGCGTTTTGGAGCCGTTATTTCGTTCACGGCATACGTAACGCCGCGCGGACAGGTATTGCCCGCGACCTTTATATTGCTCTTGTCCGCGTCGTCTACGGTCAATCTGCAGCCCATCGGACAATTTATACAAATCATTTCTCTGCTCATTGCTGTTCTCCTTTGATAAGCGTGATTTCAACCGTTTTCGCTTGCTTTAACGTTTTCATTTGCTCGGCTGTGAGCATTATATTTTCCATTTCGCCCGGAGCGACTACGGGACGTTTACGTCCGAAGACTTTTACTCCGTCGGCAAAAACCGCCAATTCTACCTTTTTAAATACGTTTGCCACACGCATTTTGAAAGATTGAGGAGCATAAGTTTCGTCGCGGTTTAAAACGGTAGGAACGCAATATCTAACTCCGTTAGTACAGGATATAACCGTTTTATCGCGGCATGGCGCTGCGCCGTTGATATAATCTACCGCGCATTTGCCGGCGTTCTCGCTTTCAGCCGAAACAAAGTCCACTAGGTCGTGAACGTGCAGAACGTTACCGCACTCGAATACGCCGTCTACGTTCGTCATCAAGTTTTCGTCTACAACCGCCCCGCCCGTTGTGGGGGAAAGCTGAACCTCGGCGTTTTTCGCAAGCTCGTTTTCGGGAAGCAAACCTACCGACAGCAACAGGGTATCGCATGCAATAAGTCTTTCTGTCTCCTTTATAGGCTGAAGTTTGTCATCAACCTGCGCTATAACTACTCCCTCGACTCTGTCGCGGCCTTTGATATCGACAACCGTATGAGAGAAATACAGCGGAATACCGAAATCGTTAAGACAC
Source organism: uncultured Christensenellaceae bacterium (assembly GCA_910586905.1). Classification (GTDB taxonomy): domain Bacteria; phylum Bacillota; class Clostridia; order Christensenellales; family CAG-314; genus Fimimonas. The sequence goes on from CAJUIV010000008.1 coordinate 32,732, forward strand.
TGCACTATGTTACGGTTTAAACCGGACGAATACGGCATAAGTTCTACTACCGCCGAAACGTGAGCGCCCTCGAACGTCATACGGCGTGCCATAATAAGTCCTATGTCTCCGCTGCCGAGAATTACGACTTCTTTTCCGGGAAGATACCCGTCTATGTTAACCAGTTTTTGCGCAGTGCCTGCGGAAAAAACTCCGGCGCCGCGCATACCGGCAATATTGATTGCTCCGCGCGGACGTTCGCGGCAACCGCAAGACAGAATAATCGCTTTTGCCTGAACTTGCACCAGTCCGTCTTCTGCCGAAACGTATGTAACCGTTTTATCGCACGAAACGTCAATTACCGTAGCGTTTAATTTGTAAGTTATATTACGTTTTGTAACTTCGTCAACATAACGCGCGGCGTATTCGGGACCTGTCAATTCTTCTTTAAAGGTGTGCAGCCCGAACCCGTTATGAATGCATTGATTAAGTATGCCACCGAGTTCCGCTTCGCGCTCCAATATCAATATGTCTCGTTCGCCGGCGTCGTAAGCGGATTTTGCCGCGGCAAGTCCGGCGGGACCTCCTCCGACGATAACCAAATTAACTTTTATCATTATTTCGTCCTCCCTTTAACTACTTGGGATTCTCCGCCGCGTTTCGTAACGTCTGCCATATCGCAGCCGAGTTCGCGCGCGATTATTTCCATAATACGCGGAGTACAAAATCCCGCTTGACAACGCCCCATACCCGCGCGGGTACGGCGCTTAACTCCGTCCAAATCTTTTGCGCCTACGGGACGACGTATACTGTCTACTATTTCTCCTTCCGTAACGACCTCGCAGCGGCAAACGATTTTACCGTATAACGGATTTTGATCGATAAGTTTTTCACGTTCGGTATTGGATAATTTGGAAAATTGCGGAATACCTTTGCGTTTGGATTCGAAATGAAGTTTTTGTTTTAAAGCAAGTTTGCCTGCAACCGACTGCGCAATATCCACAGCGATTGCGGGAGCGCAAGAAAGTCCGGGACTTTCGATTCCTGCAACGTTGTAAAATCCGTTTACACTGCTTTCGCCAACTACAAAGTCATCTCCGTCCAAATGAGCGCGAAGACCGGAAAACTGCGTTATTATATTGCGTCTTGCGAGCGTGGGAACGGTCAAGCTTGCCTTTGCAAACGCATCGTTGAGTTCTGCCGCCGTCGTGTTAACGTCATCTTTGTCCTCAACGTCCGTAGCCGTCGGTCCTACAAGGATATTTCCATGCGTCGTAGGCGTAACCAATACTCCTTTGCCCATTTTAGTAGGAAGCTGGAACATAGTATGGTCTGCAAGATATCCGCACGTTTTATCCATCAAAACGTAGTCGCCTTTACGCGCCGTTATACGCAGTTTTTCGCCGCATACCATATTGTTGATAACGTCGGCGTACACTCCTGCGGCGTTGATAACTACTTTCGCTCGCTCAGAATATCCGTCAGCGCAAGTAACGGTAAAACCGTTTCCGTCGTTTATTACGGACGTTACTTCCGATAAGAAACGGAATTCTACGCCGTTAACCGCCGCGTTTTCCGCATAAGCAACCGTCATTTCGTACGGCGAAACTATACCTCCGCTAGGAACAACCAACGCCGCTACAGCTTTATCCGAAACGTACGGTTCGAGCTTTTTTATTTCATCGCTGCCCTTTACGATATACATCCCTTTTACGCCGTTTGTAATACCGCGATTTAAAAGTTCATCCAATCCGCCGATTTGCGATTCGTCAAAGCACAAGACGATAGAACCGTTGCGCCGGAAAGGAAAATCGAGTTCGCGGCTGAGCTCGTCGAACATAGCGTTTCCCATAACGTTGTACTTTGCTTTTAACGTGCCGGGTTTCGCGTCGTATCCGCCGTGAACGATACCGCTATTTGCTTTACTTGTGCCGACGGACACGTCGTTGCCGCGCTCTAAGAGCAACACGTTTGCTTGGTATCTTGCCAATTCGCGAGCAATACCGCAGCCGATAACTCCGCCGCCGATAATAATTACGTCTTTCATTTAATGATTTTAACCCCCATATTTGTTTTTAGGTTACGTTTACCCGCCGGCGTTTTTCGGCAAACGCAAACGGAACAAAACTTGTACATTGTATATTATAATTGATTAAAACGCCGATTTCAAGACGAAATCAAAAAATATTAACGAACTTATGCAAAAATATTTTCGCGTTAAAATACGACGTTAACAGCCGATAAAATTTAAGCGACGGTAACCGAAAACGATTACTGCCGCTTTTTTAAGTCTTGTTTTTATGACAACAATCGTTGCAAAAGACAAGACGGGATTTAACCCGTCTTATCCGCTTTTACAAACTTAAGCCCCATAGAACCAAGAAACAGCGCCGCTGACAGACGTGTTGGCGCAGGCAATAAACGTCATTATCAAAGCGTTCACCAAACCCGCAAGCCATGCGTTTCCGGTACGAGTGTACATTCTTCTTGCAACTACGGTTGCGATAGCCACGCAAGGAATGATAGGATAGCAAGCAATGAAGAACAGCTTGTTTGCTCCGTCAATCAATGCGCCCGTGTTGATGAAGTAGGAGTTTTGATTCCACAAAAGTATTATGATACCTATTACGTTGAAGAATACGTTGATAGCAATCGTAGCCCATTCGGGAAGGTCTTTAACTCTGAAGTTTTGGCTCATTGCCGCAGAAATCATGTAGAACACGAAGAACAACGGTACGTATTTGAGCATGGAAACTATTTTTACGGTATCGAACACTCTTATATCGAAAGTCCAAATACGGAAGTCTACTACCGTCCAGCTCCAAAGCAACTGCACTACGCCGTAGAAAATACCTACGAGAAGCAAAGCGAGAAGAGGAGTTTTGAGAACGTTTTGCCAGCTTCTGATTTTGAAACCGTCAAACGGATGTTCGTCGTAGGAAGCGAAATCGTCGCCGTAAACAAAAACGTTAATGCATCTGTTGATTGCCCAAATTACACCGGAAACCACAAGCGCGAACGCCGCGCAGCAAATTCCCCAAAACGCAATAGTTCCTACGTTAGCGTAAATATAGCCTTCGCTTGCTTGGAATAGTTTACTGAATCCAGTTAAAGTACTCCACTCGCCGGCGTGTTGCAAACTATACGCTCCAAACCAGGCGGTGAGAATTCCGCTCAGCCAATACGTTACGTGTTTGCGAGGCTTTTTGAGAAGCAGCGGAGCTTCGGAAACTTCGCCTTTGACGGAAGCGAACAGACGCGTACCGAGAAGCAAATCGAGTACGGGGAACAGCATACCGAACAAACCGAGGAATCCGAGAAGAGCAAACGCTTCTTTAAGCCACCACGTTTGATTTGTGGGAGCCATATATCTGTAACCCTCGGTTACGCCGAACGCGTTATAGAAAAAGTCGATAACGTTTGCAGCCGTTTTAACGGAAAAGTGATTCATAGGGTGAGTTTCTCTTGCCTCGTATACTACGCGCAAGCTGTTTCCTACCGCTCCGATTGCTTCGCCTTTACGCTCTACGCTGGCAAGTTTTTTGCCGTTAGGCTCTGCCACAAGCGCTCCGTTAACATAAATTCCGCCGTTTACGGTAGTCCAATCCTCAAGCTCTGCTGGATTACGCCCTGTAAAGGTTACGGCTTGACTGGATTGAAGATAATACGTTGAATTACCCGTTTTAGTAAGATTATAATACTGTTTATTGGGTCTGAATTTATCTTCGGAAGTTTGTTTTACGTATTCGTCTTTAACTTTTAGATAGTAATTGGTATAGTTAAGTTCGGTTACGCTGTCTTTATTTACGGGAACGTAAGTTTCTTCTTTCAAATTGGAAGAAAAGAAGAACTCGTCGCTGGAAGCCTTTACAACGCCTACGGCGACAACGTTTTCGCCAATATTTTTATTATCCGTGGGATTATTTGCCTGAACAAGTCCCGCAGAGATAATTCCCATATTGTTGCCGGCTTTAAAATTTGCGTCAGTACGCTTGCCTGTTACTCTTCCGTCCATAGTAAGCGCACTGGTTGTAGCCATACCGCCCATAGAGTGTCCTGAAACGGCGATTTTGTCCTTTGCAACATACGGTAAATTATACAAATATTTAGCGGCATCCACCATGGGTTTTCCGTATGTCATATAACTATCTTCCGTATAGTTATGTCCGTGTTGACCGCGGTCGATAACTAACACTACGTATCCGCGACGGACCATTTCTATTGCGTTTTGCAATTGCATTTCGCGGTTATTATATAAACCGTGCGTAAACACTACTGCAGGCGCGGGATGTTCGGCGCTTGCTTTTTTGGGTGTATACAAAATACCCGACGTTACACTACCGCTAACAGTGTACGGCTTTTCGACTGCTTCCTCGCCATCGTCAACAGGAGTAAGCATTATAGTACCTTTGTTAGTTTCGTTACGCAAGTCTTCGACCTTAGCCGACCAACCGGCAGTTTGAACTAACGAACCGACCATTGTCGCTAGCAAGATAAGAACAAGGCAACACGCAAGCATAAATACGTTACGCTTGTTTTTGTTTCGCCAAAGTTTTAAAAACCAGTTATCCTTTTTGGGAGCGGGCGCTTCCGTTTGAGGAGCTTCTGTTTGCTGAACTTCGACTTGCTGAGTCTCTTGAATTTGATCGCTCATGTCAAATTCCTCCTAATAAATTTTTCTATTAAATACTCTTTTCTGCAAAGAATATAAAATACGGTTTTCGCGCGCGGTTTTACTTGTACGCGGCAATATTTAAATAAAAAATAAAACGATAAATTTACAAATTATTGATTTTATAATTTATCGCCCTACTGTAATTTATTATCTAAAATAGCATAATAAAACAAAAATGTATAATACTTATTTATTATACCCCCCCCCGTGCAGTAATGTCAATATGTTTTGCAAATAATAAAAAGAAATATAAAACGTTCGCGTTTGATAGTGATAAAGAACGTCAACACGCTCTCACTTTACAACGGCGAACGAATAAACGGAATATAATCTTTATAGATTACAGAGAATAGTTTAAAAGCAATGATAATCGAATTTAAAATGGTAATGAAGCAAACCGTTTTGCCAAACTGCAACATATAATATCCATAACATACTTTACACGACGCTCAATAATTAAAAAACAAGGTTAAAAATAATAATTGATATTTAAATTGCATACTGAAAATATTAACGCAAGATACTTGCTTTTACGTAAAATGCACTACTTAATAGTTGGAACAACGATTAAGCAATCAAAAACTCGATACAATCATTAAACGATAAATAATTGACAAAAAAAACAAATAGTTATATACTTACTATATTATTGGGGTATAGCCAAGCGGTAAGGCAACGGATTCTGACTCCGTCATTCGCAGGTTCAAATCCTGCTACCCTAGCCAAACGCGAACTTCGCTTTTAAGTCGCAACGAAAATGGATTGCAAAAACGCAATCCATTTTCATTGCTTCCATTATGCTCGTTCGCTCGTCTTTCAGTTAGACGGACAGTGTGAAATGACGTAGCGTTTCGTTGCACTCCACTTACTTTTTGCTTTCGCAAAAACACAAATCCTGCTACCCTAGCCATTTTGAGTCTCCTTTTATTTATTTTTGCGCGGAACCGTAATTAGATTCCGTTATTGCAAATATCTCCTTTGGGTATTTCCGCAAAATAGCGCGCCGCTGTTGGTAACTAAGTTCGTGATGTTTGGGTAATTGCTGTTAGTTACCGATACGCGCCAAATAAGGCGTATGTTCGGTTGCGGCTCTGGAATTGCTTGCCTACGTCGTATCGTCATTAAGCAAGTCAAGTCCGTTTTGCGGATTAGGTTTTAGTCTTTGTTTTGCTTCTTGAATTTTTCGAGTTCGCTATCGAAAAAATAAGACTGCGATACGCAGTGTTAACACTGCACCACACTTTGCGTGTGTCTACGCTTTCAGCGTGTATCTTGCCTTGTCGTCGTTGCGAACATGCCCTTGCAAGCAAGCATCTTCGCAACTCGGCACATCATATCCGTTATTAGATTTTTTCTAACAACGCTTTATAACCTGCCTCGATAAGTTGCACCTTGGTGTAACCGTATTTTTTAAGAAACCCGTTGATCTCTTCCGCTTTTTCTCTGGGGACGCTTGTGCCCCATATCATATTTTTTGCTTTTCTTTCCTCTCTGTGGGCTTCTTCGTATCTCTTGTCCTTCGCTGCTCTAGGCTTTTCCATATCAACACCTTTTAAATTTATTGTCGTATTTATACGACAAACACATTATACTACCTATTGCCGACGGAGTCAAGTAGTTTTTAAGATTATGCGACTTAAATTACCGTACTATCGAATTTCATTTTGTCAATTATAACCGAAAGGACGAATGCATGAACGCTTTCGTCCCCGAGCGGTTAAATATTAAGTATTAGTTGTAGTAAACTTATAATTAAAATGTATAAGTTTAGATAAATTTGCACTTGCAGTAATCGTATTCTATTTGTAATCTTTGTTTTTGAGCAACGTACCTACAAACGGTATCGTAGCAAATTCCTGCGGGTTACTTCTGATAATGTAATCGATATAATTTCCCACCATCAACGCGTATGCGTAGTATCCCATCGGGTTCGGATGGAAGCCCAGCCCAAACGATTTACGCATTTCTGCATCGTATACGGGTGCATGCGCAGTCATATTTAGCAAATACGTAAACTCAAACATATCGCACAATTTGGCGAGTTCGCTTGCGATATAACGGATATCACTATCACATGCTTCGCCACGCAGTTGCGGAGTTACAACAAAAATACGCGCGTTGGGCTCTATTGTTTTAAGTTTGGAAACGATTTTGCCCATATTACCGAAAAACGTATCGGCATTATCCTGCGGACAATTCACGTTGACGTCCTTGACGCTTCCCAGCGGATGCCCGAACACGAACGAATCGTTGTTGCCCAACGCAATAATATACGCTTGATTCCATTGCCAAAATCCGTTTGCGTCCGCCCAACTTTGAACGTACTCGCGCGCAGTCATTCCTCCGCGGGAATAATTGTTGTATTTTGTTCCAGTAATTCGCTCTAAAACGGCGGGCCACGAGTACTCGTACATATCGGTATAAACTATATTTCCGTTTTCATCGTGACTTTCAAACTCGCCCGACGCCAAAGAATCCCCTATCACGCCTATTTGCTTGAATACTCCGGCAAAACCGCAGGTTTCCTTCAAATTGTCCAGAGGCTTTTCGTTTTTGCCGATTTCAAAACGCTTGTAATCCATAATTATTCTCCTTGATTTTTTTCTTTAACTTTTTTGGGTTTATCCCATTCGGTACCCGTAACCGCTTTAAGATCCAGTCCGCGAGTTTCGCCGACAAACAGCCACATTATTACAATTGCGCCTACAAGCCCCGGAACCGTCAAGCCCAAATACATATAACCGAACATACTTTCGGGAATGATAGGCAGCAGTATCATAGTAATAACTGTTGCAAGTCCGCCCATAACTCCGTTAAGCAACGTATTGATTACCGTAACCGACGAACGCAAGTTTGTAGGAGACGATTCGGAAAACATAATTCCTCCAATGGTATCGCCCGCGCCCCAGTAACTGCCCATAAAACCGCCGATAGCAAAACCCGTCAAATACGGAGTCCACTTGAACATTCCGCTGAAAATAAACAGCAAATAGCACGCCAACGCCGAACACGACATTGCGATTATTGTTACTTTACGTCCAAATTTGTCTGACACAAAGCCGGAAATCAATGTAAACAGCGCGTTGCCGACGGGATACAAAAACAAAGCAAGAGTTATTTCTGCTTCCGTCATCAGCGCTGACTTTGCCATGACCGTACTGTACGTTGCCGTACCTAACGAAGCAAGATAGAAGCAACAACAAGCAATAATCAAAAAGCGCAACTGCCTGTGTTTGAAGGCAAATTTTACTGCGTTCAATATTCCGCCTTGCGCGTTTTGCTCGCGTTCTTCCTTACTGCGCTGTTCACGCTCCTCAACGGGAGTTTTTAGGTACTCTATTCTCTTTGTCAAAAATGCGTTTGTTTCCTTGGCAAAAAGCAATGCGAACAGAGACATAACAAAGCCGATAATTGCAGGAACAAGATACACTACATGCCAGCGTTCGCTAACGTTTTGCATCAACGTTGCGCGAAGCAGCGGAACAAGTAACGTGCCAAGTATTGCTACCGCTTTTACGATTGCGTAATTACGCGCGCGAGATTTTTCATCGGAGCACTCCAGTATGTACACGCACTGCATATCGTGCGATACCATAAAGCCCATTAACGTGCCGCCTATCATATAAACGTATATATCTTTGGACAGGTACACAAGAAACAGACCCAACCCCATACATAGCGTATTGATAACTAAAAACGGTTTACGCCCGAATCTATCTGCAAGTGGACGATAGAAAACAATAAGCAACGTTACCGGATAGGATATAAAACCTATCGCGGAAAAAAGAGATAAACCTGCGCCGTATTCCATACCCATATTTTTTACGAAAAATTCCGTAATGATATTAGACTGAAACTGAATGGATATAGTCGATGCGATTTCATCCGTAATGTAAATGAGCGATAAAATCATAAACAAGTATATAAGATAAAACTTGTTGCTTCTTGCGCCCAACTGCTTTTCGCGACGGATAAGCTCTTTGGCTTCACGCGCCTGTAATCGTTCAATGTTTTTTGCCATTTTGCGTTTTCTCCTTTTGGAAATTGTAAACAAGGAAATTTTTCGTCATCTCATCGGTAATGCCGTAACGTTCCGCCAAACTGTGTATGGCTCGAAGAAAATCCGCAGCAGTGCAGCATTGAGATAACAGGTTTTCTTTTTCTATAAGTTTATTCCAAAATATATTCAAAACAATTTCGTCGGTAGCAAGAGAAACAACCGAGTGATTGCGCGTATGCACGTAAACGTTGCGATCGCCTTCTTCGCCGACTAGACACTCTCCGCCGTCGATTATGACGGTTGTTCTGCGATAAGGAAATAAAGTTGAAACATCGCTGATATTGTACGAATACACCGTTGCGCCTGCAACTGCAATATTTTCGAAAGTAAAAATATATACTTTTACACCGCGGGATATAGCGTTTTCGATGTTGCTGCGTAGCACTTCGAACGGCTCTCGCCAAATGGATAGGGAAATTTCCGCTTGCGCGCTGTCGATAAGTTCCTTTGCCTTAGCAACGTATTTTTCCTCACCCACTATATTCATTACATAATCGACGTCGGCGTTTTCCGTTGCAAGTTGTTGTAGTTCGCGTTCGGCGCAGGCGATATTCTTTTCGTTTTCTTCCTTAATACTGCGTATAAGGTCTTGATACTTGATAGGTTTGTAAAAATTCGGTTCTCCGTCTATACGAATAACCGCCCCCTTTGCAACCAAGCGATTGATAACCTCGTACACCAACGAGCGCGCAACACCCGAAAGTTTTGCGATTTCGTAACCGTTTAACACTTTATGTTTAATTAGTGTTCCGTATACTTTTGCTTCGTTTGACGAAAAGCCGAGTTTCTCTAAAAATTCATAATTATTCATAGTAGTTATACCCCACACCACTATTATACTGTAAATCCTTCCTTTGTCAATACCCATTTTGAAAAATATGGTATTAAATTTGTTGTTTTAGTCAATACGGACTGTCGTCAAAGTACAGTTCATCGTACAAATCGCCGTCTTGCCTATCGAAACGTTCTTGCTGTTGTGGGTTGGTATTCTTTATTAAAGAATAACTTTCTCCGCGTTTTGCACCGTAACGTTTAGATATTTGTATGTAGAAATCTTCCTGCAAATCCGAGTAAGAAGTTAGACCGCCGCGCTGTTTCCAAAACTCACTGTGAGATAAGCGGGGATTGTTTTCATCTGTATGCTGAACGTATAACGGCATATAATACTCGTCACGCATTTGCAGTTTTGAGCCGTTCTCGCTTGTTCTTTCCGACATTACTTTGCTTTGCCACTGTTCGGTTATGGGCAGATAATATACGAACAGATTGCGCCTATTCGGTTCGGTTATCTGTCCCGTTTCCGAATCAATTAAATACGGGATTTGAACTACAGTGTTTCCAATGTTTACTTTTGGTTTTGCATCAGTACGTTTAACAATATTAATCACAAAACACTTTGCACCTTTAGAATAGTTTTTAGGTAAAACATTTTTAAGTGTTCTATTTTCCGCTTCAATTGCGCGCATAGCGTTATCAATTACCTCCCCAATTTGAGGAGTATGCGCCGCTTTTGCAATTGTTTCCCAACGCGCTTGTTCCGGAACAAAGAACACATTTTCCATAGCATAGGCATCGCGGTCATCTTCAAAGCCGTCACCGTCAGATACTAATTCATTGTAACGCTTTTCGAATGCACTGGAAATATAGCGCAAAAAGATTAAGCCAACAATAACCTTGCGGTATTCTGCCGCCGGAATGTGCCCCCAAAGAACGCACGCAGCATCCCATATTTGCTTTTCAAACCCTATATTTGCATTGTTCTTTTCTGCCATTGTTTTACCTCTTGTATTTCAAACTTTTATTACTTACCGTTATATGAATTTAATTATTCTTATTAGTTGTGATATCAACAATATCGTTAAACTCACAATTCAGCGCCTTACAAATGCGAAACATCACATCCATACTGACAGGCTCGTCCTTGTTCATTTTGGCGAGCGTACCTGGCGCAATATCCGCAGCGATGCGCATTTGCGTTTTCGTCATATCTTTGTCTATGAGCAGCTTCCAAAGTTTTTTATAACTAACAGCCACAATACCACCTCTTATAATGTATATGGAAAATTATAACATAACAAAGAGCAAAACTCAATATGCCGTGAACATTTTTTTGAATAAAATATACAAATAATTTCCATTAGATTAAGAGTGTTCCAATAACTTTCTTTTAATAATGCTTAATGTTGGCTTATTCCTTTCTTCCTCTTGAAAACTCTTAACTACTTTGTCCATTGTTTCGGAACTCCAATAAATTTTCAATTTCTTCTTTGCTCGAGTAATCGCCGTATAAAATACACTTCTGTAATTGTCAAGATTCAAAGAATTTTTAAATATATGATAATCGCAATCTACTCTACGACATTTTTGTCCTAGATGATTTGTTGCCTGATAGCTTACTCCTTTAACAACGCTCACTGCCAAAATAACGCCACCAACACAATGTAATATAACATCTCCAGCACGCAGATACGCTAATCTTTCCCAATGATGCGGAACAAATCCGCCGGCAGATTCCAACGGGGCTTGAATATATCCGGCTCTCATTTCAGAGTTAAACGCGCCGCCTTGAAAAACAAAATAAACCGATTTACCTTTGTTGGTGAGATTACACGCACAGGGCGATGCGCCTGGGTAGGTTTTGACTTTGGACTTCGTCCCAACTCTCTCATACAAGAATCACAGTACTCCTGACCTTTTTCCAAATCTATATAATTCAAATCACATCTCTTACACTTAGTATATTTCATGCCTTTCCTCTGTAACTAATCCTGCAAGTATATAATACAATTTATTTCAAATTATCTTTTATTGATTTAGTCTTTACCATAATATCTTGACATTTAGATATCGACAATTTGAATTTCAGCGCAACAGCAAGAAGGTCATCATCTTTGGGGTTGCCTGCGCCATTGACTGTCATCTCGTGTTCGACCTTGTCTGGTGTTTGTGTTAAATCGAATGCCGAAGATAAAGTATAGCCGTCTAATTCTTCGTCATAAATAAAGGCAAAGTTTTTGCCGTGATCGTCCTTATTGCCAAAGTAGACGTTAAAGCACATACGACGAAATGCCTCGTACATATCCTTTTCCGCTCGCGCGCTTATCTCCTGAATTACATAGAACAAATGCGTGTAATCCAAATTGGGGATTCGGTGAGTCGTTTCCAATAAAGCGGACAGGGAAATAACGTGTTTGCGTTTACCATTCACCCTATCAAAACGCTTTGCGCCGTAGTATCCGCTGCAAAACTTTGACGGAAACAGAGCAAAATCGTTTACGTTAATTCCGCACTGCTTGGCAAATTGGTTTGTGCCGTATTCCTTTTCACCAACGTTCGGCGGATCAATTCTACACCCGAACTTAACAATCCAGTCCGCACCATTAATACTAACGTGGGCCTTAGGTCTTGCTCCGCCACTTGAACCGCCCAATTGATATATCCGGTCTAACTCCTGTACGTTTTCATCATTCAATATAGCGTCAACCTCTTTGGAAATTTCGTCCAAATTAAAATCGAGCGAGTTCGCCTCCACCGCTTGCGACGGTTCGTATTCAAGCCCGCCTAAACCGTTTTTACTAATCAACGTTAGTTTTGTAAGAGGCGACAACGTATCGGCGTTTATACCCTTTTTTGCAAGCAACCGCTTTACAAGTAATTCGCCCCATCCGTCCGGCAGCGAATCCCAAAACACGCCGTACAATCCGTTAAACGTCATCTTTCGGTTAACAAACACTTCACTTGTTAGCGGTAACGAAAACGGCGCAATAGAAAAACCCGATTGTAACCATTCGTTATCGTACTGAAATGCGATAACACGCGGATCAATCTCGGCAAGATACCCTATAACTTTGCCGTTGTATTTAACTGTTACTTTTGTTATTGTGGTATTCATCCCTTAAAGTCCTTTAAGTTTGTAATAATGGGCGTTTTGAAAAGTAAGTTAAAGTCTGGTAAGCACTTTAATGCATGCGCAATTTTTAAGAGCGACGTCAAAGAAATATCCCCCGTTTCCTCAAACCGGCGAATAGACGCATACGAAACGCCTGAACGTTCGGCAAGTTTTTTTTGCGTAAGCTTACTTTCCTTGCGACGAGATTTAACCCTATCGACAAGACTAGATAATACAGTTTGCTGCGTTTCGACGTTTACAAACGCGCTTATATCGAATTTGTTATCCATAATGCTAATATATTAGCAAAAAGATAGTATTTCGTCAATAGATTGCTAATATATTGACAATTATTGCTAAAATTGCAAAATTACATACTGGAATGTAGTAAGTAAGCAAAAAACGCTCAATTCGAGCGTTTTTGATTTCAAAATTTGATTTTTCCACCTACTCACGACGGAGTGAAATTGTGTTATAAATATGTTGGTTTTTACCTATGCATCTTTTTTGTTGAAAATCGTTGGCGAAAATGCCGAAATGGTTAAAAAATACTAGAAAAGGCGGTAATTATTGGCAGTTTTGGGGTTGTTTTGGTTGATGAATGGTTAGACTGCCCATTCCGCGCGGACTTCTGACTCCGTCATTCGCAGGTTCAAATCCTGCTACCCTAGCCATTTTGAGTGCATTATATTATTATAATGCACTCTTTTTGTTATATAAGATGAAAATTTAGCTTTGATTTTTCACTCAAATAGGCACTTTTATATAGTTTCTATAACTCAAAAATGCGATTTGGCACAAATTTGGCAAAAGTCTTATAACGAATGTTACATCTCATCACGCAAATAACACGTTTTTTTATCAAAAATTTGGTTCGTGTACGATATATCAACACGACTGCTTAAACCCTAATTTTTTGCCAAATTTTGGCTGTTGGACAGCCCTTTTTACGCTGATATGCAACTTTCCACTACTTTTTGCTGCTCAACTCAACTTTCAATAATTTTTGCAAGTCCGGGCGTTTTGGGTAAAAACGCCGCCGTCAATACTTTTTGTTGCTTGCCGCCAACGCTTTTTGAAACTTGCTGTTAGGGAATCTATCTTCGGGGCGCGGCCGTGAATTGTAATAAGGCTCGGGGAAATCCCATTGTTGGTAATCCACGAGCAACGATTGCTTTAACTGAAACTCTTTGGAGTAGTCCGTGTAACCGCGGTCTACCACCGACGAGCCGATACCCTTTTCCTGACTGTGTCCGTCCCACATCATCACGAGTTCTAAGTTCACACCGCTTTCCTTACAACGGGTAATAAAACTGTATTCTCAAACGCATTTGTTGCCGTTCCTCCGCCCGTTTACGTTTTAGTTTCTATATGAAATTACACTATTCTCAAACAGGAGGAAAATATGTTAAAAATCTATTCTAGTTTTAGTTCTATATGAAATTACACTATTCTCAAACGTAACGTAGTCCGTTACAGTTTTACCGGTTGTTTTAGTTCTATATGAAATTACACTATTCTCAAACTAAGAGAATAACTGCTTTTATCAATTGTTAATTTTAGTTCTATATGAAATTACACTATTCTCAAACCAAACGGACATATCAAAGACAAACATCTGAGTTTTAGTTCTATATGAAATTACACTATTCTCAAACTTAGAAAGAAAGGACGTCAAGCGTAATTATGTTTTAGTTCTATATGAAATTACACTATTCTCAAACCATTGTTGCGTCGTAAATTGCGAGCGTTGCGTTTTAGTTCTATATGAAATTACACTATTCTCAAACCGCTACGGTGGTTGGATCAGGCAACTGATCGTTTTAGTTCTATATGAAATTACACTATTCTCAAACCTGAGTGATAATTTTATCGGATTGAGCAAAGTTTTAGTTCTATATGAAATTACACTATTCTCAAACGTGATGAAGTCTTTTATTTATACGGTTCTTGTTTTAGTTCTATATGAAATTACACTATTCTCAAACGCCGGCGTAGACGCACCGAAAGATGTTCGCGTTTTAGTTCTATATGAAATTACACTATTCTCAAACACGTTACGCGTCGGCACGTTCAAACTTTCGGTTTTAGTTCTATATGAAATTACACTATTCTCAAACTGCCGGTGCAGGTCCGTTCGTCATTCTGATGTTTTAGTTCTATATGAAATTACACTATTCTCAAACCGATAAACGCAACCCGACGATACAAAAGGAGTTTTAGTTCTATATGAAATTACACTATTCTCAAACTACCTATGATGTACGCGTCTTGCCACTTGCGTTTTAGTTCTATATGAAATTACACTATTCTCAAACGAGTCGATGTACAAAGGCTATGCGCTGCATGTTTTAGTTCTATATGAAATTACACTATTCTCAAACTGCGCGTCGAACGACTACGAGCAAGCGGGTGTTTTAGTTCTATATGAAATTACACTATTCTCAAACCGCTCTGTCTTTAACGTCGCTCTCGTTCACGTTTTAGTTCTATATGAAATTACACTATTCTCAAACCCTCGTCGACGTTCGCGCCCTTGTAGAGGTGTTTTAGTTCTATATGAAATTACACTATTCTCAAACGTTGCGGTTGCCGTTCGGGTAAACCTTGTCGTTTTAGTTCTATATGAAATTACACTATTCTCAAACGAAATCGCGTTAAAGGCGGCGGCAAGCGCAAGTTTTAGTTCTATATGAAATTACACTATTCTCAAAC
>CAJUIV010000008.1:48149-54471 GCA_910586905.1 uncultured Christensenellaceae bacterium
AGTTTTAGTTCTATATGAAATTACACTATTCTCAAACCTCAAATTCGAAAACTTTGACGATTACCAGTCGCATTAATTTCATATAGATACATGTATTTTAACAAATACGAATAAAAAAAGCAATAACATTTACTTATTAGGAAAATACTCGCACATATCCTCGTCGCAAAATAAAACTTTTTCACAATTAAGTTTTTTCTTACAATGGCTTTCTATACATAAAACGTTAATACAATTTTGCTCGCAATGATTAAAAAACGCATCTAAAAGCTCTATTTCTAAATAACTTCGCAAATTTACACAAACTATCACTTTGATAACGGTTAGTCTCGATAACAACGTAACGTAGTCCATCAATTTTTCGCATAGATTTTCCGATTCGTCCAAAAAAGAAATACCGACGCTTTTAAGTATTATTCCTAAATCAACGTTACATACTCTGGTCGGGAAATCAACGTCCGCAGTCAAATTGTTTAAATACCCCGTAATTGCGCTGATTATTTCATGCGTACTTACAGTATGATGTTCGTCAAAAGCCGTTTGTTTTAACTTTTCCTGTAAAATATTAGACGACTTTTTATCGTTAATACCGACATTATGAAAATCAATCAAACACATTACGTACTTAGATAAATCCAAACGTTTGCCGTCGTATAAAAACCAACCTCCGTCTGTGTTTTCCGACGGCGCGTAAAAATCACGTGTTAAACGCGCGAACTGGCGCGGACTTTCACACACCAAGCTCCATACGGCGCTTTCATCAAAATCTATAGAGTTTTCCAAATTATAATGAGATAACTTCATACTAATATATATTTGTCGGTAGAATCGATAACATGACTGCTGCTTTCACCAACCAAATAGACTGTATCGGCAAATTGTTTTTCGGTTATTACCAACATTTGTACCAAACCTTTTGACGGAATATTAACTTGCAGACGGCGTTTGACTAATTCGACCGTAGAACCGTTTAACGCCAATTTAGAATAAACCGATTGCTGCATCATAGCAAAACCTTCTTTGATAAGAAAATTCCTAAATTGTCTATAAGCAGTCTTATCTGCGTTAGTCTCGGTTGGCAAGTCAAAAAACACCAAAATTCTCATAAATCTGTATATCATACCGAATAAAATTGCAGCAAATTAACGTCGCCGTTTTCGATTGCCGCTAAAGTTTTTTTGACGTATAAACCTATAGCGTTATTGAGAGAATAACGTTTACCGTCAAACGTAACTTCTTTGTTTACCAACTGTTGTAAAATATGTTTTTGCTCTTTAGTAAAAACTTTTACGTCCATTCGCAATACCTCTCTGTCCACTAACGGTCTAAAAGGTTCCATCAAATCGCAGCTTAAATTAAAATGATTAAATTCGTTTTTATGCTTTATACCCAAATTGGCCGAATATCCGCACGCGGACACATCCCGATTAAACGCTGAAAGCAAAATGCTGTATCCGTAGTCCAAAGCGGCGTTAACGTCGGTTTCCGCTTTACGAGTAAAATCGTTGCCGAATACGGCGTTGAAATACACTTTTGCGGCATGTCCTTCACGATTTGTAACGTCGTCGCTTTTAAGTTCTTTGATATAATTAAACAACATACCCGATTGTTCGTTTAAGCCGCGCTCCTGTAGAACTAACATTTGCTGATAAATTTTATGCCGGACTATCTCCGTCCAAATCGCTTGTTTATTTTCTTCTTTCCAGCCAATCTGTTTGCGTAAGCAACCGCTCGTATCGTATCTTAGCGACGTGGGAGTAAGCTCGAAAAGAGGATTGTGCTTTTCGTCGCAAAATATCACTTTTATTTTGCGACGGGTTAACTCGCACAATAAGCTTGCGGTAACCGCCACGGCGGTGCTTTCTACTATAACTATGGAAATCTCCGACATATGTATTTTGACGGTTTCTTCTCCTCGGCACACCAAATAATCCAGTCTGTGTTCCAATTTACATCGGTTTGTAACCGTTACGACGCGCCAACTCATTTTACTTATCGAAAACGGAAAGAGGAATTTTCTTTTCGAACAACCCCGAAACCGAACGGTGAACGACACTAATTTCATCTAAATTGTCTAACGTTGACTGCGTTAAAATTTTACCGCAGGTTTTTCCCTCGCCCAAAAGGGACAGATCGCTTGCAAGCGCATTACACTGAAGAACCTTGCAGATTTCGCCTAGCACAACGCACTGTTTTTCTACGGACAGTTCTTTAAACTTGTCCATCAAATTTGTAGCAGACAATTTCTTTGCAAAAGATACCAAACTGCCCGACCCTGCGTATTTAGGTGAAAGAAGCGTATCAACTACGCTGTTGTACAGTATGAGGTTCTGCTCCTCGCTTACGCCGTCTTTATCGCAAATTTTGTAATCGGCGTTCTTTTTACGTTTTTCCAAAACGTTTATGACCTTTTTCAGGTAACGTTCGGTTTCCTCATCCTGAACGTTTTGCTGCGCTAAACGCCAAACTAATCGGTTTCCCGTCATTCCGGCAAGAGTAAGCCTTGTTCCTTTAAATTCGAACATGGTATGTATCTTTATTTTATCAAGCAAAATTATCGGTTCGGTAAGTCCGAAATTTTCACAGTATTCAACGCGACTTGCATCGTCTGTAAGCATATGAGCATCCTTTGCCGTAACGCCCAAAAACTTATATTTAACTTTCTCTACCGTACATTTCTTCCTTTCCTTACGCTCCACATATTTTACTAGCATATAATACGTTCGGCTTTCGCTGTTGTATCCGCCGTACTTAGACGTTTGAGACATCTTTGCGCGTTTACCGCAGTTTGATGAACAATTTTTCAGAGGCACCAAATTCTTTTCGCCTTTTTCGTCTTTCTTTTCTATTGTAGCGTTAAATAACGCGCCTTTTGCGACCTTGCTTTCTCTCGTAAACAATACGGCGTTGCTACGCATCGTTTTCTCTACCTGTGCCATAGTACCGTTATCGCCCGCTATCCACGCAGTAACTTTTTGCGTTTTAACGTCGCACTCATATATTTTCGCGCTGGAAGTAAGTTTTTCCGTAGGATGTTCCTTGACCCAATATTTTGCGTTATGTCCGTAACGAACGTTGAAAGTGTTCCCTACGACTATATTTAAATACGCGTCCTTTGCGTGATGTAAATCGTTAAGTTCGCGGCACTTTACAAAACGCGGAACGGAGACTTCACCTATGCGTTTAGGTAAAGCTCGAAAATCGCTTACGTTACTTGCCTTCGACCAAACAATTTCACTGTCGGCAAACACCCGTTTAAGTACGCCTATTACTTCCTTAGTGCTTTGACGAGTTTCTACGAGCTGACGGTTGATAAAGTCTGCCATTTCGTCATCGCGCAACTCTGTCGTTCTCGTTAAACGCTTGTACTTTTCCTCTGTCATAAGTCCTTGCGCGCGTAATGTTTTCCAAAGCGCCTTAACCTTTGGATTATTACGGATTTTTTCGCTTATAGGATAATCGTCCCTTTTAACAGCATTTTGAGGACGGTAAGTCAGCACGAGATTATTGTGGATACTGTCGTCCTTAACTTTGCTGCGTGGATAAATATGGTCTTTATCATAGAGTTCCAAATGGTTATAATCGATAGGTTCTCCGGTATACGCGTCCAAACCGTTTTGCAGAAAATACAAATACAATTTTTGATTTTGTAATTTTTCTTTGCGTTCGCCTACCTTAACGAATTTATCGTACACGTCCTCGGCTAACGAAGCGTCGTTTTGCCTGCGGATGTCTTCGAAAACTTTTTTAAGCTGTTCGTAACGCGAAGTTGTACGTTTCCTTTCTTCAAGTTTATCTTTTTTCGAGTCCGAACCGCGGGCGACTTCTACGAATATTTTAGATGGAGCGCAGCCCAAAATACCGCGCAATTCCTTGACAACGGTCAGCGCTTGCCATATCTGTTTTTTTACGGCGGGAGAACAGTACAATTTCCCTACTATACTGTAAGAGATTTCTTCGTAAGACTTATTATTTTCCGAATCAAACGCTTTTGAAAAACCGTATACTTCGTCGTTCCACAACTCCATAAAATTGAGCGTAGTATCGCGTAAAACGTCCATCACCGACAGTGAATTAACTTCGCCCGTTTCGGGATTCGTTCCGAATTTAGTGATTAGAAACTTTTGCGAACAGCGTCCCCAGCCTTTGCACGTTAACCCTTTTATACGTTTGATTTGTTCTTTTTGTAAATACTTATAATTTTTAACAAGCCACTTCTCTAAATTGCTTTTTTCGGAACCGGAAATCGTCGCGTATTTTACAATTTCTTCTATGTCTTTTAAATTTTCCAGAACGGCTTGCTTTGAACCGAATATTTGTACAAATTGATAAAACGTCCTGCGATGAACCGTTGCCCCGTCGTCAAAGCCTTCTATTTGCAAATCGTCGTCGTTTTGCGCAACGTTTTCCTCAATCAACCAACGTTTTAAAAATTTTTTAGATAATTTGTTTGCTCCCGTTTCGGCATAATAATCCGATAGTCTTTGTTTAAGAGAAACGGGTATCGGTTCGCAGTTGATTTTTATCTTATTAACGATATTTAAAAAAACGTATTCTTCGTACAGCAGACTGCATTTAGGCAAAACTTTTTCTTCAGGAAAGTATGAACAAGCGTTCGTCATACGCTCGATAAAATTACGTTCGGTTTGCTCCAAATCGATTTTTTGTTCGTAATTCCAAGGCATGATTCGCCCGTCGTCCTTTTTGACAATCCAATATTTTCCGCTACTGTTATTTACAGGTCCAACGTAGTACGGCATACGGAAAGTTAAAAGCGAACGGATTTTGACGCGAGCGGAAATTCCGTCTTCGTCTTTTTCGTTTAAAAACGCATATTCCGAGTATTTAGACGCGTTTTCCAAAATAGCGTCCAGTTCCGCCAAATTTAGCTGATACGGCAAAGTAGCATTGTTTTTACTTACCTGTTTAGGCATAAACTCTTTCTTCTCGATATCTGTCAGTATTCGTTTGGATACCTCGTCTTGCATTGCCGTTTCAGACGAACTTAACACTTCTTTTACATACTTTATAAAATCATCGTATTCACGGGAATTCGACTTGACTTCCAATACTACTTTTTTGCCGTTTTTTCTGCCGAACGAAACTCTGCCGCTGTACGCAGTATAATTCGTATGATTGTTATCAGACGCATTACGGAACATATCGTCGTACTTTTCTTTTGAAAAATACTTGCGTAAAACGTATTTTAACGCTTTTAAATCATCTTCATGTTTTTTATACTTTTCCGCCATGCCTTGCGATAAATACTTGTGATTACCCAAAATCGCTTTGAATTGCGAGTAATCGAACAATAGCTTTGCGTTTTCTATCAAAACGTAATCGTCCTGCAAGGCTTCTCTTAAAGCGGTTTCCTGATTTTCCCAATCGCCGTCAAAGCATATTTTCAATTTCTCGTCGTCGCATTCGACCGGCAAATCTTTTACGCTGACGCTGCAACCTGCTACGAGTTTTAAAACAGTAAAAAACTTCTTGTTATGTTTTTCAACTGAAAAACATTCCGCTAAACTATTTGCCTTCGTTGTTTTTCCTACATTTTGTACTAATAACTCGCGGAAACTATCCGTTTTGCTCAAATCGAAACAATCGTTGCAATTAGACTCATCCCTATCCGCAAGATAACGTTTTATTTCTTCTATCGGCATAGCGATATTTTCTACGGCGTTCATACTTTCGCCTTCGATTAAAAAATGTCCGCGGTACTTTACGATATGATGTAGCGCGAGATAAACCATACGAGGGTCCGGATTTGCTTCTGACATCATAGCTGCGCGAAGATGATAAACCGTTTTATATTTTTTGTGAAAATCTATATCGGTAAAATTCGTGTCGCTAAATAACGAAAACTTCGTCTTTTCTCTTTTGTCTTCGCCGTACAAATTGCTATCGTCAAGCCGTGCGAAAAAATTAGAGTCTTTTGCGTTTATTGCCGGAGCGAAAATCTGTTGCAATAAATTAACGCGCAACCTACGACGTTCCAAACGTCTGCGCGATTCGCGTTGTAATCTTCGCGCGCTTGCTTGCTGCGCTTCGTCGAATAGGCGCACTCCCCATAAGTTTTTATTATTTACCCGTAAAAGCTTATAGTTTAAGTCAGTTACAGCCCAACCTACGGAATCCGTACCGATATCTAATCCTAAATAATAATTTTGACCTTGCTGTGAAAATATTTTCTTCATAAAGGTTGACTCCTTTGTAAAAATAATCTATAATATAAATATCTTTATGAAATTACACTAGTTCAAATAAAGATTTATCCAAATCGTCTGCCGAAAGGCGACACACCGTTATCGGTGAAACCCAC
>CAJUIV010000009.1 GCA_910586905.1 uncultured Christensenellaceae bacterium
AGAGATTTTTTCTCTGAATTTATTATATATTTTAACAAAAATATAAATAATTATGCGTATTTAACGAAAAAATCTCTTTATTATATTATAGAACATACGTTTAGATTTGTCAAGACGATTACTTTTAGCACTTTAGAAGTTCTGTTGTTCTCGTACTGCTTTTACAAATGTAAAAGCGTAAGCGATAAATAAAACGCGAATGATACAGACAATAAAACAGCAGTATAAACACAGTTGCGTTAAGCTCAAATGACGACAATGCTAACGCGCAAATCGATTATAAATTTGATCAAATATTTTAAATGCGAACTTACAAAAACGGGAAAGGCAAATTGCCCTTCCCGTTTTAAAAATGTTTTGATTAAACGTTTTGATATACGATTTCAAATTGGATAGATAATAAATACAAACGTTTTACCGTCGACTCACAAGTAATACTATCTCCCGGCGCAAAATCTTTTTCAACGACTAACGTTGTGCCGGACGTCGCTGCCGTGGCTCCGGTCGCTGTAAATCCAAGTCCGTCGTTACCATACTTTGCCAAAGTAAACGTAATTTTTGATATCTTTTCAATATTTTTGTCAATACCGTCTACTTTAACCGTTTGAGGTAGCGTAAACGTCATTTTCCCCTTAACACTTGAAGAACTGAATTTCAATCCGGTTTTGCCTTTATATACCTTTGAAACGTTTGAGAAAGTAAGAGAAAACTCTTTTGAGCAGTCATAATAAGTACTCAATGCAGTCGGGGTTATATCACTTGTCGCATCCGAGCCGTTATCTTCAAACGTTGCGGTTTTTATAATTGTCGCTGTTTTCTTTTCGATAATATTAACAGTAACGGTAATATTACCTTTCAATACGTTAGCTATAGAATAAATACCGTCAACGGGGTCTTGAACCGTGATAACGTTACCGTCCTCGTAAGCCGCGGTAACGGTTACTTCGAAACCGCTGTTAGGAACAGCCTTGATAAACGCGCTTCCGCCAACGGGAACAGCGAGATTATCCCCCCAATCGGCAGCCGTTGCGCTGTCGGCAAGACCGACAGCAGCGTTAGCTCTGTCGCCCTCTACGCTTAACGTAACGGACGTTTTGCTGACTATTGTAACGGTTATACAGTTGCCGCCGTCGTCTACGCTGAACGTATATACGTCGTTGACGGGTTCAAGCGTTTCCTCCGTGTCGCCGAACATATTTACAACGATAATTATATAGTCGGACTTATTCTCAATCACGATACTGAACTGGAAAGACGAATTCGTCGTTGCGTCTTTAGCTTCGGGTATAAAGTCGGTTACGGTTTCTTGTTTGGCACCGTCTACGGTTACTTCCCAAAGAATATCTTTCGGAGCAACGTTTTCCGATCTTCCGCAAACGCCGCAACTGCCGTTCGCAAACGTATGAGCGCCGGCGTTGATTTCCGCTTTACACAACTCGCAAACCTGCCAGTGTCCGTCTGCGTCGTGCTGCCATACGCTGGCGTCTTCCGGCGCGCAAGCAACGTTTACTTGATTGTGAGCGGAATCGTTAGCACATGCCATATTGTGCGTTCCGTCGTTATTCGAGGTATAGGAATACTCGTGTCCCGTTGCAGGTAAAACGACAACTTGTTCCAGAGCGGTTTTTCCTTCCGCATCGGCAAACTTACAATCGCAGTTGGCGTTTGTGCATTGCCAATAAGCTTCGTATCCGTCTTGCGTACAGGTGGGTTCCAAACGCTCTACCGCAACAAGATGGTGTCCGGTTGCTTTGTGAGCGTCGTCCGCTATGCTCGTTATCATGTGATTATGCAATTCGTCGTCAAATTTTGCACCGCATGTGTCGCAAGTCCAATATCTGATATTGCCGTCTTCCGTACAAGTGGGAGATTGTTCGGGATGTTCTGTAAAATCGGTTGTATTAGGACATTCTTTCTCGCTAACTATCGTTATAGTAACGTATCCTGCATTCGACCCAGAAGCCGTAAATCTAACAAACGTTGCGGATTTGTCGCCAACGGTAAATTCCGTTTCGCCCATTTTACCTGAAATTCCCAATTCTTTGGCGTTTGCAAAATCCGCATTGTCCGCCAACTCGATTTTCAATCTGAAATTAGTATTTGTGCTACTCGAATATGAAATGCTAATTGTCTTCATACCGAGCAAAGCCGTTTTGGTATAAATGCTCGAAGCAGGACTTCTGTTTACATTCATTTGAATTCCGTTGTTCGACATACATTGAACAAACCCAAAAATTGCACCGCCTATTTCCGCCGTTTTTTCGGAGGTATTATAACTGTTCGTAACTCCGAGAGTGTTTGCGTCAAGCAATACTTTATCGCCGACAGTCGTATGCGAATGAGTAACATTAGCGTCTTGAAGTACGACCGTTACAGTTGTGTTCGAACTTGCGACGAAGCTGTACTTACCGTTTACGGGTTCAATAACTACGCCGTTTATTTTTACTATTAAATTGTATTTGTCCGCATCGAAATCTACGTTAAACTCAACGGTAGAATAGCGTTCAGCCGTTTCTTCCAAACCGATTATCGTTGCGTTAGCGTCTTTTTCGATTGTAATATCAACGTTGCCGTACGTTATAGATTCAAGCGTACAGCCTTGGTCGAATTCGAGCGTTGTACCTTTGAAATTTACAAGCTTACCCAAAACGGTAATCGTATCGCCCACAGCCAATCTTTGCAGCGCTTCGACGTTGGCGCCTTTCATTTTGAAACAGTATATAACGGTATTGCCGACTTTGATATTAACGCTTGCGCCGTTATATTCCGTGTAAGTGTACTTGATTTCGGTTATAATTCCCGTTAGTTTGTAGGTAGACGTATTGGAAACCAAATACGCGTCGTTACCCAACTTTGCCAATTCTGCCAAAATTTCCGTTTCGGTAATCGTTCTGTTACAAATATCGCAGACGTTCGCGGTATATTTGTGTTTTGCAACGCCCTCTTTTGCGTCGCAATTAGCGCACTTGTGCCAGTGTTCAGTAACGTCGGAAGTCCAGTTTTCTTGATACTCGTGAGGTTTCAGCTCAACTGTTGCCTTTTCCTCAAAGCCGCAAACCGTACAAACGCGTTTTTTGCTGCCTTCCGTCGTACAAGTAGAATCCGTTTCTACAATCCAATCTCCGTACGTGTGTTCTTCCAAAGCGGATTTGCCGTCGCAAACCGTACAAACTTGCCAGTGTTTATCGCCGTTATGTTCGTATTCGCCTTGAGTATACGTACAATCAACTCTTTCGTCGGCTTGCTTACCGCAAACAGTACACTTGTGATAATGCTGACCGTTTTCGCTTGTTAAAATCGAACTTAAAGTATGTCCTTTGGGTTCGCCAACCGTTCTGTCGTGGGTTTTGTCGCAATACGCGCATTCGTAGTGGTCTATTTGCGCTTCCGTACAGGTTGCGTCCGTCGTGGATTGCTTTACGTAATTATGTTCAATTTTTACACCGCCGAGCGTTATGTTGCAGTTGTCGCAATTTACGTTGTCGGAGCTGAATCTCAAATTGTAAACGCGTCCGGCGTGCAAAACAAGTTTAAAGTTAGCAAAACTATCGGGAACAACATTCGCGCCATACTCTATTACGCCGTTGATTTGGCAGCCGTCGCCAACAGTAACCGAAACGCCGTCAAGATAAGCCGTTTTCATTCCGTACCAAACGTCGAAAGCTACTTGATTGGCATCCTTAGCGTGAATCGTCGTTCCTTGCATAGAAGTTACGCCGAAGTTGTTGCTTAACGTATAGTTAGGAACAACGTTGCCTTTACCGTCGCGAGCCTCGTCGAGATTACGTCCGTCGAGAACTATATTTTCTAAAGTTAAGTTGCTGTAGTTTTGGACAAGCATACGAACGCCGGAACCCGCTTTGCTGGTTATCGTACCGTTCATCATCTTGATTACGCTGTTCTTTTCCAAATGGAAAGCCTGCGTTTCGTAATTTGCCGAACCGACCGCTCCGCCTGTTACGGTATACGTATGACCGTTAAAACGGAAAGTAATGTTGCGATCAGATGGTACGAACACGCCGTTGCCGCTTAGATCTTCGCCCATATAAATTACAGCTTCGGTACTATCCGTAACGTGAGCTACGGCTTCCGGCAGGGTGTCGAAACGCTCGTAGTTGTTTTTAAAGAACGTAGCGAATTTAACGCCGGTTACCACTCTGCCGCATTCGCAAGCAAAGCCGTTTTCGTAGTTGTGGTTTTCTTTTTCTCCGTTTATGCGTTTACAAAGGGAACACTCTTTCCAGTGCATATCTTTATCTTCGGTATTCCATACCCAAGTATGAGCGCCTTCGTTGATTCTATCTCCGCAACGGGTACAAATACCGACGTGCGTTTCGTCGTTAGTTTCGTCGTTATCGTAAACGTGATTGTGTTTGAGAGGCTCCACTTGAGTAGGAGCTTGCATTACCTTGTCGCAGACGTCGCACTTTTTACCGGCAGTAGAACCGTATTCTTCGCACGTTGCGTCCACCGCCTCAATAACGCCGTCGCTGTTGTGTTCGGCAACGTCTTTACGCATAGAGCAACCCTCTTTCATACAAGCGTGGAAATGCTTTCCGTCCTCGTCGCTCCAAGACGTCGAATAGTTGGCGTTATGTTCGTCCGCCGCGCGAACAGTACAATCTTCGTCAACGCAAGCGCGGAAGTGTTTGCCGTCAGCTTCAGACCAAGTTTCCGCAAAGGTTGCGTTGTGAACGTCCTTTACGGTACATCCGTCTTGCGAACAAGAACGAGTATGTTTACCGCCGGCTTCCGTCCAGCCGCCCATATTTGCCTCGTGGCTTTCGAGCGTTGCGTTACATCCGCCGCAAACGAGTTTGTGCGTCGCTCCGTCAGCTACATAAGATTGAGCGCCGTCGTGATTTGCCGTATCGAAATCTATTTCTTCGGTTTTAGTATGTCCCGCCGTTCCCGCCGGACAAACTTTACAAGTAAAGGTTTTTACGCCTTTCGTATGACATGTGGCTTGATTGGTAACAACGCCCTCGTCGTAGGTATGCGCGGCAAGCTGGATAGTTTGCTGAGCGGTAAGCACTTCGTTACAAACGCCGCATTTCGAACCGTCCGTAAGTCCGGTATTTACGCAAGTTGCCGGAGTGCCGTCTACTTTAACGGGAGTATGGTCCGCTTCGTCCAAGTGAGCGTCGCAGCGCGTACACGCGTGAAAGTGCTTGTTGCCTTCCGCAGTCCACGTTTTTGCAGGGTCGTGTCCCAAAGCTTTACCCTCGGTAACGTCGTGCCTTTCATCGCAGTTAGCGCACTTGTAGCGTAACGTTTTAGGTGTAGTACACGTTGCCTCGTCGGTTTTTTCCAAAACGGAAAAGTCGTGATTACCCTTGGCGCACTCGTTTTTACACGCCGTAACAGTCAAAGCCAAACACGCGACCATCAAGATTGCCAATAAAAGTCGTACAACCTTTTTCATCTTGTTTCTCCTTTAAATAAATTTATATTTTAACAAAGTAAAATCTTAAGTAAATACGCGAATTTAAATAAATCGCATAAAATAAAAAAGCTGCAAAAGGGGCTAGTTACCCTTTTACAGCATAATAATCTGAATTTCCGTCAACGTTTGAGAGAGCGTTATACCCCCCCCCGCACAATAATTGAATAATTTACAAGCCGTTGCACCGCACTTATACGCCATGACAACCCTCCGTACAAAAACGCAAACTTACGCTTTTTTCGTTGACTTTATTATTGTAACACAGCCAAAATAAAAAAGCAATATTACTCGTTTAAAAAAATCAACAAATATAGCAATATTTTTTTCGTTTTTAGTTATTATTTACAGTCATTACATTATTGTTATATTAACGAATAATCACAAAATATGACCTAACGTCCGATTTAACTTGTAACACGCCACAATAATACATAATAGGTATTTCGCGTATAACAGTGTGTAGAAAACCGCAATAAAAAAGAGGAAGACAAATCGTCTTCCTCTTGAAATTTATTGATTTTTAAAAGCTCGAACTAAGCTGCGGCGTAAGTGATAATTATAGAATCGAGATAAACCGCGCCTTGATTGTTATGAATAAGCTTAAAGAAAGTATAGTTTGTGTCTGCACCTAATTCAAGAACATAATTTTGTCCTTTAACTAACGTAATCGTTTGTTCATTTTGTCCAAGACTTGCGTCGGTACCGAAAACAAGTTTGAGTTGGTTTTGTTTAGTATAAAGTTGGCTTGAAGCGCAAACTAATTCTACTTTCAAAATACGTCCGGCATAAGCGGTAGAATTCCAAATAGAGCTGACTTTGTCTTTCGTTCTCATTTGAATGCAATCGCCCGAACCTTTCATCAATTCAATCCATTCAAGTCCGTTAACGGGAGCCGTGCTATCACCGTAACTGCCCAATCCCAATTCCGTAGCTTTTATCGTTACAGTTTCCTGACCGGCAACTTTTGCGGTAACAACCACAGTAAATTCTCTGGTCCCTACGTCTTCACCGATAGTAAGAGTTGCCAACAACACTACTTCCTGGTCTTCGCCCGTACGAGTAACAGTCGCTTTATTTCCGGTTACGGAAATACCCGTTCCGGATTTAACCGTCCATACCAAACCGTTTTTAGCGGGCAAATCGAAATCTGCGTTAACATTTTCGGGAACAACCAATTCCGTCAAAGCAAGCTTTGCAACGTTTGTTTTTGCCGTTCCGTTAAATTCTACAAGCCAACCGCCGGCAAGTTGAATCGTGCCTGCATATTCGCTGCCTTCGCCGTAAAACGTTACAATGTCGCCTACCACTAACGTATCGGAGGGTTTTTCGTTTCTGTTTCCTTCTTCGTCAAATACACCGTAAACGAGAATTGTGTTTCCTTCGCTATCCTGAAGCAATACTTTGCCGTTATATCCGTCTTGGATTTCTTTAACGTATCCAACGATAAAATATTTAATACCTTTTTTAACATCGCCGAAAGCAGTAGTTTCGAAAGACGAACCTAACGTTACGCTATAAAGAGTGTCTTCGCCTTCGGTCTTGGAAGTTACTTTACAACCGCCTTTTACAAAGTTAGCAGCCGGCGCTTCGCTCGTCGAGTGCGACGGGTCGTAGTTTACAAACGTTCCTCCGGTTACTTCTATCGTAGCTGTTCCGTTGGCTCCGTTTGCGTCTAACAGGTTTAACGTGAATTCGTGTCCCGTTCCTCCTGCTGCTATCTTGTTTTGGTCTAATTGTTTAAGGTCGAATTTTCCGCCCTTGATTTCCGCTTTTCCGGTGTGTACGTATATCGAATGCAAATTACCTACGTATTCTCCGTTCTCTATTACCAACGTTCCGCCGTTATAAACTGCCACAGCGTAGCAGTCGTCCGCTTTTGCGTCCAGTTTTCCGTTTCCGGTGATTGTAAGCTTCGCTCCGGTTTCACCTTCGCCTTTAAGTACCGCAATTAACGAATATGACGCCGTTTCGTTATTCCAGATATCTACTACGTTTGATATCGTTTTTCCGTTTAAGTCTAGTACCAAGTCTTTTGTTACTTTGAGCTGTTCGCTTATTACTACGTCTTTGAGTAATTTTACTTCTCCGCCTACTGCTATGGCTTCAGCTAACGTAAGATAGTTTACGTTCCCTATTTGCGCTACAGCGTATTCCGGGTCTACTGCTCCGCATGTGCATTTGTGCGTGTTTGCATCGTAGTTGTGAGCTGCGGGTACCGTCGTGGGCGCTACCGTCGTCGCTCCGCAAGCGGAACACTTTTTACCGTCTTTCGAACCGGCGGTTTCACATCCGGGTTCCACAGGGTCGATTGCTACTTCGGGTCCTTTGTGGTTGGTTGCGTCGATTGCGATTTCTTCCGTTTTGGTTTCGTCGCAATTTTTGCACTTAAAGGTCTTAACGCCTTTTTCCGTACAATTTGCAGCTTTCGTAACTTCGCCGTCGTTCCAGTCGTGTCCGTCTTTGCACGTGTCGTTACACGCTACAACCGTAAACGCCAAACACGCTACCATCAACACAGCCAAAAGCACTTTGATTAGTTTTTTCATTTCGTTTCTCCTTTTTTGAAATTGCAATAAAAAACTGTAAAAGACATAAAATTACCCTTTACAGTTGTTTTAACATAAAAATATTGGAAAAAGCCGAGTGAGAGTTATACCCTCCCCAGTTAGCAAAACCGCAAATTATATTTATATTGAACTTTGTTAAAAGCATATAATCCTCTACAAAAATCTTTATTTTTGCGGTAAAACCTTCTGCTTAATATAACTGCATTTTAACATAATGCTAAAATTTTTGCAATCGTTACAAGGCAGTTTTGCACTATAAATTTATTTATATTATCAATAAGATATAATAAGACCTTGATATATTTATGACTGTGCTTACAATGATATTGCAAACGTATCGCCAGTATAACTTAAAGCGCCGAGATTTAACAACTCAACGAATAAATAAGCAGAGAATTCAAACGACTTTTTCCGTATCGTTTTATCTACGCTTTTAACGTACGACGAAATATGCAGTTTGCCGAAACGCCGCGCCTCTCCGTTTATATAACCGATACGGAAGCGGTTTTATTGCATAATATACCCGAATTTTTCCGTTCGATAATTATTTTTATAGCGACGTAATCTTTACGTAAAAAACGCTTCGAGTACGGTCCGAGATAACGTATGCTCACTTGCGCAAACAAAAGAACGTTATAAACGAAGCTAACCGTATTTTTTCGGTTGAACGACGACGGTAATTTTAAAAGTATATTCCGTAAATATTTTAACATACTACTTTTAGGGAGGTTAGTATGAGTGAAACTAAAAAGAAAAGAACGGTAAACAGCGAAGAAAGATTAGAATCCGTTGTCGCTATTATAACCGTACTGGTAACGTTGGCGCTTATAGTGGGATTTTTTTGGATAACTTCGCGCAACGCTCAAGCTTTAGGAAGCATCGCTTCTGCCGAGCAATTACGCCGAGGCAGCGAGCAACAATTTACCTGCGAAGTACGCGACGCTAAAATAAAGGACGGAACAAAAGTCGTTTGGACGGTAAACGGTAAAAAAGTCGAAGAAAGCGTTTATAAAAAGGACGAACCGCTTACTCTCAACTATACGCCAGAAATCGTAGGACAAAACTCCGTAACGGTTAAAGTGGGAAAATACAAACGAGGTGCAATGATAAACGTGTTACCGCCCGAATTAACGTTTATAGCTCCTAATATAACCATCACTTACGGGGACGATTTGCCCGAACTCGGTTACGTATGCAACGGATTTGTCGACGACGACAATTTCGAAACGATGTGTTACGACGGCGTTTGTCATATTGCTGAAACGGCAAACTCGGGAGAATCTTGTTCTAAGTTATCCGTAGGAGTATATAAAATTCAGTTTGATAAACCTTGCTGCTACAAGGACTACGAAGTCAACTACGTCGAAGGTACGCTTACGGTACTGCCCAAACAGCTTAACGTAACCGACGTGTTCGAAAAAACTTACGACCAAACCAACGTGATAGAGACTCCGAACATATCGCTTAAAGGAATTATTGAGGGCGACGACGTAAAAGCGGTTTGCGACAAACTGTATTTCGATAACAAAAACGCCGGAAAAGACAAAAAAGTTATGCTTGCGAACGTAATTTTAGACGGAGCGGACAGCTCTAACTACGTACTTTGCGGAGAAGCTAAAGGCGTTATAAAACCCAAGCTTGTAGATATAGACGGACTTACAATAAAGGATAAAGTATACGACGGCACAACAAAAGCCACTATCGACAAGATGGGGACTTTGAACGGAGTAATCAACGGCGACAGCGTTGCTATAGGGAACGTTAATTTAAGCTTTTCCGACGCGTATATAGGAGAAAAAGAAATAGTTATAAACAACGTTTCGCTTGTTGGCGCGGATAAAGACAACTACGTTGTAAACGACGTTAAAATAGAAAACGCAAATATAACGTCTACCGTATGGGACAAACTGTTTAAAAATGACCCTGTCGTAGCCGGTTAAAATCGATATAAAATCAAGTTGATTTACAGCAAAAAGCGGCGAAAAATCGCCGCTTTTTATAAATCGGTTTTCTTTGTTATTTTTTACGATACGGATTTGCAAAACGCGGATTGTTCAACACCTCGCCGAGGACTATAGCCTTTTGAAGTTCGCTGACGTCGGCTTGCGCAAAATGTTCCGGATCGTCGCAATACGATTCGTCGTGCTCGATAAGGCGCACTCCGTCCAATTCGTCGCAGCCTTCGTCGTCCACTTCGCCTAGCGAACCAACTATTTTGTCGTATTTTTCCAATTTGCCGCCGATATGTTCGTGCGAACCGTCATTAGCGGCTACGTTGCGTTCGGCAAGTTGGCGGCGTTTTGCCGCAAGATAATCGTTTTGCTGACGAGTACGGCCGTTACCGTCCGTAAACGGACGCTGAGAACGGCTTAAGTCAATATCGCGTTTGCGCTGTTGTTCCGCAACCTTGGATTTTAATACAAATGCAATTATTACGACCGCAAATATAGCCATTATAGCCAGAGGTATCAACAAAGCGCCGAAAACCTGCCAGAATTCCGCAAGAAATAAAATTTCTGTCATTATATTTTTCCCGTACTGATTACTAATGCTTTACGTCAAAGTAAATTCGTTATTTTTTACTTTTTCCGCCGTTATTTTCGCCGTTGCCGCTGATTGCGTTACGCATCGAAGTGTCGGCTTGAATATTCTGCATTTGGTAGTAATCCATAATACCCAGTCTGCCGTTACGGAAAGCTTCCGCCATAGCTTTGGGGACTTCCGCTTCCGCCTCGACTACTTTAGCACGCATTTCCTGCGTATGAGCTTTCATTTCCTGCTCGGTAGCTATAGCCATTGCGCGGCGTTCTTCGGCGTTAGCCTGAGCGATACGCTTATCGGCTTCCGCTTGGTCCATTTGCAGCTGAGCGCCTATATTACGTCCTACGTCAACGTCGGCTATGTCGATTGACAAAATTTCAAAAGCCGTACCGGCATCCAAACCTTTTTTCAATACGGTTTTGGATATCAAGTCGGGATTTTCCAAAACTTCCTTGTGCTGTTCGGACGAACCGACGGTCGTTACTATACCTTCGCCTACGCGGGCTATAATAGTTTCTTCTCCCGCGCCGCCGATAAGACGGCTGATATTAGCTCTTACGGTTACTCTCGCTTTAACTCTCAGTTCGATACCGTTTTTAGCTATTGCGGAAATTATGGGAGTTTCGATAACTTTTGGATTAACGGAAACTTTTACCGCGTTTAGCACGTCGCGTCCCGCAAGGTCGATTGCCTTGGCTTCCTGCAGAGACAAATCGATGTTTGCGCTGTGCGCGGAAATAAGCGCGTTGACGACGTTGCTTACGTTTCCTCCCGCCATTATATGCGATTCGAGTTCGGTAATATCGATATTGAGTCCTGCTTTACGGGCGCGGATATACACGTCTACAAGCATTTTATACTTGATACGACGCATTTTCATACCGATAAGACGGCTCATTGAAACGTGCGCTTTGCTGACCAGCGCGATAAAATACGTGCCGATAGGCAAGAAAATAAGCATTATGAGCAACAGCGCCGCCACTACGATAAGAGCTATCGCCCAAGAAGGGAAAGTCCCTTCGTTTGCAAAAGCAAGTAACATATTCATTTTATTATCCTCCATTAACGGCGCGGTACGGCGCCGTAACGCTTTTTTATTTTATTTCTACCACTACTACGCGCTGTCCCTCAACGCGAACGACTTCGACCGACGCGCCGGTATCGATAAAAGAATCGCGCGCGACAACGTCCACCGTTTCGCCGTCAAAATTCACTTTGCCGCAAGGACGTAAAATAGTCGAAGCAACACCAATTTTTCCTAATAAGTAAGCATAGTCGCGCGTGCCTTCGGTTTTATCCTCGGGTACGGCCGTACCCACGTTAAATATCGCCGTTTTTCCGAGTTTGCTTTTACGTATAAGCAGACTTGCTACGACAAACATCACGATAAACAGCACCAAAGCGAACAATATCATATACAAAAGCATGTAAACGTCGCCGCCGCACACCATTCGCACTACAATACCCGCAACGACGAGAATTATGCCGCATATGCCGAAAAAACCAACTCCCGGCGTACACATTTCGATAGCGCAAAATATAACGCCGACAATAAACAAAGCCATCGCCCATCCGTTCATTTCGGTGAACAACCGCACAAAGCTCGAATCGGCAAAAGTTTCGAGCATCAAATTCATAACGCTCATTATCTACACTCCTTTAAACTTCCTCGTACGGCTGCAGCAAACCTATAGAATTATCCTTGCGACGGTAAACAGCTTCGACATTGCCCGTATCTACGTTGACGAACAAATAAAAATCGTGGTCTACCATATCGAGAGCCTCCGCCGCTTCGAGAGCAGTCATACGCTCAACCTCGAAACGCTTGACTTTGGCAATTTCCACTGCGGTATCGTCCACTGCGGAAACGAATTCGAAATCGTCAGTACGTTCGGGCATTTTGTGCGATTTATTGAGCTTATCGCGATGTTTTACGATTTGTCTTTCGAGTTTGGGAAGACACGAATCGATATTATAATACATAGTGTCGCCAATTACTTCCGAACGGACGTGCGCGCCGTGGTAATTGATGGAAATTTCCATTTTACACTGTCTGCCGAGGTCGCTCAGCACAACTTTGCAAGGCGTTTTATCGTCGGGAAAATACTTGTCGAGTTTCTTTGTTTTAGCCGTCAATATTTGTTCCAATCTGTCTGTTACACGATAGTTCTTAGATACAATTTCAAGTTGCATAGCGTACCTCCTAAATACGTACGATTGTTTAGTCGTTTAACCGACTTATCGACGAAACCTCGTCAATATAATTATATCATATTCACACTTGTTTTACAATACTAAAAATTTAATAATTTCATTTATATTTTTGATAATAAAACTGCCGCGTCGGCTTTCAGATAAAAAACGGTTTAAATTGCTCGTTAGAATTTAAACCGTTTTCAATTATGTTACTTACTTATTATTGTTATAACACTTTATTTAATTTCAATACCAATTATGAAATTGATGTCCGGAAAAACTTTTAGACGATAAATATTTAACTTTCATCAAATAATCAAACGTCAACGCAACGTCTCCTTCACGCATTTCATGACCTTTATTATTCATTTCAAATATATAACCCACCTTTAGACAATTAGTTTCTTCCCGATTTGAAGAATACTGATATTGCCACGAAAAAGTTTGCGGATTGCTTGCAGTCTTTTGGACGGATAAAGCAGGTTCGGCGGTAGTATAAGTTTTATTATAAGAATATGAAATATTTAAACCCAAGTTTTTATCCGTTCCAATGCTGATACCGTCTTTACTGAATCCGTTTTTAAAAGAGTATCCCATATTCGTCCCTATATTATATGTAGAGGCAATAGAGATTGTCCCGGGAGTATTAACCGGATAAGCGTCTTTAAACACAGGCGTACCCCCACGCCTAACCTGTCCGTACCCAACCTCGACTTCTGCATTACTTGCATTGATATGAAAATAACCGAATTCGTTTTTATAATTTTTGAAACCGCTTGCGCCGTCCTTTTTAGCGATAATTCCCGGAACAAAGTAAACCGTCGCTTCAACGATATATAAACTACTCACATCATTTGTTCTGTATTTTAAAACGTTATAATCACAGTCTATATAACCGTAAGGTTTTGACATTTCTCTAAACGACGTACTATACAATACGTTAAACAGCGAAGCGTCCGCGTTATACGAAGTAACTGCAAAATCATTACTGTTAAAATCGTCTAATTTTTCATTTGCAAAATCATTTATTTCCTGCTTCAATTCGTTTTCGTCAGTAGTAGAACTACGAAAATAATGAGATACTTTTGTATGGTTTTTGTAATAATGAATTTCTATTTTATTATTCGGTTTCGAATCGTCAACTTGAAAGTTAAGTTTCGTGTCATAAATCAATACTATGTCAGAGGATTTCAATAAGTCGTCTATTTCCTCTTTTTCGATTGAATCCCAATTACCCATAACAGCTATACGTTCGGTTTTAAACGAGTAATCTTTTTTGTCAATCACATTAAAGTCTATAATTTTCCCGTTTTCAAATTTAACACACTGCTCTTTTCCCAATTCATCAACGGATAAAACGTCCGCCGTTGCAACCGCACTTGGTACAAGTAAAATCAAACAAAGTATACTTACTACTACGATAACTTTATTACGCATAGCTCCTCCTCTAAATTAAAAGCATTGTTACTAAAACTATTAAAAATAATAGCAAGCTTGCGAAACATACCGAAAGGTACGCGATTAAATTCCTTCTAAGATATGTTTTGTATAGATGTTGATAGTATTTTGTTTTATAAAAAAATTTAAGACTTAAAGCGGAAACCACCTCTATCACAACGCTTGTGCATACCGTTGCGATAATTAAGCCCACCAAAACAGTTAGCGTTGTAAAGTACTGAGTATACGGTACTACGTCTGGAAACGGATTTAAAATAGCAACAAACAAAGTTATCACCGCCAACAATACCGCAATACAAAATAATGACGAAGCGATGATTGTAGAACGTTTAAATTTCCAAATACGTTCGTAATCGTATTTCTGAAATATGCTATCATAGCAATCTTTTTCAGCGGCGTTTGTCTTAACGTCTTCGATAACAAACAACTCCTCAATAGAAACATTCAATATTTCAGACAATTTCCGCATTTCATCAATATCGGGAATTTTTACACCCTTTTCCCATTGTAGAACCGCTCGTTCCTTTACTTTAAGTTTTTGCGCCAACTCGGCAATCGTCATATTGTTGTTTTCGCAATAATATGCAATCTTGTTTTCAACGCACATTTTACACCTCCTTTATAATATTTATACTATTCAAAATCGACTATAATAAAAATATCGATTTTAAAGTTATACCCGATAAAATTCACTGACGTTTACTTGAACCAACGCAAATAAAATACGTCTCGTCATTCAACTAACAAGACGTAAAATTTTACTGCTTTTTAAAAAATATTTTATCGCCCATCGAGTCTACGATAATCGTATCTCCTTTGGAAATATCGCCGCAAAGTAATTTCTCAGCCAATACGTCCTCGATTTTACGCTGAATAACTCGTTTGAGCGGACGAGCTCCGTAAAATTTGTCGTAACCTTCGTTAGCAAGCGTTTCGATTGCCGAATCGGTAAATCGCAAATTTATTATGCCTCTCAAACGCTTGTACAAATTATAACACAGCAACTCGGCTATTTGAGAAGTTTCGCTTTTGCTCAAATAGCTAAACACCACTATTTCGTCCAAACGGTTTAAAAATTCCGGTCGGAAAAACTTTTTTAACGAACGCTCTACGCTGTCGCGCATAGCGGCGATTTCGTCCTGTCCGGCTAATCCGAAGCCGACCCCGTTATTTACGTCGGTAACGCCGATGTTGCTTGTTAAGATAATTACAGTATTCCGAAAATCTATCGTTTTGCCGTGCGAATTGGTAAGTCTTCCTTCATCCAGAATTTGCAGCAGTAAGTTGAATACGTCAGGATGCGCTTTTTCGATTTCGTCAAACAACACCACGCTGTAAGGTTTGCGCTGCACTTTTTCGGTTAAATATCCGCTTTCCTCGTAACCGGCGTATCCGGGAGGCGCACCGATAAGCTTGGCCGTAGATTGTTTATCCATATATTCGGACATATCTATTCGGATAACTTCGCTGTCAGCGCCGAACAGACAATTTGCAAGGGCTTTGGCAAGCTCGGTTTTACCCACGCCGGTAGGTCCTACGAATATAAAACTGCCTATCGGTCTGTTAGGGTCTTTTAAACCGGCGCGCTGACGGCGCACTGCTCTCGCAACCGCTTTTACCGCTTCGCTTTGTCCTATAACCCGTTTGGCAAGTTCTTCTTCCAAATGAACGAGTTTGTCTTTTTCCGCCCGCGACAGTTCTGCTACCGGTATACCCGTCATTTGCGAAACAACCAGTCTTACGTCGGCGGCGGTTAATTTGCATTGATATTCCTGAAGCTGCATTTTATATTCGCCTTGAATATGCTCGTATTCGAAACGCAGTTCGTTATACTTACGCTGCAAAACGTTGTATTGCTCGCCGTCCTGAGGAGAAGTCAAATCGATTTTACGGGTCAAAGTTTTAAGTTCGTTGGAAAGTTCCACAAGTCTGGGCGGAACGGCGTATGCCGAGATTTTAAGCTTGCTGCACGCTTCGTCTATTATATCGAATGCTTTATCCGGCAAAAATCTGTCCGTTACGTAACGCACCGAAAGCTGAACGGCGGTATCGATAGCTTCGTTGGTTATGATTACTCCGTGATGTTTTTCGTATTTCGATTTTACCCCTTTTACGATTTTAACCGCTAATTCCGGAGTAGGTTCGTCTACGGTAATAGGTTGGAAACGTCGTTCCAACGCAGGGTCTTTTTCGATATACTGACGATACTCTCTTGTTGTGGTAGCGCCTATAACTCGTAACTCTCCTCGCGCCAAAGCGGGCTTTAATATTTCTGCCGCGTCGAGAGTACCTTCCGCCGTGCC
This sequence comes from uncultured Christensenellaceae bacterium, assembly GCA_910586905.1. Lineage (GTDB taxonomy): Bacteria > Bacillota > Clostridia > Christensenellales > CAG-314 > Fimimonas. The sequence goes on from CAJUIV010000009.1 coordinate 16,512, forward strand.
TCCTGCGCCCACCATATTGTGTATTTCGTCGATAAAAAGTATAACGTCGCCTGCGGATACGACTTCGCTTATCAAGTTTGTAAGACGTTCTTCGAAATCGCCTCTAAACCTCGTTCCCGCTATCATTCCGGCAATATCAAGCTCGACAAGTCTTTTACCCTGCAATTCTACCGGGACGTGTCCCATAGCTATGCAGTTTGCAAGTCCCTCGACTACGGCGGTTTTACCGACTCCGGGTTCACCCACTAAAACGGGATTGTTTTTGGAACGCCGCGTAAGCGTTTGGATTACGCGCTCTATTTCGAAGTCGCGGCCTATAACGGGGTCGAATCCGCCCATAGAGGCTTTTTCCGTCAAATCCACTCCGTAAGGCAAACTGTTGTTATCAACTTTTCTTGCGTAACAGTCCGCCGTAGCCACGGGTTCCAAACTCGCTTCGGCATCCCTGTTTTTACCCAAATCCAGCAATTTTTCACGGTTTGGGATATCGTCTATAATACGCGAAAACAGCTGTTCGGGAGTTTTACCGTTTTCGCCTAAAAGATACGCTATTTTATCGAACGCGTATGTATTTTTCATTGACAGTATAGCTACCAAAATATGAACGCAGTTTACGTCTTTCTCGCCAAGCTGCGAAGCGATAAGCGCCGCCCTGGCGTTAAGTTTCATAATTTCCGCCGACTCGTGCAGTATTCCGCCGCGTCCTTTTTCTTTCGGTTCGAGATTTTGAACGGTCAAACCGAATTCCGTAAGATACTTTTTAGCCTCGTTTTCGACGTTGACTAATCCGTATAATACGTGCTGAGCTTCAAGCAAAGAAACTTTTTTGTTGCGAGCGAACATACCCGCGAATTCGTAAACAGATTGTAGCGTTTCCGTTTGCATTTGATACCATCCTGTAGCTTATTTAAGCTTAGTATAAGTATTGTATCAAATAAACGTTTTTTTTTCAACAAAAAAGCGATATTTCGCATTCCTAAGCGCGTAATTTTTGTCGCGCCCGATTTTTTTGCTTTTTACCGCGTTTTACTCGAGAAATACCTCTCCAAAATTCGCGAACAAACGTAGGCAGCAATGATAAAACGGCGGCAATCAAGTATAAATACCATTTCATAAACGTAAGTCCGAAAACGTTTTGAAATAACGGCACGACCGCAACTATCACCACCAGACCTACCGAAAGAGCGACGCTAAACGCCATAAAAGACGTTATTCCTCCCTTGAAAAATCCGCTGTTATTGCGCATTTCCATAACGTATACCAACTGAGAAACGGATAATATTAAATACGCCATAGTACATGCTGTTTTATAATCGAATACGTTTCCTATCGCGTAGCCTATAAGAGTCGCCGCGCCGAAACAAATTCCGCCTACAGCCACTCGCCTGCCGCCGCCTCCGCTAAAGAAAGTTTCGTCTTTACCTTTTGGCGGACGTTTCATCACGTCCGAATCCTGTTTATAAATTCCCAAAGCCAGCCCCGGCAGTCCGTCCGTTACCAAATTTATCCACAAAAGCTGCATTGCGGAAAGCGGAGATACGTTCCATATAAGCAAAGCGAAAAACACGGTTAAAACTTCGCCTATATTACAGGTAAGAAGATACGTTACCGATTTTTTGATATTTTCGTAAACGCTACGTCCCAGCGACACAGCGTCTACGATTGCAGCGAAATTGTCGTCGGCGAGAATAATATCCGAAGCGTCTTTCGCGACTTCCGTACCGCTGCCCATTGCGCAGCCGATATCCGCGTTTTTAAGCGCGGGCGCATCGTTAACCCCGTCGCCCGTCATAGCCACAACCGCGCCTCTTTTTTGCCACGCCGATACTATCCTAAGCTTATCAGCCGGCGTAACGCGCGCGTAGACGGCTATATCGGCAACTTCTTTTTCCAATCTGTCGTCGGTCCACTCTTTAAGCGTTTCGCCGTCAACCGCTTTGTCGGTTGCGGACATTATACCTATATTCCGCGCGATTTCCCGAGCCGTTTCCAAATTGTCTCCCGTTATCATAACCGCGCGAATGCCTGCGCTTTTGCAAGTTGCGACCGCTTCTGCCGCTTCCTTACGCGGAGGGTCGATAATGGTGAACAACGCCGAAATATGCAGCTGTTTTTCAAGAGCCTGCGAACGGGGAAAATCGTGCCGCACTCGCTTTACTGCCAAAGCCAAAACGCGCAGACCTTTTTTCGTATACACGTGATATTGCTTTTCGAATTCGACGTAGTTATCGGCGTCTTGCATCGATTCCAAACTTCCCTTGGTAACGGAGTAGTAAATGCCGTCGCATTTAACTACTACCGTCATAAGCTTGCGAGAACTGTCGAAAGGCAATTCGAACAGCCGCAGCGCGTTCTTTTTATTTTGCACTATCGACGTAACGGCTATTTCCGTAGGGTCTCCGAGCCACTGTTTATCGCCGTTTTCCACCGCGTCCGAACACCAGCAATACGCTTGAAGATTAAAATCGCACTTGTCTAAATTATCTGTCGTTACATACCTCTGTCCGTCGAACACTCCCGTTAAGCTCATTTTGTTTTGCGTTAACGTACCCGTTTTATCCGAACAAATAACCGTAGCGCTACCAAGCGCCTCTACCGCCGTAAGACGTTTTACAACGGCGTTCTTGCCCGCCATTTTTTCGATGCCGCGGGCAAGCACCACCGTTACGACGGCGGGCAGTCCTTCGGGAATCGCGGCAACGGCAAGCGAAACCGAAGTAAGCAAAATATCTACGAAAACGGAGGTTAACGTATCGCCTTGCGACATACGCTTTATGCCTTTTACAAACCCGATTACCAAAACCGCCAAGCATACCGCAAGACATACGACGCCTATAACCTTAGACAGCTGTTTGAGTTTTTGCTGTAACGGCGTCAGATTATTTTGCGAATTTGCCAGCATACCAGCAATTTTACCCAATTCGGTATTTTTACCCGTTGCGGTAACTTGCGCGAAACATCTGCCTTTAGTTACCAAACTTCCGCTGAAAATGCAGCCGGCATCGCGCGGTCCCGATTTGCCCGCTTGTTTTTCGATTGGTACGCTTTCCCCCGTCAGCGCCGATTGATTTACAAACAATCCTTCTGAAAAAAGCAATTTGCAGTCGGCGGTTACTACGTCGCCCGCTTCGAACATGCATACGTCGTCTAAAACTAAAAATCGGCTGTCGATAACGGAAATTTGACCGCCGCGGCATACTCGGGTTTTAGGCGAAGTCAGTTGTTTAAGCGCCTCGAGCGATTTTTCGGCGCGATATTCCTGCACGGTACCCAAAACTGCGTTTGCCAAAACTATTACTGCGATAATAATAGGTTCGAGCAAGTCGGCTTTTTCGCCTGTGTATAACGCCATACCGAAAGACAAAGCCGCGGCCACAAGCAAAATAATTATCATCAAATCGGCAAATTGCGAAAAAAACTTTTTCAAAAAGCCGTGCTTTACTTTTTCCTCCGTAACGTTAAGTCCGCTTTCGGACAAACGTTTTTCCGCTTCGGCGGAACTTAGACCTTTTTTTATTATATCGTCGGTGTTTATCATACTTGTAATTTATGTACAAGCGTTTGAAAATAGAAGTTTGCCCGAAAGTCAGTTTTGCGCTCAACGCGCAATCTTACGCCTAAAGCGTTAGCCCGTCGCACAAACGCGGCGGCTACATTTTTACGCTACGGCGTTAGTCTGCTTAAAAGCAAAAAATCCTCACCGATGGTTATCGGCAAGGATTGAATTAACGACGTTTTATTCGTTTAAATTTATTATGCTTGTTTATATGCTCATATGTTAAAAGAAAACCTTACGAGCAGCTTCGCGTGTGTCGTCGTCGGCAATATACGGAATACGCGTCGTATATCCCTCTTTTGCCGCAACAATTTGTTTAGTCGGCCAAGAGAAAACGTCGCGGTTCCAAACGTTTACCGTATCGTTATATACTTCGCGTGCGGCTGTAATTTCGCGTTGAAGATACATATTCTTTTGCATAGCGTCGGCTATCGCTTGATGCGATTTGAGTTCGGGATAGTTCTCGAAAGCGATATTGACCGACTTGTTAAGTTTTTCCACTTCCGCAGCGAATTCCATACGCTTTTCGTCGTCGGAAGCCTTGTTTCCGGCACGGTAAGCGGCAAGTTTAGTAAACGTTTCTTTGTCGAGATTAACGGCTTTGTCGAGCAGCGCCGCGGTGTTTTGAAGTACTTGTACGCGTTGTTCGAGATAGTTGTCTATCTGAGACGCGTCGTGCTGCAATTTTTGCTGAAGCTGCTGAAAATAATTCTTTGCCTTAACTTTTTTAATAGTCCAAATTATTCCGCCTATAATAGGTACGGGTAAGAACCACCATATTATATCGAAAAATTTAGACCCGCCGCCGACTTTAACCGGAATCTGTTTTGCTATGACTTTCGCGTCTCTGCCTTCGGGCATATCGACCGCGTTCAATTCGTCAAGTTCGTTTGCCATTTTATTTTCCTCCTGATAATTTTTTTATTATTCCGTTTATATCCTCGTCGAACGAAGAATCTACAGTTTGAGGCGTTACCAAACAGCATAGTAATTTATGCAAATAGTTTGCAGCGCTTCCGTGCGCGGACAGAACTTCGGGAAGCTCGCCCTGCCTTATTTCGTTTTCGTATTCTTTATCGGTGATTTCCAGCTGTTTGAGTTTGACGTTGCTCATTTGCACAAGAGGTACGTATTCCTGCCAAACAACCGGCACCAAATGCGTTAAACCGTCCCCTCCGAAAACAGGCACCGACTCGACGTGTTCCACCGTCTTATAGGAATATGCGCAAATTTCCAAAGTATCCGTTCCGCCCTGTTTACTTAATAATTTCGTTTTGAGTATTGACGGCGTTACCGATTCGGCGTGTTCGAATTTAGAATACCCCATACCGTTTACGGCGCACTCCGCTTCGTAACAAGTATAATTACGAAAATACTCGGTTTGATAAATATACTCTACAGGTTTTAACTGTTGATAAACCGGTATCGATAAAATCGGCGCAAGTTCGAAGTACAACGATTTGAAATAGTGTTTATTGAAAGTTAAGAATTTGTTGAAACTGTCGTCGACGTCGTGCGAAAAGTATCTTTTGTAAGAAGTGTCGAAATCCCACTCGGACGAATGTTCGGACGATACGTAATTCAAACACCCGCGTTTATAAAAATAAAAATCGTCGCCGTAATGGTTTTTGTCCGTTAACAAATCCATCATATTTTTTTGAGCCAGAGGAGTAAACAAAACACGGAACTCCACTTCGTTGTTTCTGTCCACAGCTCCGAATAAAGCGTCGAATTTGGCGTTTCCCATTTCTGTGAAATTAGTAGACGGGTCGTCGTCTGTCATAGCTTTGCGCTGAAGTTTATGTAACTTTTTACCTTGTTTTCTGACGTGTCGTTCCAGTTCTTTTTCCGAATACCTCTCGGCATGCGACGGTTCGTGAGTGAAGCACAAAGACGGAGCCGCCTCATTACCGTAAATAAGTCGCGTTTGCTCATTATAGTAAGGACATGGTTTATCGAGCGACGCATACAAGGTTTGAGAATGATGCTGAGTATGCCTGCGACCTTGTGAATCGGTATAAGACGTAGTCCAATGAATAGTCAAAGAACCCGTATACTTTTTGGTACCCATTTCCTCAACGAGTTCGCGGTCGACGACGAAAGGATTCCCCAAAATTTCACCGGAAAGCACAGCGATTGTGGAACGCGACGTATCGTCGTTGTCGCCGAAGCCGTATTTTCCGCTGAGATAGTCGTACCTACGCATATCGAAATTGTCGTCCACTACGATTTTTCCCACGGTTTTTTCGATAAGATATTTCGTTGCGGAACTTTCGAACAATGCGTTTAAGGGCGCCGTTTGTTCGCAACACTGCTCGTATAATTCTCTCGATTTTTCTTCGCGCTCGGATTTTTCCTCGTCGTGCCTACGTAATCGGGGATTAACGACGTTGCAAATAACTGCGGATGAAACAGCTATAGCGGCAACTCCGGCAAATACGGATATCAACCACAAAAAATTAACCGCGGTTATAACGGCGTATAATCCGATTGCAAAAAACAAAACGCCGAATACTATAAGAGCGATCAACAATCCGCGGCAACGTTTAAGTTTGCTTTGTTCCTTTTCTATACGCTTTACGTGCGCGATTTCTTTATTTAAAGCTTTTACTGTGCTTCTGTTCAATTCGACGTCGATATTCGACTTTTTAACAAGGTCGGCGAAATAGTTTTCGGCGTTTTCGTCAAACAGTTTATCGTAACACTCGGTATACGCTTTTAAAGGTTCTAGTAAAATATCTTCCATATTTTTAATTAGATGTTTTGAGTTTGCGTTTTGATTCCTATAAAATAAGTTCTGCGGTATCCGTTTTTTCAAAGCGGAATGCGTTTAACTCTGCGGTTAATAAGATTATTCGGCGTTACACTACGTCGTAAGACGCGTACGATTTTATCTATAAACGGACGTTTTAGACTATTTAATCCAATCGATTATATCTAAACTATTTATATTTTATCATATTTTCGAAAAGATGTCTATAATCAACGCAAAAAACCGAGTTAGAACAAGAAAAACGCCGCGATTTTTCATTGAAATATCGCGGCGAAACATATCAGCCGCCAAGAAGATGCTCTTGGTATTGTTTAGCTTTGTATTGAAATTGCTTGCGATAGTCGCGGATAGCAAACGGTAAATACACAAGCACCGCAAGTATTTCCGCAAACGGATAACAGAACCAAATACCTTGCATTTTCCATAAATAGTTAAATAGCAAAGCAGACGGAATAAGAAAAATCAACTGTCTGGACAAACTCATAAGCAAACTGGATATGGGACAGTTGATAGACTGCAACATATTTATCAGTAAAATACTAAACGCCGCAGGGACGAACGCGATACTTATACATCTGAACGCGTACGCGCCTTCTTTTACGAACAATTCGTTTTTAGCGGTTAGTTCGGCTATTTTTTCGGGAGAGGCGTCGTCGGGAATTTTGCTTTTAAATATAGACATTAGCGCTTCCGGACACAGCTGAAAAAGCAATGTGCCGACAGCCATGACTCCCAAAGCGACGTACAAGGCAAGCTTAAAAGTATCGTTAAAACGCTTTTTTTCGTTTGCGCCGTAATTGTAGCTTAGTATAGGCATCGTACCTTGCATCAGTCCGAATACCGGCATAAATACAAACGATTGAACTTTAAAATACGCAGACAATACGTTAACGCCGTTAGCGTATTCTTTAAGCATAATATTCATTATAATGGTTATAACCGAACCCATAGCGTTCATAATAAGCGCCGGCGCGCCGATTTTAGTTATACGCAGGAAATAATGTTTTGATGGTTTAAAACCTTTAAGAGAAATGGAAACGTCTTGCTTTTTAACGAAAAACACAATCAAGTCTATCGCCGCCGCAACCCATTGCCCTATTACGGTTGCAAGGATGGCGCCGAACACGCCCATTTTAAAAGCGATTATAAACAACGCGTCTAAACCTATGTTGGTTAAAGCGCCCGCAAGCTGACTTATCATAGGTATCTTCATATTACCGGTCGCTTGCAGTATGCGCGCAAGAGTGATGTCTATTATAAGTCCGCCGGAAAGCGCCATATAAACCGTTAGATACAGTGCGCCCTGCTCGATAACGTAGTTGATATCGGTTGCGTTTTCGTCGCTTGCAAAAGCTGCGACAAAAGGACGGGAAACCGTAAATGCCAAAACTATCATGACGGCCCAAGCGCACAGCGCCATTATAATTGCGGTTTTAGCGCATTTATCCGCATTCAGTTTGTTTCCTTCGCCTAGCTTGCGCGCAATATAAGCGTTTGCTCCGACGCCGATTCCTATCGCTATCGCCACCACCAGCATAGTCATAGGCATAACTATACTTACCGCCAAAAACGAATCCGCTCCCACGTCCGAACCGACGTAACCTTTTATTTTGTAGTCGATACCCGTTAAAAAGATTGAATCCACTATGTTGTACAACGCCTGCACCAGCATAGAAAAAATTGCGGGCAAACTCATTGTAAAGAGTAATTTGCCTATTTTGGTATTACGCATTTTGTCCGACTGTAAATTTTCGGACTGCGATATTATTTCTTTTTCTTCCGTCAAAATCTTTCTCTCCAAAGTAAAAAGCCTAATCAGGCGTACGAGTCCGCCCTCTCGGGCAACAAAAAATGCCGAGCATAAACCTGCAAGGCATTTTTTATTTTATCACAAAATTACGTTTTAAGCAACCGAAAAGCAGGTTGCGTAACGACGGAAAAAATTATCCGTTAACGTTTATATGCTCGTATTGACATATTTGCAAAAAGAAATTTCGTACGCTCCGTCGTTTTCAAACGGAGTTTGTTCAATCAATTTCCAATGCGAATTTTCGTCCAAATCGGGAAAAAACAATTCCGCCTGTCCGTCGGCTCTCACTTTCGTAACGTACGCCGTATCGCATCGTTCCAGCATCAGACGGTATACGCTTGCGCCGCCTATAATAAATACCCGTTCGGTATCGTATTTTAAAAGCTCTTCGTCAAGTTCGCTCACGCTGCTGACTGTAACCGCTCCGCAGCGTTGTTTGCCGTCGGAGTCCAACACGACGTTTATTCTGTCGGGCAGTGCGCCTTTGGGAAAGCTTTCGAACGTTTTAGCCCCCATAACTACAACGTTTCCGACAGTCGTTTTTTTAAAAAACGCCATATCCTTTTTCAGACGAAACAGCAAATCGTTATTTTTGCCTATGCCCCAATTTTTATCTACTACAACAATTAAATTCATACTTGACTTTTATTATATCCGCCGGCACGTTTTTAGTCAACGGTTTTAAACCGACCAAACCTTTATATCCGCAAACAGTACATCTGTTTTCTCCCTTGAACATAATCAATTTATGGTCCTCGTACTCTCCTTTAAAACCGCACAACGTACATACCATATTATGCCAGAAACCGTTTGCCGCTATGCCGGCGTTGTTCCAAGTATTTTTTATCGCCGGCGTTTTATCGTTTATATCGTACACGTCGACAGGCGACTTAATAAATTTTTCATATAAACCTTTTCCGGCATCGCCCAAAATCGATTTCAATTTTTCTAAAATTAACGAGGGAAGCGAACCGTTATATGGAGAACGATTTAGTGGTATTGCGGCAAAGATACGACGCAATAAATTCTACCGGAATATATATATCTAGCATATTGGCACATACTGAATATTTGGTTTTTCAACGGTAGTTCGTTTTTATAATTATACTAATACATTTTAAAACTAGTTAACTTCTCCAAACGAAACTGCTAACCGGAACGGCGTTTCAATCGTTTTTCAGTTGCTCTCTAAATAAATAATCGACAACGTAAACGTTGTCGATTCGCATTAAATCGCCACTTCGAATTTTTCGTTAAACGCGTTGAATTCGTAATCTACAAGTTTTACGTCGTCGACTGTGAACTTGTAAAAGTCGGTAACTTCGGGATTTATCCAAAACTTGGGCGCAGGGTGGGCAGTTCCTTGCAGCATACGCTCTACTTGGGGAATATGTCTGTCGTAAACGTGCGCGTCCGCAATAACGTGAACGAGTTCGCCTACTTTCAGATTAGATACCTGCGCGAACATATGCACAAGTACGGCATACTGAACTACGTTCCAGTTGTTTGCTACCGCCATATCGTTAGAGCGTTGATTGAGAATAGCGTTCAGCTTACCGTCCGTAACGTTGAATGTAACCGAATAAGCGCAAGGATACAAATTCATTTCGTACAAATCCCGATGAACGTAAATGTTGGTTATAATCCGTCTGCTTGCAGGGTTATTTTTCAAATCGTATAACACACGGTCTACTTGATCGAATTCGCCCTCTTTATACTTGTGCTTGACGCCGAGTTGATAGCCGTAGGCTTTACCTATACTGCCCGTTTCGTCAGCCCAACTGTCCCAAATATGGCTTTTGAGTTGATGAATATTATTGCTCTTCTTTTGCCATATCCACAAAAGTTCGTCTACGCAAGATTTAAACGCCGTACGGCGAAGAGTGATTACGGGAAATTCTTCCGCAAGGTTGTATCTGTTTACAACGCAAAACTTTTTTACCGTGTGCGCGGGAGTGCCGTCCGCCCAATGAGGACGCACCGAAAGGTCGTTATCCGTAACGCCGTTATCTATTATATCGCGCATATTACTTATAAATATCTCGTCCGCTTTACTCATTGGTACAATTCCTCCGTTGGGTATAAACATTGTAGCAGATTTTAACCGCGCTGTCCACCTTAGACAGCCTACGGTTTACTTTATTTGACGTTCGATTGTAGGTACAACGTATACGTTATCGTAAAGAGAGGCTACTTCGCTTTTTAAACGTTCGCATACGTCGTTTTCGGAAAGTTTCGTTTCGTAACTTATTGCCACGTCGAATATCAAATTAACGTGAGTAGGTCCCTTTACCATGCGGAAATCGTGTATATCGAAATTATCGTCCATTTCCTTTACTATCTTTACGATGTCCTCTTTATATTTATCCAATTCGGGGTCGCCTATCACTATCGGGTCTAAATGAATAACTAAATTTATGTTCGTGTTTTCGGCGAAATCTTTTTCAATTTGGTCTATCATATCGTGGCTTTCGAGCAGCGGAGCGTTTGCGTCTACTTCTACGTGCACGCTTGCATAGTAACTGTTAGGTCCGTAGTTATGAATATTCAAATCGTGTACGCCCAACACACCGTCGAACTTTTTGATACGGATTGCAACCTCTTTGGTCAACGTTTCGTCGGCGCCTTCGCCCAATAAGTGTTTAAAAGTATCCTTTAAAATTTTTATACCGCCTACGGCGATTACCACGGAAACCAAAACCGCCATAAAACCGTCGGCGTTGAAGCCCGTAAAATGTGAAACGATAACTGACACAAGCACCGCGGAAGTAGAACAAACGTCGGATATACTATCAGTAGCGGTAGCTTTAAGCAAATCGAAACTGTAACGTTTTGCCAAAATTCTGTTAAAAAAGAACATCCATAATTTAACCGATATCGAAACCGAAAGCGCGATTACCGTCCAAATTTCCCACTTAAGCGGTTCGGCAGATCCTTTAAAAACGTCGATAATTTTGGTTACCCCTTCCGAAGCGAGTTCGAAAGCTACTACAAGCACTATAAACGCCACTATCATACCGGCAACGTACTCCGCGCGGCGATGTCCGTAAGGATGTTCTTTATCCGCAGGACGAGCCGCGAGCTTTATACTTACGAGCGAAACCGCGTTACTGCCGCAATCGGTCAGATTGTTGATTCCGTCGGCAAATACCGAAACAAGACCGAACAAAATGCCGACGGCGATTTTAGCGGCGGCGAGCAACGTATTTAAAACGATACATACCGCTCCCGAAAGTTTGCCCACTTTATCGCGCACGGCGGCGCTTTCAACGTCCTTATAGTTTTTTACGAAAATTTTAAGCAGTAAACTTGTCATAGACGTAATTTTACAGCAAGGTAAAAGCATTGTCAATAAACGCCGGCAAATTTATCCGTATAAGATTCAAACCCGTAATAAGCCTTTGTAAAAGCAGAAAATCCGCTAAGATTATTTATACGAAATCTAAAAAATTCAGCGTTTTATTAGCGGCCTTTTACAGTCAGAACTGCGCGTTGACAATGCGCAAATTATACTTTTAAAGTTGCCGAAACGCATATGCGCATTTTTGCATATGCGAGTTTGCAAAGTATATTCCGTTCCGACATATCATATAAGCGATATTTAAGTTAAGTTTCTCGTTTTAAGCGTCTCGACGGCAAAAGGAATATATTATATAATTACGGCGCCGGCGCATTGCAGATTAAACACCGTACATAACACCGTCGCTCCACAAAGAGCCGATACGCTCGTTTTGCGTTTATCGATTTTCAGTAACTTTTTTAATAAACGTATTTTTTATTTTTTACCTGACAAATCTTGCGCGAACGTTGCCACAACTAGTTTCATAGCTTCTTCCGACTGGTCGCCTTCCAAATACGCGCGCACTTTGTTTTCAGTACCGCTTTTACGTAACACCACACGGCAGTTGGGATACAAAGAAGAAACTCTGTCCGCAGTTGCCGCCAAGCAGTTAGGATTCGACAGTCTGCAATTCGATTCCGTAAGCGCAATGTTCGAAACGGAATAAGGAACGTCGACGCATTCGGACGTATAACGCAAAATACTGCCTTTTTCCTTGTAAATTTTACACAAAAACAAGGCGTTGACTATTGCGTCCGCGCTGGTTGCGAAATCGCACAAAAGATAATGCCCGCTTTCCTCGCCGCCGAAATTCAAACCGTCTTTTACCATTCGGTTAAAAACGTTGATATCTCCGACGTCGCTGCGAGCGAGTTCTATTCCTATCTTGTTAAGAGCCGCTTCTACACCGCCGTTTGTAAGAGTGGTTCCGCACACTTTACTTTTACATAAACGTCCGGTTTCCTTTAAATATTTCGCGTAAGCGTAAAATACGCGGTTGTTCGGCACGCATTGCGTCCCTTCGAATACGCAAAGTCTGTCGGCGTCTCCGTCGAAAGCAAATCCCAGATGATATTTGCCGTTTTTCATTTTATCCGCCAAAAACTCGGGATGAGTGGCTCCGCAATCGACGTTGACTTTTTCGCCGTCGCCTTTATTGCAGAAAGCGGTAACCAATGCGCCCGCTTTAGCGAATATAAGCGGCGCGACTTTAAAACTTGCTCCGTAACAGCAATCCAACGCCACTTTCAGTTTGTCTACGCGAACGTTTACCGTTTTTAAAACGTCCTCGCTATAGATGTTTTCGATATCGTAAAATACAGGTTCGAAAACTTTTTCCGTCAAGTCCTGCTCGTCTTTAAGACTGTTCATCATACGGGAAATAACCGCTTGCTTCGACGAACACATTTTTACTCCGTACCTGTCGAAAACTTTTAAACCGTTGTCGTTCGGCGGATTGTGGCTTGCCGTTATCATTACGCCGTAATCTCCGCCGAGTTTTCTGACGAAATGTCCTACCGAATTTGTAGGCAGAACGCCTAAATTTATGACGTTGCCGCCGCCCGAATATACGCCTCTCGCCAAAGCCGAAAACAAAGCGCCGCCGGATTTGCGCGTGTCGCGCGCAACGACTACTATCGGGCAGTCGGAAAGAAGAGCCAAGCTTTTTCCTAACAAAAAAGCAGTACCGTCGGTTAAGGTACTGCCATACGTCCCGCGTATTCCGTCCGTACCAAATAAGTTCATAAATATTCCTCCGATTTTTATTATGCTTTCTTTGGTACGTTGTTATTTTTATCCCGATTTATTTATTTTTTGTTACCATAGCCGCGTAAGCCGCCGCAAAACTTCCGGCTTTTGCTCCGTCGGCGCAAGCCGTTACAATTTGTTTTAAACTCCCCTGCGTAACGTCTCCTGCGGCAAAAAGTCCGTTGACCGACGTTTCGCATTTGGCGCCTACTACCAAATAGCCTTTTTCCTTATTCAGACCGTCTATTTGTATAAAATCGCTTACGGGCAGCGCTCCTATCGCAACAAAAACGCCGTTTACAGCGTAATCGAAGGTTTCGCCGCCGCAAAACACCGAAACGCCGCTTACGAATTCCTCGCCGTAAATTTTAGCTACGGAAGAATCGAACACTATTTTAACGTTTTGCTTCGATTCCAGCACGCGAACGTTGATTTCCTCGGCGTTCAAATGCGACGAGGGAACAAAAAGGTAAACTTCGCTGCAAATATCGGAAAGATAAAGAGCTTCGCGTACGGCTTGATTACCGCCGCCCACTACGGCTACGGGCTGTCCTTTATAAAAATTGCCGTCGCAAGTAGCGCAATAACTTACGCCTTTTCCCACATACGCGTCTTCTATACCGAGTTTGTTGTGCGCGGTTCCCGTCGATACTACTACGCCGGGGAAAACGTACTCGTCTTTATCTGTTTTAATTACGAAACCGTCATCGTTTTTAGTAAGGGACAAAACTCTCTGCCTTACAACTTCCAAACCGAGTTTTTTCGCTTGATTTGCCATGTCGTTTGCCAAACGCCACCCTTCAACTGATTGATACGACGGAAAATTTTCTATTTTATCAATATTGGCTATCAAGCCGCCGAGACCGAACTGTTCGAACAACACGACTTCCGAATTAGCGCGCAAAGCGTATACCGCAGCGGTAAGTCCCGCCGCTCCGCCGCCTATTACGGCAATTTTCTTCATAAGTATTCTCCTTTTACTTAAAGTATTCTGTTAGTTGATATCCATTGTACATCTTTTAAACTGCGTAACTTGTAAAATAATGCTTTTTTTGCAAATCTATTGACACAAAAATTTGCGTAAACACGCCTTACCGTTACTAATAATCATATGTATTCCTGCTCACGTATACAGACGTAATATATTTTACTCTCAATTTAGAACATTAACGTTCAAACTCGCTTTTTTTACAAATAATTATAATTTTACGTTTTAACGGCTTTAATGTCGGTAACTTACTTACTGAGTTTATATTGTAACATAAACGGCTGTATAGGTAAACCGAAAGCGTTTGCTTTTACGCAAACGCTTTTTAACCGAAATGTCGTACGGATTGCTTTAAGAATTTTTTATCACTACGGCCGTACCCGCGCCTTGAATGTTTTGAGAGTCGAGAACGACTTGATTATAAACGTTATTTTCGAAATTCAAAACTGCGCCGACGGCGAAAACTCCGCTTTTGATTATTTCTCCGTCGGTGTCGCTGTAATCGGTAATTACGTTGTCTACAATAGAAATAACGGCATCCTCGCCTATATTGTTAAAACGCACTACTCTGTCTGCCCCGTTTGAGAAAGTATTATTCTCAACGGTAATATTGCCGCCGGTCGAACCGTTTACCGAACTTTGCATAGCGATTGCGTTATGCTTGATATTTTCAAACTTACAATTACTTACCGATATATTTTCTACGTTTACCACATAAATACCTTGGAAAGCGTTTAAAAATTCGCAGGAATCGAACCTAAAGTTTTTCAGGTTGCGTTCGCCGTCGCTCGAACCGATATGAACCGCGGCAATCGTACCTGCGGTAGACGCTTTAGCCGAGTTCTCCATATTGAACAGGCAGCCGCTTATTTCTAGTCCGTCAACGGAAAATAAAGTTGACTCCCAACCGTTAAATTCCATATAATCCGTGAATTTTATATTTCTAAACGCAATGTCGGCGCATTGCAAATTAGAATAATAATTTTGTTTATTTCCGGTTACGGGGTCGGTTACGCTGTTATCGGCGGAATAAATATGCCCCGAAATAAATTCGATACCTTTTACAACCGTTCCGTCAACGCCCAGTATCGACAAATTGAATATTTCGCGCTTATACCGCGGATAACTTCCTTCGTTGGTTTTAACGGATACGAATTTACTTTGACGGACGAACAGTTTATCGTATTCGCCGGCGGTAAGCTTTACGGTAGAATTGGATTTAGCGCTATCTAACGCTGTTTGAGCGGATGCGTTGTTTACTATATATTCGTACGAAACGCCTTCGACTGTATTGTCCGCAAAAGAATATTCTCCGCTCTTTCTTCCTGCTATTTCGTCGATATTCATTTCTTTCGCGCCGTAAAAATCGGTTACTTGGTCGGCGATAAGTTTTGCATTGCTAACGCTGCTTGACGAAACGACGGGAGTTCTGCCGTCTTTTTGTATCATACCGACCAAACCGCCTACGTCTCGATAACCTTTTAGAGTTACGTCCGTTACCGAACAATCTGCAAGAGTTCCGGATATAAAATATCCTACGATTCCTCCGACTTTATCTCCGTTGTCGTACGACGTTCCGACTAAATTGGGAGTGCATACGGCGTCCAAACCGTATACGTGGCAATTCGTTATATTAGCATAGCTGTAACCGGTTATTCCGCCCACCCAGTGATTAGCGTTTATAACAACGTTTTTAACTGTTATATCGTGCAATATAGTAAGATAAGCGTTCGCCACCGCTACTCCGGCATATTCGCAGCCGCTGATATTTGCGCCTTCTACAATAAAATTACCTATAGACGGGCTGTTGGGAGCGAACCCGAACAAGCCGGCTCCGTCGTTATTTCCCGTAACTTTTAAATTGTAAACCGTATGTCCTTGACCGTCGAACGTACCGTTAAAAACAACCGTTTTCGCGTTGCCGATAGGAGTCCACTCTTTATTTTCCAAATCGATATCGGAGTCTAACACTACCGTCTTTCCGCTATAACTGTTTCCTCCGTTTACGCCGTCTCTGAATAATGCGAATTGAACGGCGTTCATAATCACGTATTTATCGCACGTCGCGCAATACAAAGTTTCGCCGTCGTAATCGGTATGTTCGGCTGAAATTATAACGTTTAATAGTTCGCTGCCGTCGTTTCCGAAATCTTTGCCGCAAACGTTACAATGTTTGTGAGCGACAATCCCGTCAGCATGCAGCGTAGCGGGCAAACCCTCTACTTCCTCGAAAGCGTGGCTTGCGGGAATTATTATATCGTCTGCGGAAAGTTCTCTGCCCTGTTCGTCTACGTTTTTTCCGCAAGCTTCGCAATGTTTGTAAGCTATATTTCCGTTTTGAGTACACGTGGCGGCGTTTGCAGGAATATCTTTAAATTTATGACTTGCGGCTATAACGATTTCTTCCGCGGAAAGTTCGTTGCCTTTGTCGTCGAAATTCTTTTTGCAAACGGAGCAGAATTTATACGCGACGTTGCCGTTTTGAGTACAACCGGCGTCCGCCGCGGGAACGTCGGTAAGAGTATGATGAGCGTGTATAACGGTTTGTTCTAAGGTTATTTCCGTTCCGTTCGTATCGAAATACTTATCGCAGCGCAAACAATGCTGATGCGCAATTATACCGTCCGTAGTACAGCCTGCATCTACGCCGTTTATATCTTCCATATTATGGTTGGCAGGGTCTATTTCCAAATCCTTCGTTTCTTTCTTTCCGCAGGACGGGTCTAAACAAACGCGTTGTTGCTGTCCTTTTTCAGTACAGGTCGCTTCCTTTACCGTTTCCCACTCTCCAAACGAACATACGTGTTTGCAGGAAGCGAGTATACCAGCTCCCACGAGCAAAACGACTACGGTCAACAACAGCACAGCGATTTTTTGCTTCATTTCAATCTCCTTACTTTACGCTTTAGGATAAAAACGGCAACAACTTTCAAAAACCATTGTCGTTGCCGAATTAACGTATTTTTGCGTTTATAACGCGTTTTATATTTTGACTGACAAATATTCACGGTTTTAAAAACCGTTACGAAATTTCAGTTATAAAATTTCACGGCCGCAAAACCGAACTTATGCCGTAAAAAGTATCTAAGGTCTTGTTCGATTATTATATTATATTCAGTAAAAAATGTCAAGGACTACCCTCTTAGTTTAAAACAAAGTAAAACGCTTCCGTAAATATACGGAAGCGTTTATAATAAACGGTAATGAGTAAAAATTATCTCTTCGAGAATTGAGGAGCTTTACGCGCTTTCTTTAAGCCGTACTTCTTTCTTTCTTTCATACGAGGGTCGCGGGTTAAGAAACCGTTCTTCTTTAAAACAGCCTTATCTTCGCCCGCAAGAACCAACGCGCGCGACAGTCCGTGGCGAATAGCGCCTGCTTGTCCCGTATATCCGCCGCCGCTGACGTTTACTTCTACGTCGTACTTATTTAACGTTTCGGTAGCGTTCAAAGGCTGACGAACAATATATTTCAAAGTATCCAAACCGAAATAAACGTCGATGTCGCGTTTATTGATGGTGATTTTACCAGTGCCTCCGGGGATAATTCTTACGCGGGCGATAGATTTTTTTCTTCTGCCCGTTCCCCAAAACTGAATTTTTTTCTTAGAACTTACTTTTGCCATTGTTCAATCCCTCCTTAGTCCAACGCCAACACTTCGGGCTTTTGAGCCTCGTGCTTGTGTTCCGCGCCTTTGTAAACGCGAAGTTTGGTGAGCATCTTTCTGCCGAGACTGTTGTGAGGCAGCATTCCCTTAACGGCTTTCATCATAGCGAAATCGCTTCTTTCAGCCATAAGCTTACCGTACTTGGTTTGCTTTAAGTGTCCGGGTCTGGGCGAACGACGAACGTACATTTTTTGTTCCAATTTTTTACCCGTCAAAACTACCTTGTCGCAGTTAAGAACGATGACGAAATCTCCCGTATCTACGTGCGGAGTAAACGTAGGCTTATTCTTTCCGCGCAAAACGGACGCTACCTGACTGGCAACGCGGCCGAGCGGTTTGCCCGCGGCGTCTACTACGTACCATTTCCTTTCAACGGCTTCCTTTTTAGCCATAAAAGTTTTTACCATTTTAAATCTCCTGATATTTAAGTTTGTTCGCTGTTCACGGTTGAACAATTACCGTTAAGTGGACTACGGTTTAGATACGGCAGAGCTTAAAATACCATACCGAATTATTCACAGCCTTTTTATTATATTAGAAGCTAAAAACGTTGTCAAGCGATATTTGCCATATGATTTACGGTTTTGTACTTTAAATTATTTATTTATCCTTTATTCCATTGGTAACCGTAGTACTGTCCCAAAAAGTTTTCCGCATTCGTTTTAGAATCCGTTACGTCTACCGCTACTGCGGTTGTAGACGAAGCGCCGTTTTTAATTACTTTCCAATTACCGGTATCTTGGAATACTACGTCTTCCAACTTCTTGCACTCATCAAAAGCCCAGCACGAAATATTGAAAACGTTTTGAGGTATAACGATATCTTTTATAGACGTATTTTCAAAAACATACGCAGCAATCGTTTTTAAAGTTTGAGGCAACTCGATTTTCGTCAAATTGATACAATTAGAAAACGCTCCTCGGAAAATATATAATACTCCTTCCGGAATTTTCAAGCTTGTAAGCGCCGCGTTATTTTCAAACGCGTAATCTTCTATGATGCTGACACCTTCCGGAATTTCCCCCTGCGCATTGGCTCGGTACAGCCGTGTTCCGTCTTTAGATAGAATTGCGTTATTTACCGATTTAAAATTTTCGTTTTGCTCGCTGACGGCAATACTTTCCAACACCGACTCGCAATTTCTAAACATATTGTAAGTACCGTTTATTGAAGTTACGCCGCTGCCTATGTACACCGTTTTTAACTTCGTACAACGTCCGAATACCGCTCCTCCTATCGTTTTAACGCTGTCGGGAAACGTCATAGACGTTATATTCGTACCTGCAAACGCGCTTTGTCCGACCGACTTCACGGTAGACGGCAAATTTATTTCGGTAATATCGGAACAATACCAAAACGTTTCCGCAGGTATGCCGGTTATACCTTCCGGAATATCGATTGCTCCTTTTATACCCGAAGGAACTTTTATAAACGAAGTTCGTTCCTTGTTATACAAAATACCGCTTAACGAAGAATACGTTTCATTCGATTCGGAGACGTCGATGGTTTGCAGAGAATCCGCCTGATTGAAGAAGAATTTGTAAATACTCGTAACGGTAGAGGGTATCTTTATTACGGATAAATTGGGACATTCCGAAAAATTATAACTCAAAGTAACCGAATCGATTTTTTCAACGCCTTCCTCGAATACGATTTCCCGCAGATTTTCCGCCTTACATACGGAATATTGACAAAACTTAATCGTGGGACTTTTTATCGTTAATACTTCTATTCCAGTCTCCATCAACGCATACGTTTCTATTGACGTTACCGAATCGGGAATATCGATTCGTTTTAAGTTTATACACTGCCAAAACGTTTGTTCCGCAATTACCGGCAAGCCGACTCCCCAAACTACTTTTTCCAAATCGGGACATTGCTGAAACGCGCCTTTTGCGCACTCCGTAACGCTTGCCGGAACTACAAGCGACTCGATTCCCGTTTTGGCGAAACAGTACTCTTTCAAAGCGATTATACCTTCCGCAAGAGTAATACGCTTGATGTTGCTTTTGTTGTAAAACGCCCGCGCTGCAACCGCTGTTACCGCAACGTTTTGATACGTAGCGGGAATTTCGACCGCATTAGCTTCCGCGTTGGAATAACCGGTAACGACATACGTTCCGTCGGGTAACAATTCGAAAGTCAATTCCGCTAAAACCTCTTCCGTCCATCCGCACGTCTGACAAACGCCGTCTTTAAGCGCATGCGCGCTCTCGTCAAGTTTAACGCTGCAGCGACTGCATTTACGCCAGTGAGTTTCATCCCCGCTTACGTATCCGTCAACCGGATTATGTCCCAAAGCTTGAACCGTAACCTTTACGGTTTGTCCGCACAGCGAACAAACGCCGATTTTTTCGCCTGCGGTTACGCAATCGGGCTGCTTTGTTATATCGTATTCCTCAATGCTGTGTTCCGACATAGAGATTTCTTCGGTTTGTTTTTGCCCGCACTCGCCGCAGACGCGCTCGCGCTCTCCCTTTGAGGTACACGTGGCTTCACGGGTAATACTCCATTCTCCGTAAACGTGTTCGGTATGTTTTTTGCACGATACCGAAATTACCGCAATGCAGACCGTCATAACTAAAATCAAAAATAAAATGATCTTTCTTTTCATTCCAAAATCTCCTTATCTAAACGTATAAAAGAATTTTTTAACGCATTATTATGTTTCAATGCTTTTTTAATTATCGTTCTTAAAACATTTTAACCTATTTCAGGTTAAAAGTCAATAACCTAAAACAGATTAGATTATAATTTATCAGTTTTTGAACCAAAACTAAACAAGGAGAAAATATGTATAAAAGAATACGCGATTTACGCGAAGACCGCGATAAAAACCAAACGGAAATAGCCAAAATGCTGGGGATGTCTCAAACGGGCTATTCTAAATACGAAACCGGAGAAAACGATATTCCCACCCAAATACTAATAAAACTGGCAAGATTTTACGATACCAGCGTAGATTATCTGCTAGGCGAAACGGATTGCACGGAAAGATACCCGAAATAACTTTTGTTGCGGATTTATCGCCTTACGGTAATCATAATAATATATATGAAAACGTCCGCATCTGTGCATATGCGGACGTTTTATATAGAAACGGATTTTTAAACGTTTTTGTAACGGTTAGCGGATACCGCGTCGTGAATTTTCTCTATAATCCATACGACGAAAATTATCGGCGAGCAAACCGTCATCAAAAGCAGCAGAACGTCTACCATAAGACCTACGGATATTTCGTCAAGAGCAAGCTTATCTTTTTTGCAGGCGTACGCAATCGCGCACGAAAACAAAACTATACCGCAAACCGCAAGTCCGCCGAAAAGAGCGTAAGAAACGATTTTTTCGGTAAGCGTCAAATACGTAGCCGCTCCCGCGGCCGCAAGCGAAGCCATAACGAAAAATAACAAAGAAAAGAATATATGTTTTTTCGATTTACCGGATTTCATAAAAATCTCCCGAATTATCAATAATAAACAGCCTCGAGCGTCAGTCCCTTAGCAGGCATCGTTTTGAATTTCAGGCGGATGCCGTCCAAGGCGTTTTTAACGTCGTTTATATTATACTTGCCTTTGCCGACTTCCGCAAGCAATCCGCACATATTCCGTACTTGATTGTAAAGAAAAGCGCTGCCGTTTACGGTAAAGTATATTCTGCCGTCGTCATGCTGTTCCACGTCGAAAAAATTTATTTTGCGGACAGTGCCTTTTAAATTACTTCCCGTATTTTGAAAAGCCGCAAAGTCGTGTTCGCCGATAAATAATTCGGCGCACCGCTTCATTTCCGCAACGTCAAGAGATTTGTATACCTGCGTGTGATTAACGTCTAACGTCGGTTTTCGTACCGGAGAAACGTAAATGCGGTAACGGTACGTTTTGGAAACCGCGGAAAACCGCGCGTCAAAGCGGTCGTCCACTATTTCCGCATTTGTAATCGCAACGCTTTCGGGAAGCGCAAGGTTTACGCCCAAACACAGTTTGTACGGATTCACTTCTTTGTCCGTCGTAAAGTGCGCAACCTGTCCTTTTGCGTGAACGCCTACGTCAGTACGCCCCGCGGCGTAAATTCGAACAAAATCGCAGTCAAAGTATTTACCGAGAGCGCGTTCCACCGCGTCTTGTACGGAGTTGCCGTTTTTTTGACTTTGCCATCCGCAAAAGTTTGTTCCGACGTATTCGATTGTAAGTTTAATTCTTTGCATAAACAAAAACTTATTTATATACTTTCATTTTCGATTTTGTAATAAGAAACCGCGCTTTGAATACGTTCGCAATCACATTCGGACAAAAACAATACATACTGCGATTTTTTACGTTATATTATTGTGCGCAGTTGCGCATATTCGCATCTTTCTATATCCGAATAATCGATTACCGCAAATACTTCTTCTTTTCTTTTTACTATGAGTTTGTCTTCCGTCAAAATGCAAACTCTTTGCAAAATACAAATTACAGCGCCGTTACATCCTGCAATCACCGCTATTATAACGCCCAAGCCTGCAAAAGAAAAAATCCGCCCTAAAATATCCTGCGCGCCGTTACTATATTCCGTATTAAGTCGTTAATAAGAACGCCAAGCCCTATCAAACATGGAACGACTATAAAAAACTTACGCCAAGAATCCATTTCAAGATTGTTTTTTCCTGTTTTATGACATTATATATAAGCCAATCCTCATAAACGTCAAAAACGTTTATTTATTGCACCGAATTAAAAATACAACCAGTTGACGCCGTTTATATACAGCCAGTCAACGTCGGCGTTTATCCACTGATTTCTCATACCGTACAAAACGAATATTGTAACCAAAAATATCAGCGTAATAAAAGCTCCCAAAAAGTCGCGCCAAGATAATTTCATAACGCGCATTTGAGTGCGTTTAGTCGCCCCTTCGTAGCAGCGGCTGTTCATTGCGTTTGCCAATTCGTCGGCTCGTCTAAACCCGCTTACCAAAAGCGGAATAAGAATAGGCACGAAAGCTTTGGCGCGTTTTACCAATCCGCCGGTATCGAAGTCCGCTCCCCTTGCCTTTTGCGCATTTATAATGCGGTCGGTTTCCTCCATAAGACTGGGAATAAACGAGAGAGTAAGGCTCATTATAAGCGCGATTTCGTGTACAGGTACTTTGATAACTTTAAGCGGCTTTAACAGACTTTCTATAGCGTGAGTTAAATCCACTGGCGTTGTGGTAAGCGTAAGCACGCTGGAACCTACCACCAAATACACCAACCTCAAAAACATTTTGGCGGCAAAGTACAAACCAGTATCCCATATTTCGAATATCCACCAAGAAACAAGCAATTTGTCTTTTTCGGCGTCGCCCTTGGTGAAAAACACGTTTAACACAACGGTGAACAGCAGCAAAAATATGATGCCTTTAACCGATTTTAATACCGAACGCACGGGTACGCGCGAGCAAGCTATAAGCGTTACTAAAAATACGGTGATGAACGCAAAACCGACAAAACTCTGCACGAAAAATATTGCCACCATAAACAGCAGACACAGCAACAGCTTTATGCGCGCGTCCATTTTGTGAACAAAAGATTGGGCGTTATAGTACTGTCCGAAAGTAACGTCTTTAAGCATTTACGTTACCTCCTTTAAGTTTTAGGACAGCGCCCAATACCTGTTCCACAGTTTTGCAGTCGGACGGAATAACGTATCCGTTTCGTTCGAGAACGTTTGCGAACTTAGCCATATGAGGAATTTCCAAGTTCATCGAAACAATTTCTTCTTCCATTCTGAATAAATCTCGGGGGGATTTATCGTACACTATTTCGCCGTTTTTAAAAACTATGATACGGTTTGCGTTTTCGTAAACCTCGTTCATATCGTGCGAAACCATAACTACGGTTATTCCTTGATTCTTATTTAAAGAAGAAACAAGCGAAAGTATTTCCTTTTTGCCGCGCGGGTCCAATCCCGCGGTAGGTTCGTCAAGCACTAAAATTTTGGGATTCATCGCCAAAACGCCCGCAAGCGCAACTCGCCTTTTTTCGCCTCCGGACAAATCGAAAGGAGATTTGTTTTTAACTTTGTCGAATTCCAACCCGACAAGTTCTATCGCGGTTTTAGCCATAGATTCGCGCTCTTCCTTGTCCTTGACGCCGAAGTTTTTTAAACCGAAACATACGTCGTCAATCACAGTATCGGCAAACAGTTGATATTCGGGATATTGAAACACCATACCGACGTCGCCGCGAAGGTCTTTTAAATCAACCTTTTTACCGCCGAGATTGCGGTTTAAAACGTATAGTTCTCCGCTTTGAACGCGAATAAGCGCGTTAAGATGCTGAACGAAAGTAGATTTGCCGCTGCCCGTATGCCCTACTATCGCAACGAATTCTCCGCGATTAACCGTAAGCGTTACGTCCTTTAAAGCTTGTTTAAAAAAAGGAGATTTTGCGTTATAAATAAAGTTTAAATTACGAGCCGAAATAGCCGCGTTTTCGTCGAGCGTTATATTATCGCTTACTTGCCGGATAGGTTTAGACATACCTCGCCTCCCAACGCAGCCGCGTCCAAACAGTCGGACGTAACGTTAAATCCCGCCTTTGAAAGTTTTTGCGCCAACGCAATAGAACGCGGGGCTTCCAACCCTATAGACTGCAAAAGACTTTCGTCCGCAAAAATTTCCATCGGTTTTCCTTGTCTTACTATGTGTCCGCCGCTCATAACCACGACGCTGTCGCAGTCGACGACTTCCTCCATAAAGTGCGTTATAAGTATAACCGTCATTCCCTGCCCGTTAAGTTCGTGAGCAACGGACAGTACTTCGCGTCTGCCCTGAGGGTCGAGCATCGCGGTAGATTCGTCGAACACTATAACTTTGGGACGTATAGCAAGTGCGCCGGCTATTGCTATGCGCTGTTTTTGTCCGCCCGAAAGTTTATGCGGCGAACGCTTGGTGTATTCCGTCATACCGACTTGTTCGAGCGCTCCGTAAACGCGTTCTACTATTTCCGGCTGCGGCACTCCTAAATTTTCCGGTCCGAAAGCAACGTCTTCCTCAACAATACTCGCAACCATTTGATTGTCCGGATTTTGAAAGACCATACCGACGTTTTTACGTATTTCAAATATATTTTTTTTGTCGGAAGTATCCAGCCCCAAAACCGTAACGCTGCCCGAACTCGGCAGCAGCAATCCGTTAAGAAGTTTTGCCAGCGTTGATTTGCCGCAGCCGTTGTGTCCCACAAGCGCGACAAAAGAACCTTCCTCAACGGAAAGAGTAACGCCTTCGACACCGGCGATTACTCCGCTTGCGCCGTTGTCATCGTAAGTTTTGTAGTAGTAACTGACGTTATCGAGTTTGATGATATCCATTTTTTGCCTCCTTTGAAGCGCCGGTATATCTCGTTCAATTCGTTTGATACGCCGACAGCCGTCTAAACGCGGCTATGGCAATACGCTGCGTTTAATACGCGTACGTTTGCAGCCACCTGTTTATCCGACAATCGTCGATGCCGTATTCTTTTAACAAAAACCGTTTTACGGTTTTGTATTTTCTGATAATCTTTTTGTAAGCGCAGTCGAAATATTTTAAATCGACGTTTCCCGCGGTTTTAAATATTTTGTGAAGCTTTTTATAGTTTTTGTAATGTTCGAATTGTTTATCGAACTTTACGTTTGCTTCAATCCGGTAAAAATTTGAAAGCATATAGTCGTTTTTTATCGTTTCTATATCCGCTCCGAGAGCAAGCAAAATAAGCATACTTGCAACTCCCGTTCTGTCTTTACCGGCAGAACAATGAAACAAAAAGCTGTCGCCGACGTCCATTATTTCGAACATTTTTACGTAGGCTTTGTTATTAAACGGGAATTTACGATACAAATGTTTAAAACGCAATTTAAAAAGCCATTTGGCAAAACCGGCTGAAACAAACGGTTTTATCATCTTGGCGATTTTATCCTGCTTTACAACCAAACTGCCGCGAGTTGCCGCCGCAGGTATATTGTGATACACCGCGCCCTCGGGTACGTAGTCCGGCTTATACTCAACTTCGTCGTAACCGCGGAAATCGAAAATATGACCTATTTGCAGCTTATCGAGTCCGTTCTTTTCCTCCTCGGTAAGGCCGTATAACGCGCCCGAACGAAAAATAACGCCGTCTTTTAAACGTCGTCCGCCGTCAAGTTGTATTCCGCCTAAATCTCTGAAATTATCCACTCCGACAAGACAGGGATATTTTACGCCGTATTCGTTTTGTTTGAAATATTTTTCAGCCATATTTCTCCGTTGTTACGTTATAATATTATTTGCAGATTACGTTATATTGTATCAAAACCGCGCGTATTTGGCAACAGAAATAAAGGTTTACGCGGTATCCGAGCGAATATTACGCGCAAATATAATAAATACGTTAACATACTTTCTCGTTTATGCTATACTTTATATACTGAAAAATCAGAGGTACGCAATGCTCTCTCCAGCAGAAACCGCAAAAAACTACGTTTTTATCGCTCAAAACAAAACGTCTTATAAATGGTACAAAACACTTATACTCGCCGTTTTTGCAGGTATATTCATCGCTGTCGCTTCAATGTTGGCTACCGTTGCCGGCTCCGGCTACGACGGCGTAAAAGCTATCCTAATAAAAGCGGCGGTATTTCCCGTAGGATTGATTCTTATAACTCTTAGCGGCAGCGAACTTTTTACCGGCAACTGTCTGCTCCTTGCTCCCGCGCTTAGCCGCGACGTAAAAATAAGCGCGGCGCTTAAAAATTTGGCGATAGTTTACGGCGGGAATTTTGCGGGAGCGATTTTGATTGCGTTGATTGCGGTATTCAGCGGACTTATGAGCAACGAAACCGCCACCGCCTGCGTTGCGGCGGCAGCGGCCAAATGCGAAATAGGTTTCTTCGGGGCATTTTTACGCGCTGTTCCGTGCAACGTTCTGGTATGTTTTGCCGTGCTTATCTCCTCGTCGTCCAACAGCGTTGCAGGTAAAGTTCTTGCCGTTTATCCTCCGATATTTACTTTTGTCGCGTGCGGTTTCGAACATAGCGTCGCCAATATGTACTATTTAACGTCGGGACTTCTTACCGCGGCAAAATACGGATATTCGGTAAAATCGTTAACCGCAGGCTCCGCTATTTTAAACAGCCTTTTGCCCTCTACTCTCGGCAATATCGTAGGCGGTATGGTTTTCGTCGCTATTCCGCTTTGGCTGATATATCTTAAAAAAAGCCGAAACAGCGCAAGCGATTGACAAAAACGGATTTTTAACGTATAATACTTTTGTAAGAGACAGCCGGACGGTTGCGTGGGATTAAACTCACGAGGAAAGTCCGAGCGCCACAGAGCAAGAGCGCAGGCTAACGGCCTGTTAAGGCGACTTAAAGGAAAGTGCAACAGAAATATACCGCAGCGGGTAACCGCTGTAAGGGTGGAAATGCAGGGTAAGAGCCTACAAACGTTTTGGCGACAACGCGTTCATGTAAACCCCGCTCGGCGCAAGAAATGAGATAAAATGTCTGCTCGGCATCTCGACGTATTCGCTTGAATCTGCCGGTAACGGCAGGGCTAGATAGATAACCGTCCAAGACAGAACTCGGCTTACAGACTGAACTCTTACAAACACATGAGGTCGCAAGGGTAATTCCCCTGCGACCTCTTTTTGTACGCATCGCCTTCTCAATATTTTTATTCAGTTCACAATTATATCATTTTAATATTTGATCATTCGCGATATGATTTTATCCGCTATTTCTTGATACTTTTGCAAAGCGGCATCGTATTCTTCACGCGATAAGCTAAATGTTCTGCTTTCTGTTTCGTCGTATGTAAACGATTGAATACGTTTTTGAACAGCCAACTGCCATTCGATACATCCCATACTCCAACTGCCACGCAAAATTTCTTTCGCCGTTTTGGACAATACGAATTTATCGTTTTTACAAGTTATCAATCCGCCGTTAAGCAAATTATTTACGGAATCTACAATTTCGTCGTAATTTATAACGGAATGATCCAACATATCTATTGACGATATCCATCTTTCAACGTCTATTTTTCCTTCTATAACGCACAAAACCAAGCCGTCTAAGCCCTTGTAAGCAACCATATTATTCCTCGTTATTATGACCGTCGATAGTTTTGACCGAATTATAATTTTGCGGCAGTTCCGCTTCGTAACACTACCGCTAGCTAAGCGTCATAGACGCCATAAGCGCGCCAACGAAATTGAGTTCGCCGCCCTGTATAATTTCGTAAGAAACGCCGCGTTCGCCCAAAATAGAATCCAAATAACTTTTAAACAGCGTTTTGTAATTGGTTAGTTTGTTAAAAGTGGTTCCCTCCGCAACTATAGCTACAGGCAGACTTTTGTCCTTACACGAAAGAATAGCCAATGCAGAATTTACAACCGCGCCCATTTTAGCCGCGCGTTCGATAAGGCAAGTGCAGATATTCTTTGCAAACTGCAAGTCGCAGGGCGTATCGAATTTGCAAGGGAAACTTCCTCCCTCCAAAAAGGACGAAACGTCTTTAAGCTCGAACGGAGCGAGGATAACTTCTCCAGAAAAACGGTTTTCGGCTTTCGCAACGAAAAACGCTTCCGATATTATGTCTGCAAGATATTTGCCGCTGGTCATTTTTTCAAAAATCTGTTTGTCGGGAACCGCGGTACGCGCTATACACGCGTTATCGAAATCGCCGCGGACAAACCCTTCGAAATTGCCGCATTCGGTATTTATTATCATTTCGCCGGAAGGCAAGCCCTTTACTTTGGTTATATTAGCCGTATTTTCTATATAACACACGTTAGTACCCGTTCCGTAAATGTATCCTAAATACGCGGAATACTTTTTGTCGGAATACGCCATTCCTCCGAGCAACGTTGCAACGGTATCGTTTAAAACCACTATTCTGCGTGCTTTGCTATCGTAACGTTTCAAAGCTTTCAGCGTTTCGAATCCGACACGCGTACCTATAACCTCTGGAGCTTTGATTTCCTTGCTGAACATAACGATTTTTCCGTCCACGTCCTTGTCCATTTCTACTTGGTAGGAAAAACAAAATCCCACGTCGCGGGCGGCGGGCAAATATTCGCGCACGTTTTCCGCTATCGCGCCGTAAAACGCTTCCTTACACAACGCTTTTCCGTCGGACGCGGGCATCACGGTTTTAGTTACGTTTTCGATACGCGCCTCGCCGAGGTCGTCGAAGTAACCGACAGCCGCTCGGAAATTAGTACCTCCTGCGTCGATCAAAATTCTTTTAACTCCGGTTTTTATAAGCGAACGGTCTACGTTCATCAAATACGTCGGTATCATAGGGATACTGCTTACGCCGCCGAGTCCCTTTTTCGCTTCCGCAGCAAATGCGGATAAGCAAGCTTTTACGTCCACTTGTTCTACGCCTTGACCGTGGCTGTTTAAAAATTCTTTTACAGTCATTTTACACTTCCTTTAACTACTTGCTCCGTCGTTACTACTATAAGTCCGTTTTGACGTTTCAATTCTTCGACGCGCTTTTCACGCAAAGCGTCCAACGCGGTAGGACTGTCGCTCTTGACGTAAACGTTGCTTTTAACGAGTTTAGTCGTATAACGTCCGCCGCGGCTAACGATACTTTTTACCGTACGATAAAGAATCTCGCCTTCCGAAAGTTCCAGCGAACGGGCTATACTGAAAACCTTATCATTATATTCTCCGCTTTCCGTCTTGACGGTTTGCGCGTACTTTTTGATTTTATCCCACGCAACTTGCGTAACTCGTTTTTTAGATTGCTGCCCGTCTAAAGAAACTGGACGGCTCATTTCGAAATTTCTATTAACGCCTTTTCGAATACGGTACTTAGAAAGCAGTTCGTCTACGCACAGTTTACTGTCTTCTACAAGGTATTTTAAAGTTAACATCGTAACGTATGCGTCTTCCTGCGAGTTGTGCTGTTCGAATTCTACGCCCAAATCCGCCGCGATTTTACTTAGCGCTTTTACGTCTTTTTCGCCTTTGTACAATTTATATAACAGCTGCGAACATATAAATTCGAAATCGATAGAAGGCAGTTTGTATTTAGCGCAGGCTGCGTTTAACATACGTACGTCGGCGTCTACTGCATGTCCCAAAACAAGATATTCCCGAGAGGTAAGCAAGGATTTTATTTTATCGTATACCTGCGAAAAATCGGGAGACGAATCCAAAAGCTTTTTATCCAAATGCAAATCTATACCGACGTTTTGACGCGTACCGTTGAGATTATACTTGGTTTTAGGGTTTATCCAAATATTTTCTTTGCTAAGTATATTAAATTGTTCGTCGGCAATCACCACACCTATACTGCATATGCTGGATGGTTGATATCCGTTTGCCGCTTCGATATCGAACGCTAAGTATTTCATACTATTCTTTCCTGAATATACTTTACCAAACTTACGATAAATTTGCAACAATTTATCAAACGTATTGAGGCAAACTTACGTTATAAATAAATCGAATTAACGAGTTTAAAACTAAAATACGCCCGGCGGATACCGAACGTAATTTTTATAAACCGTTATTACTATACTCGCAGCGACTACCAAGACAAAACGAATCGTCGGCATTAACCGACGCAGTAAAATTTATAAACATAACAACAAAGTTGAATTTGAAGATTTACAAATGCGGCGTTACCGTTTGGTTTCTTCGCTTTTTTCGTATTCCGAAGACGTAATCAAATTTTCGCTCGGAAGCATCGGCTGAGCTATAACGGGCAGATTGCCAGACTTCTTTTTTTTAACGATAAACTTTATCGCAACTACAAGCTGCCAAACGCCTACCGAAATCAAAAACACGGCGAAGCAAATACGCAATATTTTGTTATCCGCTTTGCTAGCGCACAGCGCGCCTACGACGGCAAGAGCTATAGCCGGCACAATAAGCCACAATACTCCGTCGGTTTTTATAAGTTTATTTTTGGCGTGAACGCCAAGCGCTATACAACACATAGGCAAAAAGCTGATTAAGTTTATCGCCTGTATGGTCTTTTGTTCCAAATCCATAAAAGATAAAAGCGGAACCAGCAGCGTTCCTCCGCCCATACCCATACCGCCTATAATTCCCGATAAAAAACCGAATAAAATAAGTAAAAATATTTTCATAAGTTCTCCTTTTGACACAAAGCCTCAAAATACGACTTAAAATATTAAAAAAACATTTTTATTCCGCCGGCAATAAGTACCAACGCGAAAATAATTTTGGCTACGTTACTTTTCAGTTTGGAAAGCAGCAAAGCTCCGACGATTCCTCCCGCTACTACGCCTATCGTAACCCATAAAGTAGGCAGCCAATCAACCGTTCCGCGAACAATATAAACAATCGCGCTTACTGCGGTTAACGGCAGAATTATCAAAAGCGCGGTTGCCTGAGCGTTTTTTTGGTCTATTTTTACAACCGAAAGCAGTAGCGCGACTATCATAACGCCTCCGCCTCCGCCTAAAAAGCCGTTGATAAAACCCGCGACGGCGGAAAATATTATCAAAATACATTTATTTTTTGCCGATAAATTCATTTTTCTTCCTCAATTACCGTGATTGTTAGCGTATTTGATTGATTTTTAATTTAGTTTGTATTAAAATGTTAGTATCTATGTAATTAGGCATACTAACTTTATAAAGAGGTATTAAAAAAGTTATGAGCAAGAAAACTGTAACGGCACCTGCATTATCGGAGAACACGAAAAGGGCGATTATTATAACCGCTATTTGCTTAGTCGCAATAATCATCATCTCCGTTGCGTTGGCGCTTATTTTGAAACCCGAGCCCCTAAAACCGGCGCCTGAAGATCCGTCGCAAAATCCGTCGTCTAATCTTCCCGTTAAAAACGGCGATTTCGCGCTGTCCAGCACCGACGACGCCAGATTTCCCAAAACGGCGTTAAACTGGACGAAATACGGATTTAAAGCGCCAGAAGGCACGTCGCATGATTTTAACGCTATCCATACTACCGAAAAAGTGGTTATGGGTATTATCGACACGAAACAAGACAACTGGTCTACCGTTGAAAGCGACCTTGCAATCGAAAATATCAACAACGTTACGAATCCCGGCGTTCCTTCCGAGGACACTCAGAACGATAACGTTTATATGATTGCCACAAAAGAAGCCACGTCGGCGAACATTTTGTCCGACAGCGTTTCCATAGCGGCGACAACGTCCGTAAAAATTACGTTTTGGCTGAATACGTCTCAACTTAAAGACGGCAGTACCGCTACTATTATGATTCAAAAATCGACGTTGAACGCCAAAACTGAAAACCAATACGCGTACAATTTCAGCGTATCCAAACAAGACGGATGGCAATCTTATACGTTCTATATTTTTAACCGTCAAACTTCCACGCAATACGTAAGATGCAGTATCGGTATCGGCAATATCTACGGCGAAACAGAACAAACCGGCGAAGGCGTTTTGTTTGTTGACGATATTTCATACGAAACGGTTACGGCTAACGAATATCGTGAAAAAGCAGATAACAGTCTGCCCGGCGACACAACGTTCAAGATTATCGACAAAGACGAAACCACTTCTACCGAAGACCCCGAATTCCTTACGATGAAAGCTACCGACAACGGCGGCGTTAACACGTTTAAAACTTCCGAAGAATATCTTAACGATTTAACGGATAAATTTTCTCCGTTTACCAATCGCGACGACTTTAAAAAGGAAGACGGTTCCGCAACGGGATTTGAAATATATAAATTATCCAATAACGGAACAAACTTTAACGAAGTGGGTTTAAGACTGACGAACACTATCTTGGTACAAACCAGCGATACGATAAAAGACCATCACCACTTCAGTTTTTGGATTAGAACCGAGTCGTTTAACAAAAACAAGCTTGCTCTCGCAAATATTTTCCTTCAAGAGAAAGTAGGCGAAAACGAATATAAGGATATCGATAACGGATCGTTTACGTTGCAATCTACAAGTCAGGACGTAGAAAACGACACGAATAACGGCTGGACGAAATTCGATATTTACATCAAGCCGTCTACCGTTCAAAGAGAATTGAGCTTACTGTTTACTTTCGGTAATAAAGACGGATACAGCGAATCGAGCAGATTGCCGGAAGGTAATATGTACGTAACATCGCCTGCTTACGAATTGATTTCTTACAACGAATACAACAACGCTAACAGCGGTTCCAACGTAAAGAAAATAAGTCTTACTCAAGCTACCGCAAGCCCCTCTATCACAAACGGTTCGTTCTCGACACTTGGAAATACGGGAACTCAACCCACCGGCTGGACGCCCGTATTCGCAGGCGAAAACGCTATATACAGAGACGGTAAAGGCAACGACGAAATAGCCGGACTTAACAAGGAAACAGCGGCCGTTCAAGGCAGCGGAGTCGATAAACACAGCCCGGTTGCGCCCAAGTTAGACGACGACGAAAACAACGTTTTGAAACTGGTAAATAACGAGAGCACGAGTTTCGGTTATATTTCGGGTAATATCACCGCTTCCGCAAATACGATGTACGTATTCTCCGTACTTGCTAAAACCGAAGGAAACGCAAACCCGTACTTCTACGTGATTGATACAGAAAAAGACAGAGCAAACGCAGTTATCGGCAGCGTAACCGACAAGACAGCTCAAACCGTAACGGGAGACAAGAGTCTTGACGAGTTGTTCTGCAAAACGGAAAGCGTAAAAGAAGGCGACGGATGGACGCGTTACTATATCGTTATCGTAACGGGGAAAGAAGCCAAGACGGTTCGCGTAGCGCTGTTTAACGGCAGCATTACAGGGGACGTGCTTACTACCGACACAGTTTACTACGATAAAGTAGAAATGGACGTTGCAGCAACATACTCGCTCGTAAAAGATACCGAAAACAAAGACTCTAAGGTATACAACGTAGAATGGAAAGCCGGCAGCGACGGATACGCCGATTTGGTTGACAAAATCAACGAAGATACTAACAAACTCGAAGGCGTTAACGTAAATATTTCCGAACCTACCGAAGAAGAATGGACGGAAATTCGCGCTATACCCGAAGATGACGATAAGGATGACGACGATGATAACGACGCTTCCGACGCAACAAAGAAAAACGTTGACTTGGCTCTTTTGTTCTCGATACTGTCGAGCGTTATACTTGTAGCGGCTTTAGCGGTAGTAATCGTAATAAAAATCTTTAAAAAAAGAAATAATTAAAGTTTAATTTAAAGACGCAGCCAATCGGCTGCGTCTTTTTTTGTAATAAAAATCCACCAGCCTAGCTGGTGGTTTTTCATTAGAGGGTAAAACCCTCC
>CAJUIV010000010.1 GCA_910586905.1 uncultured Christensenellaceae bacterium
CATAATTACCTCGTAAAAGATGATATTGCAAGCTACAATTACATTCTCGGGTAGCGCGTTGTCCACCGCTTTGAGAAATCACAAATAACCGCCATATAATCACTCTGCTTTTAACAAACAACGGATTTCATTTTTAATTCATATAAAAACGCGTCGACTAAAACAAGCTAAAAAAATAAATAACTGCAACCGAATTTTAAAAAGGTAATTAAGGGTAAAATCTAATCGTATCGTACAAATTTTTCCTTCTAATGCGATACTATAATCACTAAAACAAGTTGAATACCGTCAAATCGGTCGGTTGTTTCATTATGACATATTTTAATTATCACGCCAAGGCGCAAAATTTAATTAAAAACGGACATTGTATCAAAGCGGAACTTACGGAAAAACACAACGGTATATGTCCTGCTCTCGTACTGTACTTTGATAATAATCCTCCGATGCCAATCAGACAGCATAAGTTTTACGATTATTTCGAATTGCTGAAACAACATAACGTTTTCGTATTAACAGACGAAACACATTGATTAAATTTCATCCTATTTTTTCTTAATGAAATTTACTTTACGTATAACTAATACGTTTTTATCACGTAAAATATTACGCCTGCGAAAATGAGAGATAAATTCGAATTGAAATTAAAAGTGTTTTTTATATGCAAAGCAAATTTCATGCAACGTAAGTTGCATTTCATTCGCCGACAGGCGAATTTAATTTAACAACCTCAAACTATTGTTTGAGGTTGTTCTTGGTAGAGACAGTAGGATTCGAACCTACGACCTCTCGCATGTGAAGCGAGCGCTCTAACCGACTGAGCTATGCCTCCGTATTAAATATAAATATACTATACGCCTAAATTAAAAATTTTGCAATAGTTTGGTTAAAGTTTATCGTATTTTAAACTTAATTGAAATTTACCGACTTATTCGACGATTCGAATTACAAAAATCTGCCAAAACGACTCTTTGACTTTTAAGCGAAACGTTGATATAATTTCCGTAGTTATACCGTGGAAATTCGTTAAGTATAACTGTACATAAGAAACCGGGAAAATGAAAGATGAACGAAATTTTAAACGATTGTTTTGCAGTAATAGACGTTGAAACAAACTGGAATAACGAAGTGATGTCGATAGGTATAGTTTTAGCGGACGTATTCGACTTCGACGTTATCGACAAAGGTTACTATATCGTCTATCCCGAGTGTAAAACTGGCGGATTATACTCTCACGTTTTACGCAGCACAGACAAAGAACTTATCCGCGATTGTTCGCGAAACGAAGCGCTTAATCATATTTGCGGTTTACTGAAAAAACACAACGTTTCCGATATTTTAGCGTACAACGCGCAGTTCGACTGCAAATGCCTCCCCGAATTACACGGCTATACTTGGCGCGACATTCTGCCCGCCGCCGCCAATCGGAACACTAACGTTCTGCTTCCGGACAGCTGCGAGTTTTTCAGCACGGGCTTGCTAAAACGAGGCCGCGGATTGGAAAACGTACTTCGTTTGGTTTACAGGCGCGACTATCAAGAAATTCACAACGGTTTATCGGACGCTTTGGACGAATTGCTTTTAGTAAAACTGATAGGACTGCCGATAACGTCATACCGTAAGTATAATCCCAAACAGGCTTCCGTTTATCTTCAAAAAAAATCAGCGTCAAAAATACGCGAATCAAGTTTGCTCAACGCTTACAAATACGTAGTAGACGAACTATGCGGAGGTTCGGTCAGACTGATTTCCTATTCAAGAACCGTTGATAAAATAAACGGCGAAACTGTTTTTACCGACAGCTTCGATTTGATTTGCTCGCGCTGCGGCGGAAAATGGACGCAAGACGCCGACGCGCTTTTTAAAGAACGCAAATGTCCGCACTGCGGCTATTTAAAATAATAACCGATTATAAAAAATCAACAAAAGTCCGACGAAATTTCGGCGGACTTTTACTTCTGTTTAAGTTTACTAATGTAACTGTCTTAAGCAAAATGCTATAACGCGAACAAAACGGACTTTATCTTTCGCTGGGGATATCCTCTAAAGTATCGACGT
Source organism: uncultured Christensenellaceae bacterium (assembly GCA_910586905.1). Taxonomy (GTDB): domain Bacteria; phylum Bacillota; class Clostridia; order Christensenellales; family CAG-314; genus Fimimonas. The sequence continues at coordinate 2,056 of CAJUIV010000010.1, forward strand.
CGATGCAATGAGCTTTGCAAAAATTAGCGAAAGCTCTTTGCGCGTTATAGTTAGGCTTACATCTGCCGGATTCCCAACGGTTAACCGTAGCGAAAGCGACGCCCAATTCCTTGGCCATCATTTCCTGACTCAAATAAAACTTCTTTCTTACTGTTTTAACTTTATCCTTAAATTCCATAATCACAAACTCCTATAAAATTCTTAGTAAAAGCGCACCTCGGTTTCTTTACCTTTATAGTATACCACAAAAAAAATTATTTAATCAATAAAGGCAATAAACATCGTTGCCGTGCTATTATAACATATCTAAATACGTTTGACAACATCTTAAATGAAATTTTAGCGCATTTTTATAATTTTTTACTGAGTAACGCCAAACGCTCCAAACACAACTACGCCGATAACTGCCGATAATATAATCAAAATAATCGGATGTACGCGTTTTCCTTTTATTTTTACACGCGAAAGCGGAAAAAACGCGCACACTATCAAAAGCGATATCCAATTAAACTGCGAGAATCCATCTTTTGTAATAGCGGTGAGTTTCAAATTCGGCAGCACTACTTTGCACAATATCGACAATACGGCCGAAAGCAGCAATCCCACTACTATGGGTTTGATACCGTACAAAACGTATTGAACATATTTATTGGTCTTGAATTTGTCGAACAGTTTGGTTACTACCATAATGATAATAAAAGACGGCAACACTACCGCAAACGTCGCTATAAAAGCTCCCAAGATTGAACCGAATACTCCAAGAGTCGTAGCTCCGCCCACTTTTACGCCTATAAACGTTGCCAGATTTATCGCAAAAGGACCGGGCGTTGCCTCCGCAACTCCGATAAAACTGACAATCTCGAGTTCTGTCATCCAACCGTGTTTTTCGACCATCGGCGTTACTAGAGGAATCATAGCGTATCCGCCGCCAATAGTAAACAATCCTATTTTAAAGTATTCCCAAAACAAGAGTAAAAAATCCATCAGCGGTTTTCCTCCCCGTCTTGGTCGTCTTTCGAAGTTTTAACGTCGATGGCAGAAGTTTCGTCAACTTCGGCGTTAGACTTTTCGTCGAAAATCTCGGTTTTTTCTTCCGCTTGCGTTTTGCAAACTTCTTCGGCCGACGCAGAGTCCGTTTCGGCGCGAGTCTTTTTGCTTTTGATAAAGTCTTTTATCAAATTGAAACAAATACCCAATACGCCGCCAATCAGTATAAGAAAGATTGCGTTAAATCCGGTAAATGAGGCAACGCCGAACGCCGCGATAACCAACACAACGTTGAACCAGTCTTTGCTTATCTGTCCCGCCATTTTAATGAAAGCGTTTATTATAAGTATAGTAACGCACGCTTGAATACCTGTAAACGCCGCCTTGTACCAAAAGTTGCCGGCAATAGCCTCTATTGCAAAAGACAAACCCGTAATAAGCAAAAACGAAGGCAGCACCACTCCCAAAGTAGCTATAAACGAGCCCAAAACGCCGCGCAAACGAAAACCGACGCCTGTCGCAGTGTTTACCGCTATAACGCCGGGGGTAGATTCCGCTATCATAATCATATCCAACATATCTTGCGACGTTATCCATTTTTTTCTTGTTACAAGTTCTTCTTCCAAAATGGATATCATAGCGTAACCGCCGCCGAACGTAAACAGTCCCGTTTTGAAAAAAGTTATAAATAATTGCCAAAGACTAGTTTTTTTCATTGAAACCCTTTTAGTGATTTTAAACTGCAATTTAGTTGAACTATCAGATTCATATTTAAAGCCGAGTTAACTTATGCGTAATGCGAACTACGAACATATATAAAAAACCTCTGCGTCAAAATACGAACGGAATTTCCCGCAATATATCTTTTACGTCGCTGTCGCTGAAACTCGGCAAATAATCCGCGATTGCCGATTCGGCGTCCTGACTATATCCGTTTGAAAGGCCCAAGTTATAAAAATATTCTAATACATTTTTATATTCACGCTTGTAAAGCCTACGGTTAAGCTGCGGAAATTTGTCGTCGAACTTTGCCGGAAAATACTGCGACATAATACTTACGCAAGCGTTTTTATTATAATTCGATATCCAATCCAGTATACGTTTACTGTCTTCTGTGTACGAAGGCAGCACCAAATGACGAATTATAACTCCGCGCGTTACGTAACCGCTACCGTCGTAAACGTTTTTAGGCTGCTGACGGTACATTTCTTCTATCGCTTTTACAGCTATTTCGAAATAATCCGCCGCGCGCGCCATATCGAAAGATATTTCCGCCGAATAAAATTTTAAATCGGGCAAATAAACGTCCACCAGACCTTCGAGTCTTTTTAAAGCCGATACTTTTTCGTAAGAATTCGTATTATATACGACAGGGATTTTGAGCGAAGGTTTTACAATCGTCAACGCCGCGGCTATTTTATCCGAGAAATGAGCGGGCGTTACCAAATTAACGTTCGCCGCTCCCGAATCCTGTAAATACAGCATAACGTCCGCCAAACGTTCGGCTGTCAACTCTATGCCGTGAGGTTTTACGGAAATATCGTAATTCTGGCAAAATCTGCAATGCAGATTACAGCCGCCGAAAAAAACGGCGCCGCTTCCTTTATCGCCGGAAATACACGGCTCTTCCCAGTAGTGTTTGCCGATGCGCGAAACCAATATTTCTCCCGTTTTACAAATTCCGGAATTTTTCCGTCGGTTAACGGCGCAATTTCGCGGACATAAAGTACAACTCATAGCAAACATATAATACCCTATTTGCCAATTTTTGACAAGCGTAAACCGAAAAATAAACAAGCCCTTATAAATATACCGTATTTTAACTACATATTCTATTATCACCACCGAAAGGAGAATTATATGTTTTCTACGCTATTCGAATTTATCAAAAGAATATTTTTTTTAACGGGCTATTTTTCAAACGGAAGTTACCCCCAACCGCTGTCTTCCGAGGAAGAAGCCGAATGTTTAAAACAAATGAAGCAAGGGAGCAAACACGCGCGGGATAAACTTATATGCCACAATATGCGGCTGGTTGCGCACATAGCGAAAAAATACGGTAAGAACGACCTTGACGATATGATATCAATCGGGTCTATCGGACTTATAAAAGGCGTGGAAAGCTATTCGACTGAAAAGGGCACTACGCTTGCAACGTACCTTGCCAGATGTATAGAAAACGAAATTTTGATGACTCTTCGCTCGAATAAACGCTATCAAAATACCGTATATCTTCAAAATACTTTGGGCGTTGATAACGACGGAAACGAATATACGCTTATGGACGTTTTGGCGGTAAAAGAGGACAGCGTTTTTCATCAAGCGGAAATGTCTATTTTGCGTCAAAATTTACTTAAAATTATTCGCGAACACTTAACGGACAGAGAACAGAAAATAATATTGATGCGTTACGGCTTGGAAGAAAACTCCACCCCGATGACTCAGCTGCAGACGGCAAAAAAACTCGGCATCAGCCGAAGCTATATTTCCCGAATCGAAACGCACGCGTTAAGCAAAATAAAACAGTACTTGTAAAAACGTTTACGCAATTTGGGATTTTTAATCGTAATATTACTCGAATAATTGCAGAATTCGTTAAACTTGTTAAATTTCTCATATCGTAAAATTTTTAAATTACATTATTTCAAAGTAACTCTTACGTTTTTTCGTCCGTTGACAAAACGGACGTTTTATTTTACAATATTTCTATCAATAAAGGAGAAAATAAGCTATGCATAAATCACAAGTTTATTTCTGCGATATGCGAACCGCGGCGGGAGGTATGAGTTTACCTCAAAAACTCGCTAATCTTATCAAGCGCGCTAATATCGCGAAAATAGATATGAAAAATAAATTCGTAGCTATCAAAATGCATTTCGGCGAACCCGGAAATCTCGCTTATCTTCGTCCGCAATTTCCCAAAGCCGTTGCCGACGTTATCAAAGAACTGGGAGGACGTCCTTTCCTTACCGATTGCAATACGATGTATACGGGACTAAGACATAACGCTTTAGACCATTTATACGCCGCCGAAATCGACGGTTTTAACAGCGCCACTACCGGATGTTACGTAATAATAGGCGACGGACTTAAAGGCGACGACGAGGTAACCGTAGATATAAACGGAGAACTTGTCCAAAAAGCGTACATTGGCAGAGCAATGCGGGACGCAGACATTATCGTAACACTATCGCACTTTAAGGGACACGAAATGGCAGGATTCGGAGGATGTTTAAAAAATCTCGGTATGGGAGGCGCCAGTATTGCCGGCAAAAAAGACCAACACTCGGGAAGCCGTCCTCAAGTACAAACGGACGGATGCATTGGATGCGGAATTTGCACTACTCAATGCGCTTACTCGGCGGTAACTCTTCAAGACGGAAAAGCACGCGTTGACCACAGTAAATGCGTAGGATGCGGACGCTGCGTAGGCGCTTGTCCTAAAAAAACAATAAAGTTTTTGGACGGAAACGCAGAAGAAATTTTAAACAAAAAAATATCCGAGTATGCCGCCGCCGTCATAAAAGACAAACCGTGTTTTCATATAAACGTTATAATGGACGTTTCCCCCAACTGCGACTGCCACGGTGAAAACGACGCGCCGATTATTCCCAACGTCGGTATGTTATGCAGTTTCGACCCCGTTGCGGCAGACGTTGCGGCGGCGGACTTATGTTTGAAACAGCCGATTATTCACAGCAGCGTTATGGGAGAAATAGCGGCTCACAGCGACGATTGTTTTTCCGACGCTCATCCCAATACTAACTGGCGTTCGCAAATAAGCCAAGCTTTAAAACTCGGAATAGGCAGCGACCGATACGAATTGATAATAATCGGCGACAAGTAATCCGAAACGAAGCAGCAAATACGCATTTAACTCATCGTTAACTACAAACCTAAAATCCGCCCTTGACAAAACCGGCGGATTTTTATATACTGTGTTACACTTAACCAAAAGGAGAAATTATATGGACTACGTATACGACACGCAACTGCTTATCGAAGGAAAAAACTTAAACGACTCGAAAATTATCGAATATATAAACGGCAATATAGAAGGAGACTGTCTGCTTGTCGTAGGCGACGACGAACTAATCAAAATCCATTTCCACACCAATACTCCTTGGAAAGTACTGGAATACTGCGCTTCGCTCGGCGAAGTTTACGATGTTGTTATTGAAAATATGGTACGTCAAGCCAACGGACTGCAAGGTTAACCGCGCAAAATTCGAACTATTAAAGCCGAAAGCCGTGTGCCTTGCGCAGTTCAACCATTTTTACATAACTATAAGAACAAAAATTTAAATCGCCGTAAAAAATGCGTTCGGAAAACCGAACGCATTTTAACTGCAACCTTTCTGTAATCAGGTCAAAATAAGTCTCTTTTGAATCAAGCACGAGAACAAGTCAATCCAACCGAGAATAACGCCGGTAGGAAGAAAGCAAATATCAAAACTAAAATTTGCTTTCCCGCTTTTCCGTGCAACGCGGCGGAAACACGAACAATAATTTCGGTTAACCAGTTGATTCCCGGAATTAAAAGTAAAATGATTTGAACAAGTCTAGGCAAACTGTTAAAACCTTTGAGTGCAGACATAATAAACCTCCTATTTATTGTTATGATATGTCATAGGTATATGATACACTTTATAACCGATTTTGTCAATAGCATAAAATAAAGTTGACTTTGTCAAATTTTAAAGACTTCGGGATGTTCTCGCTGCACTTGCCCGTAAGATTCTTTTAAATACGCCAAATCGGGACAGCGAGTAAAAAACGCTTCCGTTTCGTCGGGTTTTATGCGATGCGCCCATTTTTTGGTCAGCGGAAATTTTCCTTCGCGCAAATCGCAAACGTGAAAAACGTAACAATCGTCGTTTTTAAAACTGTTATATTTTGCGGATAACATTTTACGCTTTTTAGTCGCGGTATTTAACGCGCTCATATCTATATAACAAATGTATTTTTTAGTGGCGCAAAGTTTACACGCGCGTTCCAGCAAACCCGTTTCCCGAATCTTTTTCATATTCATAAGCATTACGCCGCTCTGAAAATATCGCGAGATTCTAAACTTATCGCGTCTGCCGGCAATTTCGTAGTTCTGCATATCTAAATTGAAAAAGTCCGTCAAATCGTCTTTAACTATACAGTCGGTATCCATATAAATGACTTTATCGGGAATTTCGTCTACTAGATGCGCAAGTAATCTTACCGTTACGTAATAGGAGTAATACTTGTTATGCAAATTGGGTCCCTTAAGCAATTTATCTCTGAACAAATCGGATACGTCTACAGTCGTAAAACTGCTATTGGGATTGGATTTTTTTAAAATAGAATCCAAAAGCGCCGTCTGCGCTTCGGAAGTTTTACGTCCCTTTGCGTTAAACTCGGGAATTTCCACCGTTAAATTTACAACGTTTACCGGCGAAGGATTTGTTTTGGCAAGCGACAATACCGACATCAGAAGTTGTTTAAACATTTTATTATCGGCACAGTAGTAAATATTTATCAAAGTACTTCTCCTTTTTTGTATATTTTAAACATAGCGGCTGAAATTATTACCGCAATATACTGCAAATCACAAAAAATCTTATCGTAGAATTAGTTTCGCGTTTGCCGAAAACCGTACGATTGTACAACTCGGTAACGGCGTATTCGGTTTATAACGACAGCAGATACGCAAATTAACATATGCCGATACTAATTAAATCGGCTAAATTCATCTAAACATTTACGACTATAGTTTTCTTTCCTATACTATGCAGAAATTTTTTAAAATCGCAAGTATCGAGAACAACCGTTGCCGTATTATCGCCGGGATGAAATTTCACGCGTTCCGAATTCCACACTTCGCTGTCGATTAAAAGCGCCGCAGAGTACTTTGCGGTATCTTCGTTTAAATAAGAAAACGGCGAAACGCTGCCGCGATGAACGTTTAAATCTTCAAACAATTTTTCCTCGGTAGCAAACTCGAATTTGGCGGTTCCCACATAACCGGCCAAACCGCGCATATCCGCTCTTTTATCGAAAGGAAGAACGACCATATAGTAGTTATCGCTTTTTTTATCTTTAACGTAAAGACTCTTGCAGGACATACAGTTTTCTACGTGAATAATAAGCCGCGATTCTTCCGTAGTAACAACGGCTTTGTGGCGTAGCAGTTCGTATTTTATCCCAAGCCCGTCTAAGTAATTCGTAACTTTGTTTATCATATACGTGTTATATATAACTAAGCGCAGCCGTTTAAGGTTGCGCTTGTCGTCGATTTGCAGTTGTAAACCTTCGATTATCTTAAAACCGAAAAAGCCCGACTAATCATTTTGTCAAGTTCGGATTTATAAAACGGCGGGAACAATTATACCCGCAATTACAACCAAAAGCACCACAAAGTATAAAACCTTCCAAATAGTAGGTTTATGACTAACGTAGCGCCAAGCAAGAATCGCTACAACACAAACGGCAACAGCAGTTGCTACGGCTTGCAAATAACCGATAATATTGCCGAATCCGCCGATTGCAGCCAAAATGATATTTACAAGACATAAAATCGCCAAAACCACTATCAGCCAAAACGCTACCTTGTTGAGACTTATTCCGCTTCCGCCTGATTTTTTAGACATAACGATTATTTCCTCCTTTTATTTATAGTTTGATTATACCAACTTTTTTTTATAAAATCAATCGTTTAAACATATTTTACTTTTACATATCGATAAGAAGCGACGCTTAACGCATCACATTTATCAGTCCGCGCAAGAGGTTTGGGCGCATTCAGCCGGCTACACCTAGATTCATTAAAAAACGTTTATTCCGTTTCGTACAAATACAGCATTATTCCTTGGTAAATAAAATTGCAAAGCCGTTCTTTATATACGTCCGTTTGCAAATTTTCGGCATCCTCGTCGTTACTTAAAAAACCGCATTCCACAATAACTGCCGGACAATCGATTTCACGGCAAATAAAGTAATCGCCCGCTATGGCTTCGTGCGAATTACCCGTAAAATCATTAAACACCTTTTGCAGACTTTTCGCAAGCGTTTGCCCCGACTGCTTACCCTGTTGATAAAACACTTGCGGTCCGCTGCGTGTTGATTGCGAAAACTTATTCATATGTATGCTTATAACCAAATCCGGTCCGGCATTAGCGATTATTTCTTTGCGCGCTTTCATATCTCTCAGTTTAAAACCTTTGGTAGGCAAACCGTATAATCCGTCCTCCGTTTTGCGGGTTTGCACCACGTGAAATCCTCCTTGTTCGAAAAACGCGCCCAGAGTTTTCGCGTATGCGAGATTAAGATTCGATTCCTTAACACCGTTTTTCGCTACTACACCGCCGTCTATTCCTCCGTGTCCTGCGTCTATTACGACGGTAAAATCGATAATCGAAGTGTTTTTTGCTTCCAGCTGTTTCGCGCACAAATATGCGGTAAGACACATTTGCGCCACAATCAAAACAAGCAGAATAACAACGATTTTTTTTCTCTTCAAAACAATAAACATTTGAGCCTCTTTTTTGTGTGAATTTTGTATAGAACGACAAATAATACTCTAAACACGAAAATGTTGAAAATAACGCGATTTCTGTCAAAATATTCAAAAATCGACGTTTTTCGCGGCATTTTACAGCAAAATCGGTATAGTTATACACTTATCCACAGAGTTATCCACATTTCAAAACGTACCTGTGGACAACCTGTTTCACAAATTCTATGAAACGGACAAGCCGGAATTACAAAACTAGATTATGCTGTAAAACGGCAAAAAAGCACAGGTTTTAACTTTAAATAATCGTCGAAAAAAGTAAAATTTTAAACTATTTTACAAATAGTAAAAAGCACTTTTGAAAGACTGCTGATAACTTTCGCTTTAAGTTGATTAAAAAAAATTTCAAAGTTAATACTTAAATAAAAAACGAGGAGAAAAACATATGAATCCGTTTAATGAAAAACCGATAAAACCTTACGAAGATTTTTACAACTGGAAACAGCTTGCGCCCAAACCGTACAATAAGTTCGAAGTAGACCCTTATACCCGTGTGCGCGTCATATTGGCTAACGGAGCCGAGTACGAAGCGACGGGATTCTCACATCACTTCCACCGTCATTGCCCTAACAACGATTTACGCCGCGAACTTGCCGTACTGCGCAGAAAAGAACAACAGCAGCAAAAGCGTATTTCGGCGCTTAAACCCATCGGGGAAGGAATACTCGAACACACCATCGGGTACGAACAGCTTGCCGTAGACCTTACCGCGATATTTGCGGAAAGAGAATCGAACAAATACGTAAAACAAGCTATGGACTTCGCGCTTCTCGAAGACTTTGACCATTTGTACAGATATGCGGATTTACTGGAAATGGACAAAGGCGTTATAGCGGAAAAACTTGTAGGAAAGTATACCGAACTTATGCCGGGACGTCCCACTATTTCCGAACACCGCTACCCTATGGACGACGTTAAGCGTTATGTAAACTTTAAACAAGCGGGCGCGCTGACGAAACTCGATATCAATATCTTAACCGCCGCGGAACAGCAAACTATGAACTACTATATGAACCAAGCGGCGTTTTACCAAAACAAACTCGGCAGACAGCTTTATACCGAAATCGGTATGATTGAAGAACAACACGTAACACTGTACGGAGGACTTAAAGATACAAACTGTACTTGGCTTGAAGAATTGCTGATGCACGAGTATACCGAATGCTATTTGTACTATTCTCTTTGGCAAGACGAAACGGACGAAAACGTCAAAAAGATTTGGGAAGAACATTTTAACGACGAACTGTGTCATCTGCACAAAGCCGCCGAGCTGCTGCAAACTTACGAAAATAAAACTTGGCAGCAAGTTATTCCTCAAGGAGAATTTCCCGAACTGCTGCAATTTCATTCCAATATCGAATACGTACGCAGCGTACTTGCAGGCAGCGTAAACCTTACCGCCAAACGCGAAGACTACGTGGAAGTATCCGATTTGAACGACGACGCTAAATTTTTCGAATATCAGCATCAGGTTAACTACAAAGACAATTACGTTGCAAGCCACAACGTATTGTACAAATATATTACCGACAATCGTAAAGACTACCGTTTCGAAGTCGCCGAACATCCTATCGAAGAACTGCGCGACCGCAAACACGACAACACTACCGTCGGACGATAATATGACTAACAGACGTCTTGTCGGAGATAGTTTTTCCGACGTTAACAATTTGGACGACGCGATTTGGCGTCCCGGAGTATACGTGCCTTATGACATATGCTTGATGTATCCGAGCGGAAGACTGCCGTAAAAACGTTTTCAAAACTAAGCGGAAACGGCTTAGTTCGCTAATAGTAAAAAACAAGCGTCAATCAACTTTTAAATGAAAGTTGGTTGACGCTTGCCAACGTTATTTCCGTTGGGCAGCCGATATTACTTACTCGGTTGCTTTTTTACAACTAATTATTGTTCGTCGCGCGACGTTTATCGGCATATTTGTAGTCTCTGTAGGTATCGTCGCTTTCGACCATACGGAAACGGGATATGCAAAGCCACACAATCATAAAGATACCCGCGATACCAACCAAAATATACAATAATCTTTCGAGCCACAGCATACCGAAGGTAATCCAAGATACAAAGTTGAATCCGAAAATACCTATCGCAAGCCAGTTAAGCGCGCCTACAATCGTAAGAATTAACGCTATAACCGAAAAAACATTGAAAACTTTTTTCAATTTGATTGACCTCCTTGTTAGTTGTACCCTTAGTATGTCTAAATACGAAAAAAATATGCGCAAAGTATTTTCAGTTAAAAATATACGGGCGTTGCAACCGTCGGGAACGTATACGAAGAATTTTCAATAATTAAAATCAAAAAACAAAACAAGTACAAATAATAAAAATCAACTGCGAAAGACGTTTATGCAAGCTACTCATCGAAGCGGTATTTTTTTACGATTGCGTTCACAACGTCGAAATCATAACCTCTGCCAACTAAATAACGCTGTAATTTCTGAAGTGTTTTTAGGTCGGTCGGTTTGTTTTTCATATATTTATCGGCAAGTTTTTGTGCGCTTTCATGAGATACGCCGTTTTCCATAACACAATACTTTTCTCTCAGCGCGGACGATATTCCTTTTTGCTGCAGCTCCTGTTTCAGTCTGCGTTCGCCTTTAACGGACAAATTCTGTTCGACGTAAAGTTTTGCGTACGTTTCGTCGTTTAAATATTTAAGTTCGCAAAGTCGCTCGACTACGTTGTTTACCACGTCGGGAGCGTAACCTTTTTCCGTTAAGTATTCTCGCATTTGTTTAACCGTTTTCATCGAGCGCGATAAGTAATTAACCGCTTTTTCGAAAGCTACGGACTTTTCACTGTCGAAAACCGCTTCGGCAAGCTGACGTTCAGATATTTCTTGTCCTATTTTAAGACCCAATTTCATAACGGTAAGCATTTCAAGCCCGAAAGCGAATTCACCGTCCAAATACACGTTTGCCCGGGTTTTGTTTTTCTTTTGTATTTGCATATCCGTTATCTTAGGCATCGTTATCTCCGCAATGAAATTGTGATATTTGAAGTATTATACCACGTTGTAAATGAAAATTCAACTGCGCAGCTGATGATATTTTTCTACCGCCTGACGATACTTCGTTGCAAGTTTAGTTATATAAGTTTGTTTATCTATCGGTGAAAGCGTCGCCATATATTCCTTATCGGCAAGACGCATTATAGGATTGGAAACCAATTCGTCGCTGTCGAGAATTTCCTCTACTTTCGCGTAAAATTCCTGTTCTTCGCAAAACCCGTTATAATCGTAAATTTGACGCTGCAGTTTTCTGTGTTGCTCTTCGCCGACTTTACGCTCGGAAATACCCATCGTAGCGGCGACTTGTTTTTCCGTAAGTATATTTTGCTTCGCTTGTTCCCAAAAGCCGCTTTTCATACGCTCCTTGGCGCGTTTTGCGTATTCCTTAAAAGTAGACATACGGTACCTCCCGCTAAATTGACGATTTAGCTCGCTTTGTGTCGAAAAATCACGGTAAAATGCAAACTGCTTACGATTATTAAATCGTAAGCAGTTTTTATCTTTGGTATCGTATATAATTTATCCTTTGTAACGCTATTACATCTTGCTGCGCTTTCTTGCAGCTTCGGCTTTCTTTTTGCGTCTTACGCTGGGTTTTTCGTACTGTTCCTTTTTGCGCAAATCGCCAATGATACCGTCTCTGGCGCAACGTCTTTTGAAACGACGCAATGCGCTGTCAAGCGTTTCGTTTTCGCCGACCTTGATTGTTGCCATTTCTTTTTCGCCTCCTTCCCGTATCATGGTTAAATTCCGTATGCTGTAATTATGCCACAAAGCGTTAACTCTGTCAATTATTTGCGTTGCAAATTTACAAGCTTTTTTCTCGGTTTCGAATAAATACGCGCGCATATGAACGTATGATGATATAAACAATAATTATGCAAGATTTGAGGTTTACTTTTGTAAATCCGGTCGGTCAATAATACTTTTTCGATTTAAAACGCCGGCAATTTAACGAATTGCAAGTTCCGAAACGATTTTGCCTAAATCAAGTTCGAATTTATCTTTAAGCGCCCACGTATCCAAACCGTCGTCGCGTTTGCGCGGAATTATATGAAAATGTAAGTGGAAAACCGATTGCTGAGCTGCTTCGCCGCTTGCGTTAAGAACGTTTACTCCTTCAAATCCGCAATCATCCACGTAGTGTTTAGATATCAGCCGAACAGTATTTATAACCGCTTCAAGGTATTCTTTTTCGCAGTCAAGTACGTTTGTACAATGTTTTTTAGGAATAACCAAAGTATGCCCGTAACTATCGCAGGATATATCTAAAAATGCGTAAGTTTTTTCGTCCTCGTAAATTTTATACGAAGGTATTTCGCCTTTTATTATTTTGCAGAAAATACAATCGTCCATAACTTTTTCTCCTTTTTTATAAAAACTGCCCTTCGCGTTTTATTCGCGAATTTTAAAACTGCTTTGCTTTATGCGCAGTAATAACAGTAAAGCTATGCGCGTTAACGGTTATCGTTACGTTGTCGATTTCGCAATAGTAATTTTTGCCGCGTCTTATAACGACGCAGTTCTTATCCGAAATTCTTTTTTTACAATACTCTATCGCGTCAGCGCCGTTTAGACTTAAATTCTTTCCGATTCGCTCCAAACCCATTTTTGTGGTATGGATTTTATCCGCGTTTTTAAGTAAAATCTCTCCGTCGGTCATTTTTCCTCCCAAGTGATAAGCCAAATAAAACTTTTACTCGCAAAATCACATTACCGCTTTTCCGACGGCGCCGTCCAAAAACGGCTCGCCGATTTCCACGTTTACTATCTCTCCTATTTTACACTCGCCCGTAAAATACACGCGCAGATATTCTTTCGTATACCCTTCAAAATAGCCGTTTTTCTTACGTTCGCACAAAACGCTTTTCGTCGCGCCTTTAAATTTACAAGCGAAATTGCGTTTTAACTCCGATTTTATTTCGCTCAGTCTTTTTACGCGTTCTGCTTTGATACTAAAAGGAACGTCCGGCCAAGCGAACGACGCGGTTCCCTCCCGAGGAGAATAAGGGAAAACGTGAATATCGCTGAAGCCGACCGCGCTTACGAATGCGCACGTTTCCTCGAACTCTCTATCCGTTTCTTCCGAGAAACCCGCTATCACGTCCGTGGTTATTCCCGCGTCGGGAAAAAACTTTCTGATTTTTTTTACCGCCTCGAAATACTGCGCTGTAGTATATTTTCGGTTCATACGTTTTAAAACGGTATCGCAGCCGCTTTGCAGCGATAAATGAAAATGAGGACAAAAGTCGATTTCCGTCAAACTTTCAAGCAGTTCGTCTGTAACGACACCGACTTCCAAACTACCCAATCTTATACGCGTTTTTATACCCTGCAAAGACCGAAACAGCCGCGGTAAAGATTCTCCTGTGTCCTTGCCGAATTGCGAAATATCTATTCCTATCAGCACAGTTTCGGCGCTTTTGCTTGAATTGATTTCTTGAACCACGTCCGCGATTTTACGGCTGCGGCTGCGTCCGCGCAAATACGGAACTATGCAATAGCTGCAAAAATTATTACACCCGTCCTGAATCTTAACGAAAGCGCGCGTCCTTTCTTGAGAAGCGCTGCAAGTTTCCGAATACACTGAGGGAACGGCGTCTATAAAAGTCCCGACCTTTTCGATTTCTTCCGCTATCCTCGTTTTATCCGCAACGCCGGCAATGAGAGTTACGTTTGGTATACCGGAAAACTGTTTCGAGTCTTTTTGCGAAGCGCAACCGACGACTATAATTTTGCAATTCGGATTGAGCTTTCTTGCTCTTGCAACAAGCTGCCGCGACTTTTTTTCGGCTTCCTTGGTTATGGCGCACGTGTTTAAAACGAATACGTCTGCCTTTTTAAGCCCGTGAAAAGCGTCGTAACCGGCAGAATTAAGTCTCTCGATAATTTGTCCGCTTTCATACAGGTTGGTTTTACAGCCTAGCGTAAAAACCGAAATTTTACATTTTTTATCATTGGAATTATACATATAAAATACCGATTTTACTTTGATTTTAACAATAAAGCGCGCCATTCGCCCTGATGCTTGACTTGGTCGATTTCAAATAAATCTCCGTACAAAGCCGCCACTTTTTCTAGTTTAACGTCAAGTATTCCCGACAGAATAACTACCGTTTTATCAGTAACTACCTGAGATATATCGCTATGTAAATACGCTAAAATATCGGCGGTTAAATTGGCTATAACAACGTCGAATTTACCGTCGGTTTTTTCGGTTAAATTTCCGGTTTTTATTTTGCATGATTTTAACAAATCGTTTATTAGAGCGTTGTGCCTGGCAATATCCGTAGCCTGTTCGTCTATATCCACAAGCTCAGCGCGTTCGGCTCCCAAAAGCAAAGCGGACAATCCCAAAATACCGCTGCCGCACCCAACGTCCAAAACGCTTTTGCCGTTCAAATCGATTTGTTCCAAAAAATCCAAACACATAGACGTAGTTTCGTGCTGTCCCGTGCCGAAAGCCACGCCCGTATCCAAAAGCAATATTTTTTTATCCGTATCTACGCTTTGCCACTCCGGACAAATTACCAATTTTTCGGTTTCTATCGGCTTAAACGTTTCCTTCCATTTTTCCACCCAAGCGTCGCCTTCGACAGTTTTTACTGTTATCGTCAAACTTCCTGCGTTTTCAAAACGTTCGAAACTCGAACGTAAAAAATCGAGAACACTTGAAGTGTCCTCTAAATTGCAGTAACCTTTAACCGTAACTTCCTGGCTGTAAGTTAAATCGATGTTATCTTCTTTGTAGTCCCACGAAGCGTTTTCGTACAAATCTTTTTTATCGTAGATACTAACTCCGTCCATACAAACTTCCTGTAAAAAGTACGCTACGAGTTCGGCCGATTCGCTTGTAGTGCTAACTGAAATTTCAGAAAACTGCATACGGTAAACCTCTATCTAATCAAAATATCAATCAATTTTTTAGCGTTTTCCCACTCGCGCTTGTTTACCTCGTATAAGTTACGTCCTTTTTCGGTAATCGTATAATATTTGCGAGTCGCGCCTACGTTTTCTCCCCAAAAACCTTTTATGCACTCCATATCTTCCAAACGGTGGTATGCGGAATACAAACTCTGTTCGTTAGGCACGTATAGATTATTTGTTTTTTGAGTTATAAATTTTCGTATTTCGTTTCCGTATTTTGTACCGCTCATCAACGCCGACAATACGAACGTATCTATATGACCGCGCAGTAAATCGCTTGATATTACTTTCATCTTTGGTTCTCCGTATTTTACTCTTTAACTAATCTGGGTTAATACGCGACGCATATTGAAACGCATCGCAATTTCCTACGCGATTTCAATGTGAAACGCATTACGAGCCGAGTAAAACAATTATTAAAGTTATACTATGTCTAACATATAGATTAGCACCTAAAAGGTTTTTTGTAAAGCGTGAATATGCCTTTTTTTAAAAAATAAATTTTACTTTTTTTGTTCGCAAATATGAAACTGCGTGAAACACAAAGGGGTGTTATCGCATAGTTATCGCAATGCATTTTATAAGCGTCAAGTACTCAAAATACAGATAATTTTAACGCGGTTTTCCATTGCCGAATACGAGTTTCAAGTTTTAAACACTGTGATAAGTTACACATCTTGATATATTGCCGTTTAATTAAAAATAACTCGCGCATATTGAACTGCGCGAGTTATCCGTATCAACGGAAATCCGTCTATTGCTTATTATATAATTTCGAAAGTTCCTCTAAATATTCTTTTTTCTTGGCGTAATTTTTTAATGTACAATCTTTTTCGAAATCGTCAAGCGCTCGTCGCTGCGAACGCGTCAAACCTTTGGGAACTTCTACGCTTACGGTAGCGTATAAATCTCCGGTGATTCCCCTTGCGGTACGTATACCCTTTCCCCTAAAACGCAGAGTTTCATTGTTCGCGGTACCTTCTGCAAGCTTGTGGATAAACACTCCGTCGGGAGAGGGAATTTCTATTTCGCCGCCGCAAGCGGCAGTCAAAAAGCTTACCGGGACGGTAACGTACAAATCGAAATTATCGCGTTTAAAAAGTCTGCTCGGTCTTACGGACATCACCAATAACAAATTACCGTTTCTGCCCCCCTTGCCTTTGGGAGCGTTACCCTCGCCGGCCAGTTGTAAAACGGCGCCGTTTTCCACTCCGGCGGGAATACTTACGTTGATAATTTTGTTCTTTTTTACTACGCCCTTTCCGCCGCACGATTTACAGCTATCTGTTACGATTTTACCGGTTCCGCCGCACTTATCGCACGGACCTACAGTTATCTGCTGTCCGAAAATAGTATTGTGCACTTGCCTTACCTGTCCGCTGCCGCCGCACTTATCACACGTTTTTAAACAGCTGTCGTCTTTCGCTCCGCTGCCGCCGCAAGACGGACAACGTTCGATACGCGTAAAATTGACGGGTTTTTTACATCCCAATATAGATTCCATAAACGTGAGTTCTACGGTATACGTTATATCGCTGCCTACGGACGTTTGAGCGTTTTTTCTGCGCGACGAACCCCCGCCGAAACCGAAAGCTCCGCTGAACATATCGAATATATCGTCGAATCCGCTTGCGGAAAAACCTCCGCCAAACGGATTAAATCCTCCGGCGCCGTCCATATCCATTTCACCGCGATCGTATTTACCGCGTTTATCGGGGTCGCCTACTACCGAATAAGCCTCGTTAACTTCTTTAAATTTTTCAGCAGCGGCATTATCCCCGGGATGTAAATCGGGATGGTATTGCTTTGCCAATTTTCGGTAAGCCGATTTTATTTGTTCCTGAGACGCGTTTTTATCTACGCCGAGAACTTTGTAATAATCTTTTTGTGGCATTTTTATCCTCTGATTATCAATGCAAAGTCTTGCAGTGTTTGCAAGACTTTGCCGATAAAAATTATAACTTTTATCAAATTTGCAATAATAGCGTACGCTTTAAAAGCTATATTTAAGCTAAAAGCAATAAACGCTAGTCAGCCGGCTTAGAATCACCTTACGCAAAACGTTTAACAGTAAATTTAAGTCCGACACAGTATTGCCGAAATTATACGCGTCGTTTATTTTTCCTCGTCTTTGACATCGTACTTTACTTCGCTTCCGTCCTGTTGCTGAGCGCTTTGCTGCGCAGCTTGATAGAACTTTTGGAATATAGCCGCGGAACTTTGAGCTATTCTGTCAGTTTCGGCTTTAAGCTCCTCCGTCGTTACACCGCTCTTTTCCAAAACTTCCTTGCCTTTTTTAATATCTTCTTCCAAATGTTCTTTATCCGCCGTTTCGAGTTTGTCTCCGCTTTCGCGAATAAATTGTTCCAACGACAAAATCATTTGGTCGAGTCCGTTGTGCGCTTCTACCGCTTCACGGCGCTTTTTGTCTTCTTCCGCATATTTTTCGGCGTCTTTAACGGCTTTATCGATATCCGCATCGGAAAGATTGGTCGAAGAAGTAATCGTTACCGATTGTTCTTTCTGAGTTCCCAAATCCTTTGCAGTTACGTGAACTATTCCGTTTGCGTCGATATCGAATTTAACTTCTATTTGAGGAATTCCGCGAGGAGCGGGGGCTATTCCGGTAAGTTGGAAACGACCGAGCGTTTTATTATCCGCAGCCATCTCGCGTTCGCCCTGAAGGACGTGTATGTCTACGCTGGTTTGATTGTCCGCCGCAGTCGAAAATACTTGAGATTTGCTTGTGGGTATCGTTGTGTTACGCTCGATTAGTTTAGCCATAACTCCGCCCAAAACTTCGATACCGAGCGACAACGGAGTTACGTCAAGGAGCAAAACGTCCTTAACTTCGCCGCCGAGTACGCCGCCCTGAATAGCAGCGCCGATAGCAACGCATTCGTCGGGGTTAATTCCCTTGTAGGGTTCTTTTCCGCTGAAATTCTTCACCGCTTCTACAACGGCGGGAATACGAGTAGAACCGCCCACCAAAATTACGCGGTTAAGGTCGTTGTTGGTTACGCCGGCGTCCGACATAGCTTTTTTCATCGGTTCAATCGTCTTTTTAACAAGACCGTCGATAAGGCTTTCGAACTTAGCGCGCGTTATTTCGACTTCCAAATGTTTGGGACCGGTAGCGTCAGCGGTTATAAACGGTAACGATACCGTCGTTTTGAGAGTGGCGGAAAGCTCGATTTTAGCTTTTTCCGCGGCTTCTTTAAGTCTTTGCAATGCCTGCTTATCTTTACTCAAATCGATTCCGTTGGTCTTTTTAAACTCGGCGACCAAATAGTCCATAACCAGTTGGTCAACGTCGTCGCCCCCCAAACGGTTGTTACCGTTAGTTGCCAAAACTTCGAATACTCCGTCGCCGATTTCAAGAATAGAAACGTCGAACGTACCGCCGCCAAGGTCGTAAATCAAAATCTTTTGATTTTTGTTTTCTCCCTTGTCCAATCCGTAAGCAAGCGCAGCCGCCGTAGGTTCGTTGATAATACGCAAAACTTCGAGTCCCGCGATTTTACCCGCGTCCTTTGTCGCCTGACGCTGCGCGTCCGAGAAATACGCCGGAACGGTAATTACGGCTTGCGTTACTTTTTCTCCCAAATAAGCCTCCGCGTCGGCTTTCAGCTTAGAAAGTATAATTGCGGATATTTCTTGCGGAGAATACTTTTTGCCGTCTATATCCACGGTATAGTTGCTGCCCATTTCGCGTTTTATAGACAATACCGTTTTGTCTGCGTTTACTACAGCCTGACGTTTAGCCACCTGTCCTACAAGGCGTTCGCCGTCTTTCGTAAAACCTACTACAGACGGAGTAGTTCTGTTACCTTCGGCGTTAGCGATAACGACGGGTTCGCCGCCTTCCAATACCGCTACGCAGCTATTAGTCGTACCAAGGTCAATACCTATAATTTTTCCCATAATATATCACTCCTTATTTTTTGATAAAATTTCTTTTTATATTATCGCTTTTTCAAGCGTAATTTTACGTTTTGAGCAAAAACTGATTATACGTGTTAAGCTCCCACTATCACTTCGGCGTAACGTAATACTTTATCGTTCAATTCGTAACCGTTTTTGTAAACTTCCACAACTAAATCTTTATTTTCGTCGCCGCGTTCGAGCTTTGAAAGAGCGTTCATTTTCATCGGGTCGAAAGGCTGTCCCATAACTTCCATTTCTTTTACGCCGAAATCCGTCAATACTTGTTTAAATTGAGTTTCCACCATTTTAAACGCTTTTAAGTTTTCGCCGTCCAAATGTTTTGCCGCAAGTTCGAAATTATCGCAAATAGCAATCAGCTTAGACACGACAGCTATAATTCCTTCGTTTTTCGCCTGTTCTCCGTTAAATTTCATACGGCGTTTGTAACTTTCAAAATCGTTTTTCATAGCGACAAGCTGATTTAAATACGAATCCGACTTGTCCGCCGAACTCTGTAACCTATCGCAGGTTTTTTTGAGTTTTTTATTCTCTGCCGTCAAATTTTCATTCTCGGAAATAAGCTTCTCGTTTTCCTCCGTTAAAGCCGTTTCTAATTCCGACAGCTGCGGTTTTACTTCCCGCTCAACCGTTTGTTCTTCCTTTTTTACTTCTTTTTTCATTTATTATCCCTACCTATCAAATCGATGACTATCTCGCTTATTTTGTCGAGAACCGACAAAACTTTTTTGTAATTCATACGAACAGGACCGATCACTCCTATAGAGCCGCTTATATTCTCGCCCAAACTTACGCGCGTCGACACAACCGAACAACCTTGCGGCGCGGAGTCTTCCTCTCCGATTTTTATAGTTACGCTGCCGTCTTCTCCTCCGTCGTAAGTAAACATTTCGGCGATTTTTTCTTTATCTTCTATTTCGGCGAGAAATTTTTGCGCTGCGCGAGCATCGGCATATTCGCTATGTTGTAAAATTTTGCTTTCGCCGTAAGTTTCAACGTCCATACCGCCGAATAAAGATTGCTTTTTAAGTACGTCTATTATCTTTTTGAACAATGCGTTAAACTGCGCGAATTCATCGTTCATCAAAACGTACGGATAGTTGAAATTTATAAATTCCGAAACATGTTTTCCTACGAATAATTTGTTTAGCCAACGTTCCGCCTGCGATACCATTTTTTCGTTAAAATCGTCGGGAATATCCACCATACCGTCTTTAAGCACACGCGAATCCGTAACAATAACGACTAATAATTTTCCGTTCGATAAATCCAGCAATTTTATAGCGGTTATCGTATCGGACATATCTTCTTTAACTACTACCGCAGTATAATTGGTTACGTCCGCTATAATACGGGTAACGGCCGTCATAACGTCTTCGAGCGTGTTTATTTTACGGTTAAAATATTTTTCAATCCTCTCGACTTCCGCCGAAGTTAAATTGTTGGTATACATCAATTCGTTAACGTAAAAACGAAACGCTTTTTCGGAGGGAACCCGCCCCGCCGAAACATGAGGCTGAATAAGGTATCCCATGCTTTCCAAAGCGGAAAGTTCGTTACGAATAGTCGCCGAAGAACACTCGCATAAGTAACCTTCCTGTATATCTTTGCTACTTATGGGAGTGGCTTTTTCAATGTAACCGTCTACTACGGCGCATAAAATTTTGCGTTTTCTTTCGGATAACATTATCGCACCTTACTGTCAACTTTTTTTGTTGAGTGTTAGCACTCGCAATATTTGACTGCTAATTTCTGCTTCTAATATATCACTATATGCCCGCATTGTCAAATAATTAAACGCAAATTTAAAAAATTTTTAATAATTTCAGTCAATAAAAAAACGCCGCGAATATAAACTTTTGACGAATTTTATTTGTTTAACTTAGAGAATTCCAATGTAACTCAACTCAATCTTTTAGTTGAGTATAATTGACCGATACGGCTTTTGCGTGTATAATCTTCTTATACGAAGGAGAAACGCCATGTTTGAAAAAATGACGATTGAACAATACTGCGAAATACTTGCAAGCGATTCGCCCGCGCCGGGCGGAGGAAGCGCGTTGGCATTAATCGGAGCAGCGGCTTGCTCGCTCGTAGAGATGTCCTCTAACGTAACTTTATTGAAAATAGCGGAAGAAGACGAAAAACACGGTTATCTATTTAGAGAATCCAACAGTTTTAAACGCGCACGGTTGCGTTTATACGAATTGTCGAACGAAGACGCGGCAGCATATCAGCGCATCGTCGAAGCGCGCAAACTCCCCCAAAATACCGAAGATGAAAAAAAATTGCGTACGGCGAATCTTCAAAAGGCTTTTCACCGCGCGACGCTCGTACCGCTCGAAGTTATGCAGTTATGTTTAGACGCGTTGCAAAGAGCTGACGCGCGGGTTTTACCCAATCTATCCAAATACATCGTATCCGATTGCGAAATAGGAATAAGCCTGTTAAAAACGGTTATAAAATACTCGATAAAAAACGTTTACGCAAACACTTGTTTTATTCACAACGACGAATTGAAACTTAACTTGGAAAAACAAGCGAAAGAAATAGTAGACAAAGTAAACGCTCATTTTTAGAATTAAAACGGTTATAATTACCAGCAAAAGAGCGGCGCTTAATAGCGTCGCTCTTTTTAAATCCGTGTATTTGAATACTTTATAAATCTTCCGGCTGTCTGTCGGGAGGATAGCTGTTGCCGCTACCTACGTACGATACGTGTTGTTTCGACCAAATTACTTCACCGTTAAGAGTTACATTCGTTGTGGACAAATAATAGTAATTCTCTATCAAAACAAGATCGGCGTCAAAATCTATTTTAAGATTGCACGTTTTACACTCGTAAACTCCCGCCATACCTCCGTCTGCTTCAGTCATATTATCGTATTGGAATCCCACCGATTTATCACACACGTCGCACATAAATACGTGCATAATATGATTATCGCAGCAGCCGTCGGGAAGTACTATATCGATTTCAACTATATGATGGTCGTACAGCGTGTTAATCAATATTTCGTCTTGACACATCGTACAGACGATTTTAACTTCAACACCGTCGCAGCAGCTATCTTTTAAAACGTTATAGGATGGATTTTCGTAATCGTAGTTGTGTCCCGCATACATTGAAATCACAAACTCGCTATTACATCTCAAACAAGTTCCTATCTCGTTTACACCGCCTTCGCAGCCGAGAGCGGCGTCTATATATTCGAATCTATTTTGAACTTGAGGGTCAAATTCGTGATCCAAAACCGTATAATCGTACAAATAAACGTTTTGACCGCATTTAAGACACTCGAAATACACTTCCGCTCCGTCTTGACAAGAACTTCCTTTTAACACGTAAATAGGATTGTTATAATCGAATTCGTGCGTTCTTTCTTGATATTCTACCACAATTTTGTTACAGACTTCGCATTTGTAAACCAATTTGTCGTATTCTCCGCAATTTTCGGAATAAACGCACTCGCTTTCTACAAGCCGTAAATCGTGAGCGCAATCGTCGGCGGTTACAAAAGTTTTCGTTGCAACGTCGTAGTATAAAACGGCGTTTAACGCGGCGGACGTATTTATTTCGTGTTCCGCAAGAATCAGGTCTAAATCCGCGTTTTTAAAATATTCGCTATCTGAAACAAAAGTTTTTGCCTCGGATAACGTTAACGGAGCGCTTTGTTCCAGCATTCCCGTTTCTTTGTTTGCTATGTAAAATACAAATCGTGCGTCGGAAACGTTGACTACTTTAGGGATAATTTCTATATTTAATTCCAGTTTATTATCGCACAATAACCTTGCCATAACGTTGAACGACTTAGCGAAATCGACCGAAACTGTGTAATCGACAGTATACCGAACCTCGATTCTGTCGTTATAAGCCAAATACGAGTCGTTCGTAAGATAATTTATTTCAATTTTATTGCCGGTAACGTTATATCCAGTTACAAGGATTCCGTCGTCTCCGTAAGGATTAACGATAGCGTTTGCAAGCCGTTTGATAGCTTCGCTGTCTTCGGGAAGAGAGATTACCGCCAACGCGGTATCGACTTTTTGCGCGACCTCGGTATAATCTTGTTGAGATTTATAATCTTTAACGATACTCAGTTGTCCGCTGAAAACGGATAGATACCGTTTGATTTGCTCCGCAAACGCGTTTGCAACAACTTGCTCGTCGCTGATATTCTCATCGTCTTCCGACGGAGCGGAAGCTTGCGGGAGTTGAGCGTTTATCGATACCGATTTCAAAGATTTATCAGCGCCTACGTGAAATTCAACGGTCAAGTAACTTTCCAAAGTATCTATAGCTTTATCTACGACGGCTTTAAAAATCTCCGGCGTAAATTGTTCGTTACCTTGCAGCGCTAAATCGTAAATAGTAAAGTCTTTTAATACAAGGCAATACTGAGCGATCATTTCTACCGCCTGTTCGGCAGATATTTTATTCGGACTGTTTTGCTGCGCCATATCCCAAACTGCAGCCAAGGTAAATATGCGCGAAGAATTTATCAATTCTTTAACGGTTACTCCCTGCATATCTACTCCGTTAGCTTTGAGCAGATCTTCGATAGTTTTGATTTCGGGGTCGGGATAATTTTTATCGATAGCCGCGTTTAACGCAGCGATTATATCGTCCAAAGAATAACCGTTCTCTTCCAAAGCGTCCAGCAAATCGCCTATCTTCATTTTAAACGCGTTTTCTATCAGCGCCGGTATAGCGTCGTAAAATCCTTCGCCGAACATACCGTCTACGTATTGAGAAACGGTAACCGTAGCAAGCGTTTCGTTAAGGGTACGCCAAACGTCGTAACTTAAAACGTATACGGTTTCGCCGTTAACGCTTTTTTCTTCGTCGATTTTAACCAACGTATCCAAAAGCCGTTTTAATGCGTCGTCGTCAACCCAAAAGTTTTCAAGAGTTTCCTTTATTTGAGTATAATATTGGTAAATCTCAAACGTACGGGAATTGATTTCACTCAACACGTTTTCAATCGTATCTAAATCTACGCCGTTTTGAGCGAATATGTCTATCACGTTAAAACGCATATAAATTTCGTTCGAATTATCTAAACCGCTGCCGTATATGTAAAGAACGCTATCCTTTACCACCGCTTTCAATTCGATATCGCGCTGCTGACGAATGGAATTACCGTTAACTATAACGTCTTCGTAACTGCAAGCGTCGAAATAGCCGTAACCTTGAATTTTTTTGTCGTCGTCGAAACTTATATTAAGTTCGCCGTAATTTACCGTTAAATTGTCTAATTCACCGACAAAGCCGTCGGCGCCGGTTAAATCTACGTTGTTGAACGTAACGGTATATTTCCACACGTCCAAATTAGCCAATCCGTTAAGGATAACTTCGCTTGCGTACTGCCAAACTCCGCAATACTTGCAAACGCCGTTTTGATATTCGTGCGCGGCGTAGTCGGCTACTTCGGTACTATGTTCGCAAGTCGCAACGCGCCAATGATAGGAAGCGTCGTTAGACCACTTTTCAGCGTACGTATGCCGATGCGTATCGGTATTTTGTTTTACGTATCCGCAAACTTCGCATTTTTCTACGTTGCCGTTCTCGGCGATAAACGTATGAGCGGCATCGTCGGCTTTAACGTCCTTATGTACGCAGGTCGCCGCGTGCCAGTGATGAGTTTTGTTTGAAGACCATTCGGTGTCAAACGTATGCTCGTGCTCTTTGCACGCCACAAAAACCAAAGAGAAAATCATAAGCAGCGCTATGCATACCAGAATTTTCTTATTCATAAAAGACCCTCCGCATATTATATTTATCCAATTATACCCCCCCCCGTTTTAAAAAGTCAATACTTAAAAGAGAAGTTTTACTAACGCGTAAAAAAATTCTCCGATTGTAATTATATACGTTTACTCAAAAACCGCAAGCCGATTATAATTTACCGTACTATAAAATTTATTCGATAACGGCAAAATCCGTTCCGCGCTTTGCCGCACTACCGTTTTTTTACCGCGTTGAATCAACTAATTACGCTCGCTTGCATTTTTATCCGATTCCAAATAAATAATGATTCGATTAAAACCCAAATCGCAGAATCGACAACTTAAATTCAAAAAAGTTATAACAAGGAAAAAGCGCGCGCAATAATGCGCGCGCAGTTCGATTGTTAATTTTTTCAATTGTTGCGAAGTTCGGCTTTTATTCTGCGAACGCCGCTGGATGAAGATTGTTCTTTCGTAATTACAAAACGCCCAAGCTCGCCAGTATTATCCGCATGCGGACCTCCGCATATTTCTTTGCTGAAATCACCCATGGTATAAACTTTGACGACTTCGCCGTATCTGTCCCCGAACAAACCTATAGCACCCGTTTTACGAGCTTCTTCGACAGGCATTTCTTCGCAAGTTACGGGAAGTTTACGTTCTATAGCCAGATTAACAAGTCTTTCGGTTTCCGCAATTTCTTCCGCCGTCATAGGACGCGAAAAACTGAAATCGAAACGCAATCTTTCGGGAGTAATATTGCTTCCTTTTTGTTTTACCTCGTCGCCGAGAACTTTACGTAAAGCCGCTTGAAGCAAGTGCGTAGCCGTATGAAGCCGAGTAGTTTCGACTCCTCCGCCTTCGGCCATACCTCCTTTAAAACGCTGTTCGCTGCCGGCGTGAGATTTAGCCTGATGTTCTGCAAACTTTTGTTTAAACCCTTCTACGTCAACTTCGTATCCGTTTTCTTTGGCAAGTTCGACAGTCATTTCTACGGGGAACCCGAAAGTGTCGTAAAGTTTAAAAGCTGTGCCGCCGGGAACGACTTTCGTAGGAATGTGAGAAATAACTTTAAAAAATTCCTTTTCGCCCGCGACCAGAGTTTTGGTAAATTTTTCTTCTTCCTTTACGAGTTCATCCACTATTTTTGCAGAATTATCTAACAGTTCGGGGTAAGCGTTTTTATACTCTTCGATATAGACTTTTGCAATTTCTACAATACTGCCCTTCGGCATATCCAACGAATTCGCTTTACGAACGGCGCGTCTTATCAGTCTGCGCAATACGTATCCTTGGTCTACGTTGCTGGGCGTTACTCCGACGGGGTCGCCCAGAAGAAAAGTTGCGGTACGAACGTGATCCGCTATAATGCGCATAGCTTTGGTCGTCTTATCGTCCTGTCCGTATGTTTTGTTTGAAAGCTCTTGTATCTTTGCAAGAGCATTTTGGAACAAATCGATGTCGTAAACGGATTTCATACCGTTAAGAACGCATACGGTACGTTCGAGACCCATTCCGGTATCTACGTTTTTCTGTTTTAAAGGCAAATACGAACCGTCGGCTTGACGGTTAAACTGCATAAATACGTTGTTCCAAATTTCCAAATATTTTCCGCAATCACAGCTTGGATTGCATTTTTTTCCGCAGGCAGGTTTCCCCGTATCCCAAAATATCTCCGTATCGGGTCCGCACGGTCCTGTCGTACCGGCAATCCACCAATTATATTTTTTGGGAAGATAAAAAATTCTTTCTTTAGGAATGCCGCATTCTTCCCAAACTTTAGCGGAGTTTTCATCGCGGGCTGCGTCCTCGTCTCCGGCAAAAACGGTTACAGATAATCTGTTAACGTCCAGTCCCAAATAGTCTTTACTTGTCAAAAACTCGTAGCTCCATTTGATGGACTGTTCATTAAAATAATCGCCCAACGACCAGTTTCCTAACATTTCGAAAAAGGTAAGGTGCGAATCGTCGCCTACTTCCTCAATATCGCCGGTTCTGACGCACTTCTGCACGTCGCAAAGCCGCGTACCGTTAGGATGTTTTTGTCCCAAAAGATACGGAATAAGCGGATGCATACCTGCGGTCGTAAACAGTACCGACGGGTCGTTTTCCGGTATAAGACTGGCGGACTTGATTACCGCGTGTCCCCTGTCTTTAAAGAAATTCAAGTACTTTTCTCTTAAATACTGCGATGTGATTTTCATAATTTCAAAATTCGTCTCCAAACTACGTTATTTCAGTTAACGGTTTTGCTGCCGTCAAACGGTAAGCGGAATTTATGCGCTGACGTATTTAATTATCGAATATAAAATCGGCGCGCTTACGTTTTAAATTTAAACCGAACAATACGAAAGACCTGACTTCTCAAGAAGCGGTCTTTCGGCGTTTCCAAATTCAGTTATATATAACTAAGCGGTTTTTTCCTTCATTTTCTTTGCTTTTGCAATGCAGGAATACAACCAAAATACCCAGTAATACGCAGGTATAAAGAACAATGCCCAACCGTACTTGCACGTTCCCGTAACGTCGCCCATCGGAGCAAAGAATTCTTTTACGTCAAACAGGAAGCCTTCCGTCTGAGTAAGCAACTGAGAACATACCATAATCGCAACCAAAATTGTCGTAACGATTGCAAGTATCAAATACAGCAAGTTCATACCCTTAGAACGTCTTTTCGTTATAATGCGCATAATGCACACGACCAAATGGAACACAGCCGTTATAACGAATAACGCCACCAACGCTATCATAACGAACGAAGCTTTACCGAATCGTTCGAGAATAACCGTAAACGCTTCGCCGCCGCCCAAATCAACTTTACCGTCTTTAATATCTTTTGCAAAATTGATTATTTCGGTTATACAGCTTAAACCGTAAAAATGCAACGTTTCGCCGGAATTACTTTCGGTAGGCGGAGGCGTCGTATCTTCGCCATCGTTTTCGGTCGGAGGCGTCGTATCTCCTGGATTAGTCGTCGTTTCTCCGTCGCCGGTAGTTCCGCCGCCTTCCGCGTTTAAAACGGGAACATTGTTTATCCAAGCGTTTTCGCTGCCGGTTTCTTCTTCGTCTTGTTTGGGATTATAATCGGCAGGTCTATTGTAAAAACCTTTGTCGAAATTTACCAAAAACGCGGGGCGAGCAGTCGCCGGCGCGATAATTATATAAGCGAATACCGCAAGCAACAACAACGCGAATATCGCAAACCCTCTGCCGCCTTTTTTACTGTAGTAAGTTTTGGTGCTTTTGTTTTGCTCGGTTTGAGCAAGCTCCTGTTTTTTATCGCGTTTTTTATCTTTCTTAGATTTATTGGTCGAAGCGACGCTGACCTGCTTCGGTTCCGTTTGCTGAAGCGTTACGAACGAATATCCGCACGCGCACACGTTATCGTCGGCGTTTATTTCTTTACCGCAACGGGGACAAATTTTTGTTTGCGCGCCGACTTTCAACGTCGTTCCGCAATTACGGCAGAAATTGGCAAGCGACGAATTACGGGTATGACATTTGTAACATACAACCGCTTCTTCCGGCACTTTTAGCTGTGCGCCGCATCTTGAACAATACTTTGCGTTGAGCGAATTGGAATTGCCGCAACGAGGACAGATATTAAAACTGTTTGAACTGTTCATTATAAGTCTCCTTATTTTTTTCTCTTCTGCCCGCAATGCGAACAAAATTTATCGTCTTTTTCATTAGAAAAACCGCACTCTTTGCACGTCCACTTTTCTACGGAATCCGGTTCGATATTACTGAAAGACCATCTGCATTTAGTACAAAAAGTACTGTCGACGGAATTTTCCGCGCCGCAATTAGGGCAATACGTTTTAGGTTCGTCTATTTCGAGCTTTAAACCGCAGTTCACGCAAAAAGGTTCTTCCTGATTATTGAGCGTGCCGCAATTAGGGCATATGAGTTTTTTTTCGTTCGGGCTTTCTAAAAAAGCCTGTCGCACTACGACTTCGCCCAAATTTTGACTTTCATGCACTACTTGCAATTCCTCGGTAGAAGCTTCCGCCAACGAACAGTAACAATACGAACAATAGTGGCTTTCAAGAGTGTTGACTCTGCCGCAGTGCGGACAAACTTTACGCTGTACCACTCTGCGCGCGTGCAAATCGGCTACGCTGGTTCCGCATTTGTTGCAGAAAATAGCGGTTAAAGGAATACTTGCTCCGCATTTGGGGCATTGTGCCGTCTCGCTTGGAGTAACCGAACCGCCGTACAAGTTTGCAACTTCGTTGCTTACGCTTGCCAAGTCTGCGTCTTGATACTCGGTTTGCTTAACTTCTGCGACATACTCGCCCGCATCCGCGGGAATCGCAAGCATTTCGCCGCAGTTAATACAATGAGCGAACGACTTGTCGTTGACTTCTCCGCAATGAGAACAACGTATTTCCTCTTGGAATATGAAGTTGGTTTTACCGCAGTTACAACAAAAGGCGCTGTCGCCGGTGTTGATTTCCCCACAGTTTTTACATACTTTCATAAGTGCCACCTAAACGTTTATAAAACTACAAATTATATTATATACCAATACAAGTAGTTTGTCAATGCCAAAAAAGCGTTCGCGTTCACTTTCATTTCGACGGTTTAAAACCGTCTTTTAGGCTTACTATTTCGTTAAACACAAGGTTATCGCCATTGCTGTCCTTGTCCATTACGTAATATCCTACGCGCATAAATTGAAATTTATCTTCCGCTTTTGCCGAAAATAAACTTTTTTCCGTTTTACAATCGACTTCCTTTAAGCTTTGTTCGTTAAAACGTTCGTTAAAGTCAGTTACGCCGTCTTTTACGTCGGTAAGTAAACTTTGAAGCTTACGTGCTTTCACGTTTAAGCAGTTGTTTGCGTCAACCCACTGAATAACGCCCTTGACTTTTACGCCGCTTACGTCTTGTCCGGATTTACTGTTTTCGACTACGGAACACCTTAGCTCCTTGACTTCGCCGTTATCGTCTAAAATCGCTTCGTCGCAGCGGATGATATATGCGCCTTTAAGTCTTACGTATCCATCGGGTTTCAATCTATAATATTTGGGAGGAGGAACAAGCTCGAAATCGCTTTTGTCTATATACAGTTCTTTTGAAAAAGTAACTTGCCTGTAAGTTTGAGGTTCTGCATTGGGATTATTTTCAACGGTCAATTCCTCGCTTCCTTCGTAATTGGTCAAAACGACTTTCAGCGGGTCGAACACAGCCATAACGCGGTTAGCCGTTCGGTTTAGTTCTTCTCGCACGCACGCTTCGAGATAACTTTGTTCCACTTCGCTGTTGGCTTTGGCGACTCCTATACGTTCGCAAAAGTCGCGCAGCGCGGCGGCGGGATAACCTCTTCTTCTCAGTCCCGACAAGGTAGGCATACGCGGATCGTCCCATCCCATTACCTTTCCTTCGTCGACCAGTTTTTTCAAATAACGTTTGGACATTATCGTATTAGTTACGTTCAAGCGCGCAAACTCTATTTGCTGCGGCAAAGGGGCGGGAAAATCGCAATTATGCGTAACCCAATCGTACAACGGACGATGATCCTCAAACTCTAACGTACATATAGAATGCGTTATTCCCTCGTAAGCGTCCTCAATAGGATGAGCGAAGTCGTACATAGGATAAATACACCACTTATCGCCCGTATTGTGATGCGTAGCGTGTAACACACGATAAATAACGGGGTCGCGCATATTGACGTTAGGCGACGCCATATCTATTTTCGCTCTTAAAACTTTGCTGCCGTCCTGATATTTGCCATCGCGCATTTCGTAAAACAAACGCAAATTTTCCTCTACGCTTCTGTTACGGTACGGACTTTCCGTTCCCGGTTCGGTAAGAGTTCCGCGGCGAACGCGTATTTCCTCCGCGGTTTCGTCGGATACGTAAGCGAGTCCTTTGTTTATAAGTTTTACGGCGGCTTCGAACATCACGTCGAAATAATCGCTTGCAAAAAGCAACTTATCCCATTTGAAGCCCAACCAAGCAATGTCGTTTTTTATACTGTCTACGTATTCTTGGTCTTCTTTACTGGGATTTGTGTCGTCGAAACGCAAATTGCATTTACCGTTATATTTTGCAGCCAATCCGAAATTGATACACAAACTCTTGGCGTGTCCTATATGTAAATAACCGTTCGGTTCGGGAGGGAAACGCGTATATACGCTTTGCACCTTACCGCTTTTTAAATCGCCGTCGATTATATCTTCGATAAAATTTTTATATTCGCTCATTTTCTTTATCTTGCTCCGTTATTATTCTTCGTTTGAAATTTCCGCGTCCTCCGCTCCTATAAAGGTGCCGTCGCCGCTTTCTTCTCCTCCGAAAGACATATTTTCAACGTCCGATTCGTCGGAATTGCCGTCGCCGCTTTCTGCGGTTTGCGCAGCGCGGATATTATGCTGATTCAAATAGTCGTCATCGACAAAACGTACTATTTTACCGAGCATATAAATAGGAATATTGCCAAGTTCGCCGTTACGATGCTTTGCAACTATCAAACTGTGTTTGGTAGACCCCGTTTGCGAATCGGTTTCCTTGTGAATAAACAATACTATATCCGCGTCCTGCTCGATTGCGCCCGATTCTCTCAAATCGGACAAAACGGGTTCTCCTCCGCCGCTGCTCTTTCCGTCTTTGATATTCCGTATTTCCGCATCGCGCTTTAACTGCGACAAAGCGATAACGGGCACGTTAAGTTCTTTGGCAATTAGCTTTAAATTACGCGTAATGGACGCGACTTCGTTTTGTCTGCCTTGGCTTGCGTCTTTCGAGTCGCTGTTCATAAGCTGAATATAGTCGACGACAATCAAATCCAAACCGTGCTGGGCTTTTAGTCTGCGGCATTGAGAAGATATTTCGGACGGACGTATATTTGCGTAATCGTTACCGTACAGGCGCATAGACGAACAAATGACTTCCTGCGCTATACGAAGCTTAGCCAGGTCGCTTTCGCCTCCGGGCAGCTGCCCGTTCTTGATATATTTAAGCGGAACGGTGGACATGCTCGAAAGCATCCTTTCCACCAATTGTTCGTTGGACATTTCCAAACTGTACACGGCTACGGTTTTGCCGAGTTTTGCGACGTTTTCGACTATATTCATAGCCATCGTCGACTTCCCGACGCCGGGGCGGGCGGCAAGCACTATCAGTTCGCCGCCGTGCAGACCGTTTGTCATACTGTCGAAACGTTTGAAACCCGTTTGAATGCCGCGGCATAAATCGGGATTGATGTAACGCTGATTTATACGCACCATCGTACGCGCAGTTTCGTCCGCGAAAGACGATAAGCCACTGTTAGAGTCGTGCTGCGACAAACGGAAAATTTCTTCTTCAGCGTAAGTTATAACGTCTTCGGATTTATCCGCGCTGTAAGCTTTTTGAGTTATTTTACCGCAAATATTTATCAGCTTACGCATTGCCGAAGCGCGTTTTACTATGGATAAATACTCGTCGTAGTTGGCGGCGCTGGGCAGCATTTCGTTCAAACGCAAAATATAGTCTATATCGCCTACCTGCGCCAATTTTCCGCGTCTGCGCAGACAGTCTACAACCGTGGTGAAATTGACAGAGTTTGCCATACTGTCTTCTCCGACTTTGTGTGAACGAAGCGAAATTTCTTTCATTGCGGCGAAAATTATCGCGTGGTTGGGCTGATAAAAATCGTCCTCGCGAAGCTGCGCCAAAATATCCAACTGCAAATCGGGACTGCGCATGATACAAAACAATATATTCTGTTCCGCCTCTACGCTGTTAGGCATCGTAACAAGGGCGTTTGCATTTGTCTGTTCTTTATTGACCGGCATTAGAGCCTCCTTAGTACCGAATACGCAAAAAAGACGGTTCGCAACCGTATTTTTACAAAACGCGCCGTTTATTACGTACTTTTATACAACGATTATACTAAATTTTACCGTATTACGCAATAAATTACGCTAAATAATTTATAAAATACAGGAGCTTATAACAACTCTTACCGTCGGTTTTTTACAAATAAAAACACATTTTCAACCGACGGTTGGAGTGAACTTTGCATCTTACTCGACGCCTTCGAAAGAGTCTTCGGCAGGACGCGGAAGCGCCCCTTTCGCAACTACTTTATCCACGCGTTTATAGTTGTTGCTTCTTATCAGCTTTTTTTCAACCAAAGTATCGCCGTCGTAATATTTTAAATACGATTTTGTTTTTACACCGTCGCTGCCCGAAGTTATTACTTTTATTTGGTCTTCGTAAACGAGTTCGGGATATTTTTTCGAGTCTACTATTTCTATAACGCAAAATTTATCGCGTTCTTCTACGCTTTCGCGCTCTACACGGTATTTGTTGGGTTCGCCGTAAACCGTAAACGTTACCGATTTTCCGTTTATCGACGCAGAAATATATATCGGATGCTCGGTATCGTTAACGAACGTCAAATCGGTTGTTCCATAACTCACCATTGCGTCGAAACCGGCCTTAACGTAGCCGGATATCAACGAATGCTGCGCGGCGCGAGGTAAAAATCCCGCAAGTAAAAGCGCGTTATATAACGTTGTGGACACTTGACAAACTCCGCCGCCTACGCCGTCTTGATAGTTTCCGTCCAAAATAATTTTGGAAGTTTTATATCCGTTAGCCTCGGTTCTTTCGCCTACGATTTCGTTAAACGAAAACTTTTGTCCGGGCTCTACTGCAATTCCGTTTAAAGAACTTGCTGCTTTTGCTATATTAAAACATCTGTTCGCTCCGCTTGAAGCGTATTGAGTCGTAAACGACGCTTTTTTTACGGTATTGCGCTTCAGTTCCGCAACGGTTAGCGCTTTGTCTATTTCAAGCGGCAACCGAATACGCATTTTTTTTCCTTCGGAATTCAACATCAACTCGAACAGCTTAGAAGTATCAACGCGCACTCCGTCGCGTCCCTCGGTATAAGCAAAGCCGTTTTTTCCGAAATTTACCGCGGCGTCTATTCTATCGCGCGTAACGTAATCGAAACGCGATACGATTTGCTTGAAATTAGGAAAAATATATTCGTATACGGCTTCGCGCGGCAAATCGAGCGAGAGCAAGTAATCATATAGCTTTTTGCGCTCGTTATATCCTGAATAAAACAATCTCTCTTCGGATTGGTCCTTTAAATCTTTTATATTATTCTTTAAATTGTATACCGCCGTATCTTCGCCGTTAACGATTACAACGTTAACGTTCCAAGGTTCGGTATTCTGTTCGGCATAAGCCTGCCGACAAAACGAAACGCCCGCAAAAACGATTGCGAGCGTAAAAATTGCAAACAATAAATTTTTTTTCATATTCCCAATATCGTACGAGTATATCCGCCTGGCGAAAAACTTTTAGTACCCAATTCCACGCCGTGAACGTGGTCGTGAAAATCGCTTCCGCCCGTTACTACAAGTTTGTATTTTTTCGCCAGCCTACCGTAATAATTACGCTCGGTGATATTGTGTGTAAAATACTGCGCTTCAATACCTCCCAATCCGGAAAGAACCAACGGCTTCAAAAATTTTTCGAATTCGTCCTCTTTTAAACGCAGTTGTTTAGGATGAGCAAGTACGGGTATGCCGCCGTAACGCAAAGTAAACTGAATCGCCTCTACTGGAGTTAATCTGCGCGTTTGAACGTAACAGGGTTTATCTGCGCCGATATATTTATCGAACGCTTCCTGCACGTCGCGGCACGCTTTAAGCCTAACCATTTCGCGCGCAATAACCGCTCTTCCCACCGTCCCGTTTTTTCTGAGAGTATCAAGGTCTATATCGATACCGATTTTCCTCAATTTTTCAACCATCGCTACGTTGCGGCAATCGCGCATATTGGCAATACTTTTTAAATCGTTTTGACAGTTCGGCAAATCTATATTGACGTTATAAGCCAGTATATGAACTTCCTGTTCTCCGACGCTGGACAATTCCGCGCCGACAAGATATTTTATACCGATTTCTTCAGCGCGTTTCTTTGCGCGGGCAACTCCCTCAAACGTATCGTGGTCTGTTATAGCTATACAGTCCAGCCCGCGTTCTTTTGCCGTTTCTACAAGTTTTTCGGGAGAAAAAATCCCGTCAGAACAATTCGAATGTACGTGTAAATCACATTTCATATACAAAATATATCAAAATTCGCCGTTCGTGTCAACGATTGAAACGCACGTAACTTATCCGCGCAAAGTGCCGCGCTACGATTTTTATACGTCCAAACATTTACACAAGAAAAACGGCAGTCTGACTCACCGTCTTAGACCGCCGTTAATTTTACTTATCGAATTTTAAAAAGTATTGTTAGTAGAATACAAAACGGTAATTTCCGTTATACGCGCCTGACAAGCGTCTGCAAAGTATTCCAAATAAGATATTTTATCGTTTGCGGCAAAATAAAGAACGTACTTGTTTTTATCGTTTACGGTATGGTCCTGCTTTATTTTGTGTTCGCTGTCTATTCCTGCAAAGAAAGTATTGTCTATAACGGTTTTGTCTCCGCCGTCAAGATTGTAGTTTTCGTACGTAATAACGATTCCCACTACGTTCGCGTTGTTTACCTCGAAAGTCAAATGCGAGTTGGCGTGCAGCCTTCCGTCATCGTTACCGGTGCCGTTATAGTACCTGTAGGAAACGTAAGCGTCCGCACTGTGGGTTTGGTTATCGGCCGTTACGTTTTTATTTAGAGTTACGGACGTAGACGGATTGTCGGTAAATACCAATTCTACGTTTACGTCTCCGTCTACGGCAACCGTCAAAACTCCTCCCGTTACCGTGTACGCTTTGCCGTCAACCAACACTTTTTCCAATTTCAACGTAGTTCCGTAATTCAACTTACTTACGTTTAACGTAAATTCCGGCTCCAACTCGGGGCACAATACGTTATAATAACGAACGTTAGCTACGTAAACGTCTCCGCCGTAGATAGATTGTACGTACGTATCGCCGGAAGTATCGTTACTGCTTATATACAGCGACGACCAGCCGTCAGAGCCTTTTACACTTATAATCTCAACGTCGGTAAACCCGCAAAAAAGTTCGCCGTCGATATTTTCTACGTAAATTTTTCCTTTGAACGTTACAGTATCACCGTTGTTTATAGTAGACGCGTCAACGTCGGCGGGGATATCTACGCTTATATTATCGTGAATATCGAAATACTTATTTCCTACAAAAATCACGTTCGCGGTCATTCGGTAAATATCGCCGCTCATAGAGCCGCTTGACATACCGCTTACAATTTCCAAAAGTTTTTCTACGCTTTCTACGTCTATAACTTTCGGCGGATATATAAATACCTCGTCCTCACTCAATTCTATTTCGCAATTTTTGGTTGCAAAATATTTTTCACATACGCTGCACTGATGGTAAGCTATGTTGCCGCGCTCGGTTTCCGTCATTTCCTTTGCCGGATAATATACAAGCTGATGAGGCTCCAATATGTCGCCGTATTTCTTTTCCGTAACGCCGCAGCGAGTGCAAATTTCCATATGCCAGCCGTACTCGGTACAAGTCGGGTCTTGGAATTTCGTAGTATCCGTATAAGACGGGTCTTCGGTAACCATACTGTGTCCTGTTGCTTTGGTATCCTCGTCATAGGTAAAACCGCAAACACCGCAAGTATGCTTTGTTACTCCGTTGTCGGTACAAGTAGGCGCGGAGACTATTTCGTTTGTCCAAGTGTGATTTTTGGGACTTCCCGTCTGTACGGCAAGACACTTAGAACACTTCTTATAGTGCGCGTTTCTGTTCGCCTCGTAAAGAGACCAATCGTGTTCAAGTTTATCGGTATATACGGTTATAACGTCGCCGCACGTTTTACACGTACGTATCTCTTCGCCTTGTTCGGCGCAAGTGGCGGCTTTTACAACCTCGGTTACTTCGTAGTCGTGCCCCAGAGCGGGTATATTTTGGTTACTTTGAATATGACCGCACTCGCAACGCATATACAAGTGCCCTATTGCCGTACATGTAGGTTCTACTGTAAATTCGACGAAAACGTGCTGCTCTTTACCGCTTTCCGCATCGCACTGCGTTTTTCCGTCGCCGTTCAAACAAACGCGCCAATGATAAACGCCGTTTGTCGTCCACTCGTCCGAAAAATTGTGATTATCCGTTCTCGGGGAAGTACGTTCGTCTTTGAATCGGCAGACAGTGCAAGTATAATCCTGATGTCCGCCTTTGTAGCAAGTAGCTTCTCGGTTATTTTCGCAATCCGACTCGACGTAATCGTGAGATTCGACCACTTTCTCGCTACAGCGCAAACACATATAGTAATGTCCGCTTTGCGTACGGCTTACGTATTGAGATTTGTCCGGATTGTGTCCGAGCGCTTCGGGGTGTTCCTCGTAAACGTAACCGCAGTTGCAGGAATGAGTAATCAAACCGACGTTCTCGCAATCTGGCGCCGAAACCGTTTCGTCGGTAAAGAGATGGGTTTCGCGACCGGAATCCGGCTTTAACGTTTCGCACGTAGCGCATACAAGCCAATGTCCGTCGTTATCGTAAGCGTATTTCGAATAGACGTGTTCGACGATATCCAGCTCGTTGGTTTTTAACTCCCCGCAGACGCACTTAAACACCTCGTTTCCCTTCTCTTTACAAGTGGCATCTTTGCGGGAAACAAGCGTATCGAAATCGTGCTCCGTTTTTTCAGTTACGTACTCGCAATTATCGCATTTTTGCCAATGCTTACCGTCGCCTTTTATATAAGAAGTCAAACTATGTTCGGCAATAGGAATAACCGTTTCTTTTTGTTCTCCGCAAACGCATTTATATACGTCCCGTCCTTGCTTGACGCAAGTAGCATCCTCGTGCGATACCAAAATCGAGAAATCGTGTTTTACTTTATCGATCGCGTAATCGCAAAAACGACATTTTTGATTGTGTTCGTCGCCGGCGACAATATACTCCGTCATCGTATGAGCAATCTTTTCCGAAACGTAATCGCAGTCGGCGCATTTTTCGTAATGCCCCGATTCGTCGTCGAAAACCGTGCTTAAGTTATGATTTTTTAAGGGTATTTCTTCCGTATAACTGTCTCCGCAAGAACATCTGTAAGTTATTTCTCCCGTCTTTTCGCAAGTGGCTTCGGAGGTAATCTCTGAAACGTATTCGTGCTCGTGTCTGCAAGACGCAAAGACACACACACCCACGAATAAAACCGCTACTAAAACCAATATTTTTCTGAAAACACTAATCCGACGTTTACTAATCATTTCAGCCCCCGCTAGTTTGTTTATTACACTACCACTATTTTAGCACAAATAATATTTTTTGCAAGTTTATCTAAAAATAAATAACGATAGAATATATAAAAACCGTATATTTGATAACAAACCGAACGATGCGTTTAATATTCAAAGTTACGTACGGGGATTCATTTAGTAATACTAGGTAATAACAACTTAAAGATTGTATCGGCGGCAAGAAATTCAATATTTTTCATACTGCTTTCCTATATGTTTAATCGTTAATGAACAAATCCTAATTATAACCTACTCAATACATAAAAAACGCTTGCAAATAATCGATAATATTGATATAATACATAAGCAATATTTACTGGCGATTAGCTCAGTTGGAACGTAGCGTAAAGCAAACCAACGCTGTGCGTTGTTTATAGCGTTAGTCCGCAAGGGCTACGCACGCAGCGCGGAAGAGCCTTGGGCGCTGCCAACGTTGCAATTCCAAACTTTATAACCGAAGCCGTAAAAAAAACACACGCAAAAAATATTACGGGCGATTAGCTCAGTTGGTAGAGCGCTGCGTTCGCAACGCAGAGGTCGAGGGTTCGACTCCCTTATCGTCCACCATTACGGGGGCATGGCGCAGTTGGTAGCGCGTTTGACTGGCAGTCAAAAGGTCAGGGATTCGAATTCCCTTGTCTCCACCACATAATGACTGATAAGAACTAAGAACTTATCGGTCATTTTTTATGTTCTGATAGAAATATTACAGCATCTGCTATTAGCTTGTATAAATCCTTTATTTTTGATAAAATATTCTATACAAAACAAGTAAAAATCAAAAATCCAATTCATTGTTTTGCTTTATGAGTTTTTTTGCAAACGGGATTATAAAAATTTATCCAATCGTTTATACCGGAGCGTAATATGTTAAATATAATACCTGATAAAGAAATACTGACAAATTTAATCGGACGACAGTTATATTATGTTTGGATTGAATTATGCGCTCTGGTAAACGAAAAATACGACATGGAGTGTTTGTGGAATAACGGCGGTAAAGCCTGGAAATACGAATGTAAATTTCGCCGAGGCAGTAAAACTTTATGCGCATTATATGCAAGAGAAAATTGCGTTGGCTTTATGATTATACTGGGGAAAGACGAACGCGCGAAATTTGAATTGAATAGAGATAGCTTTTCACAAACAATTCAAAAAATATATGACGAAACTAAAACTTACCACGACGGTAAATGGTTAATGTTCGAGCCGGCGGACACTTCGCTGTTTGACGATTTTGTTAAATTACTTGAAATTAAGAGAAAACCTAATAGAAATAAAAACTTTATCGAAAATAAAGCCTCAAATATTAATTGATAAGTTGCAGATACGGTCGGTATATTAAGGAACAACGCAAAAACTGTGGAATACGTGAAACTCACTTTAGAAAATTTAAATAAGTAACATATCTGCTGCGCTATTTCAAACAATAAAGACGTACAAGTATACAATAAGTATCAGTTCGAAAAAGACATTTCCGGTTTTTCGGAAGGACAAAAGAAAAAAACATTGCTTGCAAAAAGTCTTTCCCAGCAAGCGCACTTATACGTATGGGACGAACCTTTAAACTACATAGACGTATACTCTCGCATACAGACAGAAGATTTACTTAAAGAATACAAACCCACAATGATATTTGTGGAACACGACAGCGCTTTTAGAAAGAACGTCGCAACTGACGTTATAAAATTATCGTAAACGTACGCGTTACTTTATACGTTACACAAATACGTTTGCGCCATTGCGACTACTCGAAGAATATTAAAAGTGAAAAAATGCAAATTAAAATAATCTTAAAAAACAGTTTAGAAATAGCTCACGTTACGGGGTAAGAAAATATCGTAACCTACTCTCTAAGCATTACCGATTTGATAATGACCGTAAAATACGAAACGGAAATATAGAATTTAGCCGTATCGAAAAATTTGACAACCGAAAACTTTTTTGTTTTGAGCAGCGGAATCGCAGAAGACGTTTTACAAAAAATCGTTAATTGTCAATTCAGAATCGCTAAATTCGGCGATTATCCTTGCTATAAAAGCAAATCTTTAGTAGATAATATTTACCAAAGAAACAAAGGACGAGACGTGTTTTTTACCGAAAATTCAGAACAAACAGTCGAAAAACTGTTCCGAATAGCATAATTAAAAAAATTCGTCTATTAAATATTTTAGCGTCGCTTAACAAAATCTCAGACCGCGAACCTGTTAATTTAGCATGACATTTTGTTCGCGCATAAATTTAAAAAGTCCGATAACCATTGTATCGGACTTTAATAATTTAACAAATTCTTTTTCAGCAATAATCCGTAATAATTTACAAATAATCAAGGCCGCGTTTACGACTATATTATAATCCCGTT
The DNA here is from genome assembly GCA_910586905.1 of uncultured Christensenellaceae bacterium. Taxonomy (GTDB): domain Bacteria; phylum Bacillota; class Clostridia; order Christensenellales; family CAG-314; genus Fimimonas. The sequence goes on from CAJUIV010000010.1 coordinate 42,777, forward strand.
TTAAATGTTGAATTTTCCGAACGGTAACCGACGCGATTGTATTACTAACAAATAGTCAATATCCCAAAGTGTTTAAAATACGGCAAAATTGTACGATTTGTAAAAAGTCAAACGATAATCGCTAATTTCTCACATTCTAAAAAAGCATTTCATCGTCTTTATTTTTTCAATTATTATTCTTGTACTTCGTTTTTTTTCGGTTCTCTACCGATAGCGCTTTTATCCAAAATCGTATCCAAGAATAATATTTATATTCATAAGACGTACCAATCCCGCTTCCGTACGAGCGGTAATCTCATCGTTTCTTCTGCCGCATTCGCTTGAACGTCTAAGAGTATAAACGGCAAGAACCGACGTTAATCAAGAAACGTCGGTTTTGTTTGCGGATTCCACGTTTACGGCAGCGGCGCGTTTTGTCCTTACGCTTTCCGTAACTATAAGCGCTATAGTACGTAAAACGAACAAGCAAACAAACGCTATTTCGCTTACTACGAACACCGTAGTTCTCGCGTAGAAAAAAGACAATACTATAGACAAAATAAACGCGGCTAACGCACTGTAAAAAAGATACGAGCATATTGTTTTGACTGCGCCGAAATATTTTTTACCGAATTCCAGATGCAAAAATTTGCATAACAGAAAGGTTATCAAAGCAAGAGCCAGTACAATCAAAACAAACAGCAAAAACAAGTTGCCTAAGTTTATGATATACACAAAAAATATAAGCCCTCCGCTGCCGATAAAACACTGTCTAACGAACTTGTCCAAACGGCCGCGTATGTCGTTTTCGGACAAGCCTTCGTCGGAAATAACCGCGTCGTCAACGCCCATATAATAACTGGCAAAATTTACCGTTAATCCGTCCTCGGTTTTAAAAGAACATATACACGTATCGTCAAGCAGAATTAAGTATTTTTCTTCGTTTTCTATCAACTCTGCTTGCGTATAGTAAGTTCTCAACGTAGGCGCGTCGCCGTAGTTTTCGAATCTCGTATACGAAGGGTAATAATTCTTTGCATAAAGCGTATATATACGAATTTCATATTCCTCTTCGGAAATCTCACCCGAAATTTTCTTGTGCTTTAATTCGCCGTAATTTTTTGCGGCTTCGCTATCATATTCACTATCGGCTTCCTGAGAAATTTTTTCTAAATATGCAATATATTCAGTCTGTTTAACCGTAACGTCAAGAGGCTTGCCGCTGTATTTGAATTCTACCGTTCCGTTTTTTTTGCCTGTTTCCGGAAGTTTACGGTAGTCTTCGTAACTTATTTCAACACCGTTTGCGTCTTTGCATATTAACGTAAAATCATCGAAAGACGTATCAGCGGGAGTCGTATCGACAATAAGTTTGTAGCCTCCGAAAGCATTATCGTTTTCGTTCAAAAAACTGTTAATGCGCACGCCTTCGGGTATATCCGCCGACAGTTTACCGTTTTGAATTTTTAAATTTATACGCGAATCTCCGTCAACCGCAAAAATGCCGTAAACAAATTCGCGAAAATCGTCCGCTTCTTTATAATGCTTACCGAAAGATGCGGAAAATCCCGCCGCAAGTCCGCCGCTAAGTAATATAATGGTTAAAAACAAACTTAACACCACGTTAAAGAAGCTACGCGATGCCGCCTCTTTACCGTATCTGTCGCAAAAAAAACCTAAAAAATAAAATTTCAGCCACCTTTTCATAATAAACCGTTTCTATAATTTAACGGGTTTGCCCGTTTTTCCGCTCTTGTAAAACGCGCAAACGATTTTTTGAATTTTAAGCGCTTCTGCCGCCGAAATCTCCGGAGCGCGTTTTTCCTTTACGCTGCGGTAAAAATCGTCTATTTGCTTTACGTGCTGAAATCCCCAATAATCTTTGCCGTTTTCGTACACTAAATTGTCCGCGCTTTGGCGTACGTGAATATCTCTGCCGTCGTCGAAAGTAATCCATGCGTCGTCGTAAGTTAAGATTACCTTGCCCTTTTCACAATACAAACGTATTTCTATCGGCTCGTCGCAGCCGTAATTGTTCATAGCCCAAAAGGCATAACGCACGCCGTTTTCGTACGTTACAAGTCCTTCCGCGGAGTCTTCAACTTCCATAATATCGTGGCCTCGGTTAGCGTAATTCGCATATACCTGCTTTGGTTCGGAATCGATAAACCAATTTACCAAATCCATTGAGTGGATAGCTTGGTCGATAATAACGCCGCCGCCTTCCTTGTCCCATGTACCCTTCCAGTCGGACGAAGCGTAATATTCGTCGGGACGATACCAAGTAAGCGCGGAACGCGCGGATATAATCTTCCCCAATTCTCCGGAAAGTAACGTTTTCTTGACTAATTGCGAGGCGTCGTTATAACGGCACTGAAAAATAACGCCGTAATTGACTCCATTTTCCGCGGCGAGAGACACGTTCCTTTCCCCGTACGCGTAATCGATACTTATAGGCTTTTCGCACAGCACGTTAACGCCGCGTTTGAGGGCGTATTCGGACGCTATCGGGTGCAAATAATGCGGTAAGCATATATGAACGATATCCGGCCGCAATTCGTCAATCATACGTTCGTAATCGTAATACGCCTTTGTACCGTATTTAGCGGCTGCCCTGTCCGCACGGTCTTTTTTTATATCGCAAACGCCAACGAGTTCGGTATCGCCGCGATTAACGACGGGAGTTACGTGCATAGTAAAAATATTGCCGCATCCTATTATGGCGGCGCGAAGTTTTTTCATTTTTAGGTTAAAACCTCCTTATCAAACGATACTGCAAAATCGCGTACACGTAAAACGGTTTTTGCCGTTTTACGTGTACTGACTGCATCCGAAAATTACTTTTCCGTTTCTTTGAGGACGAATTTGACCGACCCGACGGCATCATACAAACTTGCCTTTTCGGGCTTGGTTCCCGCCTTCAAGCAATCGGTAAAATATTTGAGTTCGTTATAGTAACCGCCCAAATCGGAAATATTGCCCGCGCCTTCTACTTGTGCGGTAAATTCCTTCTTAAGTACCACGTTTTGCATCCCGTTATCGGTGTACAAACGCAATCCCTCGTGAGTATACTCCGCTACCGCTTTTTCAAACTTGACGCGGAACATCATCTCAAACGGATAGTCTGCTGGAAAATCCCACGACCCCTCGATAAGCACCGACTTGCCGAAATAATCTGCAACTGTCGCTACGTAACTGTTACGTTCGCCGCCGTGAGCAAGAACCGTACTAAACGATTTGGGTTCGCCGAAAACGTACAGCATGTAGTCTACGTCGTGGATATGTAAATCCAACGCTGCGCCTCCGCTTTTGTCGGAGTCTAAAAACCAATGCTCCCAGCCGTCGGGACGGGGCGACATACGGCGGAACGCGGCGTTTTGAACCTCGCCGTAATTTTTAGAATCAATCAGGTCTTTTAGCCAAACGTACTCGTCCCAAAAACGAATCACCTGTCCCACTTGTACGCCGGCGCCGGTTTCTTTTTGCACTTTCAACAATCTTTCGCACTCTTTTACGGTAAGTGCGACGGGTTTTTCGATAAATACGTTTTTGCACTTACGCATTGCGGCTTCGGCATGAGACGCGTGCAAATACGTCGGAAGACAAATATCTATGGCGTCTAAAGTTTCATTTTCTATAAGTTCCATACCGGTAGCATAAATTTTAGCGTCGGATAACGCGGCAAGCGCCTCGGCTTTGTCTCTGCGCACGTCTGCGACCGCAACAACCTGTACGCCGTCTATGGCATTGTAGCAGTTAGCGTGCATAGTACCCATAAATCCGCAGCCTATAAGTCCTATTTTTATCATAAAAAATTCCCTCCGATTTACTTTCTGCCGATTATCTTGTCCATAGCGTTGGACGTATTGAAAATAATCGTTTCACCGTATTGACTGTACGGCGGAATCATTTCTCCGGTAACCCAGCCGTCGTAACCGATTTTATCAAACGCTGCTTTTACCGCTTTCCAGTCAACTTCGCCCGCGAGCAAATCAACAAAACCGTCCAACGAACCGACGCTGCGGCGGTAATCTTTGAAATGCACTTTTTTGATACGGTTACCCAAAATCTTTATCCACTGTTCGGGATAACCGCTGAACACTACGTTACCTACGTCGAAGTAACTTCCCACGTACCGACTGCCTACTTTATCGATAAAGTCGCGCATTTCAAGCGGCGAAAGCAGAAAATTATTCCACACGTTTTCAAGGCCTATACTAACTTTAAGACGTTCGGCGTCTTTAGATAGTTCCTTTACAGCCGCAAGCGAACGTTCGTACACAACGTCGTAGTCGGTAATTCCCAATTCGGGCGCAAACGACACCGAAACCGCTCCCGGAACGATAAGAATAGTGTCGCAGCCCAGCCAAGATGCCACCTGCAACTGCTTACGCACGCATTCTTTTGCTTTTTCGCGCATTTTCTCGTCGTCAGACGAAAGCGAATACTTCCAGTAAAGACCGCTCGCAACGGAATACAGCTCCATGCCGGCTTTATCCGCTGCCGCTTTTACTTTTTTCACGTCCGCTTCGGTAGACGTCAACGAAAGTTCTCCTACTTCGTCTAAAGCGACTTCTACTCCGTCAAAACCCGCTTCCTTTGCCAAACGGAAATTTTCGGCAAGCGTACCGCCCGCGAAACTCCAAATACTGATACCTTTTTTCATAATACCCTCCGTCTTTTTATTGACTGTTCCATAGTGATATGATACACTGAAAGTACAAAAAAGTCTTTGAACATTCGTGCAGTTTTTTTGCACATTTGTTCCTGACAAAAAGGAGAAAATATGCGCGACGGCTTTGTAAGACAAAAGAACGACCGCTTGCTCTCGGTAGAAAAAATAGTTACGGTGTTTTACAAGGAATACGGAAAAGACTTTGTTTTTGCAGGCGAATCGCACGACTTTTGGGAATTTACGTATATCGACAAAGGTTCCGTTAAATTTACGGCCGATACGCGGGAATTTTTGCTCAAAGGAGGAGAAATTGCCTTTCATAAGCCAAACGAATTCCATAAATTAGCGGCGGACAAAGGCCCTCCTAACGTTACGGTGGCGTCATTCGTATGCAATTCCGACGCGATGAAGCTTTTTGAAAACAAAATTTTTTATCTGACTTCGCGAGAACGCGCGCTTTTGTCCGAATTCCTAAACGAAGGTCTTGCGGCATTCGAGCCGCTGACATTTCAGCCGCCTATTATGGGAATGCGCGAAAAAGCGAATGCTCCGTTTGCAGCAAAGCAACTGACTTTTAATCTTTTGGAACGTTTTTTAATCACCCTTCTGCGCCGCAGCGAACCGGCGATACGAAGGGAAAGCCGCAGCGTGAGTAAAATAGAAAAAAGCGACTATCCTGAGGAAGTGTACAATATACTTTTGTATTTGGAAGAAAACGTATCCGGCAAACTTTCCGTAAACGAGATAGCCGACCGATTCAGTATAAGCGAAAGCAAACTGAAAAAACTGTTTTGGGAACATCTCGGCTGCGGAGTAATCGCCAAGTTTAACGATATGAAATTACGGCACGCAAAAGTTTTGATTCGCGAAAAAAATCTTAATTTTACCGAAATTTCCGAAGCGCTGGGATTTTCGTCAGTGCACTATTTCTCTCGTTTGTTCAAGAAAAAAACGGGAATGACGCCCAGCGAATATTTGTCGTCAGTACTGTAGTACGTTACGGCATAACTATTAAAATTTCCCTTATTACGACAGCGAATAACCGAATATAAATAAAAATCCACCAGCCTAGCTGGTGGTTTTTCATTAGAGGGTAAAACCCT
>CAJUIV010000011.1 GCA_910586905.1 uncultured Christensenellaceae bacterium
GTAAACCTCCACCGAACCACCGGACTATCCGGTGGTTTTCTTGAGACAAAAAAGACCGTCCAATTCGGACGGTCTAAAAACTATTCGGATTTTTTCGTTTCGGCAGACTGCGTCGAGACGTAGTTAATCAACGCTTTGTTTAACGAATTAACGCAAGCGTTAACGCTGTTTTCGTCTACGATTCCGCTAAGAAGTCGCGCCAGTTTTTGACGTTTTACGTCCTCGCTCTCGTCCGATTGATATATACTCAAAGCGTTTGAAGATACGAGTTTTACCTGCGCTAAAAAGTCCTGCAAACTCAATTTTTTATTAACCAACATACTGCGCGCTTCGCCGAAATACAATAACTGCGAATAAAAGACTGCAAATACGTCGTCGCTCAAAAGTTTGTTTAAACTCTTACCCGAAAGAGACGAAACAAACCGAAACATAGCGGCAGCCAACGCTCCTATCGCGGCGCAATTTACGGCAAGATTTACGATAAGCGCAAAGTCGAATACTTTTACGCCCTTTACGCAAAATTCGTTTACAACCGAAAATACCGCCCCGAAAACGAAAGGCAACAATACCGCAAAGTCGAATTTATGCAGAATATCTACCTTTACTTTGTTTACGAACAGTTTTTTAAACGCCTGCGTCAAAACGCAGGTTAATAACGCGTAGATAACGAAATACGCGTTGTCGCCGTTCTTGATAAACGCAAACAGCGAATCTAAAAAAGTTTCAAAATCCATAATCCGTATTTCTCCTTTAATAAAAATAAAGAGAACACGGTCCCTGAATTCCCATCGTAAAACCGTCAGTCCCCGCAAACGGTTTTACATTTCTATTGTACCACGGATTTTTTTAAAATCAAGTTTTTGTGTCAAGCCGTAAAACGCAAACGGCTTGACTCAGTTATAGCAAGCCGTTTGCGTTTTACCATCTGTCGTGAAAAGGCGGTTTCGGCTCGCCGTGAGGCTCTTTGCCGTACACGTTGCCCCAACGGTCGAACTCGAACTCGTAGTGATGTCCGCCGAAATCGAATTCGAAATCGTAATCGTCGCCGTCGAAATCCCAGTCGTCGTCCTCCCAAAATTTGTCGAATTCGTCAAAAAATTCTTCGCCGAAACCGAACATATCGTGCAGTTTGTCTTTTATGTTATCCTTAACCACGTTTTCGTATTCGGCGGTTTCTTTGGAAAGTATCGATTTGTTTACCGCGTCTATTTTGTAAGTATACTGCAAAGTGCCGCTTACAAACTGCAAAGTGTACGTAAGACCGTCGGCGGTTTTCTCCGCCGTAACTCTGTAACGTTCCAATCTGTCGAGTTTGCTCCAACCGTCGGTATTGTTAGCCATAAACCAGTCGTCAAGCTGATTGCGCGTAAGATAACTGTCCTCTCCGCTTATATCCAGCAATTCGTAACTTTGATATAGCGTTTTGCCGTAACAGTCTATTTCGTATTCGTAATAAGCGTCGCCGCATTTGAAACTGATTTCGTATACCGCGTAGCGATAGTAACCCGATTGAACCGTATACAGGTTTTCGGCGTTTTCCTCCAAGACGTCCGCGTCGGCAAAAACCGCGGCTTTTATCCGGTCGAGAGAAAGCGTTTCGGAAGTTTGGTCGGGACGGTTGCTACCGATTATTTCCTTTTGAAATTTTACTACTCTGCCGCTTACCGCGCCGATTTCGACTTCGTAAAAATATCCGTTGTAAATAAATTCGATTTCGTACACCATCACTCCGCCGCCGTACTCGAGCTTGTTATTGCGTATCGTTACGTCTTCGCTGTTCTCCGTTAAGCCGTCTACATCGAGCAAATCAAGCGCTTTTTGAACGGCGGCTTCCGCTCCTATATTGCTCGCGCTGCCGCTTTGAGTAACGTCGCCGTCCGTTATACCCAAATTCGACAAAAGCAACGATAATTCGTTAACGGACAAATCGACAAGCTGCTCCACTTCGTAATCGCTTTGATTGGATATTTTGTATATCAGCTGAGCTTTCCCAAACGAAATACCGTTATTTTTTGCAATAGCGGATATTACGTCGTCGGTTTTTATCCATTGGCTTACAACCGACGCGTCGATATCCATTTCCTTTAAGGTTAAAGTTATTTCGTCCGCGACGATGTTTGCAAGTTCTTCGTAAACGTTTTTGTTCGAATCGACGCTTACAAGTACCGAATTCGCCAATTCGTTCAAATAGCCGTTACGCAGCATAGAGCCGATAAGCGCGTTTACGCATACCTCCAGCTGACAGCCTTTAAAATCCATTTTACCTACTATAATCTCGCCGTCGTCGTTTAAGGATTCTACTTTTATAACTTTCTTGCTGCGGTTAAGATAAATTTGAACGCTTGGGTTTACGTCCAACGATATTGTGGACGCCGAAGCAGATTCCGCGCCGAAAATCCCTCCGCCTACAACCGCTGTTACCGCTAGTACAAGCGCAAGACAGAAAGTTGCTATCTTCCAAACCAAGTTGTTTCCGCGCGCCGAAACTGCGCGCGAACGGTTTACGTCCAAACCGCTTACGCCGGTAATCACCTTATCGCAAACGTTGGGGGTTACGCCGTTAAACCCTTTTTTTAACTTGCTTTCTACTTCTTTTTTGTTCATTTAATCGTCTCCCACTAAGTTATTACGGCAAATTCGCCGTACGCACGAAATCGGTTTTATACATTTTCGTATATTTTTTGAAGTTTTTTGAGCGCTCGGTTGTATTTTGACAATACTGTGGAGAGCGGCAATTCCGTAAGTTTGGCTATATCTTTGTGTTTCAAACCGGACATGGCGTGAAGAACCACTATTTGCCGTTCGTCTTCGCCGAGTTTAGACAAACATTTCGTTACGACCAGTTTGTCTTCTACGGAAACGTCGGGTTTGATAACGATTTGTTTTTCCAAATCTTCGTCGGAAATATCCACGAACCACGACTGCTTGCGAAACCGCGAATAACATAAATTTTTAGTTATCGTGAGCAGCCACGCCATAGGCTTGCCTTGCGATACGTAATTGTGCGCAGACTCGTACACTTTTACGTATACGTCGTGAAGTACGTCCTGCGCGTCGTAAGCGTTACGCAATATCGACAAAGCGTACGCGTAAATGACGCTGTCCGTCGCTTCGTACAGCATTGCAAGCGCGTTAAGGTCATCGCTCGCAACCGCGAAAATACATTGGTCTACGTATTTCGCGTCCAAACGGGCGTCTTTAGTTTTTTGGGGCATAACGTTTTCCTCTTTTCATAAAAACAACGTAACGTCGTTGCGTTTTATCGCAAATTATTTATTTTTTTGGAATTTTAAGTCGCGCGCAAACAGACCAAGAGTAAAAAAGGATAACCTGCAAAGCAAATTATCCGATTAGATTTTTTTTACTGCATCGACCTTTTACGGAACTGATACTATTTTTTTATCGTGTACTTGTAAATTTCGTTTTTGGGAACGTTCCTGTCGCGGGCAACGGCTTTTACGGCGTCGTTTTTAGTCATACCGCCGTTTACGTAATAGTTTAGATGCTCCTCTACCGACAGCGCACACAAAGGATTTTCTTCCGCTTGACGGTTTACCACCAAAACGAACTCGCCCTTATCGTCGTCAATTTCGTCGGACAGTCGGCAAAAACGCGCCCGCTCGTGAGTTTTGCTTATCTCCTTTACTAAACAGCATTCTCTGTCGCCGAAGCGGGAAAGCAGATAAGCCATATTTTCCTTTATATCGTGTACGGAAACGTAAAATACCGAAACGCCGGGCGCGCCGTCTAAAAGTTTATCGCGCTCGTTTTTCTTTTCCGGCAAAAAACCGTAGTAAGTAAAGGGCGGCAAGTAGCCCGAAAGCACGAAAGCGTTTACAAACGCGCTTGCGCCGCTCAGTACCGTGTATGGATAGTTTTTATCTTTAAGTGCGTTAACCAAAACGTTTCCCGGGTCGTTTATGCAGGGCATACCGGCGTCAGATATAACCGCGACGTCTTCGCCGTTTTCGCAAAAAGACAAAACGAAGTCCAAACTCTTTTTTTCGTTAAATTTGTGATACGCGTATAATGGTTTGGAAACTCCGTAGTAATCGAGAAGCACTTTGCTATGGCGCGTGTCTTCGCAGAAAATTGCGGATACGTTTTTTAACGTTTCCACAGCGCGAAAGGTTATTTCGCTTAAATTTCCTATTGGAGTAGCTACAAAATAAACCATAAAACCTCCCTTATTACAAAGATGCGCTCGGCGTTTATATCCTTAGAGTTTTCCATAGTAACGCCTCGAATAACTTTCTTCTATGCAAACACGTCCGGCTTTGCCTACGAAACGTATATCGGCAGCCGCAGCTTACAGTCCTTTCCGCCGCATTTTACCGCGCGCACCAATACGAGGTTGGGTTCCCTGCCTTCACGCGGACAAACGGGGACGATTTCCTTTACTGACAAATTGTTGTCGCCGCACAAAGTAACTATTTCCGCAAGCCTCTCCGACTGATGCACTAAATAAAACGTTCCGCGGTTGTTTAACGTTTTGCCTGCGGACTCGATAACGTCGCTTAACGTAGCAGCAATTTCGTGTCTGCACAGCGCGATGTTTTCGGCAAGCTGACGTTCTCCGCTGCCTATTTTGCGGTACGGAGGATTGCACACTACCACGTCGGCAGGTTTGTCTATAAACTTTGGAGCGTCTTTAAGGTTTCCGCAAACGACTTCTATTTGTCCGCTCATACCGTTTAACTCTACGCTTCGGCGAGCCATATCGGCAAGATTTTGCTGCAATTCGATTGCGACGATTTTGGAAGGTTTCTTTTTACGCGCTACAAGAATGCTTATCACTCCGCTGCCCGCTCCGAACTCTACGCACAGTTTGCCATGCATATCGCCGCAGAAATTGGCAAGCAGCACCGCGTCGGTAGTAAAACGGTATTCGTCGGCGGATTGAATTATCCGCAGTCCGTCGTACTGTAAATCTTCTATTTTTTCGTTCGCTTTAAGTTCTACTTGCATAGTCTGACATAATACCCGTTTGCACAATTTAACGCCCTTTGTTAGAGCCGCAAAAAAAAATATTGCTGCTCGTCAAATAACTCGCAATTATTGTACATTATAAAGTAAAAATAGTAAAGGACATTTTCGCATCATACTTACGCAAGTTCCAAACCCAATTTTATGCCCAGCTTAATGCCCGCTTCGTAATACGCTATCACTTCTTCCGCACAGCAATTATCGCATGCGGCTTTATAACGCTCGAATAAATCTAAAAAATTTTCATCGCGTCCAAATTTAGCCGTTATTTCTTTATCTAATTCGTCCCAAATTTTTCCGAACGCTTTATAATCCTCGGTCATTTTTACGTCGTCCATTGTGCAGGACTTGTCATATTTACCGCTCCCGATATCGTTTTTTAGCATCATAATGCTATTTTATTCCATTTTATCATCATGATGATATAATGTCAAGTATAAAATTTGTTTTGGAGAATTTATGAAAATTATCGTTGCCGAAAGAATAAGAAAGTTGATGCAATGCGAAGGTTTAAATCAAACTCAGCTAGCCGAAAAAATAGGTCTGAAACAAAATACTATAAGCGCTTGGCTTGCCGAGAAAAACGAGCCGTCGATTTCAAGCCTTTGGGCGCTTGCCGATTACTTCAATACGGATATCGACTATATTGTAGGCAGAAAAGATTGAGTTGAGTTATTTATACGGCAAAAAAGTTATCGATTACCGACGTTTAAAATCGCTTTGCAACTTTGTAAGCGTAAAATTGTTTTATTCAGAAATTGACGGATAAAACTTTTTTATCCGCAAAATTCTACGCAACACTATTCTTTCATCAGTTCTATTCCTAACAGCGCGCCGAACTTTATACCCGCCTCGTAAAACGTTTCGACTTCTTCCGCCGTTACTTCGTCGTTCGCGCGTTTAAATTTTTCAAACAATTCGTATAGTTCGCTGTTGCTTTCCAGCTTTGCCGTAAGCGCTTCGTCCGACTCCGCCAATATACGCATAAGTCTACGGTACTCCTCGGTAACTTTTACATGTTCCAATAAACCGGCATTACCTAAAAAGTATTGTCTGATAATCGATAGTTTTTCCATATTTATTTCTCCTTTTTTGGTTATTATAAAGTGATGTTGAATAACATTACTCATATCTTACCACTTCAAAATAAAAAAAACTTCAATTTCCACAACTGTGGACGAAAATTTTTACTTTGTATTCGTATTATAACAATTCGATTAGTTTTTGTATTCCAATATTACAAATAAGGTAAATAAGTTATACTTTTATTATAAAAAGATATCGATTATAAAGATCAAGTTAAGATAACACAATAATTAGCGATCCAATCTATTTTTTTAAAACGTAATGTATTTTTTGATCGCGCAGACGCGACGCAGACAAGGCAAACAAATAGTCCGCATTATTTTGCGGACTTTTCGTTTACTTTTTTTCTTGCTTTTCCGTCAATTTCGAGGGCGGAGAAGCAAGTAAGACTAGGCAGGCGCGGATTTGCCGACAGGAGTTTACTTACCGTAAACGGCTTGGGCAAAACGTAAGCATAACGCAGTATTACGAAGCTTATACGCCTTCGAAATTAGGCTTCTTCGATAGCGCCTACAGGACACTGCGCCGCGCAAGCGCCGCAATCAACACAAAGGTCGGCAGCAATTTCGAATTTGCCGTCGCCTTCCGAAATAGCTTCGCAAGGACAAACGCTTTGGCAACCGCCGCAAGCAATACAATCGTTAGTAATTTTGTGAGCCATTGTTATCTCTCCTTCCATATTTTATTTTTGGATAAGACAATTATACACATAATGTAAAAATTTGTCTATTTTTTTAACGGTATATGATAAAAATTCTTGATTTAACTTGTGCTTTTGAGTACTTAAATCAAGCCCATAAACGTACCGTTCGGTTAGTTTTCACTGACGGGTCCGTTTAAATCGGACGACTGTTTACCCAATATATCGTCGAGTTCGCGACGCGTTGCTTCTTCGTCGTAAGTTTGCGTTATAAGCGTTACGATATCGCCGGAGTGAATTTTCTTTTCGCCGTCGTCGTCCATATGCGCGGTTTCGCCAGCTTCAATTTGACGTACTTTTGTGTTCGCCGGCCACAGTACGTCGCGGATACTTTTACCCACGGCAAACGCTCCGTCGGCGACTACGTATTTGAGTTCTATTATACGGTGAGTTTTTCCGCCGTTTTGCTGTTCCGTCATACGTTCCAACAGTACGTCGTACAGAGGCTCGACTTTTACGAGCTCGCAAATCAGATAAGACACGAACACCGTTATACCCACGTAAAACAGATTGGAAAAACTCCACGTACACGTACACTCCACCATAAACACCAAGGCTGTAAGCGGCGCTCTGGTTGCCGCGCCCATAAACGCGGACATAGAAAGCATAACGACCGTCGGGTACAAACTTTCGTTCATACCCCAAGCAAGGAACGCTTTACCGAGCAAAGCTCCCAAAAGCGCGCCTATCGAAAGCATAGGAATAAACACGCCTCCCGTAGCCCCCGAGCTTGTAGCAAAAGCAATGGTAAAAAATCTGATAAGAAACAAAGCGAAAACGATTCCCCAAGAAAATTTTTCCGCAGAGGTCAGTTTTACGATAAGTCCTCCGCCGCCGAATAACGCGTCGGTTCCGTCGAAATTTCCGAAAGCGACAAGTCCGGTTACGGCAGTTATAACGAAAACGACAATCAATTTAGCCCATTGCGGTATTTTTTTGAGTTTGGTATCGTACAGTTTACCCATCAAAAATACGAATAAATTGTATCCGCAGGCTACAAGAGCGACCGCAACGCCGAGAAGTAACGGAATCCAAATATCTTTCATAGCGAACTCTCCCGCCAAAACCACGTTAAATAACGGCGCGGGGTAATGTTCGAGCAAACCGAAATGATGGAAAAGCATACTCCACAAATTAGATGCCGTAACTCCGAACAATACGGAAGACATAGCCATAAGAAAAATCATCGGAGTAAAACGTTTGTGCGCTTCTTCGAGAGCGAAAAGTATACCGGTTACGGGCGCTCCCGTTGCAACGGCAAAACCAGCGCATGCGCCGCCTGTCATAATATAACGGTTCCAACTATCGTGAGAAAGGGGTAATTTGCACGTTCCGCCCCCGATAGCCGTACCGAGCAAAACGCTCGGTCCTTCGCTGCCAAGAGGAAGTCCCGCAAAAAAGCTTATCCAACTGTTAACAAGTACGGCTATGCCCGTACGCAGCCAACGGAAAGTAAGGATACCGCGCAATACGCCTTCCGCGCGTGGTATACCGCCTCCTTTGGTTTCGGGCGCCCAACGCTGCAATAGCCACGCGACCACCGCCAACGCCGCCGCTCCCGCGACAACCGCTACGGCAATCCACGGGTTAGCTTGAGCAGCATGATAAATCTCCGCGGACTTTTCGGAAAGCCACTCCGCCACCCATTTAAAGAAAAATACGATAGTCCCCACAAGCAAACCCGTAAAAGCCCCGTACACCAGCACGGGGACGAATACGTTTTTAAAATAGTTTTTGTAATCCGTTCTTTTTTTCATAAAGTACCTTTTTATGCGCAGTCAAAGCATCAAATCGAGTATTTTTTTCGGCGAATCCAACAGCGCGACAACGTCGGCGCGTTCCAGCTTTTCGCGTTTTTCAAACCCGTACGTAACCGCCGCGACGTCTATACCGTTTTGATGCGCGCCGTCAACGTCGTGCATAGTGTCGCCAATCATAAGGCAATCGGCTTTGCTCCAATTTTTATCGGAAATGAGTTCCGCGATTATATCCGCTTTAAACATACGGGTTTCCGTTTGCGCGTAAACACAGGAAAAATATTTTTCGAGGCGGAAAAAACTGAGCGCTTTTAGCAAATGCGGCTGAAATTTACAAGAGGCTACAGCCAAATCGTATTTTCCGCTTGAGTAAAGTTTTTCCAAAACGTCGGTTATTCCATCGTACAAAAAACTTTTTTCAACGGCGTTTATCTCGGCGTAAATTTTGCGGTGTAAAGCAATCGCTTCATTGCAGCGTGCGTTTCCTACAAGCATGGAATAGCTGCTTTTAAGAGGAGGTCCGATATGAGGTGATAAATCCATTTTGCTTGCGTCTATGCCGAAGTTTTCGAGAACGCGCGTAAACGTAGCGAATATTCCCGGCGAGGTATCGTTTATCGTACCGTCGAAATCGAATATTATGTGTTTGTAGTTTTTGGTCAATCCATTCATTTTTATTTATCGTATTTTTCGAAAAATCTTTCGCTTTTAGGCAGTGAAGGTTTAAATGAGATACCGAAAGTATAGTACAAATAATTTTTCAGCCTATTAAGAGATTCTATATCGTTATCCTCGCACTCCAATTCGTAATCGGTCGTTCCCAGGTATTCGTTTTTATCTAATTCCAATTTCCAATTACCGAGCGTAAACTTGGTGCGATAAGTATCAAGCTTGCCGACGCAAACGAAATCGTTTGACAAACCGCAGTTTAACATTTGATTCAGCTCTGTTCCCGTAACGCCGCGGGATATAAGCTTTTTCGCATAGCCATCGCCTATTTCGCATTCGCGTTCGTCGCATACCGTTACGCCGCCATTCTGCGAAATACGGTATTTGTAACAAAGAATATACTCGCCGTTTCTTTCGCGTATACGTACCATAACGCTTTGCGGCATTTTGTCGTAGCGAAAATAGTAATTGGTTTGCAAAACGGGCTGAACGTTCGATTTTTCCAGCAAAATTCCGTATTGGCGTTCGTCCAAAACCGCTTTAAGTTCCTGTTCGATATTTTTCATTTATAATACTTAAAATTGTAAAAGTTTGGACGAAACAGACGCCGACCAAACTTATCTTGAGTTACTAGTTTTTCTTTTTGCCTTTTATTCCCGAGTTATTGAAAATTTTGTTCATTTCCTCAAAGAACGTCGCGCTGTCTTTAAATTGACGGTAAACGGCGGCGAAGCGTATATACGCTACTTCGTCTACTTCCTTTAAACGTTCCATAACCATATCGCCGATTTTATGCGACGTTACTTCCTCGTCCAGACTGTTATACAGACATTTTTCGATATCGTCGACTATACGGTCGATTTGCAGCATAGATATGGGACGTTTTTCGCACGAACGCATTATACCGTTTTTCAGCTTTGAGCGGTCGTACGACTGACGCGTACCGTCGCGTTTGACAATCAAAAAAGGCACTATTTCTATAGTTTCAAAAGTGGTAAAACGCCGGCCGCATTCGTTACATTCGCGGCGGCGGCGTATACTTTTTCCATCGTCGGTCGAGCGCGAATCGATAACCTTGCTGTCCTCGCAGCCGCAAAACATACATTTCATTGTGAAACCTCTATGTAAAAGTAAAACTTGTTTTTTGAACGGAACGTATTAAAACGCCTTATATTTTGTTACGCAGTTTTAAAAGAAACGGATTTTTACCGTTCGGTATGCCGTTTTTTATTTGATAGCGCTTTGAAGACGGGTAAGTATCTCTTTGTACTCGTGTTCGGGGTCTACTCCGTTATAATCGAAACGGCGAAGCGTCGATTTATCCCAAAAACGCGCCACATTGGGAGTTATTTCGTCGGCAATTACAAGTCTTCCGCCGACTCTGCCGAATTCCAATTTAAAGTCTGCGACTATGATATCCAGCGGTTTCATCAAATCGGTTAACACTTTGTTTACGCGCATAGCGTTGTACTGCATCACGGACATTTCTTCTTGCGTGCAAAGTTCCATTGCGAACGCGTGATATTCGTTTATGACAGGGTCGCCCAGTTTATCGTTTTTATAGCAAAATTCCATAACGGGAAATTTAAGCTTTTTGTGATATTCCAGTCCGAGGCGCTGTATCATACTGCCTGCGGAATAGTTGCGTACTACAACTTCAACGGGTATCATTTCGGCGCGCTTGACTACCGTTGAATTGGACGAATACTTTTCGACGAAATGCGTAGGAATATTGTTCTGCTCCAAAACGTTCATAAATATAGCGTTCATGGCGTTGCAGTATTCGCCTTTGTTTTTAAAATACAACTTTTTTTTTGCGTGATACATCATCGCGTCGTCGGAAAACTCGGCTATGGCGTGAGCGTCGCTGTCGGTAGCCCACAATCTTTTGGTTTTACCTTCGCTTATAAGCGCTAGCTTAGCGTAACTCATTTTTACCTCGCGACGTATTTGTACTGCAATTCGATA
Source organism: uncultured Christensenellaceae bacterium (assembly GCA_910586905.1). Lineage (GTDB taxonomy): Bacteria > Bacillota > Clostridia > Christensenellales > CAG-314 > Fimimonas. Next base: position 11,167 of record CAJUIV010000011.1, read on the forward strand.
GTTTTGTTGGCGGGCAACGTTACGCTGAAAGACTTACCTTCGGGTTTAGACGGCAAATTGGTTTTAAGCAATTTTTTTGCGCCGTCGGGTAAATACAGTTTTAATTTGGTTTCTTTTTTACTTTCCATTCTTACTATCAGCGTTCCTTTGTCCCCGTCGAGCGTAGCCGAAACGAACACGCCGTTTTCCGCCGCAAAATCTTCGAACGAAACATTGGTCCAATCGGAGGGAAGCGCGGGGAAAATTTTGATTACGTCTCCGTGCGAATACATAAGCATTTGCTGCACTACGTTTGCAAACACCATATTGGCGTGCAGTTGCACGGGAGTCCAAACTCCGCTGCCGCAAATACCCATACCGCGCCAATCCTTATCGAGAAAGACCAAATTGTTTATAGCGCATCCGCGTACGGCATTGTTTAAACATAAATCGGCTTTGTCTCCGTCGCCGAGACGCGCGTATACCGCGCCTAATACCGTCATATTGTAACTGTTTTGAGAAGAAGGCTCTCCGCGTTTTTTATCAGCCGTAGCCGCGTAACTCTCTATCGTTTCGCCGTCGGACAAAAAGCTGACTTCGTCTCCGAAATAAGCGGGATACAACGTGCCGTTGGAAATACCCGTATAGTCGACGGAAATTATAGAATTTACAAATTCTTTAAACGTACCGTCGCTTTGAAGCTGCTGCTCGGGTATGTCGTCGACATATCTTTGCCACAAATCGAAATCTCCCTTAACGCCGCACGTTTTGCACGCGTCCAAAAGATTGACGAACAAGTCTTTTGCCAGTGCGAAATCCAACGCGCTGTTTTTGGCGATAACGGGACGGTCTGTAATTTTATATCCGTCGGCAACGCGCATAGGAAGCGCTGAAGGACTGATTTCCAAACCGGTCGGAGAGTACTTTAAAAAGTCCTCGTAAAACGCCGCAACTTCCTTCATAAAGGGAATAAGTCTGTTTTTAAGAAACTTTGTATTTTGACTTATTTTAGCGTACTTGCAATAAAAATTCGCTATCCACGCGCCGCAGCCGGTAAAGTGAATCGCAAACACGTCTTTGCTGCCAAGTCTTCCCGTATTAGGCGCCGAAACAACGGGAACAACGATTCCCCTGCATCCGAAAATACGCTGAGCGTTGTTGCGGTAGTCGCCTATGTTATTTTCGAAATAATCGAAAGTTTTTTCGATATTACCGAACAAATTGCCCTGCAAAGTATGCAAATACGTCATTTCCAATTCGCCGGACAAGCATTTAAAGGCTCTGTAAGGCTTATAACAGCCGTTCCACAAGCCGACGGGCGATAACGTGTTTCCGTCGTCAGCCGTGCCTGCAACCGTCAAATAACGCGAAAACTTATAAATTTTTTCCGCAAGCTGCGCGGGCATTTTGCTTGAATCGGCGTCTAAAAGCAAATCTTCGATAGTTTTATCTTCATTGTTATCCAAGCGAACCCGTACCGAATTGTAGAGTTTGGAATGCAACGATACGTGAGATTTAAGCAGTTTGTCGTATCCGTCCTTTACGCCAGTAAGCTGCGTTTTCAAGCTCGCCCACTCGCGCTCGCGCGAACCGTTGGTAAACGTTTTGATAAGAATCAAAACCGATTGAGCGTTGCTAATTTCCACGTAATCCTTTTCGGGACGCGCGCTGCCTCCCAAAACGTTTAGTTTTGCCACTACGCCGTAATCCGTGCCGTTATCCTCGTTTCGCGCCGCAAAACACATAAATTGCTTGTCGTAAACGGTTTTTACGCCCTCGGGCATATTGCATATTCCTTCGTAAGTACGCGCGTTAACTCTGTGAATAAGAGATAAAACCAGTTTAACGTTTATAGTTCCGCCGCCTTGTTTCGTAATACGGTAAGCGACTAAATTGTCCGCGCGGGAAACGAAAATATCGCGTTTATAATGCGTTCCCGAAACGCTGTAAGAAACGTTGGCTTCGCCTTTTTCCATATCGAGCGAACGCGCGTATCCCGTCGTTATTTCCGACTGACTGAAACGCAAATCGAGTTCGCAAAGGGGCAGAGGATACTCTGCTTGCGGGTGAAAGTTTTTTTGTTCCAATGCCGTAGGCAGTACCGACTGCGCGTCCATAAAAGAACCGTTGTCAATCAGTTTGCGTACGTCTTTTATTTTTACCGATACGTCGGGAACTACCGTGGTACGTCCCATCCAGTCTAAAGACGCGTCGTTAATAAGAATCTTCTCTTCGCTTGCGCCGCCGTAAACGTTAGCGCCGATTTTACCGTTGCCGAGATACAAGCCCTCGCGCCATTTTTCTCCCCACCATCTCGCGGGGGTGCAAAATCTTAATACGTTTGAAAATTTTTCCGCCATATTCCACCTTAAAATCGCGTTATCCGTAATTTTGAATATCGGCATGAAACCGAACGATTACGTTTACGCTTTATTTTCGTTAAGCCGTTTTGCCCGTTACAAATAAAAATCCACAACGACGGCGCAAGCCTATACATTGTAGATTATAGCAAAAATTTTTGTTACTGTCTATATTCTTTAACGTTTAAAAACATAAATTTGTTTTAATTTGTAGAAATTAGTTACCGAATAAGTATCAGTTTCTAAGGTTTTACAATTTCTACGCCGCCGAGCTTGGTTATTTTGCAGCCGTCTATCAATAATCCGCCTTCGTGCCGCATACGGTAAACGGGCAGACACAATTCGTTCGCAGCGCGCAAACTGCATTCCAGCTGCAAATCGGTTGCAAGATAATGCACTTCCAAATCCAATCCGTTTACAAGTCCCAAACCGCGGCATATTTCGTAACGGTCGTAATCTTCATCGGGTGTGATATGATAAACTCCGAGCTGCAGCATAGCGCCCGCCGAAGCTCCCATTACTATTCCGTCGAAATTTTTAACCGATTGCGTCATACCCAGCTCGTCAATACGTTTTATCGCTTTTTCGGGCATACCTCCCGTAAAAAACAGCAACGTGGCGTTTTTGATTTGTTCGACGTGATTGCGTCCGTCGTAACAATTAAGCCAATCCAAATCGTTTTCGGCATAACCGTAAGCCAAAAACGGACTGATTATACTTTGATACTTTTCGCCGCCTTTGCCGTAGACAGACTGCCAACTGTCGTTATCCCAGGCTTGACTTTCGCGGAAAGCGAGCGGAATAATCAATACTCTTTGATTTACGACGTATTTTTCCAAACAAGGACGCGCCCACTCTCCGTCGAAATTATAGTAGTTTAATAATACGTTAATCATGTTTCTTCCTATCGAATAATTGAAACGGAATACTAAATCCGCCAAGTTTTACTTATAAATTCGGTTAAAAAGCAATCCTATTTGTTAGTTTTACAATGACCGGTTGCTTTACAGTTGTGTTGTCCCTTGAGCATAATTTCTTTTGTATTATAACCTACGAGTTCAAATATTCTCATGGTTTCAAATGCAAGCGGTTGTACAATCCCCTTACGTCTGATATAGCCAATAAGTATAGCGCAAAACATATCTTTTTTTTAATATGCGATAACACTCATCGGCAACTTTACCTATATCATACAAAAAAAATCTTTCATAGGTAAACGCGACAAATCGCCGCCGACCATAGTTGACAATACTTTGTTAATACTGTATCGCCGTCGGTGAGTAACAATTTTTCAAGTTCGTTTAAAAGCTGAATTTTGCCGCCTGCCCATTTTACAAACGGCTTCAATATCGTCCTGCATTCTCTATCATAACGAACAATCCGCTTATCTATTTGGTTTATCGACAGTACTTGGAATAATCCGCATATTACCGACCGTCATTGCACCTTCGATTCGATTTTCACTACATAATACGGAACGAGCCTTTGCGAGATATTCCACTTTTCGGCAGCTTCCTTCGCGGAAATAAAATTTAGCAAACAACAATTCTTACAGAAGCATTGTATTTTAAATCTCGAATAAAAGTAAGCGAATAATTACCTAAACAGATTTCGCAATTTTCTAATATATCGTTGTACCGTTTTTATCTACGTACGCATAAGCGATTTTATGTTCGCAAGGCCGGATATCCCCTATTTCCACAGCGTTTTCTATCAAACGCTTCGCTTCTTCAAGACCTTTTCCGTTGTGGTACACTTCGCACAAAACGTCGCCTTTTTTGACTTTGCTTCCTATGGCGACTTTCATTACTACTCCTACGGAAAAGTCTATTTCTTCGCTCTTTTGCATACGTCCGCCGCCGAGATGCGTTACCGCCCTGCCTATATCTGCGGCAATCATACCCGTAACGTACCCGTCCCGAGAAGCCGAAACCGTATCCTTTTTGCCGAGTTCAAATTTTTCGGGATGCAAAATATAACTGTCGTCGCCGTGCTGAGCTTCCACCATCTCCGCGAATTTTTTGAGCGCTTTTCCGCTGTCGATTGCGTTCTGAAAAGCTTTTTCGGCAGAATTTTCGTTATATTTTTCCGTCAAAACAAGCAATTTTACTGCGACCTCTCGGATTTCGTAATACAAACGGTTCTTTTTTCCGTTTAACACGTCTATTATGCCGACGATTTCCAGACTGTTTCCCACGTGGTCGGACAAGGGCTGCTGCATATCGGTTATCAACGCGCCGATACGTTTACCTGCCAAAGTTCCTATCGCCACCATTTTTTCGGCAAGTTCCAACGCGCTTTCCGGAGTAGGCATAAACGCTCCGCTGCCGTATTTTACGTCGAGCAATATCGTATCGGCGCCGGAAGCGAGCTTTTTACTCATAATGCTGCTGCAAATAAGAGGTATCGCGTTAACCGTACCGGTTACGTCTCGCAAAGCGTAAATCTTTTTGTCCGCGGGCGCAAGATTAGCCGTTTGCCCGATTACCGCGCATCCGACGCGTTTAACGACTTGGAAAAATTCTTCTTCGGACAAAGCCGTATCGAAATGCGGTATACTCTCCAGCTTATCGATGGTTCCTCCGGTAAAACCCAAACCTCTGCCGCTCATTTTAGCGACGTATACGCCGCAGCAAGCCAATATAGGAGCAAGCGCGAGCGTCGTCGAATCGCCTATGCCGCCCGTCGAGTGCTTGTCTACGACTATTCCTCCAAGACGCGACATATCCACTACGTCGCCGCTATTAAGCATTGCGTCCGTCAAGTCGAACGTTTCCCTATCGGTCATACCGTTTAGCACTATAGCCATCAAAAGCGAAGATGCCTGATAATCGGGAATTTGTCCGTTTGTAAAACCGTCTACGAAAAAGCGTATTTCTTCCGTTGACAGCTCCCTCTTATTTTTTTTGTTTTCTATGATATCCAACATTGTCATAACGATACCTTTTCCTTTTTGCAATCGATTATCTTAAATTGAGAAGTCCAACGCGCGCCGGCATTGTAATTCGTACAATAATATTTAAAGAATATACATTTTAACACTTTTTTTAAGTATTTTCAATAGGTTACGGATATTTTCGGAATAAAATGTTATTTAATATGCGCAATATCCGAAGTATCGCTACGCAAATATTATGAGATTTAAAACGAACAGAAAGAAATCGTTATAACGGCGAATAAAACCGCAAGTAAACGCTGCTTGCGCGCGACAAAACGCCTACCGTAAATTTATTTTTTATTGTTTTCCGCAAAATAAAAGTTCCCCGAAAAACGAGGAACTTTAAAATTATTACTGAGTAACGGTTTCTTCGGGAAGAACGGGCTGCTGTTCGGGAGGAATCGTCGAACTGCCGGTATCGTTCAGACCGAAAAAGTCTTTAACTTTTGCGATTTTATCCGCATCGTAAGCGTTTTCCGATTCGTACTTTTCGATAATTTTTAACGCTTCTTCTTTTTGAGGCGCGTCAAGTCCCAAATCTATATCTCCGGTACTTGTAAGCAAAGGAATAATCAAATCGCTTTCTATAACCTTTTTTACGATATTTTCGGCATCGGTTTCGGTTATAGTATCCTTTTTGTCCGCGTAAGACGCCAAGTCGGTTATTATTTGCCCTTCGGCGGCAAAATCGACTTTGGTAAAGTCGATAACGGTAACGTCGATAGGAATATCTGCAGGCAGCATACTTTCCGCAACGTTTTTGACGACTTTATTTAACGTTTCCTGAGATTCCTTGCTTAAATCCTTATTTATATCGTCAAGCAAATCGAAGACTTCTTTTATACTGTCGGCGCAACCTACAATGCCGTTCGTACCGAAATTTATATTCTGCAGTTTATCGGCGTTTTGCGCCAATTTAAGCATTCCCGCAACCGCGTCTATTTGACCTTTTAATGTTACTTTAGAGATTTCGCCGTCTTCCGTTTGAATTTTTACGGAAGTTACAAAATCGAAAGCTTTATCGCCGATTTTGCAATAGAACTTGCTTATCGCCGATTGTTTGTATTCGTTAAACTGAGCTATAAGCTGTTTAATCTGTTCTGTATTTTGTCCGCTACTTCCGTTTTCGACGGAACCTCCGTCCGATTCGGTTGCGGCAAAAACGGATGAAGCGCTGTTTTCAGGCTGCTGCTCGTTCTCCATAGCAGCCATCAAACTGCCGACGTTAACAAACAATCCGTTTAACACCACGCACAAAACGAACGCGACGGCAACGCCTTGCACGGCGCCTACCAAACCGCCTACTAGCGCGTGTTTTTTCTTACCCTTTTTAACGACAAGCTTGAGTAACGGAAACACAATCGCCCAAGTTATAAATTGCAGCAATCCAAAACAAAGCAGGAACGAAACGACGGAAATGATAACCGCAACAATGGGCATAATAACGTCGCCCATATTTTGCATTTCTTCGGGCAGTCCGGAAATTATAACTTGTTCTATATTTTGTCCTTGAATATCCATTTTAAGAATTGCGCTCGTTACCACGTCTTTTAAAAAGTACGCGCCGACGACGCACAGTAACACTAATAACAAACGTAAAACGGAACGGCGGGAACCGCGTAACAGCCCCAATAAAAGCCCGACCGCTATCGTTACTATCGTTACTATAAGAATATATAAATCTAATTTCACAGTTAGTATTCGCCTCCTATACAATTAGCGCAACAATTACGTTTTAGTATATTTCTTTTTACTATTTTATGATAACCTATTTACGCTCAGTCTATTCTGCATTAAAATACGGCGCAAACGGAAATCGTAGATATTTTACTATAATTCGCAACAAGTGTCAAGTATCGACAGATATGTCGCTTTCTCGCTCGTTTTCTATTTTAGCGGACACTTTTTTTATAGTCGGAAAATAAATAGCGAGAAATATTGCGAACGTCAAAACCCAACTTACCGGATACACCCAATACAGCGCTTCGGGAGTATGAACGAAACGGCAAACCGTATTTATCCATAATATGCGGAACAGACAACTGCCCGATAAACTCACTATCATAGCGAGAGTAGATTTACCCAATCCGCGCATAGTGTTACTCATTACGTCCATAAGTCCGCAGGTAAAATAAGTTGTAGCGAGTATAATCAACCGTCCCCAAGCGTACTCGATTTCTAAAAGTTCGTCGGTCATTATTTTGGCTACCGGTACGGCAACGAGCAAAATAATTCCTCCGAATATTATGCCGACAATACCCGACGTAAAAAGAGAGATCCATACGGTGCGTTTTATTCTGCCGATATTTTTAGCGCCTAAATTTTGACTTACAAACGACATACAAGATAACGCCACGGCAAACATCGCGTTGTAAATAAATCCGTCGAACTGCGCGGCTATGGTATTGCCGTTTACTGCAGTGTCTCCGAAAGAATTGATAGTCGACTGAATTACGACGTTGGATAACGCGAATACGCAGCCCTGCACTCCCGCAGGCAACCCTACCCTTATCATTTCGGTAAATTCTTTTTTGAAGATACGGATATTTTTAAAACGCAAACGCGAGTAGCCTTTGCTTAAAGCAAGGCTGATTACGGCAAGAATAACCGAAATACATTGAGAAACGACCGTTGCGATAGCCACTCCGCTTACGCCCATTCTCAGCCAATACGTAAGCATAAAATTCAAACCCACGTTAATGATACCCGCAATAATAAGGTAAATAAGAGGACGAACGGTGTCGCCTACGGCGCGCATTATAGCAGAACAGTAGTTATAAAGCAAAACTATGGGCATTCCGAGAAAATATATCTGCATATATTTTGCCGCGTCGTCCAAAAATATCGGAGGGCAATCCATCCAAGTCAAAAACGCACGCGCGCAAAAAAAGCCGATAACCGAGAGTACTACTCCAACAACTGCGGCTATAAGCATCGACATACCAACTACTTTTTCCGACCGTTCTTTTTCTCCCGATCCGACGAATTTAGCCACTAAAAAATTCGCGCCGACAGAAAGTCCTACAAACAAGCCGATTATAAGGTTGATAAGCGCTCCGGTTGCGCCGACAGGGCCGACGTCGTACCCCGCAACGCCCAGCACAACGACGTCCGCAACGTTAAACAGTAGCTGTAGAATATTTGTCGCCATCAGCGGCAACGCATAAATAATAAGTTTTTTTAATATAGGACCTTCCGTCAAGTCCATCTCGTGTCGTGCAACCATATCGCCTCAAATAAATACGCCGTTATAAAGTTTGATAAGCTTTAACGATTATTCTTTACTTAGCAATAATATACAGCAAAAAATCAAAGCCAATTATAGTACTTTCGACAAAATAAGGCAAACAAAAAAAACGAATTAAATAAAAATTTCGGCAGCTGAAATTTTATATTTCCAAACGACGACGCAAACGATACGATTTCGAATATAAAAAACAATAAAATCGATTTGACAATTCCGTAAAATTGGCGTACGACATTAAAATAGCCCGCAGATAAATTTGCGGGCTATCCAATTTAACGTATTTTTATGACGATTTTTACAGTTCGGCGAAATACTTGATTGTACGAACCATTTGAGTCGTATAACTGTTTTCGTTATCGTACCAAGAAACAACCTGAACTTCGTACGTATCGTCGGCGATTTGCTTAACCATAGTTTGCGTAGCGTCGAACAAACTGCCGTAAGTCATACCGATAACGTCGGAAGAAACAATCATGTCGTCGTTATATCCGTAGGATTCGCTTGCAACGCTCTTCATATATGCGTTGATGCTTTCGGGCGTAACTTCCTTGTCGCTCTTAACGACTGCTACAAGAATCGTCGTAGAACCGGTGCATACGGGAACGCGCTGAGCGGCTCCGATAAGTTTTCCGTTAAGTTCGGGAATAACGAGTCCGATAGCTTTAGCCGCGCCGGTAGTATTGGGAACGATGTTCTGAGCGGCAGCGCGCGCTCTTCTGAGGTCGCCTTTACGGTGAGGTCCGTCGAGAACCATTTGGTCGCCCGTATAAGCGTGAACGGTAATCATTATACCGCTTTCGATAGCGGCGTAATCGTTGAGCGCTTTAGCCATAGGAGCAAGACAGTTCGTCGTACAGCTTGCCGCGGAAATAATCGTATCGGAAGATTTTAAAACTTTTTCGTTCACGCCGTAAACAACCGTCGGCAAATCTTTTCCTGCGGGAGCGGAAATAATAACTTTTTTAGCGCCGGCGTCGATATGAGCTTGGCTCTTTTCTTTAGAGCAGTAAAAACCGGTGCATTCCAACACTACGTCTACGTTCAACGCTTTCCAAGGAAGATTGATTGCTTTGGGTTCGGCGTAAATCGTGATTTCTTTTCCGTCTACCGTAATAGAACCAGGCGTAACAACCGTTTTTCCGTCTTCGGCGAAAACGGGTTCCTTGCTGCTTACTTTGTGTCCGCCCGCAAGCTGACCGAGTTGTACGTAGTTACCTTGAGCCGTATCGTACTTTAAAAGATGAGCGAGCATTTTAGGGCTGGTCAAGTCGTTGATTGCAACGATTTCGTATCCTGCCGCTCCGAACATTTGACGGAATGCAAGACGGCCGATGCGACCGAATCCGTTAATTGCTACTCTTACGTTTTTCTTTGCCATTGTGAGTTTACCTCCAAAAATAATTTTTCTAAACGGTTTGCCAATTCTTTGCTTTACTAAAACAAAGTACTGTGCTACAATACCTATGCTATTATATCACAGCGCTTATTGTTTGACAACAAAAGACAAAGCAAAAACGTTATATCGTAAATAGAAAGTTTTTATTTCTACCATAAATTTTATTTAAAATTTATTTTCCGGTTTCGCTTTGCTGATTTAAATCAAAAACTTTCGGCGCGTTAAAAATTTATATTTATTCGGAGGGAAAAAACATGCCACTTGTAACAACCAAAGAGATGTTTGAAAAAGCCTACAAAGGCGGTTACGCGATAGGAGCGTTTAACGTCAACAATATGGAGATGATTCAAGCCATAGTCGAAGCGGCTAACGAATGCAAATCACCGGTTATTCTTCAAGTATCCGCGGGAGCGAGAAAATACGCCAACCCCGTATACCTCAAACACTTGGTGGAAGCCGCAGTCGAAACGACGGATATTCCAATCGCCATGCACCTCGACCACGGCGCGGATTTCGAAATTTGCAAATCTTCCATAGACGGAGGTTTCACTTCCGTTATGATTGACGCTTCGTCAAAACCTTGGGAAGAAAATATAGCGATAACGCGTAAAGTAGTCGATTACGCTCACGCTCACGGCGTTGTGGTAGAAGCCGAACTCGGCAAACTTGCGGGCGTTGAAGACGACGTTAAAGTGGAAGCTAAAGACGCTTTGTTTACAAGCCCCGACGAGGTAGAAGAATTTACCGCCAGAACGGGTATCGACAGTTTGGCCATTGCCATCGGAACTTCTCACGGCGCGTACAAGTTTAAACCGGGACAAGACCCCAAACTGCGTTTGGATATTCTTGCGGAAATAGAAAAACGTCTGCCCAACTTCCCTATAGTCCTTCACGGAGCTTCGAGCGTTCCGCAAGACAAAGTCGCTATAGTTAACAGCTTCGGCGGAAGTATGCCCGACGCTATCGGCATCCCCGAAAGCGAACTTCAAAAAGCCGCCAAAATGGCCGTTTGCAAAATCAATATCGATTCCGACCTGCGCGTTGCTTTCACCGCCGCTATCCGTAAACATTTCGTTGAAAATCCCTCTCACTTCGACCCTCGTCAATACCTGGGCGACGCAAGAGCCATGATGAAAGAGATGGTAAAGCACAAGATTGTTAACGTGCTCGGCTCCGCTAACAAAGCCTAAGGGATAAACTACGCTATACTTTGTAGAACTTGCTTTTTTGCCAAGTCGTGTACGCTTAGCACAATCCCGTCGCAAAATCCGCGTCCGTCTTGTCTTGCTCGTTTCTGCAGCCTTAGGAAAACTTTAACATAAAAAAACGTAGCCCGCAAATATCATTGCGGGCTTTTCGTTTAGTTCGTATATACACTAATACACTGATGAAAATAATTCGAATAAAATCAGAAAATCGATATTTAAAAAATCAAATTATCCGTCGACTCGCTCTTTCGCGCGTTACTGCAAAACTCTTCGAGCATTGAAAACGATTTATCGTTGATATTGGACATTCTTATTTCGTTTGTTCCGTCGGTTATTACTACGAAATCAACTACCGCGCCTTTTACCATAGACGTCGACTTCGTCAGCTTTGCGTTTTTCCAACAAATCGTTTGCTTACATTTAAATAATTTGCAAAACGTTACGGTCTCTTCGTCGACTATTAGATATTGCGCAAATAGCAAACCTAACATACACAACAGCGCCGATGCCATTGCACACGTTACAATGACGAAAACAAAAGTCCTTCTATCTTCTAAAATTATGTCCGAGCAAAAAGAAAAATAAGCAAAAACAGCCACGTTAAGCGGTGCCAATACACTGCATACAACGGACAAAAATACAAAATTGTTTTTAAATATAAATTTCTTTTTCATTTTCTTTTATCCTTTTGGGAAAACGACGAATTTGCGCAGAATTTTATTTATTTGCTGTTCCGTTACGCCCTGTTTAAGCAGGAAACTACGGACATCGCAGTACTTTTCGCGGAAAAGACGCATAAAACCTTCCATATGGTCGGGTAACGGCTTGAACACGTTAGGTTCGGCGTCGTCGCGTAAAAAATCTTCGCGCAGACGCTTGATAAAATACGCATAGGTCAACGTATAGTCGGCGATTATGTCTTCGTCGGAAACATCGGCCAACATAAGCAGTATCGCCGCGACCACGCCAGTGCGGTCCTTACCCGCAAAGCAGTGGAATATTACACCGCCGCGGCTTTCCGCCAAAACGCGGAATACCTGCGGCATATTGCAATGCTCGGCTATTTTGAGATAATTGCTCGGAACTTCCGAAGCGGTTTTCGGCACTGCTTCGTCCCCAACGGGAATATGATGAACGTTGAGAAAGGGCAAAACTTCGTATCCGCGCATTACTTCGTCGGCGTTATCGCCGCCGCGCAGGTCTATTACGTCCGTAACGCACAAGCCGCGCAGAATTTCGCCGTCGCCGCTCGACAGGCTGTTGGGACACGCCGAACGGAAAAACGCGTTCCAACGCGTAGCACCGCAGTTTGCTGCCGCGTAGCCGCCTAAATCGCGCAGATTGAGAGTATCCGATAACGGAATACGCCGTAAATGATTATTCATACTATGCCGCCTTTGTTAAAATTACAATTATATCGTAAAACAGCGAGGTAAATTCCCACAAAACCAATTAAACGTTTTACGATGTAATTAAATCCAGATAAACTACGTTAGACCCAGTTACTGCTTAATTATTTACAATTGACTTGAAACGCGTTATCTGTCCTTGTAAATATCTACAAGATTCAATACTACTTCCAACGACTTTTCCATATCTTCGAAAGGTATATACTCGTACCTGCCGTGGAAATTATAACCGCCAGTAAATAAATTGGGGCAGGGAAGTCCCTCGTAACTGAGACGGGCGCCGTCGGTTCCACCGCGTATAGGCACGATTTTAGGCGTTACGCCCGCTTTATCCATAGCGGCGCAGGCGTTTTCCACAAGATGCATATGTGGCAATATTTTTTCTTTCATATTGTAGTAACTGTCGGAAATTTCGGCCGTTACGACGCCTTTGCCGTATTTACGGTTAAGAAAACCGGTTATTTCCGCAAAAAGCTTTTTCTTTTGCTCGAACTTCGTTTTATCGTGGTCGCGAATTATATAGCTTGCAACAGCGCTGTCGCATTCGCCGCGCATACTGTCAAGATGAAAAAATCCCTCGTACCCTTCGGTATACATCGGGTTTTGACTGACGGGCAGCATATTTTGCAATTCCATTAAAATCAAGTTGGCGTTTAGCATAACGCCTTTAGCGGAACCGGGATGAACCGACTTTCCGCAGACGGAAACTTTTACCCCCGCAGCGTTAAAATTTTCGTATTCCAGTTCGCCCAAGCCCCCGCCGTCGATCGTATACGCGCCGTCGGCGCCAAAGCCTTTAACGTCGAAAAAGTCGGTTCCGCGCCCCACTTCTTCGTCGGGCGTAAACGCGATTTTTATTTCGCCGTGTTTTATTTCGGGATTGTTGGCAAGCGTTTCGGCAAGCTGCATTATAACGGCTACGCCTGCTTTGTCGTCCGCGCCTAAAAGCGTCGTTCCGTCGGAAGAGATTATTGTTTTACCGACGTGTTCTTTAAGTTCGCAAAATTCGTTTGGAGAAAGCGCGCGGCCTTCGGCGAGTTTTATATCGCCTCCGCCGTAATTTTCCGTTATCACAGGCTTTACGTCTTTACCGGAAACTGCCGAACTCGTATCGACGTGCGCGATAAAACCGAGTTTGTACTTCCCGTCAGTATTCGACGGAATAGTACAATAAACGTACCCGTATTTTTCGTCCATACGGCAAGGCAACCCCAATCCGCTCAGTTCCGACCGCAGCAAGCCAAGCAAATCTTTTTGCTTTTCGGAGCTGGGGAAACGCTCCTCGTCGGGAACGGATTGCGTATCTATCGTTACGTAACGCAAAAATCTTTCCAATAGTTTTTGATTCATATTAACCTCTTTCCTCGTCAAGATAAGTAGCGGAAATATCCGCAACGTGCAACAAAAGCGCAAGTTTAAATTTGCCGTAAGCTTCGGAAATAGAGTAACTGCCGCCTTTTACTCTTTCGTCGAATCCGCCCATATGCCAGTTTATCGCCATAGCCTCGTCGACGGACAGCTGAATATACTGAGACGCTATAAACACGGACTTTTCGCCGTGTCCGTAGGGGAATTTTTCTTCAACGCGATAGTAAGGAACTTTAACCCACGTTCCGTTTTCTTTAGAGTTACGGTAATCCACCGAATAAAAATTAACCTTGCATATATCGTGCAGAAGCCCGCAAACGGCTAATGTTTCGTCGGAATAGACGTTTTGATAATTCTCCCCAAATTCGGTTTTAACGACGTTTACAAGCCTTTTGTAAACGTTTATCGAATGTTGGCACAACCCTCCTTCTTCCGCCAAATGAAATCTCGCCGAAGCGGGAGCGGTAAAAAAGTCGTTATTCTCAAGATACTCCAACAATTTATCCGCACCGCGGCGTTTAACGTAGAGGTTAAAAATATTTTTAAATTCGTTTTTAACGTCCTCGATATTTAACATAAGCAATCTCCTTTAGTAAAATAATAGCAAATTATATTTATCTAGTGCCTCAAGTTTTCAAACCAAACGTTTTTGTCAAACGAAACGTTAGCGGGACTTGTCGACGGCATTTTTAAAACGGGGATGTTTCCGTCGTAGCACGACTTTGTAAGTTGATACGCTTTTGCGCCGTTACAAAGTATTTTGGTTATTTCGGTTTTTTTTAGTACTTCCGACAAATCTACCAAAACGTAGTTTGTTATGTCGCTGTCCATCGAACCTTTTATCTCGCAGCTTTCGACTATATCCCACAAAGCCACGCGGTTTAAAATACAAAGTTTTTTCTTATCCTCTACAGTTTCGATTTCGCCGCCGTAAAATTCCGATAGAGTTTTCCAAAATTTATTTTGTTTGTTACCGTAGTAAAAAGAAACTTCCCGCGACTTTACGCTAGGAAAACTTCCTAATATAAGTATTTCGCTATCGGCGGAAAATAGCGGCGGAAAACCGTAAAAAACTTGTTTTTCTTGCATTATATAATAAGTATACAACAATTTAAATCACTTTGCAACGATAACTTTAGCTATGGACGGCGTTAAGTTTTTGTAAAAATTTTGACAAGTTATCAACAAAACGGCTTCGCTCTCAATGTGAGTCGCAATAATTTGACGCAAGCGTCAGTTATTCCGTTAAGTCCTACAACACGTCCGAAGAAGTCTCGTTAGTAACCGACGTTCACTCTACTATGTTTGGACGTTTTTTTGTGATTATTCCTCTTTACGTTCGGTATACTTAACAAGACTTGTATAATCGCCGCCATTATACGTAGGCGCGCAAGTTTGCTATGCGAACAGCTCCGCCGACGCTTCGCAATTTTTTCAAGTCTGTAAAAAGGGCAAACACAGCAAAAACGCCGGCGTAACTATGCCGACGCTTTTTTTGACGGTACGTAACCGTATTTTTTATTATTAGTAACAAACAATACCGCCGAAAGTATCAAAGTCAACGCTTCCGCAACGACTGTCGAAAGCCAAATTCCGTTTAAGCCCAACCATATCGGCAGCACGAATATACACGCTATTTGAAATACAAGCGTTCTCGCAAAAGAAGAAATCGCCGACATAAGCCCGTTGTTGAGCGCGGTAAAAAACGAAGAACAAAACATATTGAATCCCGCGAAAAGGAAACATATGGAATACAACCGCAAACCGTTCGCCGTCATTTGGCGCAGTTTTTCCATTTGTTCTAAAAACTCCGCTATTTGTTCCGGCGTCATATCTTTTTTCGGCAATTTATCGCTGAAAAACAATCGGGCTATAACGTCAGCCAGTCCTTCGGACAAAGCAATCATTCCTACAGCCACCACCGCTATTATAATCATAGATTTTCTAAATACGTTTTGTAATTCGGCTTTGTTATCAGCGCCGAAATTATATCCTACTATCGGAGCCGTGCCGATACAGTATCCGATAAAAATAGCTACGAATATAAACTGAACGTACATAATCACGCCGAATGCGGAAACGCCGTTATGTTCGGCAATTTCCAATAATTTAACGTTATAAATCATAGAAACCAACGACATAGCGATGTTGCCTACCAATTCGGACGAACCGTTAACGCAGGATTTAGCTACGATTCGACCGTACCACTTGGGTTTTGAAAACCTGAGCAAGCTGCCGTTTTTGCAAGCGAAATATATTATAGGAGAAAGACCGCCTATAGTCTGACTTACAGCCGTCGCAATAGCCGCGCCTTTAAGACCCATTTTAAATCCGACTACGAACAAAGCGTCCAACGCAATATTCGCAACGCCGCTGCCTATAGTAAACATAAATCCCAGCAAAGGTTTTTCCGCAGTGATAAAAAAACTTTGAAACAGATTTTGAAGCATAAAACACGGCAGAGCGATAAGAATAATCCGAGCGTACAATACGCAGTTATCAAGCATCTCGCCGCGAGCTCCCATAAGATGCGCAATACTAGGTACGGCGAATATACCCGCCGCTCCCAGCGCGACGCCGCAGCCGGTCGTAACCAATACGACCAAAGTAAAATATCTGTTAGCGTGCGTTCTATGACCTTCGCCGAGAGTTTTTGATACAATTGCCGTTCCGCCGGCGCCGAACATAAAGCCCACGGCGCCCAAAACCATTATTACGGGATATATAAAATTAAGAGCGGCAAACGGCTTTTCTCCCGCAAAATTCGACACGAAAAGTCCGTCCACTACAGAGTAAATGGACGTAAAAATCATCATTAAAATCGGACTTAACACAAACCGCAAAAGTCTTTTATATGTAAAATGGTCGGATAACTGCACTTGCATTGATATATCTTAATCGATAAAAATTTTATTGTCAACCAATATGAAAAACGAATTCGTAACACTTTTTTAAAAAAAACCATATTGTGAAACAGACTTAATCAAGTCAAATACGAGAGCCGAATCACATTCGGCAAATGGAGGTAAACTATGTTCAACGGTATGTTTAACGACGGCGGCTGCGGCGAACACGGAGGCGGCTGCTTTGGCGGTTGCAACTGCACTTGGATTTTACTTATAATCCTGTTTTTGTGTTGTTGCGGAGGAAAAATGAGAAATTTCAACTTGAACGTTAATCCTTGTTGCTTAATTCTCATTATAGCATTGCTTGTTTGCTGCGGCGGACTTAAAATTGGCGGCGACTGCAAATAACAACCTCTTGGACGGAACTATAACGTCCTCTGCTTGTACATAACCAAAGACAAAACAAGGCTGTTGCTTTTAGCGACAGCCTTGACCTGTTCTTATTATTTATTGTCTTCGAGTTCGATTTCTTTGTTTGCAAATCCTCTGCCTATAACCTCTTTTACGTTTTCGACATATGCGAACGCGCCGGGGTCAACCTCGCTTATCACTCGCCGTGCGCGCGGCAGCTGCGATTTGTTGACGATACAAATTATCATATCTCTTTCCTGATGAGAATAACCGCCCACAACCTTTACGGACGTTGTACCGTGTTTCAATTCATTTTGCAAAGCCTGCGCCATTTCAAGAGGCTTTTCCGTAGTAACTTCCAACTCGACGGCGGCGGAAAACCCTTTGAATATCAATTCCTGCACAATCTCTCCTATAAACATTGCCGCGACGGAATAGATAAACATATTTATAGCCTCTATGCTATCGCCGCGTACAAAATAGTACGAAAGCGACGAAGCTAACAATATAACGATATTAGTCGCCAAAATCAAGCGCATAGCGTCGCTGCTGCTCTTTTTGGAATGACGCTGAACTATAAGTCCAACTACATCGCTGCCTCCCGTCGAAGCGTTAACGGATAATATCATCGGCAGAGAAACTCCATGCAGCGCCCCGCCTATTACCACATACAATACCTTGTCTATATCTTCGCCTTCGGCGACCATCGCTTTTTTGAAAATTTCCGCCAAATTGCATATTCTGAACACAAGCAAAAACGCTGCCAAAAACACAACATAAAGCAATGTTTTTACGGCGAAACGCTTACGGAAACGAACGAACGTGTAAATTAAAATAGGAATATTTACGGCTACTACCCATACGCCCACCGAAAAATACCATTTGGCGCTATTTGTATTTGTTAGCAAAATATCCAAAATAGACGCGATTCCCGAAGCTCCGCCCACCACGACGTTACTAGGGAGCAGAAGCAATTCTATCGAAACCGCCGCAGCCAAAGCCGCTCCCAAAATTATTAAAATTTGTTTTAAGTTATACCAAATTTTAGATTTCATTTCGTCTTGTAACTCCTGTTAAACAACGGTCTGGAAAATACCTCGTGAACGTCCTTAACTATAGTAAACGCTTTGGGGTCGCACTTTTTGATTATTCGTTTTAAACGAGGAACCTGCCTGTATTGAACGACAACCATTATCAATTTGCGTTCCTCGCTGTCCTCACGCGTGTTTTCAACCTTCATATACGATAATCCGCGTTTAAAAGAGGTAAGAATTTCCTGAGATAATTCTTCGTATTTCGTAGTTACAATCAAAAACTTCTGCGGATGATTGAAACCGCGTTTTAGCATACCCATTACGCTCGAACCGGTAAGAATATATATAAGAGAATAAACCACTACTCCCAAACGCTGGTCTTGCAAAATCATTACGATAACGCTTCCCGCAATCAAAATTACCAAATTAGATATCAGTATAACGCTAGACAAATCGGTTCCGGGTTTCTTTTTAGCTACTATTTTGGCTATTATTTCCGTTCCGCCGTTACTCCCGTTAAATTCGCTTGCTATATACATAGAGTAACCGATAATAATCCCGCCGAAAATAACGGCTATTATTTTAGAATCGTTAAACGCGAAACTATCCGGCAAATAAGCCGAGAACAGGAACCCCGCCGCTGTACACACAACGGTCGACCATATCGTTTTAAACGTAAAATCCCCGCGTAAAAATATTAAAGAACAAATAAGCAGAGGCGCGTTTAAAACAAAATAAATTATCCATTTTACAATATTGAAATACGACTCGCCGATAAAATGACAAACGATATAAGATACGGCGGACGAAAGCCCGCTGACACCTCCCGCTATAAGATACGACGGGTCTACAAAACAGAACAGCGATATTGCGTTCAGTATCGCTGCCACGGTTACTATCAAATATTCTTTGATAAATCTTAAAATCGACGTCCAATTTATTTTTTTCAACGGATAACTCCTACGAAAAACAAATTTTATCTTAATTTAACTGTTCGGATTTAACGGTCAAGCTCAATTCGGTTTGCCCGTCGGCTTTAGTACGCGTTTAATTCAATATATCTTACGCATATTATCCCGAAATAAAAGTAAAGTTTTTGTGTAAAACGCGTTAGAAATTTCTTTTTTAAGCCTTTCGACTAAACAGCCGTTTTACCGATAAGACAACTATAATATCAACCCGAAAATATGTCAAACGTTTAGTTCGATTTTTAAATATAATTATGGAAAACAACCCCTTTACAACACGTAAAAGGGTTTGAAACGTTTACTGAATTTTTACAAGAACTACAAAACCGTAAGGTTCGATTACGCACTGTTCGCTGTATTTGCGTCCCGTTAACAAATCTTTATAAGCGCCGCCGAGATACAGCGAATAATCGCCGCATCCTCTGTTTACGGCAACCATAACCGAGGTTTGTGTCTCCACGCTTACACGGCTGAAAGCGTAAACGCCGTTTTCCGCTGAAATTTCATTAAAATCTCCGTCGCAAAAAACCGGCATTTTACGAAGTTCACCCAATCGGCGGTAATAATCGATTAGTAAGTTATTTTCGGAATTCCAAGGATAACAAACACGGCAAAACGGGTCTTTATAACCTTCCGCTCCCGCCTCATCCCCGTAAAATACGCAAGGAAAACCGAACATCGTATATTGCAGCAAAGCAGCGATTTTGAGCAGTTTTACGCCGTACTGATACTGCGTATCGGTCAGTTTTTGACGAGCCATTATTTCCTTCGAGGAGTTATCCAAATTTTCGCCTGCAAGGTTGGTAAGTATCCGGACGGTATCGTGAGTGCCTAAAATATTCATAAGGTTATTACGCACGAATTTGGGATAATTGTTAATTTCGTCGAAAACAACGGCAGACAAAGCCGAAGCGTCGCCGTTTTTAACGTACGTTACTATGCCGTCCTTTAAAGGGTAATTCATTACGCTGTCAAGCTGACTGCCGTCCAAATAATGACGTCTTACGCCGTAATCGATTTTGTTGGAAGCGTCCTCCCAAACTTCGCCTATTATAGCTGCTTGAGGATCGGCTTTTTTTGCCGAAGATACGATTTTATCTAACATACAGTCGGCAATTTCGTCTACCACGTCCAGACGCCAGCCGGATGCGCCGGCTTTTAAATAACGAGGAACGATGCCGTTTTTACCGCAAAAATACTTTTGCGCGGACAAACTCGACGCGTTAATGCGCGGCAAAGTCTGAAAATTCCACCAACACTCGTAACTGCCGTCAGCGTTTATGTTAAACCAATCGCGATAAGGCGAATCGACGTCGTTATAAGCCCCGCCTTCTCCGTATTTTTTACCGCGGTTAAAATATTTAGAGGACGAACCCACATGATTAAAAACGCCGTCCAATATTATTTTCATCCCAAGCTTTTCCGCCTCGGCGCATAGCTCGGTAAAATCATCTTGAGTGCCGAACATAGGGTCGATTTCTTCGTAATCTTCGGTATCGTATTTGTGATTGGAATACGCTTTGAAAATAGGATTTAAATACAGCGTTTTAACGTTTAAAGACGAAAGATAAGGCAGCTTACTTATAATTCCCTTTAAATTGCCTCCGAAAAAGTCGCGGTTGCGAACAATACCGTCATCGTCGCGATAAAAAGGCTGTTCGCCCCAACTGCGCATAATTTTGTCTTCGTAAGGCAGCGTTTCGCCCGCTTTACAAAATCTGTCGGTCATTATTTGGTACATAACTCCTTTGTTCAGCCAAGCGGGAGTTTCATATTTCTTCTTGTATACCGATAGCTGCCACGGACGGACGTTATCGTAGTAAAAACACGCTTCGCGGTTATCGCCTATTCCAATATACTTTTCGTAATCGACGCCTTCCATAACGAAGTAGTAAAAATACAAGCCTTTGGGAAGACTTACGTCCGCTATATAATTATCGAAACCGCCGCCGCTTGCGTCCTTATACATTACGTATTCGTACTTCTGCAGCAAGCCGTCGCCGAATATTTTAAGTTTTACCGAAGACGGATTTACGATTTGGTTAAGCTGCAAGCGAATGCCGAACCGATTGTTTTCGCTTACCGCGCCCACTACGCTTTTATAAAATTCGTCGGTAGGGTTGTACTTAACGTATTGCATTACATTCTCCAAATTTTTTCCGCGTATTCGCGTACCGAGCGGTCGGCGGAAAATCTGCCGGCTTCCGCTATGTTCTTTAACGACATTCTGTTCCACAAATTAACGTTTTTGTACGCTTCGTTCATCTTATCGTGGCAGCTCATATAGCTTGCGAAATCGGCAAAACACATATACGGGTCCGCTATAGGATAGTTGCGCAGTAGATAGTTGGAAATAGTTTCGAACGTCGTTCCCCCGAAACCGTTATTCAAATCTTCCACTATTGCACGGAGCTTAGGCAGTTTGAAATAGAAGTCGGTCGAATTGTATCCGTTCGCCCAAACGTCTGAAACTTCTTTTGCGGTCATACCGAAAATAAATATATTGTCTAGTCCTACCGCTTCGCTCATTTCGACGTTGGCGCCGTCGAGCGTACCGAGCGTTAACGCTCCGTTTATCATAAATTTCATATTACCCGTACCGCTGGCCTCTTTTCCTGCAAGGGAAATCTGTTCGGATACTTCCGCCGCGGGAATAAGACTTTCCGCCATCGTTACGCAGTAGTTTTCCATAAATACGACGTTTAGCTTTTCGCGGATTTTAGGGTTGGATTCCAAATCTTTTTGTATGCAGCAAATAAGTCTTATAACTTCTTTTGCGGCATAGTAACTGGGAGCCGCTTTAGCGCCGAAAATAAACGTTTGAGGCGTTACGTCCAAATCTGGATTTTCTTTCAAGTCGTGATAAAGCGAAACAATTTTAAGCACGTTGAGAAGCTGACGCTTATATTCGTGCAAACGCTTTACCTGAACGTCGAAACGGGTGTTCGGATTTATCGTCAAACCCGACTTCTTTTTGGCGATGTCGACAAAACGTTTTTTATTCGCAAGCTTTATTTTAGCCATCTGCGAATGTACTTCTTCGTCGTCCAAAAAGGCGTTAAGTTTCGTCAGCTCCGAAGCGTCGCTCATAAAAGCGTCTCCGATTAAATCTTTTATCAAGGAGTTTAAACCCGGGTTTGCCTGGCATAACCATCTGCGGTACGCGATACCGTTGGTAACGTTGGTAAACTTGCTTCGGTTAAGTTCGTAAAAATCTTTAAACAAATCCTTTTTTAAAATTTCGCTGTGCAGCGCTGAAACTCCGTTTACTTTGTGCGAAGAAATTATCGACAGGTTAGCCATACGAACTTGGTCGTACGCGATAATCGCCAAGTCGGAAACTTTTTTAAAATCACGCGTTTTATTGTAAAACTCTTTGCAGGCGCGTTCGTTTATTTCTACGATAATTTGGTAAATACGCGGCAGAAGTTGCTTGAATATATACTCGGGCCAGCTCTCTAAAGCTTCGGCAAGTACCGTATGATTAGTATAGGCGCAAACGGACGTTACTATATTCCAAGCTTTATCCCAGCTCATACGGTATTCGTCTACAAAAATACGCATAAGCTCGGGACCGCAAAGCGCGGGATGGGTATCGTTTATATGCACCGCAACCATATTAGCGAAAGTATCGAAATTTCCGTAACGTTTAAAGTGGTCGCTTACAATGTTCTGCATAGCGGCGGACACCAAAAAATATTCTTGCTTTAAACGTAAAACTTTTCCTTCCTCGTGATTATCGTTGGGATACAAAACTTTCGTTATCATTTCAGCGCGTGTTTGTTCCTCCATAGCGCGCAGATATTCGCCTTGACCGAAAGTACGGAAATCGAAAGGTTTATTGTTACGGGCAGACCACAAACGCAGCACTCCTACCGCAGGAGCGTGGTATCCTTCCGTAACCATATCGTACGGAAAAGCCTGCACTTCCTCGCAGCCTACCTGTTCGTAAACGGGACCTTTATCCGTCCATATCTCTTTAACTTCACCGCCGAAACGTACGACTTGAATTTTGTCGGGACGCTCTTTAAGCCATATTTCTCCTCCCGGCAGCCAGTTATCCGGAAGTTCGGTCTGCCAGCCGTCGATTATTTTTTGCTGAAAGAAACCGTATTCGAAACGGAGCGAATGTCCCATAACGGGATAGTTTTCTTTCGCCAAGCAATCCAAATAACACGCGGCAAGTCTTCCGAGTCCGCCGTTTCCGAGTCCGGCATCTGGTTCGCACTCGTATAAATCGTCTATGTTAACTTTGTAGTATTTTTTAAGCGTTTCGGCAAAAAGTCCGTCCAACTCCATATTAAACAGATTGTTTTTCAAACTTCTGCCCATCAAAAATTCCATAGACAGATAATGAACTCTTTTATGTTCGCGCGCTTTATGCTGACGGTTAAACGTCGTGCGTTTTTCCAAAAGCATATCTCTTACGACGGTTGCTACGCACTTATACAGTTGAAGAGTGCTTATTTCCATTGCCGAAACGCCGAACGCTTTGTTCGACGCGCTTTCAATCAAGTCTTTTATATTAGATTTAGTTAAAGCCGATGTTGGCATAATTATTTCTCCTTTCGCTTTGCCGCTTTTTGAGCGGGTTTATAATAGTATTGTACGCTGGAAGCCGGTATTGTTATTTCGACGTATCCTTCGTCCGAAGACGTTACTTCGTTTCTAACTTCTACGCCTCTGCCTCCGTACTTATAATCGTCGCTGTTAATAACGAGTTCGTACCCGCCTTTATCAACGTAAAAACCGTAATTAAAATAGTCGTATAAACTGAAATTTACAACTACGAGCATTGTGTTTCCGCGCTTATCAAATCGTTCGTAAGCCAATACGCTGTTTTTACTGTCGTCGGCAAGCAGCCATTTAAAACCGTCCCACGACGTATCGTTTTGATAAAGAGGCTTGTACTTTTTGTACGCTTTGTTCAATTCGCGCACGAAACGGTTGTGAGAGTCGTGCTTGGGATACGTCAGCAATATCCAATCTAGTTCTTTATCTTCGTTCCACTCGTTCCACTGCGCAAGTTCGACTCCCATAAAATTCAGTTTTTTCCCCGGATGAGAGTATTGAAAACCCAACAGAGCTTTTAGCTGAGCAAACTTGGTATCGTAATCTCCGAACATTTTGTTGATTAAACTGCCTTTTAAGTGTACCACTTCGTCATGAGAAAGCGGAAGCATATAATTTTCGCTGTATGCGTAACACATCGAAAAAGTCAGTTTATTGTGCTTTTCGCTGCGCCACAGCGTATCCGATTGCATATATGACAAAACGTCGTTCATCCAACCCATATTCCATTTGTAGTTAAAGCCCAAACCGCCTACGTAAGTGGGATGAGTAACCTTCGGGAAAGCTGTCGATTCTTCCGCCACAAACAGCGCGTAAGGACAAGCTTCGAATACTTTGCAGGAAAGCTTACGTAAAAAATCTATCGCTTCCAAATTTTCCTTGCCGCCCCATCTGTTAGGCCGCCACTCTCCGTTTTTACGGTCGTAGTCAAGATACAGCATACTTGCAACCGCGTCTACGCGCAAACCGTCGAAGTGAAATTCTTTAAACCAGTACAACGCGTTCGAAATCAAAAAGCTTTGAACCTCGTAACGCGAATAGTCGAAAATACGCGTTCCCCAACTCTTATGTTCTTTTTTAAATTCATCGGCGGATTCGTAACAACACGTTCCGTCGAATTCGATAAGTCCGTGCGCGTCTTTGCAAAAATGAGCCGGGACCCAATCCAAAATAACGCCGATTCCCGCTTTATGAAATTGGTTCACCAAATATTTCAAATCTTCCGGAGTACCGTATCTACTGGTAGGAGCGTAAAATCCCGTTACCTGATACCCCCACGACGCATCGAGAGGGTGCTCGGCAAGCGGCATAAATTCAACGTGAGTATATCCCATTTTTTTGACGTACGGAACCAAATACTTAGCCAAGTCGCGATAAGAGTACAATCTTCCGTCAAAATGTTTACGCCAAGAACCCGCGTGAACTTCGTACACGTTAACGGGACTTTTGTAAATATCTTTTTTACGCTGCTTTTCGATCCATTTTTCATCCGACCATTCGAAGTTTTGTTCGGGACAATAAATTTTACTGGCGGTTTTGGGTCTTACCTCCGCATAACGGGCGTATGGGTCCGCTTTATACAATATCGCTCCGGATTGAGCGGTAATCGCGTATTTATAACAATCGCCTTCTCTCGCGTCTACCGTGATTTGCCAAATACCGTCTTCGAGCGTCATTTTGTCGTGATGGACAAGCCAGTTGTTAAAATCGCCTATAAGGCTTACGCTCAAAGCGTTAGGCGCCCAAACCGAAAAATGATAAGAGTTTTCCCCCACTTTTTTACAACCTAATAACTCGTAGGCGTTTACGCTTTCGCCGCTGTAAAATTCCGAAAATCTATTCGACATAACGCTCTCCTTAACAACGGCCGCTTTGAACGGTTAAATTCAACAGCCATTTGACTTTTTCTGCGGACAAGTCTCCGCGTTTAGACATGTATTTCCAACAGCCTAACGTGCCGGGAGTATTCATTCTTGAGGAAGAATCGTCTTCGGCGATATCCTGCAACGAATAAATTACCAATTCCGAACGGCTGTTCGCAAGCTGCGTTATCAGTTCCAAAGAAATACGCTCGCCCGTAACGCCGCTGATTCTCCTTACCGTGTCGCGCTGCCAATCGTTTAAGGAATTCCACCAACCAACGGTCGTATCGTTATCGTGGGTGCCTAAATACGCCACGCAATGCTCAGGATAATTCTGAGGCAAAAAAGCGTTGTTTGGATTGCCGTCGTAAGCGAATTGTACTATTTTCATACCTGCGAATCCGCATTTATCGCGTAATTCCAAAACGCTGTTGGGGATGTCGCCCAAGTCTTCGGCTATAATAGTCAGATCGGGATACGCGTTAATTATACGTTTTAAAAATTCGTAGCCTACGCCTTTTATCCAACGACCGTTCCGAGCTGTTTTTTCGCCGTACTTTATAGCGTAATAACTATCGAAAGCGCGGAAATGGTCAATACGCAATACGTCGAAAAGTTCGGCGCATTTGCCGACGCGTTTTATCCACCATTCGTAATCGTCTTTTTTCATAGCATCCCAATCGTACAAAGGATTACCCCACAGTTGTCCGTCTTCCGAAAAATAATCCGGCGGTACTCCCGCGACAAGACTGGGACGTCTGTCTTTCGTAAGCTTGAACAAGTGCGGCTTCGACCAAACGTCCGCCGAATCGTACGCCACGTAAATAGGGATATCTCCTATAAGCTTTATACCGTTATCGCACAATTTCCGTCTGAATTTTCTCCATTGTTTATCGAACACATACTGACAGAATACGTGATATTCCGTTTCTTCTTCAAGCGCTTCTTTGTACTTTTGCATAGCGGACGGATTTCGAAGACGGATTTCCTCGTCGTCCCACTCGAGCCAAGACTTGCCTCCGAAATGCTTTTTCAAGGCGCAGAACAGCGAATAATCTTCTAACCAAAAAGAATTCGCTCTGCAAAACTCGACGTAATCTTTTGACGGGTCTCTCTTATTAAACGCCTCGAACGCTTCGCGCAAAATAATTTCTTTGTGATAAATCGCGTAACCGTAGTCGTTTCCGCGCGCGGTTTTGCTGCGCAAAAGAGTGTTCTCGTCTATCAACCCTTCCGCCGCCAATTCGTCCGCGTCAATCAACAGCGTATTGCCGGCGAATGCGGACGGCGACGCATATGGCGAATTGACGAAATCGCACGGCGTTATGGGCAACAACTGCCAATATTGCTGTTTCGACTCTCGTAAAAAATCGATAAATCTATTTACGTCGGCAAGCGTTCCGACTCCGCTCTGACTAGGTAAAGAGGTGATATGTAACAAAACACCGCTGGCTCTCATATAGTCCTCCGATAATGTTTTAAAAAAATTTAACTGCGTTTTTAACGCTTATTTTATAAATATTTTATCACTATAATCGCGCAAAATCAATCATTATTCTAAATTTTTACATAGATTTGAAAATTTACTCTAAAACACACGCGGTTAAAAATGCCGTTTTTAAATATTTTATAATACAATACTGTTATTTTGCGTTCAATTCTAAATACAATCATAAAAAACGGTAAAAAATAAGTCATCTTTGAAATTCAATAAAATCAGCATGTTATATTTTGAAAAGAAATCGACTCAAATCAAGGTTAACGCGCACAATGCCGTATACGAGGCACGTAGCAAAACTTAACGCCGTACGATTCGGCAGACAAACGAACGATGAAGAAACTACAAAAAAACGACCGCGGCAAAACGGTCGAATCTAAAAATACTTTTTTTTTCGGTAATAATCGGCAAACCCGACAAGGCAGTCGGGACTGCTCAACTTTGAATACGATTTCAGATTATCAAACTCATCGCTATCAACAGCATAGCGGGAAAATACAGCAGCGAATTTACCATATCGACCGCGCGAAATTTAAATTTAAAAAGATACAAACCTAAGCAGATATCGCTTGCGAAGTACATAAAACAACCCAATCCGAACATCAAAGCCGACGCGGAAGCCGCAGTTACGGCAACCGATAAACCCAAACTACCGCACACGCCCACTAAAACGGTATAAATATTTAAATACACGATATTAGAACCGTAATCGTAAACTTTAAAAAGTTGACATAAAACGTTAATTACGCAAAAAATCGCGAATATTATCGTCGCCCACCATCTAAACCCGTAACTTAAGACCGAGTAGCAAGATAAAACCAAACTGGCGCAACTGAAAGACAACACTCCCGCCACAAACCATACGCGCTTGTTCATAAAAACCAAGAACAAATCGCCTAGCGAAGCGAAAAACAGCCCTATGGCAAGAACGTAACCGTATACGTTGCCGCTTATAACGCAGCCGTAAATGCCGACTGCAACGAAAAGCGCTGCGGTTATCATCTTTACGGCTCCGCGTCCTCTGCTGCCGACTTTAAACCATTTAAGTATCATAAGGGTTACCGTAAGTAACGAATATAAAACTATAATTGCAATTTTTAATGCCATTTTATCCTCGCGTCAAAACTGAACAGTGTTTTTTATTAAGTATATTATAGTATATTAAAATTGAAATAACAACGATATTTTTTTCACTAAACGCAACGGTTGACAAAAACCGATAAATTGCATATAATAACAGTAACTAAATACGCCGAGGAAACGTGGGAGAAATCCCGTGTCCGTTCGCCTTGGGAACGTAACGACAGACTAATATTTTAGTACTGCCGTTTTTTATTTAGAGGTAACAATGATAAACGCAAATAAAAAACAACATATTTTAGGATTTATTATGTTGTCGATGACGGCAATATTTTGGGGAGCGGGATTCGTTTTAAACGACCAGCTGCTGACTTCGTCGTTTCAAAATACCCCTAATTTGCTCAACGCCGTCAGATTTGTCGTTTCGGCGATAGCGCTTCTTGCAATTTTCGCAAAAAGACTCAAGTTCAACAAACATTCGTTACTTTACGGGCTTGCAGGCGGCGCAATGCTTTTCGTGGGTTTTACGCTGCAGCTTATAGGACTTAAATACACCACTCCGTCGCACAACGGATTTTTCACGGCGGCTTATATAGTTTTCGTACCGTTTATAGCTTGGATAATTTATAAAAAACGTCCCGTTTGGACGATGTTTGCAGGAGTAACCGTAGCCATTGCCGGGCTGTTGATTTTAAATTTATTCGGGCAGAACGACCAAATCGAAGAAACGACATTAGGCGATATTCTGACGCTTGTAGGATCATTGATGTTCGCGATGCAAATCGCTTGGTCTGATTTCGCGCTAAAGAAACAGAAAATCGATCATATAAATTTAACTTTTTGGCAGGTTTTTTTTGCCGCAGTTTTGTTTGCTTTATACACTTTGATATTTGAAAGTAAAAATTATAAATCTATGCAATTCGACGTTTCGTACGATTTGTGGCGGTTGGCGATAGTATCTTTGTGCGGCACTGCGTTCGCATATTTTTCGCAATCGTACGCGCAAAACAAACTCAATCCAACGGAAACGGCAATCATACTGGCATGCGAATCTCCCATAGGGGCGGTTATTTCCATTGCCGCCGGCATCGAGCTGTTTTACTGGAACACGCTCGTAGGCGGACTATTGGTTATAGCCTCCGTTATATTGATGGAAATCGTCCCCGTTATAATCAATAAGAAAAAAGAGAAACAAGCAAATAAAGCCGTTGACGAAATATCAGCCGAAAACAAAGAAGATAACGACAGCGATTGAAAATATAAAACCCGTTTAGCCGGTAAATTTCATCATAACATATAAAAAAGACGGGATTTTACCGTAGTTCCCATAGGGAATTTTACCACAGGAACAGAATGTAAGTATAGCGCACTATACCTTGCAAGAAAGGTGAGTGCGTCTTTACTTTACCTTTTAATTTTGTCGTTGTATAATAATAGAGCGATAAACAGTAATTTAGCGGAGAATATTTATTTTCTTACACGGTAAAATGGTTGCACTATGATATATTTATCTCATTTTGAATTTCCCAATCTTGAACGCGAGCAGTCATTTCGGTTAGGCATAAAGCGGACTTGCTACGACACAATGTATCCTTTCTTTGTCTTATCGCAACACGGAGTAACACAGCTTGATTTTGAGCCGATTACTATTTTATACGGCGGAAATGGTTCGGGAAAGACAACCGCTTTGAATATAATTGCCGAAACCTTGCGTCTTGAACGAGATACATTGTACAACCGTTCTAGTTTTTTCGAGGATTACACAAAACTATGTTCTTATCAAGTATTTAAACCAATTCCACAAACCAGCAGAATTGTTACAAGTGATGATGTTTTTGATTATATGCTTAATCTACGTAATCTCAATGAAGGCATAGATAAAAAACGGGAAGTTTTGTTTAAGGAATATCTTGAAGCAAAATATGCACACTTTCAAGTAGCCTCGTTGGACGACTATGAACAATTAAAAAAAGTGTGCGATGCTCGAAAGAAAACAACATCTCAATCGCGATATGTACGCAGTCGGCTGATGCGAAATGTTCGTGAACAGTCAAACGGTGAGAGTGGTTTTCTGTATTTTACGGACAAAATATGCGAAGATGGGTTATTTCTTTTGGACGAGCCTGAAAACAGCTTGTCGCCTGAACGACAGCTGAAACTTTTGAAATTCTTGGAGGATTCCGCACGATTTTTCGGTTGTCAATTGATTATAGCGACACATTCCCCTTTTATTCTATCAATGCGAGGAGCTAAGATATACGATTTTGACGAAGAAAAAGTTGACGTCAAACGGTGGACGGAGTTAAAAAATGTGCGCCTTTACTATGATTTTTTCATAAAACATATGAATGAATTTTAATCAAACCGATAAATTTCAATTTAGCCTACTTATTACAAGCAGAAAGAACTCTTGAACAAACTGTTCAAGAGTTCTTTCTCGTTATTCATTTTTTCATTCCCTATGGGAAGTGCGGTTTTCCGTCTTCTTTTTTATGCATCTCAATCTTTCCAACGAATTGCCGCAAGTTTACAGAAAACTTTAAATATAAAAAAGTTCGATTTCGTTACGCCGCGTTTTTTGCTACCGAAAAAGTTATTTCACCGTACATGGCGCTGCCGTTATACAAACAAATTTACTCAAAGCATTTTATACATTCGATACGCAAGCTTAGCGTTATCGTGAAAAGCGACGGAAATTTGTTTGCCTGAATTTTACTCCGCAACAGCTCAATTATAATACCCTGCGTCTTCAAGCTCGGTTAAAGCGAGTCGCGTTTCCGTCAAATCTTCGCGGTAAGTAAGACCGTACCATTTATCGGACGTACCGTACACCTTTACGGACGCAAATTTGTTTGCTATAGCGCGCGCGACGACGGCAGGTATTTGAAATTCGTCCGTTTGCAAATTTGCCGACGATAAAAACGTTTTAAAATCGTTCTCAAGCAAGCCGAATATATCCGGAGTAAAACCCCATAAATTCATAGAAACCAACGAATCTTTATCAAGTTGTTTTTTTGCGTTTTCAAAAATAAACGCGCACTCGCTATTTATCTCGTTTATCTCGGTAACACTTGTCAAACAACCGTCCTTTACGCTGCAAACGCCGCGCGAAACGACGCCGTTTAAGCTTACGGTGTTTTTTAATCGATATGCCGACATTGCATACTCGCCGCGTTTGGCGCCGCTTAAATGGCAAAATACGGGCTTAAACGCATTGCGTCCATAGTAGTCGTCCGCGTTAACCATAACGAACGGTTCGTTTACCTCATTCGAACAGCACAAAACCGCGTGCGCCGTTCCCCACGGTTTTTTGCGGTTATAAAGCGCGTCGGGATTTTGCTGATAAACGAATTCCGTTCTTACGAGATTTGAAACATACCGCGATACGTGTCCGCGAAAAGCCGATTCGGTTTCTCTGCGAATAACGAACACTACTTTGTCGCATCCGCATTTTACCGCGTCGTATACGGTATAATCGAACAACGTTTTACCGCTTGACGAAACAGGCTGCAACTGTTTCAGTCCACCGAAACGGCTGCCCAGACCAGCCGCCAAAATCACTAATGTAGACATTACGCGCTCCTAACAGAATAAAATATTATATGCTAAAACGGACGAAAATACCCGTTAAATCCGTAGGTTAAACAGACGTAGTATCATTTTCATTCGGATTGTTTAGCCGCAATGGGAAAAGTATCAAGCAGCAACATATAAACTTTGACAGCTATTTACTGACAATTCCGTCGTAATCGATAACCATTCGTTTTTTTTCGTTAGCTTTACCCAAAGCCGAGTTTGAATCGCTTTTTTCCTTGCCATACCTCTCCGTAAGTACACGCCTTGTGTCTTCTACTTTTCCGTATACCTGTTATATTTATCTTGAAGCTCGCAAAACTTTCCGAAACGCCAAAACACGGGTTGAAGCGTTACAAACAAATAAAAAACGATTTCCGCCGGACAAAAGCGGAAACCGTGTATTAAAAAAACAATTATAATTCAAACAGACTTTTACAACCAATTCAGAACGCAATGGAACAGATAAACGAATCCGTACATTACTATCTGACTGCCGAAATAAACCCAAATCGAATATCTGCCGCAAAAAGTTATAGGGGCAACGTATTTCGGATTTACGGACGGAAACGCCGATTTTTTTTCTTTATATAACAATTTGCCTAAAAACGCTCCAACCAAAAACCAACCGAAATCAGGGAAAAACGGTAGGTAGTCGGCACCGGTAAAATTTGAAAATCCCTTTACAGAGCCGTCATGCTGCGCCAAGAAAAACCAAATTTCACTTTCGTTAACCCACGGCGATGTATTAGCGCAAGCGCCCGTGATAAGAACAGCCAAAATCACCGCCGTCATCGTTACGCCGAAAACGTTTTTCTGCCAATTCTTAACACAGTATTTCCGGCACCACTCTATTGCCGTCCACAATAAAACGGATAAAGCTATAACGTGAATTACGTTAAAATTGATTGTTAAATTTTGCCCGATTATAGCGGATATCGCCGCGGTTACAGCTGTAAATAAAAAAGCGAATATAACCATTTTAATCGCTCGACGGCCGTTACTACGCGAAAAACTGCACGATACGCCGGAAGTAAACACAAACATTGTTACGAATACCGGCTGAGTAACTTGCCTCAACGCTCCGGAATAGTAACTGCCCGCCAAATCGTACAGCCATTTAAACAGTCCCGTGTTGTACAGCTCGGTATCGATATAGCGTACGTCCCACATAAAATGGTCCCACACCACGAACAAAATCATCAAACCGCGTACGAAATCAACCTCCCAAACACGCTGTTTTTTGACTGACGGCGTTATGGCAAGTTCGTCAAGCTGTATGTCGATTTCGTCGCGGGGGGGGGTAGCATTTTCATCGCCCGTTTTTTCGGCGATTGCGACCGTATTATCGCGCGAATCACATTCCGCATTCTTGATTGTTTTCGGCTTTTTCTTTTTCATACGTAATTATTTATAAACTTCGTCGATTATTCCGCCGCCCAAACATTTGACGCCGTCGTACAAAACGACGAATTGTCCGGGTGTTACGGCGCGTTGTTTTTCGTGGAAATTTACGGAAATTCTGCCGTCGGTTAATACTTTAACGTCAACTTTCTGTTCAGGCTGACGATATCTGAATTTAGCGGTACAAGTAAAACTCTCGGACGGACAATCGGGAATCCAATTCATACTGCTTGCCAACAAAGAATTCGACAGCAGCACGCTCTCGTCGCCGTGAGAAACTATCAGTTTGTTGTTTTCCAAATCTTTTTCGACCACAAACCATCTGCCTTGTCCTTCGGCAGTTCCTCCGAGCCCCAGCCCCCTGCGCTGCCCTAAAGTATAATACATAAGTCCGATATGCTCGCCAACCGACTTGCCGTTTACGTCGACTATCTCACCGCGCTGATTCGGCAAATAATTTTGCAGAAAACTGCGGAAATTGCGTTCGCCTATAAAACAGATACCCGTACTGTCTTTTTTTTCGGCGTTGACAAGTCCCAGCTTGTCGGCGATTTTACGCACTTCGCTCTTTTCGATATCCGCAAGCGGGAATAAAACGTCGGCAAGTTGATTTTGCGAAAGCTGATTTAAAAAATAAGTTTGGTCTTTAGATTGGTCTTTTGCTTTAAGCAGATAATGCTTGCCGTTTAGATGCGAAACGCCGCAATAATGCCCCGTCGCTATATAGTCGGCGCCTAAAGCCTTTGCATATTGCAAAAACGGACCGAATTTGATTTCGCGGTTACATAATACGTCGGGGTTGGGAGTTCTACCCTTTTTATATTCGTCCAAAAAATACGAAAACACTCTTTCCTTATATTCTTTGGCAAAGTTTACGGAATAGTACGGTATATCGAGCTTATCCGACACTCTTTTAACGTCCGCGAAGTCTTGTTCGGCTGTGCAGCAACCGTCGTCGGATTCTTCCCAGTTATGCATAAACAAAGCTATTACGTTAAAGCCCTGCCGTTTAAGCAGCCAAGCCGACACGGCGCTGTCTACGCCGCCGCTCATACCCAAAACTACGTTTTTCATTTGAATCGGTTATTTTTTCATCGCCCGCCTTGCTTCCGCCGAACGGACAAGACGTTTTAAAGTATCTATTGTTTCGTCGTTGTTTTCGGTTGTCATTATAACCTCTAACAATTCTTCGGTAGCTTGCACTGCATCTTCGCGGGCAAGCATACGTCTGACCAAATACATTCCCTCGAGCTGACTTTGATTCAGCAACAAATCTTCTCGGCGCGTTCCGCTGCGGTTCAAGTCCACGGCAGGGAAAATTCTTTTTTCGCTCATACGGCGGTCGAGTTGAATTTCCATATTACCCGTGCCTTTAAACTCTTCGTAAATGATATCGTCCATTTTACTTCCGGTATCGATAAGAGCCGTAGCCAAAATAGTAAGACTGCCTCCGCCTCTGACGTTTCTTCCCGAACCGAACATCTTTTTGGGTTCCTGCAAAGCCGATATATCCAAACCGCCCGTAAGCGTTCTGCCCGATTGCTCAGCGGTTTGATTGTACGCCCGCCCCAAACGCGTTATACTGTCGAGCAAAATCATAACGTCCTGTCCCTGCTCTACGCGTCTGCGCGCGTTAGCGAAAACCAGTTCGGCAACTCGGCAATGATTAGACGGCTGTTGGTCGAAAGTGGAATAAACAACCTCGCAGTTAACGCTTTCTTTAAAATCGGTTACTTCTTCGGGACGTTCGTCAATCAAAAGTACCGTCAAATGAATTTCGGGATGATTCTTTTTTACCGCCATTGCTATTTTTTTAAGCAATATGGTTTTTCCTGTTTTGGGCGGAGCTACTATCAATCCGCGCTGTCCTTTACCGATAGGCGCAACCAAATCCAAAACTCGCAGAGAATAATCGCTTTTATCCGTTTGCATATTTATACGCGAATTGGGGAAACACGCTTCCAGCGCGTCGAAAGGAATACGGTGCAAAGCGTTGCACGGCGTATCGTTTATTTCCTGTACGAAAATAGCCGTAGGTGCTGCCCTATCGGGATATTGACGCAAAACCACGGTAAGTTTGTCTCCGGATTTCAATCCCATACGGGCAATCATATTGGCGGACATATAATAATCGCGTCCGGGAGTATTGGTAAAATTATTAGTACGAATAAATCCGTAACCGTCTTGCATAATTTCCAAGATACCGCTTCTCGGCCAAGACGCGTCAACGTTGCCGTCGTCGTCGGCAGCTATGCTATCGTCTACAATTACGGCTTTTTCCTGTTCCAATCTATTTGCTATTTTAGGAGGACGACCCGATTTTTTAGGTACCTCGGGTTCTATATCGCCGTTATATACGGCGACGATTTTTTCTATCAAATCTTCGCGCTTGCGGTTTCGCGGAATTATACTAAACTCGCGAGCGACGTTTCTTAACTCGGCAATAGTCATACTGCCGATAGCAGACTCAAGTTCATCCAATGACTTAAATTGGTAAGACATATTTCCTCCTAGAAATAAAAAATATCAATTATCTTTGTTAAAATTTGATTTTAAAACTCTCAAAATAAAAGTTTGAAACTAACTTTTAAGTAAAAAGAACAAAATATCAAAGGTTTGTTTTACTTGTTAATTCTATAATATATAAAATATTTTGTCAATATATTACATCCAAATCCCGCGCGCGAAATTTGTCTTTATTTGCGATAAAATGTAGGATACTAATAAAAATCCACCAGCCTAGCTGGTGGTTTTTCATTAGAGGGTAAAACCCTC
>CAJUIV010000012.1 GCA_910586905.1 uncultured Christensenellaceae bacterium
GGAGGGTTTTACCCTCTAATGAAAAACCACCAGCTAGGCTGGTGGATTTTTATTGTATTTCGGGTAGCTTTTATAAAATATATGTTGTATCAAACTTAATTTTTCAATTATTAGCCGTTTAATATTTTGGATAAACCTTCTGAAGTTATCGCTTGCAATGAGAAAAGTTTTAGAGTATAATATGTTTATGCAAAAAACTTACGTAACGGATTCCGTTATCGAAACGGAGCGAATAGCCGAACAATTGGGACGTACGTTGTCAGGCGGAGAAACAGTGCTTTTGTCGGGCGAAATGGGCGCAGGTAAAACTCATTTTGTAAAGGGGATTGCAGTGGGTTTGGAAATATCGGACGTTATAACAAGTCCGACGTTTGCTTTGCACAATAGTTATACGGGAAGGCTTACGCTAAATCATTTCGATTTTTATCGTATCGACGACAGTTCGGAAGTTGAAATTTTGGGTTTAAACGAATTTTTTTACGATGACCGCGGAGTTTCCGTAATAGAGTGGGGCGAAAATATTGCCGACTTGATACCCGCAAACAGTATTCGCGTAACTATCGAAAAAATTTCCGAAAGCCGTCGCCGTATAACGTTAAAAAGGTAAACCGCGGTATTTGACGGAGAAACGCGACGTTAGAACTATCCGTTGCAAATCGGAGATAATGAAATAATATATGAAAATACTCTTCATAGATACGACGACGTCGGATATAGCCGTCGCCGTAATAAAAGATAACGAAATATATAACGTATCGCAAAGGGATGCGGGTGTAAAACACAGTCAAACTCTGTGCGGTAAAGTGTCTGAAGTTTTGGAATTGTCGAAAATAGGATTCGACGATTTGGACGCCTACGCTTGCGCCGTAGGACCGGGGAGTTTTACGGGTATACGAATAGGCATATCAACGCTTAAGGGCTATTGTACCGCAAAAGAACGCCCGTACGTTGAAATAAACTCTCTTGAAGCGATTGCTTGTTCGCAGAATTGCGGAAATATGGGCTGTTCCGTAATAGACGCCGGTAACGGCTACTATTATTACGACAAGCTTAACGGAATAAGCAAAACGGTAGTTCCGTACGACGACGAACGCGTTAAAAATTGCGGCAGAGCCGGCGGCGCGTGCGATTATATTGACGGCGCGTTGAAACTTGTACGCGAAAAGTATAATAGGGGCGAATTTGTTTGCAGTCTTGCGCCCGTATATATTCGTCGCAGCCAAGCGGAAATAGCATTAGAAAATAAGGTATCTAAAAATGGTTGAAAAAATAGGTTTCAATATGCAGAATATTTTTAAACTTGCCGATATCGAAAAAGGGTGTTTCGGAAAGGACGCGTGGTCGATTTCAGCTCTCCGCGGCGAGTTTTGTAACGAGTTTTCTCACTTTTTCGGCGCTGTGGAAAACGCCGAAATAGTGGGTTACGTTTGCGTGAGGATTATGTGCGAGGAAGCTCAAATTTGTAATATTTGCGTACTTGATAAACATCGGCGTCAAGGACACGCTTCGGCTCTGCTTGCGCAGGTAGCCGAATTTGCAAAAGAAAACGGATGCGAGCGCTGCGAACTAGAAGTTAATACCGCAAATACTCCCGCCGTAGAATTGTACAAAAAATGCGGATACGATGTCGCGGGAATCCGTCCGAATTTTTACCGCCGCAGCCGTTACGCAACGCGCGACGCGTATACGATGGTGCTGCAGCTTATTAAATAGCGCGTTTATAGAATATTATTATAGACATAATAATCCGGATTTACTTTTATATGAGTAAATCCGGATTTTTTAATTATGGTGTCAAATATTTATTATTAAAGCCCTTACCAACTATTTGACTGTTTGAATTTTTGTAATTCGATTTGATAGTTCTGAGTGTCCTTAAGCTTTATTCCGCAAGTATTTATATCATAGGAGCCGTTAGAATTCAAAATTATTACCAATCCAAATTCATCGTTTTCGAAGTAGGACTTATTCCCTCCCCGTCTGCGTCGCGATGGACGCCGTAGACGTAATATATAGTTCGGCCGTAATTGTCCGTATCCATGCGGTAGCGTATCTATAAACGCTGTCATTTCCTTTACAGCCGCAGTCTTTTGCAATTTTTTTGCATATAAGTTCAAACTGTTCCTTTTGCGTACGGGTTAATTTGGCATAATCTTTCTTGTTTATAATTTCCTTTTTAACGCATTTGCCTGTATTTATTTCTTTATTCCAATCGTTTGAATTTTTAAGTTCGTCGATTTGTTCGTCGGTAAAAAACTCGAAACGTTTTCATCGTTTACATGGATTGTGTCGGCAATATCGAAGTTCGGTTCTCCGCGTATAAAAGTAAATACGTAAATTCCTACAAGAGTTTTTAAACGTTTTTGACTGTTAGTAGCACGAATATAAATTTATCGACATAAAATAACATACGGTGAAAACGCATTACGAACTGGTGGGACAGGGCTGTCCTATAATATATTTGCACGGTTGGGGCGCGGAGGGAAGTATTTTCCGTCAGGTTGCACATCGCTTGCCGCAGTATTCTAACTATCTACTTGATTTCGCAGGCTTCGGTCAAAGCGATTTGCCCGATTCAAAAGGTTGGGATGTCTCCGACTATGCCGCACAGCTTATAGAATTTATGTCGGAAAAGGGCATTACTTCGGCAACGTTGGTCGGGCATAGCTTCGGCTGTCGAGTGGCTATGTTCGTTGCGGCGACGCGTCCCGATTTGGTTGAGCGTATGTTGCTCTTTGCTCCCGCCGGACTAAGACGGTTTTCGCTTAAGCGCTTTTTGAAAGTGAAACTTTTCAAGTTGCGTAAACGTTTTTGTCCGCAAAAAACAAAAGACGGCGGCAGCGAAGATTACCGTAATTGCAGCGATGAAATGAAAAGGACTTTCGTAAAAGTCGTCAATCAAGATTTGTCGGAGTACGCAAAGCGAATTAAATGTCATACGTTAATCGTTAACGGACGGCAAGATACGGCAACTCCGTTAAAACATGCAAAGAGGCTAAACAGACTAATTGAAAATAGCGAACTCGTCGAAATAGACGGCGACCATTTTGCATTTTTTTACGCCCCGCAGGCTTTTGCCGATACAATCGAAATATTTGTCGGATAGGAGGTGGAAATATTAAAGTTTTATATACGTCTGTAGACGTTTTATTGCTTATAATTCTATCTTTCGAGTGCTTGCGGGTTTTGCAGTCGAACAGTTACCGTCCCGAACGCGGTTACGCAAAAATAATAATCTCTCCTTATTTTGCTACGCTTATAGCCGCGCAAATTACAGCGGCGCTGTTTTATGCGTACAAATTGCCGGAGTATTGCTTAAGCATAGTTTATTTAGCCGCAGCTTGTCCTTGGACGTTTTTAAAAAGGAAATGTCCGCTCAAATTTACCAAGCGTGTTTGGCGTATTATAGCGATGCAGACAATCGTCTTATTTTTGTTATGCTACTTTGTCGGTAACGCTTTTTTCGTTGCTTCGTTACCTTTGATAACTCTTTTGAGTTGGATTGTATGTTTGCCGATTGATAACGCTATTGCAAAGCGTTATTTAAAAAAAGCGTCTATCAAACTCGAAAAAAGCGGGGTAACGGTAATTGCCGTTACGGGAAGCTACGGTAAAACGTCCGTTAAGGACATGTTAACCTCATTGCTCGACGACAGCGTTTCTCCCGTAGGAAGCTGCAATACGCCGTTAGGCATCGCAAGTTTTATAAATAAAACCGATTTTTATTATGTTAAATATTTGGTTTTGGAGTTCGGAGCAAGACAAAAAGGCGATATTTTAGAATTATGTAAGTTGTACAAACCTTCTTGCGGAATTATTACTGGCGTATGCGCTCAGCATTTGTCTACGTTTAAAACGTTAGATAACGTTGTATCTACTAAACGAGAGTTGGTCGAGTATTTGTCCGAAAAAGGGTTCTGCGTATTGAACGATAGCGACGAAATAGCGTCGGGCTTTGTTAACTCAGGGAATTGCCGCAAAATCCTGTCTCATAACGGTTTGTCTGTAAATATCGAAAAAGTCGATTTCAGCGGCACTGCGCTTAAAGTCGGATACGGCAAAATATCTCGTTCCGTTATTTTGCCGCAAGTAACGGAGTACGTAGCCGATACGTTTGCGCTTTGTTTGCAAACGGCTTTAAACTTAAAGCAAAGTTTTACGAAAACTATTTCCCGCGCAGACGACGTAAAACAAACGCCTCACCGTATGGAACTTATCAAAACGGAACGCGGTTACATTTTGGACGACAGTTATAACGGCAGCGTTGCGGGTATCGAAAGCTGCGTAAAAACGTTAAGTAATTTCAGCTGCGTAAAAACGGTTATCACGCAAGGTTTGGTTGAGTGCGGCAAACAGCGCAAGCAAATGAATATCCAGTGCGGACGGCTGCTTGGCGGCGCGTGCGACGTCGCGATAGTACTGGGAAAAAACTCTAAATTTTTAGCTTCGGGTTTGAGCGAAACCAATTGTAAAACCGTTTTCGCTAAAAATTTAAAACGTGCCGTGGAACTTGCGCAGCCGTATATTCAAGGAGGTATATTGCTTTTTCAAAACGATTTGCCCGACGTATGACGGCGAGAACTTATGTTTGGTAACATAGACGAAAATAGAAACGTTTGCATATTCAAATCTACGTTTATAACGTTTTATCTGTTACAAAGGAACATAAAAGCGTTTTGAGCAAAATTCCGTGTCTATTGCGTATCAGACGTTGCGACGGATTTTTACATAATTATCCGATTTTACGTAATCGACACGCGTAAGTTGCATCCTACTCAGTATCTAATTGGACAAAACGATTGAAGCGAAATACCGGTCGAACATTGCGTATTGCATTTAAGAGTAAAAGCGTATTTCAAATTCGTTTGCATAAAAAAGCCTATGCAAAAATACGTTTATTGTTTGAGGCGGAAAGTATTTTAATTTCCGGCTTGTTCTCATTGAGATTAAGCGATTATAAAAGGTGGTGTATATGAAAAATATAATTATTGTATACGGCGGAAAAAGCACGGAACACGATATTTCCGTCATAACCGCGTGTCTTGCTCGCGGATACTTTAAAGGTGAAATTTACAGCGTATATTTCGATAAAAATAACGAGAGCTTTTTAGTTCCAAACGATTATACTCCGGTAAAACACGTAACGGAAAAATTGAAGAATAAGGTTGTATTTTTGTTCGGTGAAAAGAAAATAGGCGTTTGTAAACGTAACAGAATCGTCAAAAAAATCGACGCGGACGTAGTGATTAACTGCTGTCACGGAAATAACGGCGAGGACGGAACAATCGCCGCGTTATGCAGTTTGCTGGGCGTTCCGCAAGTCGGTTCTCCGCTTATTCCGTCCGCCGTAGCTATGGATAAAGTATTTACCAAGCGCGTTTTGCGCGACGCAAACGTTCCCGTAATCGAAGGTTTTGAAGTAACGCCGCACAGTATAGAAAACTTGCGTGATTTAGCAAAAGATTACGAATTTCCGCTCATAGTTAAGCCTGCCACTTTAGGCTCCAGCATAGGCGTAAAAGTTTGTTCCGATTTTGAAGAATTGAACGAAGCGCTTGCACTTGCTTTCAGATACGACGACAAAGTTCTCTGCGAACGCGCGTTAACCGATTTTATCGAACTTAATTGTGCGGCAATGCGCGTAAACGGCGAAATCGTAACCAGCGTTGTCGATTGTCCCGTAAGTATTCACGATATTTTAACCTTCGAAGATAAGTACGTTTCTAATCAACCGATAGATTTAAAGAAAACCGAAGTTCCGAAATCCGTAAGCGGTAAAGTAACGGAGTTAACTTCCGAAATATACGGCGGACTCGGTTTTTCCGGTGTTATTAGAGTAGATTATCTTTACGACAAAAAAACCGATAAACTGTTCGTTAACGAAATAAACACAATACCGGGCAGTCTTGCGTACGGACTTTGGGAAGGACGTTTTTCGCGCGCCGAATACGGTCAGGCGTTGATAGAGCAGGCGATTGCGGATAACATTGCGCTTGAAAAACGTCTGTTTGTTTTCGATTCGGGCGTACTTAAAGGTATTAACGGAATTAAGAAAAAATAAGTTTAGATAATCGTTACTTCGCCGAAGTATTCGTCCATGCTGCGTTGAAACCTGCTAAGCGAATTTTTTTGAGGTTTGAAAAATTCGTTGGCTTTGACAAGCATGGGCTTGCTCGGCGCTGTCAATTTTCTGTATACCGCAACTATATCGAATTCTTGATTGAAAACGTTTTGCATAATTTTTACTCCTTTGTTTTTGTAATCAGATTATAACATACTAAATATGACAATTTATTGTCAGTTTTTATAAAAATTTTTAATAAAATTTTGTTATATCTTGACAATATGTTGTCAGTATTTTATAATTAAAGAACCAACTGGTTTCAATTACGTTGTAAAACGCTTAATTGTAATTTATCGGGTTCAGTATCGTTGTTTTACGATATATAAATAACTAAGGTTAACTTTGTCTAATCGGATTTAAATATATCGAAAACGTTTAACGGCAATTTTTTCGGTTGAGTATCGCCGTTTTACAATATAATTAAGCAATCAACCCGGTTTAAGTTGGTTTAATTAGTTTAATCAAGTCGAATCACTTTTAGAAGCGGTCGTTTTATATAAAAGTTATTGCGTACAATATATTCATAAGATTTGTAATTTAAACACGTAAACAGTTTTGCGCCGTTTGCGGTATATAAGTAGTGTTTTAAACATCGGCTAAATTCAGACGTTTCATACCCGTTTAGGTAAACTGAAATTATAATTTTCGAATCTTCGGTTTTAATAATACAAAACGAGTATTATAAAACGTAACAATTTCAGCTTATAAGATTACAAAAGAATAAGGAGTTAAAATGCAGATACCCGTTTTGGTCGGCATGCTATCCACGCTGCTTTCTTCGGACGATTTGGTAAGAGCCGCCGATTTGGCTAAAAAATTTGAAATCAGTACGCGTTCCGTTTACAGATATATGGATATGTTATCCGAAGGAGGAGTGCCTATCGAATCGTGTTTGGGGCGCGGCGGCGGTTGGAGAATAGTAGAAAATTACAAACTTAAAGCGACGTATTTTACGGAGGCGGAATATAATCGTTTGCTTTTTTCTCTGCAAAGTTTTTCGTTGCAGGACGACGTAACCAAGCAGGCGACGCAAAAGCTACAAGGTTTAAAACGTTCGCATAGCGGAGCTACGGTTTTAAAGTCGGAACAGTTTATAGTAGACAGCGACGATATATCCGTCGGCGGATTTGTCAGCGTTTTGTCTCAGTGCATAAGTCAAAAAACGCTTTGCGAAATAGAATATCACGCGAAAGACGGTTCCGATTCCGTGCGCGTAGTGGAGCCTTACAGTTTGATTTTAAAAAACGGCATGTGGTATGTGTATTGTTTTTGCCGTTTGCGCAAAGGTTTCAGATATTTCAAAGTTTCGCGTATTGTAAAACTTAACGTAGGCGAACGTTTTGTCGGACGGGCTTTTCAGGCTGACAGCAGCGTTATTCAAACGGACGTTTTAAAAGATAAGGAAATGTGCGAAGTGATTTTAACAGTTGAAAGCAACGCGCTTTCGGCTTGCGAGGAGTGGCTTGGCGTAAATTGCGTGGCAAAAATGGGCGACAATTATATCGCGCGCGCTACATTGCCTTACGACGATATGCTTATAAATCAAATTTTGTTTTTGGGCGAAGGCGTCCGTGTAGAAAAACCTCGTCGTTTGCGCGAAGCGGTTGCGGAGCGCTGCGGAAAAATCGCGAAAATTAACAGGGGAGAGTAATTCGCCGGCGGCGTAACGGAAAGGTACTTCTACCGCAAATAATATAAAAAGTCTCAACTACCGTTAGATTAAGCAGAGCCGTATCTTAATCGGAAAATGCAACGGCGCGCTGTTGATTACGAATAATTATTTTTAGTAATATATCAATCGACGGAATTTAATTGTATTGTTATATTTTTTAATATCGTAAAGCGAATAACAGTTGACGGTGTTTATAATACGATTGTTTTACAAAATAATATAACTAACCTAGGTTTGATTTAGTTTACTTAGACTTTATTACAGCCTATTGTGCTTTAAACGTTATTATTTATACAATTTAAAAACGTTCGAGATTCTATAACAATAAAAAACGCGCTCGCATGGTACGGGCGCATTTTTAACGTTTGAATTTATTTGAATTTCTGTATTTCTTGTACAGTTTTATCGGTACCGTACAATTCTTTTTGCTGTTTTTGTTTACTTATGATAGCCGTTCTGTTTTCGTAAGCAGTCTTTATTGCCGAAAACAGTTTTTCTTCAAGATTTTCTTCCGAAAGTTGCAAACCGCAGCCTCTTTCAGTAAACCATTGTGCGTTTTTAACTTGTTCTCCGCGTGAACATTTAGTTAAAGGTACCGTAACGAAAGGCACTTGCGACAAGGTAAGTTCCGCAAGACTGTTACTTCCCGAACGGGTTAAACATACGTCCGCGGCGCTGAACAAATCGCCTATATTCGTAACGTATTCCCGTTGTTTGACGAAATCGCAGTCGATGCGTTTTCCTTTGCCGGTTATAACGAAAATATCGAACGTGTCGGCGAGTTGTTTGTTTTTGCAAATCGCTTGATTTAAA
The DNA here is from genome assembly GCA_910586905.1 of uncultured Christensenellaceae bacterium. Lineage (GTDB taxonomy): Bacteria > Bacillota > Clostridia > Christensenellales > CAG-314 > Fimimonas. Next base: position 8,610 of record CAJUIV010000012.1, read on the forward strand.
GCGGCTGCCCCAAGACTTCCTCCCGTAACAAGTAAAACAGGTTTTTTTCCGTCGAAACCCATCGTTTTGAGTCCTGTTTGTCTGTCGCCTTTTATTACTTCTTCCCTAATAAGCAAACCGACGACTTTTGCGCGTTTGTCGCATGGAAAAGACGATAAAAATTCGTCGGCAAATCTAGCCGAAATTTTGTTGGCAAGCCCGAGAGACATATCGCTTTCGTGAATTATCGTGGGAATTTTCAGTTTTTTAGCGGCTATTATGACGGGTAAACCGACGTATCCGCCCTTACTGAATACGACGTCAGGTTTTATTTCTTTTAAGTACTTTTTCGTCTGTTTAACGCTTTTTATAAGCTGAAATGGCAGCGCTAAATTTTTAAGCGTCAGTTTACGCCGCAGTTTATGCGCGGATATTTCGCAATATCGCTGTATTTTACCGTCTGTCAAATACGGCGCTGTAAGCGTTTTTTCCATACCGTCGGAACCGATATAATAATTTTGTTCGTTCGGTAATTTGTCAATCAGAGCTAAATTTGGCGTTACGTGTCCCGCGGTGCCGCCTCCGCTAAATACTATTTTCATAGTAGTATTGTATGTAGTTACAGTTATAATATTTATATAATTGCAAAGTCAGGTATTTAAAATCCATACGAAATGACGCTTTACAAGGCGTAATAAAAATAACTAAAAGAAAAATATTGCAATAGTTTTAGTCCGTCGCTAATGCGGGCGCCGTTTTATCGCGTTATGTGCAGTCTGCCGCAAGGAATTATTTCAAAACGACAGTTAATAGATGTTTATACCTTTAATTAAGAATATACTTTCTAATTTGTACTGATAGTAACGGCACACCCCTCGAATTGGAGTCGAGGGGTGTGCCGGCAATTTAAAATAATATTTTTTAATTCGCCCACGTAAGGCGTCTGGGCATTATTTCTTTATCGGGAGCAAATTTTTTGTCGAGTTCTTTTTCTATAATTTCTTTGATAATTTCGTTTCTTTTATTTTCGTTTAACGAAGATAACATATTCAGTTTTTGCATTATACGCGGGTTGCGCGTTACGAAAACGTCGTCTATTTCAAATTCGGATTTTATCGTGTCCTTAAATTGTTTTAAGTATTCTTCGTATTCGCTTTTAGTGGTAAATTTTTCCGTTTTTATCGCCACAATACACGCGCGTTGATATACGATACATTTGGCGTCCAAAACTTTTTCGTTTTGCTTTGCAATTTCACAAATTTGCGTTTCTACGGTTTCCGCAAAAGCGGCTTGTCCGACAGTAAGCGCAACAATAACCGTTAAAAGCGTTACGAGTATGAGTTTTTTCATAATTTCCTCCTTTTGTAAACGTAGTATTTGCAATTTGTATTTTTATATTCTCTGCGTCCTGTCAAAAAATTGAGTTTTAGTGTAAAATGTACGCATTTTCGTCAAAATGGAAGTGGTATATTGTTTTTGACGGAGGTTTATATGGGAAAAGTTTTGCCGGTTATAATCGTTTGCAGCGTTGGAATTGCCGTTTGTATAGCGTATTTGATTTTTCTGTGCATAGGCGCGTTACGAAAAAAAAAGAAAAACAGTCGTAACGAATTTGAAATCGAGGATAACGTTTTGACTATAAAACTTGGTAAGCGAAAAAAATAAAAGGTACTTTTAATCAATTACCTTTTTAGCGTTGAAAAAATAAAGCCGTTGTGGTATAATATTTATAATAAGTCAAGCTAAAACGGAGATACGGCTCAAAAATGTATCGGGCGTTGTTAGCGAACTTTCTGTACTAAAAAGGAGGCTTTAAATGTTAAAGAAAGATATTGCTAAAATGATAGACCACACGCTTTTGAAACCTGCGAAAGAAAGTCAGATTACCGCTCTTTGCGACGAAGCTAAAAGTTACGGTTTCGCGTCGGTATGCGTTAATCCTTGCCACGTAAAACTTGCCAGCAAATGTTTGGACGGAAGCAGTGTGAAAGTTTGTACAGTCATAGGTTTCCCTTTGGGCGAAAACACCACGGCAACAAAAGTATTCGAAACCAAAAACGCTATAAAAAACGGCGCGACGGAAATAGATATGGTTATCAATCAATCATGGGCTAAATCCAACGCTTGGAAGAAAGTGGAAAAAGAGGTTGCTCTTGTAAAAAAAGCTTGCGGTGAAGTGCTGCTAAAAGTAATACTGGAAACTTGCAATCTGACGGATAAGCAAATTCGCGAAGCTTGTAAAGCTTGCGTTAGCGCCGGCGCGCAATTCGTTAAAACCAGTACCGGTTTCGGAAAAGGCGGAGCGACTGTCGAGGCGGTAAGTTTAATGGCGGATATGGTTCATCCCGCAGGATTAAAAGTTAAGGCAAGCGGTGGCGTGCATAACTACGACGAAGCGGTAGCAATGGTTAAAAACGGTGCGGACCGTATAGGTGCAAGCTGCGGAGTCGAAATCTGCAAAGAATAATTGCCTAATAATTTAAAACGTAAAAGCCGCTTGCAAACACACAGGCGGCTTTTGCATTATATATCAAACTATTGGAGAAATTTGGTTAAAAATTGTTGCTAATTTATTTTAATTGTGATATAGTTAATAAGCTAATCAATGCAGGTGTGGTGGAATGGCAGACGCGTTGGACTCAAAATCCAATGTAGGAGACTACGTGTGGGTTCAAGTCCCACCACCTGCACCAATAACGATAGAGGTTGAACCCTCTGCGTTAAAACAATAGCCTTGTCGTTATCGGCAAGGCTTATTTTTTGTGAAACAAAAAGGAAACGAATCAAATCGTTTCCTTTTTTAATTTTAATTTTTTAATCCGTAATATCTATTATATTAACTTCGGATAATTCGTTTGTGCGTAAATATATTTCATAATTTTGTTTGGCTTCGTTACGTTTTGCGCCGACAGTTTTACCGTTTAAAGTTATTTCGCGGTTTCCGATATGCTTATTGTTATAATTAACTTTTACTATTTTGCCTTTAACGCAAACGCTGACGTTTGCGCTTTCAAAAGGCATATAAGCGGACGGCGTAATATTCAAGCCGTTTAAGTCGGGGCGTATTCCGAAAACTTCTCTCGTAAGAGTTTTTATCAAGACGTTCGCGCTGCCCGTAAACCAATCGCTCATAGATTCTCCGTCCAAGCCGAGTTCTTCGTTGTAGGAATAACTGTTACTCATAACAAACGGCGTCGTAGTAATAAGTTTATGCGTTAAAGGCAGTACTTTTTCAAGCTGTTTCCACGCAAGTTGTCCTTCGCCCATTTCAAACAACGACCAAATTCCGAACAGAGCGGCGTGAATATACGTGGCGGAGTTCTCTGCGGTACCTTTGGGTAAGTTTATAATTCTGCCGACGCCTTTCGTTCCCTTTTCAAAATACGGCTCGAAAGTTTTTAATCCGTATTTACTGTCCAGTCTTTTATACGCAGCTAAAATATCTTTTTTAATAGACGTATCCCACAAGTACGCGCCAGATATCGCCCAATATGCGTTTGCCGCCAGTCCGTCGCGGGATTTACCGTCAACGTCGCAAAAACTTCCGACTTTGTACGAACGCTTATCTCCCCATCCGTGCAAAATTTTTCTTTCCGTTCCTTTCTTTTCGACCGCGTACGTTTCGAGCCCCGTTTTCAATTCGTTAAGCGCTCGTTCATATCTTGCAGCCTGATTATTTCTGTCTCCGGCTTTTTCGATAATTTGCAGCATTTCCTGTAAATTTCCGTATAATTGCAAAGTAGCCATAACCGAAACGCCGTTGCCGTACTCTTCGTCGGGGTTTTCCGATACGCCCAGCCCGTCCAATGCGTCGTTCCAATCTCCGTACAGCGCTTTTAAACAGTGTGTTTGCTCGTCAATATTTTTTATTAAGTAGTCGGTTATGCGCGTTAAGTGGCAAAATACGCTGTCGGTAACGTCAACCTTTTCAACCTGGTTTTTGCCTACGATTTTGTAGTATCCGCATTTTTCATCCAAAATACCGTAATCGTCGGTAAAGGCGATATACTGGTAAATAGTGGTGATAAGCCAATTTCCTTGGTCGATAAACGCGCGCGTATCCATTTGCGGCAAAGCGCCTTTTGCCGGCAAAGAGTATTGTCTGGGAGCGCGTCCGCTAGGGTCGATAAAGTTTAAGACCTCTAAAATTTTTTTTCTGCATTCGGACGGATTCCACATCAGCGCCGCTTCGAGCTGCTGCGCTACGTCCCGGACGCCCAATAGCGACACTCCGCTGTTTTTTGCCAAAGCCGCGAATTCTACTTGACGTTCTACGCTTCGTACGAATTTGGTAAATACCTCTTCGTTTACGTTTAGGTCCTTAAATTTACCGAAATTCATTTTAAGCGTTTCGTTCGCAGTTTGTTTGATTTTGTCTTTTTGTTCCGCTTCGGTTACTTTTTTATCTGCGTAGCCCGTAATTTTTTCCATAACGAGTTCCGATGCTTTTTGCTTATCGAAAGCCGCTTGACATACGTAATCTATACTGCAGAAACTATTTGCGTCTAGGTTTACCGAAACCAAATCTCCGGCAACGGCGGTATCTCCGAATTTACAAATTTGTTTTTGCTTTTCGAAGTGTCCGCTAAAAAGCGAGTTTGAACAGTTTAAACAATTCGTTTTACCGCCGGAATAGTCTGCTCTGGACGTAGTGCTTTCCGCGTAGTTGATTTTAGCGCGTATTTCGCGGTTGATAATTCCGAAATTTTCCAAGTGAGTAGTGCGGTCCAAATCTTCGACGCTTTCGAACAAAAAACCGTTTGGCGTTACGGAGCACTGTTTAAACCATTTTGTTTCAACGTTTTCTCCCGCTTGATGCATAAGCAAACAGTTAAAAAACGAAGATAAATATATTTCTTTTTTCGTGTCCGTCGTATTCAGCGCGCAAGCTGTAAAACAGGCTTTTTTGTCTTCGGAAACGAACGCGCGCAGAGCGAAAGTAACTTCTTTTGTTCTTGCTACGTAATAAACCGCTTGCGGCGTGTACGCGGTAAAACGGTAGACGTTTTCACACGGCTGTTTCGCCGCTCCTGTTATCGAAACGGGCGTATAACCGTCGCCGTTTTTTATTCCTCCGAAAAATCCGACGTACGGTTCTTTACCTTCGTCGGCGGGCAGTATATAGTAAAAAGTGCTTTCGTTTAACGACATATATCCCGAAGAATAAGCCCACAACGTAAAGCCGTCGCAGCTGTAAGGATATCGGCTGTCGCCTGTCGTTCTCGGGTAACAAATAACGGTGTCGTCGTCTAGCAAAAAGCATTTTTCGGGTAAAGCGGAACTGCGTTGAAGTTCAACGCAGTTTTTTAAGTTTTGTTCTTTATTTAATAATTCTACTAAAGTATCTTTAAAAGACATCGTAATTTATCCTTTTGTTTATTTAAGTCCCAAATTGCTTTTCCAAGTAGGCCATTGACGGGCGACTTCGTTTTGTATGTTCGTAAAAGCTGTGTCGATGGTGTAAGTCGCACTGGTAAGCAAATTCGCATAGGGGCGGTATGCCGAGGTTCCCCAAATGTTTACGTTACCCGCAAGATAAAGCATTTTAGTGCTGTTTACAACTTCTCCCTGCATCGAAGGATATTCGGTAAACTTGGTTTCGTAAGAATTTCTTGTTTCAATCAGATTTTTAAGGAACGTGTCGCTTCCGAAATCGTTTTCGGTATAGTCGCATTCGTACGCAAGCACGCCTTTAGCTTTGTTTAAAAACATTTTGCATCCGTAATCGCTTACCATAAGTTTGATAAAATCTTTAGCCAAATCCTTTTTGATGGATGATTCGGGAATAGCGATATATTGGTCTTCGCCGATGGTGTAAAGCATATCCGAATCGGTTGCGTTAGGCGCTTTCGGCGTCTTCATAATAGCAAGTTTAAAATTGGCGTTGGAAAGGTTATAATTCGAAATCTCGTTATACATCCAGTCGCCGTTAAACATCATTGCGGCTTCTCCGCGAGCAAATTTTTGCTGAGCGTCGTTATTGCTGTTACCGCTGCAAACGTACGATTTTTCACCGAATATATTTAACCAAAGTTGCGTGGCGTCCTTTAGTTTTGCGTAAGTAGCGTTAGACTGCGAATAATTGCTTTCCGAAGCGTATTGCGTAAATTCTTTCACTGCTTGTTCGCCGGCTAGCTGCGCCCACCAAGTATAAACGGTATAGTCGAAGTAGTCGGGGTTTTCGCTGGTGTAAACGAAAGGTTTAACCGTTTCGCGCTGTTGTACCGTTCCCGAACCCGACGCAACTGGAATTTGAGCGTCCGCTATCGTTTGACATAGGCTCAACAATTCATCGTAAGTTGTTGGAACGTCCCAGCCGTTATCTTCAAACATTTTGGCATTATAAAATATTCCGCCCGTAGCCGATATCCAAGGCAGTCTGTACGTGTGTAAATCTCCGTTTCTGTCCGGATAGTAGATAGAATTTCTGTATTCTACGTTTACTTTATCTTTGAGCTTTTTGCCGTCTACGGTGTCATCCATAATATCGTCCAGTTCGGCAAGTTTTCCCAAACGCGCGTACGACATCCATTCCGAACCCACGCTAATATACAAATCGTCTATGTTGTTTCGTGAATTGATATGTGAATTGATAAGAGTTTTAGCCGACGACGTAGCTTCCAGGTTGACGTCGTAGCCCGGATGGTCCGCTTTGAATTTTACTACGAGTTCGTCTATCCATTCTCTGCCGTATCCTTTGTTAAGGCAAACGATGTTAAGTACGTGTTCGTCGTTTTTAGGTCCGCAGGACACAAGCGCGAATATTGCGGTTGCCGCAAGTATCGCCGTAATTATAATTGCTGCTAACTTTTTTTTCATTAGAAATTTCTCCCGATTTTCAAATTTTTTAATTTAATTAAAAATCAACTAAGATATTAGCACAAGCCAAGTCGGTTGTCAATACCTAATTTTGCAAGAAACGTTGATAATACGGTTTAACGATCGTCCTTATTTATATAAAATACGTAAATAGCGTTGACTGGCGGAAAAATTCTGCGCGTTTCGACAATAAAAATATTTTTTTAACAAAATTAAAAAACATATTGAAATCACCATAATTATGTGCTATACTGAATAAACAACGGAGGAAAATCGTATTTGATTAAGAAACTTGCATTACTTATCGCATTGGTTTTGTTATGTTGCGTTGCGCTTGTCGGGTGCAACGTTAACGGCAGCGCAGAAATCAAAGCGGGCGATACTATAAGATTTTTAGACGGCGTCGACGTAGATTACGATAATATGTTTTTCGATGATTTTACGGGCGGCGTAGATTACGACAGCTGGTATATAGGAAAGCAGGCTTGGGGCGCCAACGAAAACGGCGGCGTTATTCCCGAAAACGTTAACTACACCGACGAAGGTGTGCTTGTTTTTTCCGGTAACGGAGGTTACTATACGTCTGCGGACGTGCAAGGCGTGGGGGCGCGGAAAGACGGCTCGTTAACCGGCGGCGCTCTAATAAGTAAATTCGTAACCGGACCGGGCAGGTATCAGGTTAAAATGAAAGTTCTGCCGCGTTTGGGCGCGTGCAGCGCTTTTTGGACGTATTGCGACGATACTAAAGGCGGCAATCACGAAATAGACATAGAACTTCCCGGAGGAAAGGACCACTCGTCCGTAATTTCTTTCGAAAACGTTTTAAACACCAATTATATAACGGTTGAAATGAACGAATCGCAAGACGTTAACGTTTCTAGCGTTACCGGCAGCGACAAAACTATCGCGTTGAACGACGGGGAATTTCATACTTTCGGGTTCGACTGGTATACCGACCCCGAAATGGTCGTTTATTACGTTGACGGAGTCGTAACCGCGGTCAGCCGCATATTCGTGCCTTATATGACGGCGCGCTTGTGGCTCGGCGTATGGTTTCCAAATAATACGGGATTTGTCGGCGACGCCAATTTCGAAAGCGACGTGATGGAAGTTGATTATGTTCAATATATTCCGTTTTTAAATCAGCCTTGTCAAACGTTCACACCAGTTATAAGCAATTCTCAGGTTGCGGACAAGGACGAATATCCTTCCGCGCCCGTTTCGACGGCGGTAGTTAACAAGATTTCCAACGGTAATTTCGAATACGTGTTAAATCACGAAGCAGAAGGTTACGGATGGAATCTCGACGCCAGATATTTGTTTGCCGCCGAAACTGCGGCTCTGCGTGAAGAAATCAGAAAACAAGTCTCGGAAGAAAACCCCAATCTTTCGTCTCAGGAAGTAAACAAAATCGTAGCGGAGCGATACAGAGAAAGAGAACGTGAAATTTTATCCGTATCTGCGCGTGAAATGTGTTTTATCGAAAACGGATTGGGTTATCGTGATTCCTGCGGCGCGCGAATTTCGGACTTGGGGCTTTTGCGCCAGGTTATAGACGGAGTGTACGCGGATTTTAATTTGGATTTACGATTCCGTTGCAAAGGCAAAGGGAAAATTATTTTGCAATTCGAGACGGAAGGCGGTCTCAGCGTAATAGAAGAAGCGGTATTAGACGTTAACGATAACGAATATACGTTGCGTTCGTTAAAAGCAACCGCTCCGGTCGGAACTCGTCAAGTAACGGTAATTGTAACGTCGGTTTACGGCGGAGAATTGTTCGCCGACGAATTTGTACTTAATATCAACTGATTATGACAAGAATTCACAAACTCAGCAAAAGAAAAAAAAGAGATTATTTATTCGTCGCGTTGCTGTTGGCTTATCCCGTATTACAGTTTGTAATCACTTGGGGATTCGTCAATATCGGTTCTATTCTTATGGCTTTTCAAAAATCCAACGGATGGGAAACTCAGTGGACGTTTGATAATTTTGTAACGGTCGTTAAAAATCTGTTTGAAACGACGCTTAATACTACGGGAACCAAATGGCTGAACAACCAAACGGTCATAATACTTAACTCGCTCGGTTACGCGGTTATAACTATATTTATAAGTTTGCCGTTGTCGTTATTGTTTTCGTATTTTCTGCAAAAAAATATGCCGTTTGCAAACGTATTCCGCGTTATTTTCTTTTTACCTAACATAATACCGATAGTCGCTCTTGCAATGGCATTTAACACTCCGTTAAAAGAAAACGGCTATATTTACGAATTTTTTAGAATGATAGGCATAAATATGTCGTCGAATTTATACGCGCAGTGGCCTACTTCGCAGATTACGGTATATTTGTATTGTATTTGGGCGGGGCTCGGATACAACGTAGTGCTTATGTCCGGAGCGATAGGACGGATTCCCAAGGAAATTTTCGAAAGCGCGCAGCTTGACGGCGCGGGATATTTTACTGAATTTACCAAAATTACAATACCGCTTATTTGGCCGACAATCGTAACTTTGGTGGTACTGGGAATGACGAACGTTTTGACGCTGTATTTGCAGCCGTATTTGCTGAGCAACGGCACGACGAGCGGCAATATTTATTCAATCGCGATGGAAATATTCGAAACCACGGCAAGTTCGCAGGATGCGAACGCGCTCAATCAAATGGCTGCAAAAGGTCTTCTCTTCTCTGTCATTTGGGCGCCTATCGTTATGCTTGTGCGCAGTAAAATGTCTAAAAAATACGACGACGTAGACTTTTAGGAGATAGTATGTTAAAAAGAAATAAACATTCGGCGTATAAAGTTGTAAAGTGGATAGTTTTTGCAATATTCGTTCTGTACGCGATATCTCTTCTCGCGCCGTTTTTATGGATGCTTTTAAATACTTTCAAAAGCAACGGCGAATATAACGCCGGTAACTTCTTCGGATTTCCCAAAGAATGGAAGTTCGATAATATAATCGAAGTGTTAAAATTCGAAATTCAAGGACAAACCGTTTTGAGTATGCTGCTTATGAGTATAGTTACGACGGTACTCGGTACGGTTATAAACGTCGGACTTTCGGCAATTTCCGCATATTGCGTGGCTAAATACAATTTTCCCGGAAAAAAACTAATTTTAGGTGCGGCAATTTTTACAATGGTAGTACCTATAGTAGGCACGCTGCCGGCTCAAGTCAAAATGATGGATTTCCTTAGAATAAACAATTCTCTTATAGGCGTTTTGTTTTTGTATTCGGGATGTTTCGGATTTAACTTTATAATGCTTCACAGCAGTTTCGAAACTATCTCTTGGAGTTATGCCGAAGCGGCGCAAATAGACGGCGCAAACCGTTTTCAAATATTGTTCCGCGTTATGCTTCCTCTTGCGAAAGGGCCAATTATCGCTGTTTCGATTTTGCAAGCCATAGTCATTTGGAACGACTATTCGACGCCGTTCCTGTTTATGGGCAATCTTAAAACTTTGGCGGTAGGGCTTCAGGAATTGCAATCCGCCGCAAACGGAAACTATCCGCTGCAATTTGCGGGCGTTATGGTAGCAGTTATACCCATAGCGATACTGTTTGCTTGTTTCCAAAAAACGATAATAAAAAATACCGTCGCCGGCGGGTTAAAAGGTTGATTGATGAAAAAATTACTTATTGTTTTACTTTCTATAACGTTGATAGTATCTTCGGCGCTTCTTATCGGTTGTAATTCGCAGACCGAAGCGGTAACTTTTACGCAGGAAGAGTACGAAATACACGATGGCGACGTCGTATCCGTAAAAAAAGGCAAGGCTTCTTACGAACTTGTTACTGTCGTAGACGGAGTAACTCTAGACTCTGAAAACGGCAAATTCTGCATATCGGATACCGTACCAGATTGTACTCAGGTCATAGTCGTTGCCAGAATAAAAGGCAAAATAGTAGCCTCGGTCATTTGCCGTCTGCGTACTCAGACGACGGCGCCTACTGTTGAATTTACAAATCTTTCGCAATATCTTGTAAACGGAGACACTGTTAACGCCTCGTCCGCGCCGTTGTACGCGGTATCGTATTCTTTAAAAGAAGATTACGACGGTATATCGATAAACAGCGTAACGGGAAAAGTAACTTTCGGAGATAAAGTTTCGGACGGTACGTCTTTTACTGTGGTGGCCAAAGCAAAGGAAGAAACTGCCGAAAAAACTTTTTTCGTAGCCAAAAGCAATTACGTTTTGGTTGATAAAGATTCGCAAATAACCGAATATAAAGTCGGTTCGGGCGTAAAATTTACTTTGAGTTATCAAGATAATCCTTTCGCCGAACAAGCCGGAGTGCTTGCGGTTATGCGCGGACACAAAATTTTGGACAAAAGCGATTGGAGTTATAACGCAAACGATAAAACGCTGTCGATTTCTGAAAATTTCGTATCGCGTTTGTCTATGGGCGATAACGTTTTAAAAATTATAACGGCTAAAAACGCTTTGACGGTAAGCATAAAAGCGGCTACTTACGTTGCTACCGCGCGTGAATTGGCAGCTATCAACGACAGCCGCGAAGCGCTTTCCGGATACTATATAATGGTTTGCGATATAGACCTTTCGGAATATTTGGGTATTAACGGCGACGGATACGACAACGGCAGAGGTTGGAGACCTATCGGAACGTATTTTGACGTTACCGACGGTACTGCAACCGATTGGGCGTTCAACGGTACGTTCGACGGCAACGGACACGTAATAAGCGGTTTCTTTATGGACCGCAGCGACGACTACGCTTACAACGCGGGACTGTTCGGTTACATTACGGCGCAGGGCAGAGTAAAGAATCTCGGTTTGCGCAATGCTGAAGGCAGGTCAAACAAAGTACGCTCCTATTCGGGCGGTTTTGTCGGCGTTAACGTGGGCGAAATAAGCGACTGCTGGGCGGACGTGGACGTTATAACTGGCGAAATATTCAAAGTGGTCGGCGGATTCGTAGGTCGTAACGAAGGCGTAATCACCAACTGTTACAGTTTGGGAAAGGTATCAGGCGGTTCGGACGTAGGCTGTTTTGCAGGTGTGTCCCATACGGATATTTCTAGCGGTACTGCTGTAAATTGTTACGCTGTCAAAACCGATAACTATCCATTTTCCGACGTATTCGACGAAAAGACTTGTAAGGTTGTCGCTTCCGCTAAGGAAATGGCGAATTGCGACTTCTCTTCGTATGCCGAAGCTTGGACTGTAATTGCGGGAGAACTGCCCGTGTTAAAAAGTATTTCTTTGGAGTACGAGTTGAGAGAACTCAACGTTTCCGCCGAAAAGAGTTTTGTAACGCGCGGCGAAACTCTGCAACTTAAAGTCGTAACCAATCCCGTCAGCCAGGAACTTACTGACGCGGTAACATACAAGGTGCTGGAAGGCAAAGGCATACGCGTCGGCGCGGATGGATTGGTAAATACTTCGCAGGTACAGCGTCCGTCGGACAGCGGACCTATTCATTGCGCTATACAGGTTTCATGTTTCGGTCTTTCCGTTGTATTCGAGTTCGACGTATACGATAAAATCAGCGAAGTAACGTTCGATGGCGATATGGAGCGGACTTTGTACGCCGGTTACAGCTACAAAATTGACGCCGCGGTCAAACCTTTAACCGCTAATCCCGAGTTGTCTTTCCGTCTGTCCAAAACGCATAACGGCGTTACTCTGGACGGCGATATTATTAACGTAAGCAATTACGTTTCCGACGGTTCCATAACGGTAGTGGCTATAGCTAAGGACGGTACTAGCGCGTATCTCGATATAGTGGTGGTAGGCAACAAATCTTTCGATGACAATTACAAAATAATTTACCGCGACGACGGTTCGAAATTCGTCGAATTCGCATTGCCGGCAGGCGTAGCCTCCGACGTTTACAAAGTAACTATGTTTGACAAGAGCATACCCTATACGGTAAGCGGCGGCAGCGTGGTTATAGATAAAAACGTTTTGAGCGCTTTCGAAGATCGCGAAGTTCCGCTCAAATTTATTACCAGAAGCGAAGTGTTTATGGCTACTGCCGTGGCTTACGACAGCGAGAAGAACGTAATAAAAATAGGCTCTATAGCAGACTTTATGAGTTACAAAGCCGACTTTATGGACGATATGCGTCCCGCAAACGAACGAAAGTTTACCGATGCGCAACTATCCGAATTCCGCGCTAAAACAGTGTGTCTAACCGCAGATTTGGATTTTGAAAACGCGACTATCACTTCGATAGGTTCTCACCATATGGGCGCTGATTTTTCTGGCGTGTTCAATGGCAACGGTTTTACAATCAGAAATCTCAATATCGACCGCAACGAATTCAGCGGAGCGTACGTCGGCGAAGGGGGAGTGGAGCATCCCGACGAAAGTCTTTATCCCTTCCACGCTTCTCGCTATAACGTAGGTTTGTTCAGTTTTGTAAAGGGAAGCGTAGCCAACGTCAATTTTGATAACGTAACGGTTGCCTCGCGTTTTACGGGCGAATACGAAAGAAACGGACAGATTATCAAGTATACCAACGAACCTTTCGGTAATTCCGTAGGCGTGGTTGCGGGTACTGTAAGCGGAACGGTGAGCAACTGTACTTTTACCAACTGTAAAGTGTATGCGGGAGGAGAATTGAAAGGCATCGTCTGCGGCAAACAAGACGCCGTCGTAATTACAAATTGCCACATAAACGGCGAATTGTACGAAAAATAAATTTTGTAGGACAAAACAAATGACAGGGAAGACTCAAAGTTACGCAAGGCAGTTAAACAATCAGTTAATAATGAGGGAATTAAGGAGCGGCAGTTGTTCTGCAACTATGTTGGCGGACAAACTGAACCTATCCAACGCGGCGCTATCTGGGATAATTTCCAAGTTACAGCATGACGGATACATCAAGCAAACGGAAATAGAAGGACAATGTAACGTCGGCAGAAAACCAATTTACTATACTATAAACGAAAATTTCGGCGTTATTGTAGTCGTAAGTCTTGCCGACTACGTGGCTAAAGTAGTCGTAAGCGATATGAAAATGAACGTAACCGACAGCGTCGAAACGCGGGTTGATAAATACGATATCAAAATGTTGTACGAGTTGGTGCTGACTGTGAAAAATCTTCTGTCGTCGCCTAAGTACCGTGATATACCTCTTTTAGGTATCGATTTATCCGTGCCGGGCAAAGTAAATACTCAAACCGGCGAACTGCAGCTTTCTCCTCAATTTGATAAGGACATTTTCAGCGAAAAAAACGCTATCGTAAATTTGTTCAAAAAGCAATTCGGGGCGCCGGTAGTTATGACTAACGACATAAACCTTGCCGGACTCGGCGAGATGTACGACGGTCTTTTAAAAGGCGTGGAAAACGGTATGCTCGTTCACGTAGACGAGGGCGTCGGCGGCGCGCTTATTCTTAACGGCAAGCTATTCGTCGGTTCCCAAGGTTTCGGCGGTGAAGTGGGTCTGATGCGTACGGTTTTTCGCGGAAAAAACGACTATTTGGACGAATTTGTATCGTTGCGCGCTATCAAGGACGAACTCGGCAAAACTCGCGGTACAAAATTGAAAACACAAGACGTTGCAGAGTTGTACAAAACGGAAGCGGACGTTAGGTCTTACGTGAACGATACTGCGGTTTGTTTAGGCTCGGTACTTAAAGATATAGTGGAATTGCTTAATATCTCTACGATAGTTTTGTCGGGACGTATAGAACAATTCGGAGAACGTTATTTGCAACTTGTCGCGGCGGAAGTTTCAAAATCTATAAACAGCTGTAACGTCGTGTATTCTAAATTAGGGAGAAACGCGTCTGTAATCGGAGCGATATCTAAAGCCGTAGAGGCTTTGACTGACGATATTTTCGTCTGATATAAAAGGAGGAAACTATGAAAAAACAAAAAACTCTCATTGCTTTAGTGATAGTTTTGGCAATCAGCATTGTCTCGTTGATTGCTTGCAAACCCACGGGGGGGGGTACGCTTACTGCTCCGCAGATTGAGTTGAACGGAAACGTAGTAAGTTGGAAGGCGGTTGAACATGCCGACAGTTATGACGTAACCGTAGGTTCCGACTCTCCGGTTAACGTAAAAAACACATCGTATACGGTAACAAAAACAGAAGCCGGTTCTTACGATATCACGGTTATCGCCAAATCGAATGATTCAGCGTATACAGACAGCGCCAAGTCTAACAAGGTAACGTTTACCGTTTCTCCCAAGCCGGTAAAGGTTACCTACGACGACCTCGACCTCGATACTGCAAACGTTAAGTTGACTTATTTTCTTGACGAAGGCGTTACGGAACTGGATTTGACTGGGCTTGTAGCTACCGCAATTTTCAGCGACGACAGCAAAAATCAAAGCGTAGCGATTGCCGACCTGACGATAGGGGAATACGACCTTACCGTTGCGGGTAACGACAAGGAAATAGAAGTTTCTTATACTATTGAAGGCGTTACTCAGCGCGCTTCGCTGTTCGTAACCGTAAAGGAACGTACTATAGACGACGTTAAAGAGTATCAAACGAAAACGTTTGAATACGACGCAAGCGGCAAGTATGCCGTTGACTATTCCAAAGTGTTCGATATGAAAGGACGCAATCTTTTGGAAGAGGGACTGATAACTCTTTCAGAAGGCAAAACGTTGGTTAACGCCGACGGTAATTTCGTCGTAATAACCGTTGCTCGTTTTGTAAGCAGCAAGGAACAATTTTTAGCAATCAACGACAATATGGACGGATACTACTTGTTGACTGCGGACATAGATTTCGGCGGCGGTTGGTACGACTACGGTACCCCGAGAACAAGCTCGTCCGTTATAGGCGCGGTGCCTTTTAATGCGGAAGAAGGTTCGGACAATCACAAACTGCTCGACTACGTAAACGGCGTAGGTTCAGCGCAGGTCGGTATCCCTTTCAACGGAACTATTGACGGACAAGGGTATGCACTCAAAAATCTTAAAATGCATTGCAGCGAAAAACCGCAAGGCAATTTCAACCGCGGAGTTTCCGTTATAGGTTACGTAGGTGAACAAGGAACGGTCCGCAACATAACTCTTCGTAATATTTACGTAACGGCTGGAAAATACGCGTCTTTCCTGGTAGGTTACAACAAGGGTACGATAGAAAATATCTGCGTCGAAGCAGACTGTTCTATGCAAACGTCGTACAGCGGCGGAACGCTTGTCGCAGCGTATAACGACGGAAAAGTTACCGACGTTGTAAGTTACGTATCCACCTATATTGGATTTAACGGTAACGAAAAAGATTTCGTTATCGCAAACAACAGAGAAATCGAAGAAGAAAGCGGTATGAACAACGTGCTTCACGGAACAAGCGAAGGTTATATCGCCGACAGAAGCGATTTGACTGCCGAACTCGGCGACGGTTGGAGATATTTCGACGGTTACGGAACAGTGCTTGTTAACGAAGATTACGCTATCATCGGTACAAGCGAACGCGAACTTGCAATAGGCTCTAAACTGTACCTCAACGCGTTGTTCGCCGACGGCGACAAAGTTAATTTCGCTCTTTATAATCCCTCGGTAATCGACCCCGAAAACGGCGTTGTCAAATACGGTTGGGACGCGGAAAAAGGTTCGCATTACTTGTACGTCAATATGGAAGCTGACCCGGTTATTTCTGTCGGTAGCGTAGTGAAAGTAGTTATTTATACGACGGGTTGGAAAACATCTCAGGAAATCGAAATAACTATCGTAGCTCCCGTAGTAGTGGAAAACGAATTGGTTGTTCCGTCGATTGACAAGGTGGAAGGTATGGACCTTGACGCGAGCGCTGTTCAAATCAAACAAACCTATTCCGACGGCAGTGAACAAACTATTTCGGCGGTTAAGTTGGAAGGTTACGACAAAAACGGTACGGTAGGCGTTGCTCAAACCGTTAAAGCGTTTTACGGCGCAGGCGAAGAGGATTACGTAGAGCTTACCGTTAATCTTATTGCAAAATCGGCAACCGGTATCGCGGTAGATACTGCAAGCTCGTACAAAAAGGTGTATCTTGCAGGCGAGGCTACGGAACTAGACCTTACTGGACTTAAAATAGTCGTCAGTTACAACAACGGTTCAATCGAAACGGTTTCCGTTACGGCAGCAATGCTTTCCGCTTACGATTTGTCAACCGCAGGCGTAAAAGATATCACAATTTCTTACTTAGAACAAACGTGTACGATTTCGATTACCGTCAACGCTCCCGGTGTGGAAGTTAACGGTATAACCGTCAGCGGTACTCCTGCAAAAACCACATACAAACTGGGCGAATCGTTAACCCTTGCCGACCTTGAAGGTATCACGGTAACGGCTGCGCTCAGCGACGGCAGCGAGCAGAACGTCGTTTTATCCCTCGATATGATTTCCTACGATTTCGCCACGGCTGGAAGCAAAGATATTACGATTACTTACGAGGAAAAAACCGCTAAGATAACCGTTACGGTAGAAGACTACGCTACGTCATTAAAGGTAACTCCTGCGGAAACAACGTTAGCGTATAGCAAGAATGCTCCTCTCAATTTGGTTGCAAATGCAACGTATACTCTTACGATGGCGAGTGGTGCGGAATCATCGGCAGACGCCGGCAAAGTTTCCGCAAGCGACTATAAACCGGGTCTTAATACGATAACTTACACTTACGAAGACGGCGGCGTAGTCTTGACTGCAACTCAAGATTACGAGATTTGGTACGAACTATCCGCCGTTCACAAGGTAGAGAAAAACGATTCGGGTAAAGACGTAACGCTTGCAGATTTGTCGGAATACTTTTTTGTTCAAAGTAACTTGGACGGCTATTTCAGAATGACATGCGATTGGTACTTCGTTGACGAAACTATAACTCCGATCGGACAGCACGGATATGCTACGGACGAAGACGGTTCGACGTATGACCCTGAGCTTGTAGGCAGCGGCGCGTACGTACAAAATCTTACGGAAGCCACGCCCTTCACTGGGAAATTCGACGGACAAGGTCATCAAATACGTCGCTTTAAAGTCGGCGTCGATTCTTGGAGCGTAAACGGTTTTGCCGCTTCGTTGTTCGGTTATATCGGTCAGGGCGCGGTCGTTGAAAATATTGTTATTCGTCAAGCCGAATATATTGGCAAGCGTATAGCCTTTATTGCGTGCGTAAACGAAGGTACTATTTCCAACGTTCTGATAGAGTCTACTTGCTCTGCAAAACAAACTTTCGGTAACGAAAACTGCGCTTTGGTTTGTATCAATACGGCTAGCGGAGTAATAGACAACGTCGTTTCTTATCTAACGAAGGGTACCAATTCCGCGGGTTCTACAAACAAAGTACCTCAAATAGTCGCTTGTTTGGAAAACCGCGCCGGAGAGGCTGCAATTACCGATTTTTACGTTGTAGTTGCCGACGGAACTCAGGATACTTCGATTTTTAAAGGACTCGACGGTTGGACGATTATCGAAAACGTAGGACCGGTGTTCGGTAATTACGTAATTGCCGTTCCCGAAACGACCGCTCCTCAGGGCGGCAAAGCGACATTCCGCATTTATCACGGAACGGGTTTCAATCTGGATTATATCAACATTTGGGACGTTTCCAATCCCGAAGCTTATCCTAAGAAAGTATCCGATATAGACGGCGTATGGTTAGGTACGGTAGAACTTAAAATCGACATGACGGAAGGAAAAACGTATACGATAGGTTTGCGTATAGACGGTAAATATGTAACATACTCGTTAACAGTAACTGCCGCCGAACAGGAGGGTCTTTGACTCCCCTATAAATAAAGACGAATGGCATACCGAGGACGCAATTTGGTCGCCTACCGATTCGGAAGGACGGCAAACGCACGGCGGCGTGATAACCGATAACGTAGCGTTCGACGAAGAGGGTAATCTTGTACTTATCGCTAACGGCGATTTATACGTCGGCGATAAGCAAGGCGTCAAATATACAAGCAACACGCTTGTAAGCGGCGGACAGCGTACGGGCGCTAGAGTTCGTTCGTGCGAAACATTCGGACCCGGCAGTTTCGAAGTGGTAATGAAGATACCGTCGTTCAGCGGAATATGCACATCTATGTGGTTGTACAATTATTTTGCGGAATCGGAAACAGTGCATCATAATTGGGAAATAGACATAGAAATCCACGGAACTGCTGTACGCAACGGACAGCTGTTGGGTATGGAGAACGGAGGAACAAATATAGGCAGTACTTCGACTCCGCTTTTTACAACTTGGGTAACCGAACGCAATTATACAAGCGAATATAAAAACGTAGGCTGCAATCTTGCCGACGGCAAATTTCATAAATACCGCATAGATTGGCATACGGGCGATTCTCCTTATATCGAATACTATATCGACGACGTACTTGTCTGCGTTCAAACAACCGACGTTCCCACAAACGAGATGTACTTTAACATAGGATGTTGGTTTCCGCGCAATTGGTGCGGTCAGCCTGATTTCGAAACAGACGCGGCGGTTGTAAAGTCATTCCGCTATACGGCGTTCGAAGGCGAAACGGCAGGTAAAATCAACTGCGATACTCACCAATCGGGCGGGTTCAAACAAAACGTTCAAGTTCCTCAAGTAAACCTTGTGGCAAACGGCGGTTTTACCTACGAACTCAACAAAAACAACGCTTGGAAAGTTACAGACGATAATGCGTCGTACGAAAGCGGAAGTTTGTCTTTTAACGGTAATTTATCGCAAACCGTTACGATGGACTGTTTGGGGCAAACTTACGACCTTATTGTCGACGGAGTCGGCAGCGGCACAGTTAAGGTAACTTATCAAAGCATTGTAAACGACGTGGAGGTTACTGGCGAAGTAACGGGCGCGATAGGGCGTACGTTAAAGCTTAAAACTCCTGCAAACTGTACTCGATTACTGATAGAAATTATTTCCGACGGTGATTTGACCGTCAACGCCGTGCGTCTTGCGTACGGAGAAAACTAAACTTTACCGCGGGAAGGGGCGTTACTTTAGCCCTTTCCCTGCAAAATTTAATTTTATGAAAAAAAACACTTTAACTAAAATATCCATATTGTCCGTTCTGATACTTGCGGTTTTGAGTTTTGTTTTTACGCCTGTTGCGTACGCAAGTCCCGCTGTCAGCGCAAAGAAACTTCCCCGCATGGTAACGGTTACTTTTTACGGTACGGACGGAACTCAAATGTCTTTTAACTGGAATACGACCGACTACACGGGCAGCGACGTTTACGTTGTGGAAGCGTCGGACGCGCTGGGATTCGGGTCTTCTTCCGTTATAAAAACGACGGGCGAATACCATATAAGTAAGGCTAGCAAGTCGGACGGTTTTATACATACCTGCGTCGTGAGCAACTTAAAACTCGCTACAAAGTATCTGTACAAGGTAGGCGATGCCGAACTTAATGTTTGGAGCGAAGTCGGTTCTTTCGTTACTTCGGGTGATGCCGGCGCGCCTTTTACGTTTATTCACGTTTCCGACCCGCAGTCCGACGAGGAACAATACTACGATATTTATCGCGAGGTATTGCGGTCGGCGACTAAAAACTGCTCGCCGCAGTTCATCGTCAACACAGGCGACATTGTAAACAACAACTGGAAAGGTTCCGTTCCCAATTTGAATCAATGGGAATGGGCGTTGACTGGTACTTTCGACGTTATGAAAGACTATCCCATAGTGGCGACGACAGGCAATCACGAAGCGGCTGATTACGATTTTTCAGAAAGATTCAATTTCGATACTCCCGAGGGCGCGTCTACAAAGTCGGGCGTGTACTACTCCTTTAATTATAACGGCGTGCATTTTACGGCAATAAACACCAACGATACTTCCGATCACAAATCTCCCGATACTACGGGGCTTTCCGACGAACAGTTAAATTGGATAAAGTCAGACCTTGAAAAAAACAAAAACGCTAAGTGGAAAATTGTTCTTATGCACAAGCCGATATACGATTGCGGAGCAGGCGGAAACAATACGGAAGACCCCGCCGAAGGCAGAACCAATTACGACATTCCCGTTATGCGCAGGCAGCTTGCGCCGCTGTTTACTCAGTACGGCGTAGACCTTGTAGTACAGGGGCACGACCATTTGTACAGCAAGAGTTATCCTCTTGTTTCTTACTTGGATGAAAGCGGCGAGGTTGTTTCGCGTGCTACCGTTACGGAATCCGTTCAAAAAAGTTATAACGGCGGAACATACGATTTTTACGACGACCCCAAGGGAACGATATATATCGATATCGGCAGCCCCAGCGGTTGGAAAAATTTTCCGCCGGTCAGCGATTACCCAAAGGACTTGATTGACAAAGCGGGACAAGGCACCGTTATGTACACGGCGGTTTCAATCGAAGGCGATAATCTTTTCGTGCATACCTACACGCTCGACGGTAAATTCGAAAGCGTGCCGTACTATGCTTTCGGAGTAACCAAAACTTCCGAGTGGGAAGCTCCTGTTGACAACAACGGTAAATTTCCTACTTGGGCGATAGTGTTGATTGTTGCTGGCAGCGTATTGGTCGTAGGCGGCTCGGTTGGCGCTACGTTACTGATTTTAAAATCGAAAAATAAAAAAACAGCTGCAAATACTTCGTCCGAAAACGCTTCGGACGGTTCGGAGAGTAACTTATGATAAAATTCGGTACCGGGGGATTTCGCGGTATTATCGGGGACGATTTTACTAAATCCGCCGTCCAGCAAATCGCTCAAGGTTTGTGCGATATAATAAAATCCGACAATTTAAAAAGTCCCGTTGCGGTAGGGTACGACCACCGTTTCGGTTCGGAATATTTTGCGGTGTGGATAGCGGAAACGTTAACCGGCAACGGCATTAGAACTTTGCTGTATTCCGAACCAATGCCGTCGCCTGCCGTTATGACCGCCGTACGCGACGAAAACCTCGATTACGGTATTATGATTACCGCAAGCCACAACCCATACCGTTTTAACGGAGTAAAACTGTTCACGAGAGGCGGAATGGATGCCGACGTTGCGGTTACCGACAGGTTGGAAAAATCAATCAACGCGGTTAAAGACGTTAAAACGTCGAACGTAAATCAAGCCGCCGAAAAAGGATTGTTGACGTTTTACAGCAACGCGGAACAATATATCGCCAACGTTAAATCATTTATAGATTCCAACGTAAAAAACAATAACCTAAATATTTTGTATAATAATTTATACGGTGTAGGCGCAAAATGCATAGCGCCGTTATTTTCGCAAATCGGCGTAAAAAATCTTACTGTTTTACATACCGAACGCGACGCGTTTTTCGGATACGGTATGCCCAATCCTACCGAAAAGGTTATGGAAGGAATGAAGCGGGACGTAATAAAAGGAAAGTACGATTTTGCAATGGCGACAGACAGCGACGTAGACAGATTGGGTATAATCGACGAACAGGGAAATTATGTAAGCAGTAACGATATTCTGGCGGCGTTGTATTATTATCTGGTAAAATACCGCGGTATGAGCGGCGACGTAGTTAAAAACTGCGCCACGTCCGTATTGCTGGATAAATTGGCTGCAAAATTAGGCTTTAAATGCCGCGAGGTAGACGTCGGATTTAAAAATATTTCCGCCGCTCTAAAACGTTACGACGCTTTAATCGGAGGAGAAAGCAGCGGAGGATTAACGGTCAGAGGTTATATTTTCGGTAAAGATTCGGTTTTCAGCTCCGCTTTGTTTACCGAAATGGTTGCCGTAATGTCAAAACCGGTTTCTGCTATAATCGAAGAGGTACGCAATTTCGCCCGTTATGACTTCGTTTTCTGCGAGGATGAAATACGTTTGGAAAGCGAAAACGGCATTGTGGAATTTTTGGAAAATAACGCGCCCGAATTCAAAAGAAAGCTTGTAAAATGGGAGCATTTTAACCGCAATTTTAAATACTATTTCGATGACGATTGCTGGGCATTGATAAGACTTTCCGGTACGGAACCTGTGTTTAGAGTATTTGCGGAATTCGAGTCTGACGATGAAGCGCGAACAAATATCGAAATATTACGCGGGCATATTCAAAATATAAAATAAGTTTGAACTTTATTCAAACGCGATTGTTGTTTAATTGATTTTTAACCGATTTGCCGCTAATGCTGCGCGAGCAGATATAACCCTATCTAAAAGGAACACTCGATGAAATTAAAAAGAACATTATTGATAGTATTATTTTTAACGATAACGTTATGTTTTACGGTTCTTTGCTGTTGCAAAAAAGACTGCGCGCACGAAATAACTTTCGAGCGCGTCGTTTCTTTGCCCACTTGCGAAACGGAAGGGCGAACGGAAATCGTTTGCAAACAGTGTCAAAATGTCGTAGAAACAAAGACAACGTCTTCTTTAAATCACGATTGGGACGAATTCAATATAACTAAGCAGCCTACGGAACAGACCGAAGGCGTTTGCTCGAGAATTTGCAAAAGAGATTCTTCCCACGTGGACAGTCAAATAATACCTAAGCTAGAAAGCGGAAGTTATCTTTTGGACGTTACGCCGTCTTCTTGTACGACTCGCGGCCGCGCGGTTTATACTCACGCGTTCTACGGAACTTTTACGGTGGATTTGCCTTTTGCTCTGCATACCTACGATGACGAAAAAGAGGGTTATTGCAAAGTATGCGAGCGGAAATATTATTCTTTGGGAATAACTTACGATCTTAGCGAAGACGGCACATTTTATATAGTGTCCAACAAGAATTACAAATTGAACGAAAACGATTTGGTTTTACCTCATAGTTATAAAGGATTGCCGGTAAAGGCAATCGCTTCGGAAGGTTTTGCTTACAGAACTTGGATAAAAAGCGTTACAATTCCCGAATACGTAGAAACGATAGGTTCGGGAGCTTTTAACGGCTGCGGTCTTGCCAAGGTTTATTTCAATGCAGTTAATTGCAGCGATTTCAAACAAAAGAACTGGGTATTTTTAGTGGATACTGAAGTAGAACTCGTTATAGGCTGCCGCGTAGAACGGTTACCGCAAAGAATGTTTTATCCTCTCGTAACGCAAGACAGGACGGTAAATTTAACAAAAATAACTTTCGAAGAAAATTCCGTTTGCAAATATATCGGCGATTTCGCTTTTAATAAAACTTCCGTTACAAACTTGGTAATTCCCGATTCGGTGGAATACGTAGGAGAAAACGCTTTTTACAATACGGCGTTAAAAGCGGTGCGTCTGGGCGAAAACGTCAAAACGTTGGGGAACGCTGCTTTCGGCGCCTGTAAAAATCTCTCGCAAGTAATTTTCGGAAGTAAACTGGAGTCCGTCGGGAACGATTGTTTTAATTATTGTTCGTCGTTACTTGCCGCTGATTTATCCGAAACCAAAGTACAAACGATAGGTTTAGACGCGTTTAAGGGGTGTTTGGCGTTAAAAACCGTTGCTCTTCCCAATACGCTTGAAAGTATAGGTAAACAGGCGTTTTTCGACTGCGCGTCGCTTTACGAACTGGATTTAGGAAACGGTTTGCAATATATAGGAGAACAAGCGTTTGAAAATTGTACTGAACTTCAATCGCTTACGATACCTCAGCGTGTTCAAAGCATAGGCTGCTTCGCGTTTGCAAACTGCGAACAACTTAAAGATTTGCATTTCAATGCCGTAAGCTGCGACGACTTTTTACCGCACAATATGGTTTTTGCAAACGTCGCTAAAAACGGCGGTTTGACGGTGGTGTTCGGCAACGGAGTAAAAAAAATACCGGCAAGACTGTTCTATTCGTCCTCCGACGTAAGCGTTTTACCCGATATCGTATCGTTGAAATTTTCCGGTTCTGTCGAAAGCGTCGGCGCGTACGCGTTTTTCGGTACGCAGATTGACGTTTTTGAATACGGCGGAACGCAAAAAGAGTGGGATTCGGTTTTGATAGCCGAAGGCAACGAAACGCTTTTGCAACGAGTTAAATAAGGAGGCTGTCGTTCGATGAAAAAGAAAATACTTTTGATTGCTTTGATTTGTTTAATGTCGGTTGCGCTAGCCGTTCCCGTTTGCGCTCGGGCAGCGACGGTTTCGTCTTACGAAATTTATCCTAATCCGCACGTGGTAAAGTATGCGCAAACAACTTGCAAGATACCTCGCGAAACAACGATTTATATTTCCGATTCTCTTGATGAAGCTACCGTTAACCGCGCGTACGACGCTGTTTCGCAAATGGACGTTTTAGCCTACGCAGACAACGAAGTCAGGTCTTATTCCTTTTATTTCGGAGTTTACGGTACAAACGATTCAGCCGATAAATTCGTTAAAGAAAATTTAACCGTAGATACGTCGGGATTATTCGATAAGACGGACGCGTATTTTTTGGCGATAAACAAAACCGCCGCAGTAGTTCTCGGTAAGGATACCAACGCCGCTTTTTACGGACTTACAACGTTAAAAATGATATTCAGTCAAGTAGAGGGACGTCAATTACGTATGGTAACTATCGAGGACTGGTCGGACAGTATTTACCGCGGATTTATCGAAGGTTACTACGGTATCCCTTGGACTACGGACGAGCGCATAGAACTTATGCGTTTCGGAGGAGATTTTAAAACCAACGTATATATTTATGCGCCTAAAAACGACCCGTATCACAGTACGAACTGGCGTTCGCTGTATTCCGAAGCGGATTTACAAGAAATAAAAGAACAGGTAAAAGCGGGCGAACAAACTAAAACCCGTTTCGTATGGGCGGCTCATCCATTCAATCACGCGGCAATTTTACCAGATGATGAATATCGCTCGGGTATCGACGCTTTGCTTGCTAAATTCGATCAGCTGTATCAAGTCGGAGTACGTCAATTCGTAGTTTCGGCCGACGACGTAGACGGCGACACGGTAGGAGCCGCAAACAGATGGAATACCGATTTGGCTCGTGATATTCTAAACGACGTTGCAAATTGGTGTAAGAAAAAAGGAGATTGTTATAATACTATCTTTGTCCCTAACGCCTACTACACACGCGCAAACGAAAATAATGAGGACGGCAAGCCCGAAAACTATTTGTCTAAGCTTGTAGACGGATTGGATGAATCCGTCGAAATAATGTGGACGGGACATAACGTTTGCAGTTCGGTATCTAACGGTGATTTCGATAAATTTACAGATTGGACCAATCGTAAGGCATTTATGTGGATGAATTGGCCCGTTAACGATTACGCAGATGGCAAACTGATTATGAGTAAGGCGGAAATATACGATGTTCAATATACGAACGAAGCCGAAATCCCTTTTATAGGTATCGTTACAAATCCTATGCAGTATGCCGAAGCGGATAAACTGTCAATTTTTGCTACCGCTGATTATACTTGGAATACAGGGGATTTTAACGTCGATAAAAGCTATCGGGACAGTTTTAAATACGTAGAGCCGACTTGTTCGGACGACTTTTATCGTCTTTGTTTGCATATGGCGAACGCGAGTATGTTTGAAGAGCGTTATTTCGAAGAATCGAAAGAATTATCGGAATATATGGATAAATTTTTGAACGATTACGAAACGGGTAATACTCAAAGTCAAAATGCCGGCGATTTGCTTTCTTATTTAACGTCCATTCAAAACAGCGGAAATAATTTTTTGAAAAACGCTTCTAACCGAAATTTAGTGGTTAATATGTCTCCTTACGTGGAGTCGCTGATTTACAAATCCGAAATTTGTTATCGGTATGTATCGATTTTGCAGAACTATGAAAATTGGTCTTTAGACGAAATTAAAAGCGAAATGGCGCGAATAAGCGAGCTTAAAGAGCGCGTCGAAGAATGTACCACGCACGTACTTAACAAAATCACGTACGACCGCGAACCTACTACCGTAGACGTAGGCGTTGCGGTAATAAACGGGTTTATCAAACGCGTCGAAGAAATTTGCAGCGAGGATATAAAACCTGTTCTGGGAATGCAAAGCATAGTTTACAAAGGTTTTAACGGTATTTATCAGGGAAAATTGGAATACGTTTTCGACGGCGACGAAAACACTTTCGTTTGGTTTGACGGAAGACCGCAAAGCGACGCGGCTTTACGTATAGGTCTTGGAGAACTTACCGAGATTTCCTTTATCAAGGTTTTGACCGGCAAACTTGACGGCAGCGATACTTGGAACGCCGTAGTGGAATATTCAGTAGACGGCAAAAACTATGTCGAACTTCAAAGTATTTCGGGGGCTTCGTCTTACGTGGATTTACGATTGAATCCTATACAAGCCAAATTTATACGTTTACGTGAAAACGGAACGGGAACTTGGGTGGCAGTTCGTGAAGTTTTGCTTAATCAACCGGACGATTTGATAGTTTCCTACGGAAATATTGCGCTCGAAACTTCCGTTAAAACAAGCGCGTATAATATGATTGACGGAGATTTGACGACTTTTGCATGGTTTGGATGGAATCGTACTCGGGGCGCTTACGTTCAACTGGCGTACGCTGATAATATAGAACTAAAAAACGTTCAGCTATTGATGGCAAAGAAAGACACGCTGGACGACTATTTTCCGGGCGTTAAATTGTCTTATTCTTTAGACGGCGTTAATTTTACCGATATAGGAGAATATACGGGACGTAATATTTACGCAGTTTTAAGTCAACCGGTCGAGGCTAAATATGTTCGGGCGACTTCTGCGCAAACTTCGGATACGGGTATAGTTATAAGAGATTTTTCCGTCAACAATAGATACGACGTTACAGTCGGAAACGGCTATAAGCCTTACGATTACGTTCGTTCCGGTTGCGATTTTACTCACGTAAACTATGCGTCTGACAACGATTTAAATACGTTTTTGGATTTAGAAACCGCTAAAACGGACGGAGACAGAACTATAACGCTGAATCTACCCGATACCTTGAACGTTTCTAAATTAAACATTACATCGGGTGGAATTTCTTGGGAAGATAAAATCACCGAGTGTAAAATTGAGTATTCCGTAAACGGAATAGATTGGCAGGCCATAGGCGAAGGGTACAGCAGCGAAAGCGGCGAGTACGTTATTACTTGTTACGTTCGCGCGCGTTATATCAGAATAACGGTATTGAACGACGGTTGGATAACGCTTAAAAATTTTGCGGCGGAATAACCTGGCGATATTTGTTTTTACGATGATTGTAGCTGAAACGGTTTGGAATCTGCTATTCCAGGCCGTTTCGGATTTTATGTGTATTTCGCAGTTTTGGTTTCGTACAGATATTCGTAAACGATTAGAAAAGCGTACAAATCGCAAGCGAACTAAAAAATAAGTTCAAACCCGTTTTTGCTTGCAAGATAATCGTATTTTATGTTATACTAACTTAGCGTTTATCAAAAGCGTTAAGTTGACGTCTACCCGTAGTCTAATTGGATAAAATTACGCCCTCCGACGGCGTCGTTTCGGGTTCGAGTCCCGACGGGTAGACCATTGACGGCGATTTCGATTGTGAGTTGCATGAAAAAGACCGTATATTCGCGCGTTTTTTTATGCTTCCTTGGAGATTATCGCCTTATTGTTACTTTGTCAGAAGAGTACGAAATAATGTAGCGTTCCGCTTCGTTACTCTTACCAACTACGTTGGATGAGTTTGACGGTCGACCGGTACTGAACTTTTGCCGTAGACCGAAACTTGTAACGTTTTTGTTTTATTTTTGCTTGGCGGAAGAGTTTTTATACGCGGTTATGATTAAGGGATAATTATGATAGTTAAACTTAAACCCGCATTAAAAAGTTACTTGTGGGGCGGCAAAAACTTAAAAACAAAATGGAACAAGCAAAGCGGTGAAAATACGCTTTCCGAATCGTGGGAGCTGTCTTTTCATAAAGACGGATTGGCTTTAATCGACGGCGGCGAATTAGACGGAAAACCTCTTGCAGACGTTGTTGAGCGAAAAGACTGGGGGGATAACTGTAAAGATTTCCCGTTTTTTCCCGTACTAAGCAAACTTATAGATTCTGCTCAAGCGTTGTCTATACAGGTTCATCCCAGCGACGACTACGCTTTACGCTACGAAGGTCAATTCGGAAAAACCGAAATGTGGTATATTTTGGACGCGGAAAAGGATGCGTTTTTGTATCTCGGATTTAACCGCAGCGTAACGGAAGAGGAATTTTCGTATGCGATAGAAAATAATACCATATGCGAGTTGCTTAACAAAGTACCCGTTAAAGCGGGCGAAACTTATTTTATTCCCAGCGGTACTATACACGCTATAGGCGCAGGCGTAACGTTATACGAAGTGCAGCAAAACAGTTCGCTTACCTACCGTGTGTACGATTTCGACAGAGTGGACGCAAACGGAAATCGTCGTCCTCTTCACGTTGAAAAAGCGAAAGCGGTGGCTAATTTAAATAAATATGACGTCCCCATTCCTATTAGAGGCGCTTTGTTAGGCAAGTGTAAGTATTTTACTGCGTTTCGATACTCCGGAAACGGTACTATCGTTTGCAAGGGAACGTTCAGCGCAATAACCGCGCTGTGCGGCGAAGTTAAAATCGGTAATATTGTTTTGCATAAAGGCGAAACCGCATTTATGTCCGCCGGTGAAAAAGCCGACGTCGTTGCCGACGGGGAGTACATTGTAATTTGTGTTGAAAAAGATAGTTAGCGTTAAGCAAAAAGCGCGTGTATTGTGAAATAAACGCGCTTTCTTATAACATATTTTTTGATTTTAAAAAATAAATCTTTTAAAATAAGCTTTTTTTCGTTCTTTAATATCAAACAGATTATCTTCTTTTGACTAATAAGTTAAAATATGTTAAAATAATATATTATTTTTATTGTATTTTAAACGATATAGCTAATAAAAGAGTTGTGTTTTTGATTGCAATCGAAATATTGTATGTGGCTAATCGAGTTACGTAAGTCTGAAGGTGTTTAATCCTAACGTTTTTAATTTCAACGCGTTAAGCGGTGTAAGGTTAGTTTGTTTAGAGAATTTAGTAAAATTACCGATATTTATAAATTCGTGCGTTTCGTGCGGACGGGTTTGTTTATATAATTTTAAAGAGGAGAGAAAGAGTATGAAGAACAGATTTAAACTAATCGTATGTTTATTGCTTGCTGTTCTTTCGGTGTTTGTACTGGTTGCTTGTGTGCCTGATGCCGACGATGCGGAATTTACCGTAACGGTCGTAAATGGCACGGGGGGGGGTAAGTTTAAGAAGGACGCTACTTGCACCGTAACAGCGACTGTGGGCGAAAACGAGGAATTTGTAGAGTGGCAGATTAACGGAACAAAAGTATCCGATAACACCACATATACCTTTACCGTTACCGAAGACGTAACGTTAACCGCCGTTACTAAAAATAAACAACAGCCTGTTGTAAAATATACGGTTACCGTAGTAGGCGGCGAAGGCGGAGGACAATTCGATAACGGCGCGACTTGCACCGTAACGGCTGCTGTAGCCGCCGACGAAGTTTTTGACGGTTGGAAAATCGACGGAGAAATCGTTTCAACTGATTTGACGTATAGTTTCGTAGTCAATTCCGACGTTACCGTAACGGCTCAATTTTCAAAGAAAATCGAGTTGGGCGCTTTTGCTCGCAAATGGGTTGGCAAAGAAGGAGGAATTTTAGACCTAACCGCTAAAACGTGGTCTCTTGCCGACAGTTTTAAAATCGTTTCCGCTGTTATTGACGGACAGAATACCGTAATCAACTGCGTTGCGGACGAAACGTCATATTTAATTAAACTCGGCAGCGAAGGAAATTTACTAATGTTCGATAGCGAAGACGCAGAGGCTCAACCTATATACGCGTTTATGGCTTCTGCAGACGAGTTTAACGGTTTGTGGGTTTTGGACGATGAAATTTACGTTTTGTTCGTTTCCGAATTAGACCGAAACGGTTTGTTCGGTTATACTATTTTGGACGGAACCGACATAGATAAAAACAGCGTCGAAACCGCTGTAACCAAATTAACGTTTAAAAACGACCAAGCGGTTTTGGAATTTTACGTTGCCGAATACGATATGACTTTTACTTTAGATAATCTCGGCAATATCGTTTTCGAAGCCGAAAATCTTATTTACGCTCCTTGTGCGGAACTGTTTGCTGATTGTTACGTTACGGAGGACGGCGACGTTTATTCGTTGAACGTTGCGGCGAACGAAGTTGAAGTAAACGGAGTAAAAACCGCGTTGGAAGTTAAACGCGGTGCGTTCGGTTCCGGATTGTATTTTACAAACCACTCTGATACGTTCGCGTTCGTTCAGACGCTAGACGGAGTTTGTCTGTTCGGAGAAAGCGAAATCAAAGCTCTTGAAAAATTCGATGCGTCTCAATTTAACGGACAATGGTTCGGCAAACACGAAATTACTGTAACTAACGGTAAATCTGCAAACGTTGACGGCGTAGATTGCAAATTGATTCCGGTCGTAGTGGATAAAACCGTGTACGTCGGTTTCGAATTTGACGGCAAAAAGTATACGATGTTTTCTATCGAAAACAACGTTTTGGTTTTCCGTATGTCTTGTGCGGACGAAAGCGGTTACTATTTCAAAAACGGTATAGTAACAAAATTCGTCGGACAGTTCGGTAACGGAGCAAACGTTCTCGAAGTGGATGATACCGACGGTTTATCGGTAAAATTGGGAGCGCAGACTTTTACCGACGCACGTTTGACCGTTTTCGAAGACATAGACCGCAGTATTAACGTTCCGTTGGGATTTAACGGCTTGCAGCACGTTGCGATAGCGTTCGATAACGCAAGTAAATACGTTATTTGGACGGGCGCAGACAGTCTTGCCGTAGTTACTAAAAACGACGACCTTTTGACCGTTGTCGGAGGCTACTATAAGAGCGAAGGGTTAGAATCGCTTAAAAATAAATTTTGCGCCGGCTTGGATTCGTCAACTGATATATACACAACGGGCGGAACCGAACGTATTACGGTAGCGTTTGACTTTGCAAACGGCAAAGTACTCGTTAACGACGTGGAATCGGCGTTTGAGTGGAGTTACTTCATACATCCCTCTACGGGCGACGAACGCGTTATAATAACTTTCGATGCGCAAGTATACGGCGCTCAAAGCCGTTGCACGCTTTACCCTTACTTCGAGTATCCTTACGTACGGCTTGAAGTAACGCCGAGCGAAGCCGGGGCTAAAACTACGGTTCACACATTAGTATCTTATCAGGAATACTCTAAAATTTTAGGCACGGTTTACTATCTGAAAGGCGAAGATTTTACTCAAAGTGTCGAATTCAAAGCAGACGGAACGCTTATTCTCGTTCGCAGCGCGACTAATACTGAAACCTACGTTAATTACTCGCTTACCCGTGAAGCGGCAACCAAAACGCTGGTAGTAACGTTTAAGTCGGAAGTAGGAATCGTGTTCGAAACGAATATTTACTGCGATAACGTAGGAGTATCTTTAACTATAGTAACAGAAACGTTTCTTAACGAGGCTTTGCTAAACGCTGTGGGCGTGTATTGCGATACGGAAGGAAACGACGTTTTGGAATTGCTTTCCGACGCAAAGTTTAAATACGACGAATACGGACTTGACGCGTCTGCAACGGCGGATGAATTCGACAGTATAACAATAAAAGGCGCAAAGGTTACTTGTATGTATTCTTCTGGAATAAGTATTTGGGCTGTTAAAGGTACTATAGTGTTCGAAGAGGGCAAAGCGACCGTTACCGAAAACGACGGCGATTCAGTAGTGTACAACAAAAAAACAGACGCTTCGGAAACGGTTATCCCCGAAGATTTACTGGGCTTATACTGCAACGAAGCAGGCGACCCGTTTGTCGAACTATCGGCTGATAGAACTTTTAAATTCAACGGCGTCGATATGTGTATAGACGAGGACACCGAACCCGAAGCATTCGACGAGCTTTCCGCGGACGGGTCTATGCTTATCGGTAAAATCACGTATAACGGGCTGGGAGGTTCTTATACCGTTACGTTCGTATTCGAAAACGGAAAAGTAACTGTTACCGAAGGAGAAGAAGAACCGGTAATCTTTACGAAAAAAATAGAGCAAGTCGTTATTCCGGAAGCTTATTTCGGTAAGTACGTCGACGAAGAAGACGTAGTATGCGTTGAACTTTTACAAGACGGAACTTTTAAGTATAACGAATACGGTATCGAGGACGAGGAAGCGGAAACGTTTGACAGCGTAAAAGCGGACGGCAACAAAATTATTTGCGTTAAAACGTACAGCGGTATAGTTAATTATACCGTAACGTTTGTATTTGAAAACGGAAAAGTAACGGTAACCGAGGACGAGTACAATCCGGTAGTTTACACTAAAAAGGCTGAATCGCAACCCTCGGTACTAACTCCCGAAGCGTTTGCCGGAACGTTCGAATTTACCGAAGGTTACGAAATTACGTTCGTTATCGAATTGACGAAAAACGGCGACGGTTTTTCGTTTACGGTAACGGTGGACGGAGGCGCCACGACCGACGTTTCGTTAGCGCTGAACTCAGGCGGACTGCAGGAGCTTACTTTTACCGACGAGTTCGATATAGTATATTACGTGGTTTTGAATAACGGAATTCTGACGTTTTCCGATGACGATATGGAGTACGGAACGGCTGAAGTTAAATAGCAATTTTATAATAGTTTATACCGTTTGCCGCATTTACGCGGCAAGCGGTTTTTAACTGAAAATATACATAATATTTGTCTGCTAAACGTTGTCGTTAATTTTTGATTGAACGTAAATCAGCAGTTCGTTTCGTTTGTTTTTCTTTAAATAGTTTTTCATCGCTAAAGCTGTGCGGAAAGAAAGCGCTTTATTCGGACAGTTTGCAACGCATTTTAGACATCGTATACAGCGGTTGTTTGTTTCCCCTTTTTAATCGCTTAGACGGGTATATTACGCTGCATTTTCAGCAATCGTTACAACTATCGTGTACGGTGATTTTAACTCCTATACGGCTTCTCACGCCTTTAAAAAGACTCGCAAAAATATTTTTGTGCAGTTTCGGTATTTTTATCGCGGAGGGACTTGAAATTTTTTCTTCTATCGGATACGTGTACTGCACGGAATACAGTTGCGTAATTTTGAAACTCTAAATAGTGTTGCGGTCGTTAATTACCAGTTATTAATAGAAAAACGACGTAAATTTTACAAATAAACGTCGTTATCTCTAAATTATCAATGATGAATGAAAAGTAGCGTAGTAAACCGCTGAAAGTGGGCGGACAGACACTTTTTTAATAAAATTTGGGTTCGAAATATAAATGAGTAGACGGTTGAGAATATTCTCGGCCGCCGCTTTTTTGTATATGTGCCGTTATGGCTTGATCTATCTTATCTTTGACCTGTTCGGGCGTATCGTCGAAGCCGTACTTTATCCATTGGTTATCCGTAGACAAAAAAGGAACGGAGATAAGCGGTTTGTTTATCGTCTTCCGCATTTTCCGTTATGGTAAATTCCAACGCTTTCATTAAGAGCGTTATCAAATCGTTTTTATATAGCAGTAAGAAAAGCCGTTTGTTCTCATAAATATATTTCAGCATTGCAAAGCCTTTATCTTGCGTTACTTCGTCGGGGTGATTATCGGCATACCGTTCCCATTCGTAATGTCATCTAGCCACACTGATAAGGACCGTTGTCGTAAATGACGAAGAGCAGCATGTCTGTACACTAAATGTTGCTAGCAACCGTTTTGGTAGAGATAAGCCCGATTATATTCAAATTGAAGTTTGGAACACTTTAGCGGACAACTGCGTTAAATATTTAGATAAAGGCAGTGGCATTTCGTTTGAGGGCGATTACGAGACAACACAATACAAAAAAGACAACGTTACGGTAACGAATGTAAAAATTGTTAAAGCGACAATCGAGTTT
The DNA here is from genome assembly GCA_910586905.1 of uncultured Christensenellaceae bacterium. Lineage (GTDB taxonomy): Bacteria > Bacillota > Clostridia > Christensenellales > CAG-314 > Fimimonas. The sequence goes on from CAJUIV010000012.1 coordinate 43,071, forward strand.
ACCGATAGAAAGCCGCAATCGGATCAATAACGAGTGGCGGAGCGGAGCGCATACTGCGTTCCGCTTTTTTAACGTCGTCGGATTATTCGACGACGTTAGACTTTGTTTGCACTCCACTCTAATGGCTTTTTAGAAATCGTTTTCATTGTTTTATATGTTTTAAATAAACATATGCTAAAATTCCTTAGAAAAGATACTCTGTCGATAGTTTTTAACGTTGTCGGATAATCCGACGACGTCTAATGTAATAACAAAATTGTAATTACATAAATTTACATATTTTTTAAAAAACGTGTTGACATTTTTTTAAAAATGCGTATAATATGTAGTACAAGGGTTGTTTGTAAAAGCAATGCTTGTTCCTGTTAGGGCAGGAAATTGTCCCTAGACCATTTTGGTACAAGACGGCTTCGCTCTAAGTTGGGCGAAGCCATTTTGCTACAAAGGAGAAAAGAATGGCGCTTTTTAGATTGCAGCGAGATTATTTTAATCAATTATCGGTCGATAACGAATTTGAAAAAGACGAAAAGAGATTATATTACGTAGTGCGTCAAGTCGAATATAAGGGAGAAAAAATCACAGTAGCAATACCTTTGCGATCTAATATCAATCCTAATTTTCAAAAGAATCCAGATGAATATATCCCAACTCCGCCGTCTCCTAAAACGCAAACACAAAAAGGAAATGTCGCAGGTTGGCATATTGTAAAAATGATACCCATAGATTTTGCGGAAACAATAACCGTAAGAAATCTCAACATAGGTTTACAAATTGCAGAAGGTATTGTCACTCAGTATTCAAAACAAATTTTTATTGAAAATGTTAATAAAATGCTTCGACGGTTTGAACAAGGAGAAAAAGTGTTCGGGGCTATTGATTTTGATGCAGCGTTGGAAAAATTGAAATTGCGTCAGAAACAAAGGTCTCAAGCTGTATCACTAGAAAACAGAAAAGCGGAGTCCAATGCGTTAAACGCCGAAAAAGTTGTTTCGCAAACTCGTCCTATACCTAACTTGACGGCTTTAGATAAAGAAGTTATACAGAAAATACGTAACTCTGTAATGGGGCAAAAGTTTAACACTTTAATGGACGGCTCTGTTTCGGATATAAGTAAATCAAGTTATGAGTTGTTAAATATGCTTGCTTTTTTCAGCAATCAAAACAAAGGGGCCATGGAGCGTATATTTAAGAATAGTAAGCTGTATGACGGAGATAACAATAAACTCAATAAATCTATTGGCGAAGTAATTGCCGGCTTTTTCTCCGGCTCCGGCAGTGGCAGCGGAGCAGGAAGTGGCGTAGGCAAAGGACGCGGTAATGGTGGAGATAACTACAGATAGAAAACACAATATAAAAATATATTAAATTTGATAACATCCATCTAATTACTATTAACCAAAAATTATTTACTTTTGATATAGCGAATAACACTTTTAGCATAAAGCATTTATACACGCATTTGGAACGAATGGCACAGATAGCACGCAACTTATATAAAGGGCTGTAGGCTTAATAAAGGAAGTAGACAAACAGGTAAAAAATTCAGATGCTTTGTAAAACCTATCAAGATTAGGACAGATTTATGTAAATAAGGAATAAGCATCGAAGGAGAAATTTATGGATCGGTTTAATATATATAATATTTTTCGTTTGCCTATATATAATTGTCATCCTATGCAAATATTTGATAAGTATACGATTGCCCGTGAAAATAGAGTTTGTGAGCTGGTATCATTAGGATGGGAAAGGGAAAGAGCAATGTTGGACTACAGTTCAGCACATAGTGACAAAATCGATATTGATAATTATATAATCGGTTATTTGTACATAGATTTTTGTAATGACTGTTTCCAGTATAGACTTGCGATTTGTAGAAGAGAGAATTCAAGCAAAGCATATAAAATGCCATTATATACAACAGTAAAACATTATATGCGTGAAAATCATGTTAACGGAGTATATGATTCTATATTTGAAAATGGTAAACTTAAAACAAATAAAGAAATTGCTCTTATGATAGAAGATTCGGTTGATATGATATGTGAAAATGACATTAGCGATGCGTATTGTGAACGGGAATCTTTTTATAGATTAAATCGTCATTTGGATTATAAAACAATGATAGCCGAAATTAAAAGTGTAAAATCATAAAGATATAGTAATGTTCCCCAAAACAAGCCATATCGAAACTCTAATTTGTCTTAAACGAAAACAGCCAAAATAATGGCTTTTTGGGGCAAAATAGGGGCGATAACCAAAAAAATAAGCACTTACAATCCATAACGGATGGTAGGTGCTTATTTTTTATAAATGCAAGAATTAAGACATTTTATATTTTTATGCTCGGCAAAAGACTACGAATAACAACGGTTTGCGGAAACATAGCATTTAGATATTTAGCAAATCAATCTACGAAAACAACACCGTGGTCGGTCTATTTTGTAATTTTTATTTATAAATAGATTGAGAGCAAGCTCAATTTGTGGTATAATGTTTTAGCTCAAATAGATTGACAAACAGTAATTTAGCTAATTCTGATTTATTCAACTGTTTATCTATTCTGAATGCCAAAAAGTCGGTATGATTGTTACATATAAGAGAAAGAAAAATTTATTTTAAGTACTTGCTTTTTTAAGGCTGATATGATATAATAGTTTCATTCCCGAAAAGGAGTAAAAAATATGCGGCAAGGTATTCTTAAATAAAACTATAATCAAAT
>CAJUIV010000013.1 GCA_910586905.1 uncultured Christensenellaceae bacterium
GGAGGGTTTTACCCTCTAATGAAAAACCACCAGCTAGGCTGGTGGATTTTTATTGAGTAGTATTTGCAGATTTACAGTAATGTGATAAAATAAAAATATGAAATTACTAGTTCCCTCAGCTTCCGGTATCGAAGCGGTAGTTAAAAGGCAGCTTGCATTGCTGGGATATCCAGACACGCGGGCGATAAACGGACGGGTTGCCGTAGACGATTGCGATTGGACGGACGTGGCTCGTCTTAATATGTTTTTGCGCAGCGGCGAACGCGTTTTGATAAATTTGGCAGAGTTTACCGCAGCTACTTTCGACGAGCTGTTTGATGGCGTGCGTTCGGTCGATTGGTGTGATTTCGTTGATAAAAACGGCTGTGTTACCGTCGTTACCAAAACCGTTAACAGTAAGTTGTTTGCGCATCACTCGGTACAATCAGTAGGAAAAAAAGCGGTAGTGTCCGTTTTACAAAACAAGTACGGTATTATTGACGAAAGCGGAGCGGAGTATAAAGTAGAATTGGATATTACCAACGACGTTTGCTCCGTAAACTTAGATACTTCGGGCGTTGGGCTTCATAAACGCGGCTACAGAACTCTTCCGTACGACGCTCCGTTAAAGGAAACGACAGCCTCGGCGCTGATTGATTTGTCGGTATGGAATCCCGACAAAACTTTTGCGGATTTGTTTTGCGGCAGCGGTACGTTGCCGATAGAGGCGGCAATGAAAGCCTTAAAAATAGCTGCGGGATATAACCGAAAATTCGCTTATCAAAAGTGGTCTTTGGCGGACGGCAGCGCTTACAAACGAGCAAAAGACGAAGCCGAACAAATCCGCGTTGACCGCCCGCTAAACGTTATCGGAGCGGACGTGAGCGAAAAGGCAATCGAAATAGCGAAATTTCACGCAAAGCAAGCCGGCGTAGAAAAGTATATAAAATTTAACGTACGCAAAGCGCAGGAGTTCGTTTCCCGTCAAAGTTTCGGCGTAAACGTCAGCAACCCTCCGTACGGAGAGCGGCTTGGCGACGTTGAAGAAGTGAAACGAACGGCGAAAGATATGGGTAAATTGTATCGAACTCTCGATAATTGGAATTTTTATTTTCTGTCGCCGTATCAGGATTTCGAACGTGATTTCGGCAGACGCGCAAATAAAAAAAGATACTTGTATAACGCCGGTATAAAATGCTCTTACTATGCGTTTAACGGCGCTAAGCCGCAAAAAACCGACGGTAAATAATTATCCGTAACCGTATATGTTCAATTGAATCCAGTTAGTTCATTTATAATATCGTAAAACAACATTGTAAAGCTCATTAAAATCCCGTTCAATGTTTTACGATGTAATAAAAAACATATTACATCTAGTTAACCTATTTTTTTTAATATTAAAACCCCCTTGATGCAAAAACTGAAATGCACCCCAAAAGTTAGACACTTTTGGAGGTGCATTTCAAAACTCGTCAAGAGGGTTTTTGTTTTAATTAAAGTTTTTCTGTTAAGCCTTATTTACCAATTTCGCTTTGTAAACAAAATATTTGCGTCTGCCGAATTCGTAAAGCCCGTGTTCGCATACGCCGATAAAGTCTTTGCCGAGAATATCGAATAAGTTTCCCGTAATCGTAAATTCCGGCAGTTTACCTAGAAGTTTTCCGTCTTCAAATAAGTATGAAACGATAGACGGCATACTGATATCTCCGGACGGAGTCATATCTCCGCCGCTGGTATTGGAAAGGAAAATCGTCTTGCCTTTTATGAGCTGAGCAAGGTTTTCGGCGGTGGACGTAACGTCGAAGCCTCCCATTCCCGCTTGCGGCACTCCGTTATACGACGCGCTTGCCGAGCCTAAATTGGCAGTATCGTACTGGATTGCGGATTTTTTTGTCGTTACAAGCGTTTGCAAAACTCCGTTTTTTATCACGCTGTTTACGTATTCTCTGTTTACAACGCCTTCCGCGTCGAAGAAAGGTATGTTTATTTGCCTTTCGGGCGAACGGTCTACAACTACGTTTAATGTTTCGTTAAAGACGCGTTGCCCTAACTTACCGTCCAAAATGGAAGATTTATTAAAATATAAGTCCGCAATAAAATGTTGTATAGCATATTGAAAAGGTTCGAAATTTCCTATAACCGTAACTTCGTCTTCGTCTATTTGCGGCAGATTGCGTAAAAACGCATCGCATTGCATTTTCACGTCGCGGCAGATTTTATCTTCGTCGAAACAATCGTCCTCGCAGCCGTAAAACTCGTCCATAATATTTGCCGAACCTTTGTACTTTATAGCTAAACTCAACATGAATTGGTTTCCCTTGTACGAAAGCGCGGCGCCGTCGCTGTTTTCGTATACCGTTTCCGTACTGTTAAGCATAATTTTGTTGCTAAACAAAAATTCGGGATTTTCTTTTGCAAGACGGTCGAGTAAAGACGACATTTTTGGAATAAAGTCTTTTTCTCCGAAAATTTGTTTCGTCGTATCTATACTTATCGTCTTAGCTTCTTCGTGAGTTTCGGGATAGGCGATACCTTGCGCGAGTTTCGTCTTTGCGGCGGTTTCCATTTCGGAAAAATCGGCGTTGCCGAGTCTGCCGTCAACGCCTATAGTTCCTTTATCGTAAACGCGTACGGTATTTTCCAAATCGTTATTTATGCGCAGCGATTCCACTTTGCTTGCAACCACGTTTATGCATTTCGACGTCGTTTTATTTATAATTTTTTCTGTTTTCATATATTGTCTCCTAATTATTTTGTTGCCTGATTGTTTCAAACAAAGACAGGCGCGAATTTGCCTTTTATAGTTTACCAATCACGTAAACCGTTTCGGCAAAACGTTAGCGTAACGCGTTATTTCGCCGTATTTACGACGTCAAACTTATTGTACGTTCATTTTGGAAACGCGTATGTGCGGTCCCCCCATGCCTACGTTTAACGGATATTGCTCCATTTTGCCGCATCCGCCCGTAACGAAACTGAGCAGTTTTCTGTCGTTGCCCACTCCGTCTATAAGCCCAAGCATTTCGAATACGTTGCCGGTTAAAACCGCTATTTTTACGGGGTCTCCGATTTTGCCGTCTACTATTTCGTATGCGATAGAAGGAGCTATCGTAAACGTGGACATACCCGAACCGTGTTTGATTGAGTGTATATAGTACCCGTGCTTTATGTCTTTTAGTAAATCCTGAAGAGTTGACTCGCCGTTTTCGATAAAAGTGCTGGTCATACGTACTATCGGTTCGTAGTCGCAATTTATGGCGCGTGCGTTGCCCGTAAGTTCTTCGCCCAAAGCTGCGGCGGTAGCGGCGCTGTGCAGTCTGCCCGAAAGCACGCCGTTTTTTATTAAATAGGTATCGGTAGCTTTAGTTCCCTCGTCGTCGTAAGGAACGTATCCGCTTCCTTCGAATACTCCCGTCTCGCGTATCGTCAATATGTCGCTGCCGATTTTTTTGCCTATGGTCCATTCGCGGGCCATAGTTTCGTCGCCCAGCATAAAGTCCGCTTCGGACTTATGCCCGAAACTTTCGTGCGCGAATACGCCCGTGGCTATCGGCGCAAGTATGACCGGATAACTGCCGGCAACTATAGGTTTTGCATTTTGAATGTAGTTTTCGCAGCGATTTACAAATTCGGTCAGTTCGTTTTCGCTGTAACCGAGTTTTCCGAATTCGGTTTCGCATTTGGAAAGCTGTTCCTGTAACGTTTCTCCGTTGCAGTTAAAAATCATACCGTACGCTACGCCGCAGGTTTGGAAATCGTAAGTAATATCCGCTCCCTTGGACGAATAAAAACTGTATACCGAATGTCTGTCGATATAACGCGCGTTAGCAAAAGAACAGAAATCTGAAACCATACGTTTAGAAGTATCGAGTATAAGTTGCAGTTTGTCGTTAAGCGGAATGTTTCTTACGTTTGTTTTATCGAATTTGACGATTTTATCCTTGTTAATTTGGTATTTTGCAACTATCGGGTGTTTTTCGATATCGGGGTTTTTCTGAGCGTAACCGTATAAATCGTCTAAGGATTGTTGAATACTGTTAATGTCGCTTGTCGAAGCGTAGTACCACATTTTGCCGTCGAATACGCGGATAAAAGCCTTTTTTTCTACGGTTTCTTTTGCTTCGTGCAGCGCTCCGTTTTGAAACAGAACGTTGGTTGCAAAACGGTCTTCGACGCGAACGTCGGCGTAGTAGCCTTGTTTGAATTTGTACATATTGCCTCCTTTTACGATACTTAGCGTATCGAAATCGTATAAATTATAACATATTATACACGATTGTACAATCAATCGGCAGTTGAGTTTGATGATTTTTTAATTTACAAAATTAGATGTTTTTTTAAATCCGTTCCGAATTAAATTTTTATAACTATGCAAGCAATGAACCGAGGACGCTAAATGGTCTTAATTACATTGTAAAACGCTTGACGGAGTTTTATCGGAGCTAATGTCGTTATTTTACGATATAATTAAGCAGTCAATCGGTTTAAAAATCTGTTTGATTTTAATTACGTTGTAAAACGTACAATCGAGCTTTATTGAAATTTACGGCGTTGTTTACGGTATAATTAAGTTTATCCCAAGCCTAATCGGTTTTAATTACGTCGAAAAACGTTTAAACGGGTTTAGTGTAAATTACGTTTTTTATTACGATATAATCACGATTTCGTTTTTTATTGAAAGTTACGTGCGGCGTATTCGGTGCCGGACAAAATAATAGAAAATCAAACTGTTAAAAGGTTATAGACAAAGATAATCAAACAATGTATAATATATACGTAAAAATTTAACGTTTTTAGTTATATAACCGAGATGACTATGGAAAATATTATTTCAAAAAATTTAATAAACGAATTGACGTCCGAAGAAAAAGTCTCGTTAACAACGGGTAAGGGTTGCTGGCAAACGGCTTTTGTGGAAAGGCTGAATGTCGCTTCGGTTACCGTCAGCGACGGACCGGTTGGCTTAAGAAAAGAAAACGGCCGTGAAACGGTGCCTTCCGTTTGCTTTCCTTCCGTTGCAAAACTTGCTTGCAGTTTCGATACGGCGTTGGTGCAGAAAGTGGGCGCGGCAATCGGCGAACAGTGCCGAGCCGAAGGAGTGAACGTTTTGCTTGCTCCCGGGCTGAATATAAAGCGAGACCCGCGTTGCGGACGTAATTTCGAGTATTTTTCGGAAGACCCTCTTTTAACTGCGGAACTTGCAAACGCATATATTGCCGGTGTAAAAAGTCAAGGCGTAGGCGTGTGCGTAAAGCATTTTGCGGCGAATAATCAAGAATACGGACGTATGACGTCGGACAGCATAGTAGACGAAAAAGCTTTAAGAGAAATTTATCTTAACGCATTCGAGCGCGTAATAAAAAAATCTTCTCCCGAAATGGTAATGTGTTCGTATAACAAACTCAACGGAGAGTATTGCTCTCAAAATAAAAGGCTTTTAACGGATATTTTACGAACCGAATGGGGGTTTAAAGGAGTTACGGTAAGCGATTGGGGAGCAACTGACGATAGAGTGAAAGGCATCGCCGCGGGACTCGATTTGGAAATGCCCGAAGGAGATACTTCCTTCGTACTGCAAGCGTTAACGGACGGCAGACTTAACGCCGAGGACTTAAACAAATCTGTCGAACGCGTGTTAGACCTGTCGCAGAAGTTTGCAAATCAAAGCGAGCGTATTGTGGATTTGGACAAACAGCGCGAACTGGCGCGTAAACTTTCCGCCGAAACGACCGTTTTGGTAAAAAACAACTGTAAGTTGCTGCCGCTTAAAAAGAACGATAAAATTACGGTAATAGGCGCATTGGCTCAAAATCCGGTTTATCAGGGCGAAGGCAGCAGCAAAGTAAATTCCGTTAAATCGGATAACTTGCTGTCCGCTTTAAAACAGAGCGGCGTGGAATACGAGTATTTCGCGGGTTACGATTTGAACGGATCGGATAACGAATCGCTTTTGGAAGAAGCGCGTCAAGCGGCGGTCAATGGCGACAAAATCGTACTCGTCGTAGGCGACAAACCCGATTTCGAGGGAGGCGACCGATTGAGATGGAGTTTGCCTGGTAATCAGCTCGAGTTAATCGACGCGGTAACTTCCGCTAACAGCAACGTCGTTTTGGTTTTACAGTGCGGCTCATCCGTTAACGCAGATTTCGTTCATTCCGTCAAGGCAATGTTAATCGATTATTACGGCGGCGAACAAAGCGGGCAGGCTTTATGCGACGCGCTGTACGGCGACGTCTGTCCTGTTGGCAGACTTGCGGAAACGTGGTATTCGTATTTGCCTAAACACAGCGAAAACTATTCCAAAGAATACAAACGCGTTTTATATTCCGAAAGCATTTACGTCGGTTACAGATATACGACGACAGCCGATTTTCCCGTCGCGTTTCCTTTCGGATACGGACTTGGTTACGGGGAAATAAAATGGGATAAACCCGTATTGATGCAAAAGGACTCTAAAAAAGACAAAGTAGCGGTCAACGTCGTTTTGACTAATACCGGCGAAAAAGACGACGCCGAAGTCGTGCAGATATACAGTACGAATTTAGACAACAAAGATTTCTGCGAGAGAAAAAAACTGGTAGCTTTTTCTAAAGTACGTTTAAAAGCAGGCGAAACAAAAAACGTTTCTATAACCGTTCCTTTTAACGAGCTGGCGCATTATAACGTTGAAAAGGGCGAGTTTTGCATTAACGGAGGAAAATACGCGCTTACAGTCGGAAGAGACGCCAACGATGACCGCTTTGTTTTGAATTTCGACGTCGACGGAGAAAACGATACGGCGGATAATTCGGAAAAATATCCGTGCTACTATACTGTTAACGAGGAATTTTCGCCTTCGCCAAATCAATTTTTGCAGTTGTACGGAGCGCAAATCGACGAAGTAAAGCAAGCGGTAAACGTAAGCACGCCGCTTGAAGAAATCAAAAACGGTTTCGTCGGAAAAATAACCGTCAAAAAATTGACGAAAGCTTGCGACGATAACTATAAACGTAACGTTTTGGCTCTGCCTTTAAGAGCGTTCGTGTCCAAATATTTATCTAAAGAAATGCTTTATACTTTGATAGATATGCTGAACGGAGCCGTATTTAAAAATCTGTTTAAATTTTATAAGCAATATATTGTTTGCAAAAAAGCTCGAAAGCGCGAAGAAAAGTTAGCGAAAAACGGCGCGCGTTAGGCAAAGGAGCAAAAATGATAACTCAACAATATTTCGATACCTACGAAGGAAAAGAAATTAACGTTTATCAATTATCCGATAAAATCGACGTTTTAATTTGTCCTATAGGCGCTACTGTTTTGTCGATACGGGTTCCGGATCGTTTCGGTAAAAAAACCGACGTGTTGCTGTCGATGACGGAGTGCGCCGAAATCGCGAAAAACGACGCTTATATGGGGTCGGTAGTCGGACGCTGCGCAAACAGAATTTCGAACGGAAAGTTTAATTTAAACGGCGTTTCTTATCAGCTGACGCAAAACAAAGGGCAAAATCATTTGCACGGAGGCAACGTCGGTTTTAATCAAAAAGTATTCAAGCCTACTATCGACGGAGACAGCTTGCTTTTGGAACTTGACAGCCCCGACGGCGAGGAAGGTTATCCGGGAAATTTAAAAATAGTCGTGCGTTACAGCGTTAAGGGCAGTTCTTTCGCTATCGATTACTATGCCGCAAGCGATAAAGACACTCTGTTTAACCCTACAAGCCATTTGTATTTTAATTTAAACGGCGAAAGCGACGGCAGTATTTTGGATAACGTAGTTCAGATAACCGCCGATAGCTACTTGCAGGTGGACGAAAACCTTATCCCGACGGAAAAAGCCGCCGTAGCAAACACGCCTTTCGATTTCAGTAAACCGAAACCGATAGGACAGGATATCGATTGCCAAGACGTTCAACTGAATATTGCCGGAGGCTACGACCACAACTTTTGTTTGGAAGACGACCACGCCGCATGCGCGTATTCTACCAAAAGCGGAGTATGTTTGGACGTTTTTACCGATTGCTGCGGTTTGCAGTTTTATACCGGAAATTTTTTAAACGGTCAGCAGGGAAAATCCGTTTACGATAGACGTAGCGGTTTTTGCATGGAGACTCAATTTTTTCCTAACGCAATAAACAATTCCGAATGGAAACAACCCGTTTTAAAAGCTGGAGAAAAATTCCACTCTTGCACGCAATACGTTTTTTCCACGCTTTAAAGTTTGGCAAAAAGAGGTATATAATGTTACTGTTTTTTTATTTCGAGTCGGGCAAGGACGTTTTAATTTGGGTGATTTTAGCGGCTGTAATTTTCGCGGTTGCGGCTTTGATAACCAAAGCGGCGTTTGTTATTCGCAATAACAAAAAATATAAAGAAAATAAAAACGGCGGTCAAGATTTTTCTTTCGGGGACGACGCTTTCGACTTGGAAAGTAAATATACCGACGACGGCTGTTTGATAATGCCGCGCGGAGTAAAGTATTCTGTAGGATTGAACGGTCAGCTTAAAGCCGGCGTATACGAATTACGTTCGGAAAACGCCGACGTTAACGTATTTAAGGTGATTGTAAACGATACCGAAAAAGAATTCGCCGACGGAGACGTTGTGATTTTATCCGCGGGCGATGTGGTTTGTCCGACGTCTGAAACGCTGTTTGTCAAAATTCGGGAGGACTGATATGGAAAACCGTACTTATAACGGTTGGGACGATTTGTTTAAAGAAGAATTTGTCAAACCGTATTTTAAACAGCTAAAAGCTTTTTTGGTGGAAAGGTACGCCGCCGTTCGCGTTTATCCTCCCAAAAAACTTATTTTAAACGCTTTCGATAATACGGCATACGACGACGTAAATGTGGTAATACTCGGACAAGACCCTTACTATAATCCGGGGCAGGCAATGGGAATGAGTTTTTCCGTTCCGCAGGGTGTTATGCCTCCGATGAGTTTGGTAAATATTTTTAAAGAAATCAATGATGATTTGGGTTACAAGTCTTCGATTGAAGGCGGAGATTTAACTCCGTGGGCGCGTCAGGGCGTGCTGCTTTTAAATACCGTTTTAACCGTGGAACAAGGCAAACCCAATTCGCATCAGGGCAAAGGATGGGAAACTTTTACCGATAGAGTTATACGTTATTTAAACGACCGCGAACGCGGTATGGTGTTTATGCTTTGGGGACGCAACGCTTACGCAAAAAAACAACTCATAACCAATCCGCAGCATTTAGTGTTAACTTCGGCGCACCCGAGTCCGTTGTCCGCTTATAACGGATTTTTCGGATGCGGACATTTCGGCAAGGCAAACGAATTTTTAAAACTTCAAAACAGAGAAATAAAGTGGTGAAGCGCTTTTAGAAAAAAATAACTGAAGACGTAATGAGTGTTGGAGGAAATATATTATGACCAGAGCGGTGATGACTATTCACGGTTTTTTAACGGATATCAAGGATTTCGGCAGGTTGTACGACTATTTGGACTTTTACGACGAAGTGGTACCATGCAAAGTTCCGGGGCACAACGATAAAGTTGATTTTAAATTGTTTACGGTAGACGCCACCGTAAAAGCTATAACGGATTGTTACGACGATTTGCGCGACCGCTACGACGAAGTCGACGTAGTCGGATTTTCTATGGGCGGAGCGTTGGCAAGTTACTTATGTTTTACGCGCGACGTCCACAAATGCGTTTTGATGGCTCCGGCGAACAAATACCTTAATCCCAGATTCGTATTCGACGCAATCAAATACTACGCGGGGTTTCAGCGCGAAACTTACAAAAACGCCGAAGGAAAACTGCACAATAAGGTTACCGCGGTACGTAAAGAAATGAAACCGTATCACCGCAATATGTCCGCTTGTTTAAAATTGGAAATAGACCGTATTCTGCCTAATTTAAGTTGGCATACGTATTCCGTTTTCAGTAAGATTATTTCTACAATAAACAAAACAATCGACGGATCGGATAACGCGGCTATGCCGACGTTGATTCTGCGCGGAGATTTGGACGAACTGGTACCTAAAAGTTCTGTAGAATATTTACTCAAACATTTTGATAACTGCAAATCCGAAAGTTTTAAAGATATAGGACACGGTATGCTGTTTACAAACCGCGACAACGTAATTATATCCAAACTGGTCGAATTTTTGTCCGACGGCGAAATTGTCCCCGACGTGCCGTTTAGAGATGTTTAAAACTATATGTACGATAACGCCATTCTGAAACGCCGCTTTATTTGCAGGCGTTTTTGAATGGTATGCGTGTTAACGTACGGCAGCCTCATAATTTTATAGCAAACGCTTGCAAATTTGCATTATGTGTTATATAATAAAATTGCCTGAAATTCGGGCAGCCTTGCTGCGAACGACCTTTCGCAGCCAAATAGACCACAAGGAGGTAAACAAAATGAACAGTTATGAATTGTTGTACATCGTTAGTAACGAACTTACCGACGAGGCGAAAGCTTCGGTAGTTGAAAGACTTAACGCGGTAGTTACCGACAACGGCGGCACAATCGACGGAGTGGACAAATGGGGAACAAGAAAACTCGCTTATCCCATTAACTACAAAACCGAAGGTTACTATGTGCTTGTAAATTTCACCGCTCCCGCAACTCTTCCTGACGAATTGGAACGCGTTATGCGCATCACCGATGCCGTAATTCGTTTTATGATTGTCAAGAAATAAGTCGCTAAGGAGGATAAAATGAACAAAGCGTTTTTAATTGGCAGATTAACACAAGACCCACAGGCATCCACGTTGGATTCGGGACACTCTTATTGTCGTTTTTCTATTGCGGTAAACCGTACTTTCGGTTCGCGCGACGGCGAAAGCAAAGCCGATTTTATCAATATCGTTACTTGGGACGGTTTGGCTCAAAATTGCGTTAAATATTTGGTAAAGGGCAGTCAAGTCGCCGTAACGGGAAGTATACAAACGGGAAGTTACGAACGCGACGGCGTAAAACGTACTACGTTCGAAGTGCGCGCCGACCAAGTAGAGTTTTTGTCGAGAGCGACTCAAGGCGCTTCGGGCGCGGCTCCGCAAGCCCGTCCTAAAGATACCGCTATAGACGAGTTGAAAGAAGTCGACGACGACGATATGCCTTTCTGATTAAAAGGAGATTATAAAAATGGAAAATAAAGAATTTAAAAAGCCGATGAGAAGACCCGCTCGCAGAAAAGTTTGTAACTTTTGCGTAGAAAAATCGGAATATATCGATTACAAAGACGTTGCTAAGTTACGTAAATATTTGACCGAAAGCGGCAAGATTTTGCCTCGCCGTATGACGGGAGTTTGCGCCCGCCATCAAAGAGAACTTGCGGTTGCAATCAAACGCGCGCGTCAAATGGCTTTGATACCCTACGTAGCGGACTAATATCAAGTATTTTAAAATCTCACTTCAATCGAAGTGGGATTTTTTTGTTAATATTTAAAAGTTGATTTACACAAACAACAAATTGTTGTATAATGGACAACAATATTATTTTTAGTTAAAAGGGACGTCGAATGAACGTATTTAGAAAAATTTACTGCAGATTGTACCAAGGCGCGTTGTATGTAGGTATGGCTTTCATGCCTTGGCATGAGCCGGAACTTTTGCAAGGGACGGGAAGTTTCGAAAAATCCGTCGATTTTATGCTGAAAAATAACGTTCGCCGTCCGCTCGTCGTTTGTGATAAATCCGCGTTGGAGCGCAATGCTCTCAAACCCTTTTTCGATAACGCCGAAAATAAATTGCAATACGCCGTTTTCGACGGAGTTATGCCTAATCCTACCGTAAAACAAGTCGAACAGGGTTTGCTTGTTTTCAGGCAAAACCAATGCGACGGTATTTTGGCGTTTGGAGGCGGTTCGGCTATGGACTGCGCCAAAGCGATCGGCGCAAGAGCGGTACGTCCGAAAAAAACCGTAAATCAGATGAAGGGTCTGCTTAAAGTTAACAAAAAACTTCCTCCGTTTTTCGCTGTGCCTACCACGGCGGGAACGGGCAGCGAGTGTACCGTTGCCGCAGTTATTACCGACGGCGAAACGCACGATAAGTACGCGATAAACGATTTTTCCCTTATCCCCCGTTACGCTATACTCGACGCTGAACTTACGGCAGGACTTCCTCCGTTTTTAACCGCAACAACGGGTATGGACGCGTTGACTCATGCAGTCGAAGCTTATGTAGGACGCAGTAACACGCGCAAAACCAAGCGCCAAGCGGAGCAAGCGGTAAAACTGATTTTCGAAAATTTAAAAGAGGCGACCGCTAACGGTAAAAATCTCGTCGCTCGCGAAAATATGCAAAAGGCCGCTTATCTTGCGGGGCTGGCGTTTACTCGGGCGTACGTAGGATACGTTCACGCTCTTGCGCACGCTCTTGGCGGTTTGTACGGGATAGCGCACGGTTATGCGAACGCGGTGCTTCTGCCCAGAGTTTTAGACGCGTACGGAAAATCCGCCGAAAGGAAATTGTCTAAGTTGGCTAGAATTGCCGGCGTTGCGGATAAGTCCGACAAAAGCGCCGTGGCAAGCCGTAAGTTTATCGAAGCGATAGACAATCTTAACTTCGAACTTAATATACCGAGAACTTTCGATGGAAAGATAAAACGCGAAGATTTTGAAACGCTTGCTCGGCACGCCGATAAGGAATCCAATCCTCTTTATCCCGTTCCCAAATTGATGAACGCTAAGGAACTTGAGAGAATTTATTATTCCGTCGAATAGAAAAACGCTTTATGTTTTAGGATAAAATATGGATATAAAACAAATTTTAAAGGAACAGGGATTTCGCTTCAATAAGCAATTCGGTCAAAATTTTTTGACGGACAAGGAATTGCTGCAAAGCATTGTATCCGACGCTCAAATCGCCGGCGGCGTCGTTTTGGAAATAGGCGCGGGAGCGGGAACTCTTACGAGGGAACTCAGCTCCAAGGCGGATAAGGTAGTCGCTTTCGAAGTGGACCGTAATCTCGAAAAAGTTTTGGAAGTAACGCTTGCCGATTGCGTTAATACTCAAGTCGTGATAGGCGACGTTATGCGTTACGATATCGTTGAAATAGAGCGTATGTGCGCGGACGAGTTTAAAGTCGTTGCAAATATTCCTTACTATCTTACAACGCCGCTTATAATGGCTTTCGTCGAAAAAAGCGAAAAAGTCGTTTCGTTAACGCTAACCATACAAAAAGAAGTTGCCGAGCGTTTAACTGCCCGTCCCGCTACTAAAGAGTACGGAGCTATAACGGTTGCCGTAAACGCCGTTGCCGACGTTACTTTAACCCGCGTATTGCCTCGAGAATTATTTTATCCCGTACCCAACGTAGACAGCGCCGTAGTGCGTATAGATATGCGCCGCGATAAATTCGATATAAGTAATCGTACGCTCTTCAGAAAAACTGTTAAGTCGGCGTTTTCTATGCGCCGTAAAACGTTGGTGAACAACTTGACGTCAGGATTTAAAATCAATCGCCAAACGGCGGAACAATTACTTTCCGACTGCGGGTTGCCCGTTAATTGCAGGGGAGAAGAATTGTCCGTGGAACAATTTGTAAACCTTTGTAACAAAATCGATAACTTGAACATCGTATAACTATTAAATTATGCAAAATTTGGATTTGACAAAAAAATACGTTTTGGCGGTTTCGGGCGGTATCGATTCTATGGTTATGCTCGCAATGTTCGCGGCTTTAAAACCGCGTCCCGATTTCAGCGTCGTAACGGTCAATCACGGAATACGCAAGGAGGCTCAGTCCGACTGCGACTTTGTCGCGGATTACTGCAAAAAAATCGATGTCGACTGCAGCGTATTGTGCGTGGACGCACCTAAGTATTCTGAGGAAAATAAAATTTCTCTCGAAACGGCGGCGCGCGTATTGCGTTACGAAGTTTTGGCAAAATCCGACTGCGATTTCGTTTGTCTTGCTCATCACGCCGACGATAACGCCGAAACGGTGCTTATGCATATTCTGCGCGGCAGCGGCGCTTACGGTGCGCAGGGTATAAAGAGAATTAACGGCAAATATCTGCGACCGTTAATCGATTTAACCCGTGAAGAAATCGAAAGATACGCCCGGAATAATAACGTGCCTTTCGTAGTGGATTCTACCAACGCGGAAACTATATATACCCGAAATTTAGTCAGACGCGAAGTTATGCCGATGCTGAAAAAAATCAACTCTTGCGCGGACAAGAATTTAGTACGTTTTGCAAACAATATCGCCGAAGATAACTCATATCTCGATACTCTTGCCGATATTTCCGAAGTAGACGTAAACGCAAACGGCGCCCGTATTCCCAAACGTTTGTTTTTGCAGCCGCGTCCCGTAGCTTACAGGGTTTTTCGTAAAGTATTCGAACGTATAGGCGTGTTTAAAGATATCGAAAAAACGCACTTTGAAACGATAGTCCGACTTGCTTCGGGTCAGGGGGGTAAAAAGGCGTTTTTGCCGTTCGGTTTCGTCGCGGTAAACGACTACGATTTTATATCTATCGAACGTCAGTCAATCGGCGAAAGTTTGGATTTCGAGATTCCTTTTGCGTTGGGAAACGTCCAAACCCCGTTCGGCACGGTAAGAGTGTCCAAAGATAAAATTCCGCAATGTCTGAGAATAGATTTAAACGCCGTTCCGCCCGACGCCGTATTCAGAGTTAAACGGCAAGGGGACGTATTTTGTAAATTTGCAGGCGGACAAAAAACGCTTAAAAAGTATTTAATAGACAAAAAAATTCCGCAGCGTAAACGAAATAAATTGATTTTGCTTGCAAGCGGCAGCGAGATTTTAGTTATATGCGGCGTTGAAATTTCCGATAAAGTTAAAACCGATGACAATTCCGATATATATTTCATTTCAGTACAAGGGGAGTAAATAAGTGAAAAATTGCAACGAAGTAAAAAAAGTATTGATATCGGCTCAAGAAATACAAATCAAAGTGGAAGATTTGGCAAAAAACGTAACCCGCGATTATGCGGGTAAACGTCCGTTGGTAGTAGGCGTTTTGAAAGGAGCTTGGATTTTTTTGGCTGATTTACTGCGTAAAGCGGAATTGGATTTAGACGTGGATTTTATCTGCGTTTCCAGCTACGGAAATAGGACGTACTCGTCGGGCAAAGTAGACGTTTTGAAAGATTTGACAATGGAGTGCCGCGGACGCGATGTTTTGTTGGTAGAGGATATAATCGACAGCGGTATAACGTTATCGCATATAAAAGAACTGTTATTTTTTCACGGGGCAAAATCGGTAGAAATTGCCGCCTTGCTTTCTAAACCGTCAAGACGAAAAGTTTCAATCGACGTAAAATATTTGGGGTTTGAAATACCCGACGAATTTGTGGTGGGATACGGAATGGATTATCAGGAGCGTTTTAGAACGCTTAAAGATATATGCATTCTTAACGAAGAGGTTTACAAAAGATAAAAACGGCTGTTCGGCTTATTTCGGCCGAACAGCCGTTTTTTATTAAAACCGATTATTATAAACGGTTTGGTTTTATCCTTTGGGTATCGCCTGCTGTATCATAACGAGCAAGGACGCTCCAAATCCCGTAAACATAAGTACGACTGCCAAAATCGCAACTATAAAAAAACCGCAGAAGTAGCTTCTTGCGAAACTGCGTCTGTTTATGTTCGAATCGCTGAAACAAAATATAAGCAAACATATAAAACCTATCAAAGGCAAGGAAAAAAGCAACGTATAACCGAAGTATTCCCAAGCGCCAAGAGGTCTGTATTTAGAATCCAGACGTTGTATCTCCGCTTTTTCGTAACTGTTCATAAAAGCACCTCTTTTAAGCATTGTTAAGATAATTACAATTTTTATCCGGTAAAAAGTTTATAATTTAATTTTATCGTTCGTAATTTATTATGCAAAATTCGACTTTTTTCGCATATTGTAATAGTATCCGCGCGGAGGTTTCGTTCCGCTCGGCTAACGTTACAGGAGTTAGTATGTGTTTTACTATAAAGATTTATTGATTGAAATGCAGCAATTTTGTAAAAGAGGCGTAGAAACTGGCATCGTGGGAGAAAGCGAACTCAAACAGCAAATCCCTTACGTTTTCGTAGGAAATAAAAACGGAAACTATATGATAATTCAAGCCGCGATTCACGCCAGAGAGCATTTAACCGCGCTGGTTACGGTTTGCATGGCTAAATATTTGGTTAAACATCCCGAGCTTAATATAAACGGCGGAATTTATTTTATACCTATGTCGAATCCCGACGGAGTGAGACTTTGTCAGGAAGGTATCGGTTTTATAAAAGACGAAGAACGCAGAAATAATCTGATTTCCATTAACGGCGGCGCGGATTTTTCTCTTTGGAAAGCGAACGCCGACGGCGTAGATATAAACGTAAATTTCGATGCGAATTGGGGTGAAGGAGCGCAAAACGAATTTCACGAATCGCCGCAGAATTATGTGGGGAAAGAACCTTTTTCCGCCGCCGAATCGCGCGCTCTCGCCGAGTTTACGCAAAGGATAAAACCGGTCGTAACTTTATCCTATCACTTAAAGGGCGAGGAAATTTATTGGGAATTCGGACAAACTTCGCACAGACGTTTCAGAGATAAGCGTTACGCCCAAGCGATAGCCAAATATACGGGATATGCGGTCAAGGAAATACGCGGCAGCGTAGGCGGATACAAAGATTGGTGCGTTCAGAAACTCGGAATTCCGTCGTTTACCATAGAAGTCGGTAACGACAAATATTCTCATCCTTTCCCCTACGAACAGTTGGGCGTAATCGTAGAGCAGAACAAAGATTTGCCGCGCCGTCTTTTAAACAGTATAGTTAAAGAACGCGACGAATTGAACGAAATCGGCATAACAGAAATATAAACGTTATTTTATCCGTTTTGTGAATAAATCCTTTGTTGCGGTTTAAAATCGGCGATTTTTGATATAAAAATAATTATTTTTATTGCGATTTGCGTTAAAACAATTTTATATTATTGACATTTTAAGGCTAAATGTATAAAATAGTTATACATTTTTTAAAAGTTAACAATTCATATACAACCTCTGACGCTGTTTTGAAATACTTTGGAAAAATTATTTTGTTTCGAAAACAGCAATGGGGGGGGGTACTTATGCGGGAGTTAAATTATTGCTCTCAGTTAAACGAGAGTGTTGAAAAACTTGATAAGTTGACTGGCAATCTTGGTAAAATCGTGAGGAGTTTTACAAGATTTTTAGTCATACTCTGCTGGTACCTTTTATTTAATTTTTTGTTCGTATTAGTGTACAAGCATCCCAAAAGTATCTCTCTCGATACCTTCCGTTTTTTAACGGATGGAATAAGAGAGATTGCTTCTCAAGACGTTTTCGTTTTATTATCAAAACAAATTCAACTGTATGTTACTTGCCGCGGCGTTTGTTGCAGGCGTAAGTTTTTGCGTACGGTTTTTATATAACGGCTGCGACAAAGTCTCGAATAAAAGCGCTTCGCGCGCAAGAAGCGAAGAAACGCAGCAGTCTATCGATTTTGCCAACGTAGTTTCTTACAAACAGCACGTTGCTTTCTTAGCCTGAAAACTAAATATAATCAACCCGAGGACGTTTTTGGCGTTTAGTATTTCGTCGCTTTTTCAGTTGGATAAAATTCTGCTTTTTTAGCGCGAATTCGACGTTTTTGCGGTTGATAGTAATGTTAATTCGATTTTTGCTCAAACTAACAAAAAGTTTGTCAAGCGGATTTTTTTATTGTCTGATAACTTAAAGAGTAACGGAGAGAAATGTTAACTTATTATCTTTCGGCAACGGCTGCGTTTGTTGCTATTGCGGCGGCGGGCGTACTGCTTTATAAATTTGCCGGTAAAAAATTGAATCTTATTTTCAAAATAATATCAATCGCGCTTGCAACTTTGTACGTGTGCCGTTATTGCTTGGGCAGAGATAATATTTTGGGTATTTACAATTTAACCGTAAGTAAAGGCTTTTCGAGCAAGGGACAAATTTTGTTCGGGTTGATTCAAATTTGGTCTATGCTTGCAGGCGAATTGATGCTTTGTATGTATCCGTTTTTCCGCAAGCACGTCAAATATTTGGATATTTTCGCAGGATTTTCTTTCGTAATATTCGTAATGAATTTTGCCGGGTTGTCCAATCATTTACTGTCGATAGAGGGGCCGGAAGCTGCGCAAGGCGCTATAACGGTTCGCGGCGTTATGATAGCGGTGGAAACTGGTCTGTGCTTGGCGTATTCCGGCTTGGTTTTGTCGCTTTGGATATATGAAAAGGTAAAAAGCGTGCGTATTGCCAAGTCCGAGCAGGCGGTTGTGCCGTCAGAAACGGAAGTCGTTTCGAAAGCGGATAAATTCAAATGGGTTTGGCCGGTTTTGGGATTTATCGGTATTGTTTTTTGTACGATGCCAAGTTACGCTCCCGAATTGCTTTTAAATCCCAATTCGTACGGAATGAAAGTAGAAGATTTGAACTTTTACCATCGTATGTACATTTATCCGATAGCGGTTATTCCTGTCGTTTTGTACTTGCTGTTAAAAGACAAATCGTACGAAACAAAACGTTTCGTATTGCTTTATTACAGTTTGGCGGCGTTAAATATATTCGTATTGGGACATAAGTTCGTCGATTTTCAAGGGAGCGGATGGGTTACTTCGTTACCGCTGCACCTGTGTAATACGGCATTGTATATAACTCCGCTGTGCTTAACTTTCAAAGCGAAACGCGTATTTTACTTCACTTATTTTATAAACGTGTTGGGCGCGTTTTTGGCTATAACGATGCCTAATTACAGCATGGAAGGCCTTGGCGGCAGTTTGATAGTTCACGGAACCGTAAGCTTTTTCTTCGATCATTATCAGGCGTTCTTTATGCCGCTTTTGGTGGTCGGTTTAGGTATATTCCGCCGACCGCGCTTCAGAGAGTTTAAATACAGTATAGTCGGTTTTGCGGGATATTTTCTGCTAATGCTTATATGCAACGGTTGGTTTACAAACTACAATCCCGACGTAGACTATTTCTTTATTAACAGTAACTTTGTGGCGGACAAACTGGGTTCGTGGGCGGAAAATTTGCGTATAGCAACTTGGGAATTCGATATAGGCAAACTTCATTTTACTTATTATCCCATTTATCAGTCGCTGTATTTTCTCGTATATGTCGCCGCATCGTTCGGAATGTGGTTTATTTACGAACTGGGGTATAACGCCGTTTGGGGTTGGCAAGACGTTGCGGCACGCAATAAAAAGGTAAAAGTAGACCGCTTGGCATTGGAAGTCAAATTGGCGGGCAGAAGTATAGAGGAACCTATGAATATGGAAAACGTAAACAAACTTGTACTTAAAAACTTTACGAAACGCTACGGAAAAAGCGACGTATACGCTGTTAAAGACGCGTGTTTGGAAGTTAACGGCGGTGAAATATTCGGATTTTTGGGACCTAACGGCGCAGGTAAATCGACTATTATAAAAAGCATAGTGGGCATCCAGACTATTACCGACGGCGCTATAGAGGTTTGCGGTTACGACGTAAAAACGCAAAGCGTGCAGGCAAAGCGTCAAATAGGTTTCGTGCCGGACCATTACGCGCTGTACGAAAGACTGACGGCAAGGGAATACATCAACTATATTGCCGACCTTTATCAAGTTTCCAAGGAAGACCGCGAGGAACGTTTAAACCGTTTTATCGAATTGTTTGAATTTCAAAGCGCAATAGATAACCCGATAAAAACATATTCGCACGGTATGAAACAGAAAGTTACCATTATGTCCGCTCTTATCCACAACCCCAAAGTTTGGATACTGGACGAGCCTTTAACGGGACTTGATCCCAACAGTATATTCCAAGTAAAGGAGTGTATGAAACGCCACGCCGCCGAAGGAAACATAGTGTTTTTCAGCAGTCATATAATCGACGTAGTGGAACGTATCTGCGACAAAATCGCGATTATCCGAAAAGGGCAGATTCAATGCGTCAGAGACGTTGCCGATATCGAGGAAAAGGAAGAAAGCTTGGAAGCCTTTTATATGTCGGTAATCAACGGACGCGAAGTCGAGCCTATTGCCGTCGGCAAGGATATTTCCGAATCTGACGCGGAAGCCGAACACGTCAAGAAAAAACTGTTTAAAAAGAAATCGTCAAGCGACAAGGAGAACGATAAGTAATGAACGCTCTCAAAACGCTTGTTATGATGCAGCTTAAAGATAAGCTTGATTTATCTTTCGTAAAAAGTACGCGCGGTTTGATTTTTAAGATAGTACTGTCTATCGTAAAACTGGTTGTCGTAACGGCGGTATTTTATCTGCTGTTTACGGTGTGTAACGTGCTGGGTGTGTTTTCTCCTCCGGGATATATTCCCGATACGGTGGCTAATATCTTGTTTACTCTTATACAGCTGATGTCTATCGTTACTTGTACGGCAGGGATTACTCAAACACTGTATATGACGGCGGACAACCGAGTTTTGCTCACGCTACCCGCAAGCTCGTCTACTATATTCTTTTCGAAAATAATACTGTACTATATTTTCGAACTTAAAAGAAACATAACGTTTACGCTTCCTATGTTTATATCGTACGGAATCGTTAACGGCGCCGTTTGGTACTACTATATTTGGGCGCTTTTCTGCTTTGTGTTTATTTCTATGATACCCGTAGCGATAGGCGCGATAGTAAGTATCCCTTCTTTGTTCGTAGTAACGTTCGTAAAACAAATCAAATGGCTGCAGTACTTTTTGATGATAGTAACATCGGGACTTATAATATGGGGAA
The DNA here is from genome assembly GCA_910586905.1 of uncultured Christensenellaceae bacterium. GTDB lineage: Bacteria > Bacillota > Clostridia > Christensenellales > CAG-314 > Fimimonas. The sequence continues at coordinate 20,667 of CAJUIV010000013.1, forward strand.
TAGTATCCGTTATCGATACCATCCCCGAAAATATCGACGTTATGGGTCAATGGGGAAGTATTTTCGCCGCAATTCAAACATTTTTGAATAATTTTTCAAAGGTGTTTTATCCGTATTACTGCCTTACTTGTATGATTGTCGGCGGGACGCTTAGGATTTCTTCAAAACTGTTTATGGGCGATACTTTTGCTTATTTCGGTATTTTGATTGCATTTTTAGCCGTTTTATTTGGAATTGCGTATTTGCTGGCAAAGCCGTTATTTATCAAAATGGCGTCGAGACAATTCGAATTCGAAAAAATGCAGGTAAAAGCGAAACCAAATAAAGTCCGCGCGTCTAAATTGTCGCCGCTGTTCGAGTCGCTGCAAATGAATTTCAGAAGCGGTCGTTATTTGCTTAGTACGATAATTCAGCTCGTACTGCCTGCAATAGCGGTTTTGCTTTTGAATAAGCTGTACGCTTCTATGAATACCAACTATTCCGGCGAAGTTATGACAAAGGCGTTCAATCTTTTGGTAATGCTTGTGATAACCGTATCGTTTAACAACGAATACGCGACAGTTTACAGTAAGGAAGCGAACGCGCGTAATATCATAAAAACACGTCCGCAGAATTCTATTTACACTTTGTTCGGCAGAATAGCTCCGCGCATTGTAGTTATATTGATATCTACTTTGGCGGTTATAGTAACGACGCTTTTCGTTTCCTCGTCGGAAAAAAGCGAAATAGTGATGATGGGAATAGTAACGTTATTAGTGTCCGAAGCGCATTTGTTGTGGTGCGCCGAAATGGACGTAATGCGTTCCTACGCCGATCAATACGCTACGGTTGGAGTACAGTTCGACAGCCCGAACGAACGAAACGCTACGATTATAGGATTTTTACTTTCCGGCTTTTTCGCTTTCGCGTACTATTTCTTTTCGGACAGAGGTACGACAAGTTCGATTGTAAAAGGTTTGCTTATAGCGGCGGCATTGCTGGCCGTTAGAATTTATTTGTACGTTACGCGTATAAAGCTGTATTTTGTGGAGAAGTAACTTATGAAAAAATCTACGGTATTGATACTATTGATAGTTTTTCTGGGTTCCGTTCTTGTTGTGGGTATTTTCGGTTTAAGAAGCGTTCCTTACGAAAAATTGGTTTACGCAAAAGAAATCGTTCCTACTTCCGTTACTACGATGCTCGATACGAAAAAGCTGCCCATAAAGGAAGAAGTTAACGATAAGGGAGAAAGGTACTACTATGTCGTTGTTCCTTACGAAGAAAATTTGACTTTGTTGATAAACTATAGACTGACGCCCGCCGACTGCACCAACAAAACGGTTCGCGTTTCGATAGTTTATCCTACGAGCAATCCACCCGCTGCGATTGGAGACAAAAACTCTATTGTGTTCAACCGCAAAGGTTCCGTGCATTTGTTGTATTCTACTACGGATTCCGCCAGCGGACCGACAATGGATTTTTGGATTTACACTTACTAAAATACCACGTCGCTAGCGACGTTTATATATAAAACAAAATATAAAGGAGTAAAAAATAACCATGAAGAAAAGATTTTCAGTTATAATTGCGTTGATTATGGTACTTGCAATTGCTGTGCCTGTTTTGGCTTCGTGCGTTAACGAGAAAGACGTTAAGTCGATTGAAGTGGTTGAACCTACCACGACATTCAAGGTGGGAGAAACCATCGATTACGACAATTTAAAAATCAAAGTTACTTACGAAGACAATTCGACCGAAACAAAAACCGTAAAGGCGTTAAAAGCAACTTATACCAAAGCGGATTTGTCCAAAGTTGGCAACACTTCGTATACGGTTACTTTTAAAGGAAAAACCGCTACCGTCAATATCGTCGTAGAAGAAAACCAGCAGGGCGATATAAAAGATTTTCAGGCTCAGACGTTTGTAGAACCCTCTTTCTATACGAACTACAGAACTAAATCTCAAATTGGTTCCGAAGAAGAAACGAGAGCAGACTTCCGTATAAAAGGCGAGGTTTACGAAGTAGGTAACGCAAACAAATTCATTTTCCGTCCTACTGCTACTGGTCTTGACCTCGAAGAACACAATATTCAAACCGTAACCAACGTAAAAACTACGGCTAAAGTATACAGTAAAGATACGAAAGGCGGCGCGTATGCGGAAATTACCGGAGACGATTTATCTCAATTCGTAACTATAGACGACAATACTTATAAGTTCAGTGAAGAAGCTGCGGGAAAATTTGTTAAGTTGGAAATATCCATCGATTCTGAAGAATACGACGTATCCACGCTTGAAGAAAGCTTGCGCACAATAACCGTAGAATGCGTTATAGTAGACGGCGGTTACAACGTTTACAATCAACTCGGTCTTTCCGTGATGAACGATATGCAAAAACAGGCTTGGGCTGATTTGTGGGGAGCAACCGCAACTTGGGATAACACTTCTAAAACTTACGTTTTATCACCCAAAAGCGGAGAAACGCCCGTTCAGCTCGAGGCCGATTCGGAACCTTTGTATACTTATGTCGGAAATATCAAATGGGTTGTAATTCATAGCGGTTTCGAACTTGACGCAAACCAAATGCCCTCTTCCTACTTTTGGAGTGAAACCGACGAAGACTACAATACCGCTATGTCATCAATCAGCGGATTGGAAGATATGCAAGCCAAACTCAAAGGTTCGCTTAAAGACGGAACTAACAACAGCACAACCTATCGCGTACTGGATTTGATTCCCGGTACTGCCACCGTAGCAGAAACGGGTATTTCCGTAAATATGCAGAAAGGTTTGTTCTCTACAAGCAAAGTAAGCGTTTCCGGTAACTACAACAGCGTAATTGTTTCCGCCGAATATAAAGCGGGCGAAAGAAATCTTATCACTGTCGTAGACCACGGCGGAAACAGCGATTCGCTTCCTCCTGCTCCCGTTCCCCACTGGGCGGTCTTCCAAATCCATATGCCTATTTCCGTAGAGGGTATAGAGAAATCATACGATATCAAGAATCTTTCTATGAAAGGTAATTGCGCTAAAGACGACATTGACGCAGATACGAAAGCCAAAGGCGTTCCTGCCGGCATGATGATGGCAAACTGCTACGCTAACAATATGACTTTCGGCAATATCATTTCGGAAACGTTCTTCACCAACGTAGTCGTTGACGGTTTCGGAGCAACCGTTCAAACACCCGAAGGATCTATCGAGGCTCCTACCGGAGTAGATATTTTAAACAGTAAATTTTACGATTCCTACAGTAACATGTGCTATATGTGGCGTTCTAACGTCAACATCGAAAACAGCGAACTGATAGGCGCTGGCGGACCGTTATTTATTCTTGCCGATGGACAATCTCACTTTGTTGACGATGCGGTACAGCATACCGACGACGAAGGCGCAAATCTCACGGTAGATACCGATTCTGTCTTGGAATCGTACGCCACGGGTAATGAAAGTTGGTATGCGACTTATAACGCCGGACCGATAATCAATCAGTTTAAAGGAACCCTCGACCCGATGCTCAGGAACTTCAATAAAACGATTATCAAAACCGAAAACAAATTAGATTATATAAACTTTATTGCGGCAATCGTTCCCAGTACCGATTTGATATTCAAAGGACACAGCAACAATAGATTGCTAGACGTATGCGGTACGTTTATGACTAAAGACGGCGAAACGGTTATAGACCAATTCAATATGCATAACAATTATCTTGTCGCATTGAGAGCGAACGCGAATAACAACGCTAAAAATTTCCCGATAATTTTACAAACGGGCGAAAACTTTATGTTTACCGACGGACGGGAATTGTATACGCTGGGTACAAACGGTGCTCAGAAGTTTGACCCTGCGACCGACGGCGTTAAATGGGCGAGCGATACGCACACCAAATTGGCGATTTATTTGTCCGCAGGCAGTCTGCCTGTCGGAACTTCGGTTTCTCCGTATTTCGGAGTTATAGTTCAACTCGACCAACTTCAAAAAGCAAATTGACGGACTTAACGTCAAAAGTTCAAAACCGTTCCGCGTTTAGCGGAACGGTTTTACGTTAATCAACCGCGGAATTGATATTGTCTGGTAAGATAGACTGATATAAATAACGGCGCGCAGGTTGACAAAAATCTTTTATTGCCGTACAATTTCAGTGTATTAAATTTAGTAGCCGCGCTATTTCCAATGGAAAGAAAGTAACGTTTTGCGCGGCGGTAGCGGAGAATTAGCGATATGGATAAAGTAGCCGTAGAAAGTAAATGGAATGGACTTTGGGAACAAAACCCGCCGTATAAATTTGACGCGGGCAGGAAAGACAAATACTATGTTTTGGAAATGTTCAGTTATCCGAGCGGAGCTAAACTTCACGTCGGACATTGGTATAATTACGGACTTACCGACAGCTTTGCGCGTTACAAAATTATGAAAGGCGAAAACGTGTTTCAGCCTATGGGGTTTGACGCTTTCGGTTTGCCTGCGGAAAATTATGCAATAAAAACGGGAATTCATCCTCAGGATTCTACTCTTCATAATATAGAAGTTATGGAGCGTCAGTTAAAAAATATCGGAGCAATGTTCGATTGGAATCACGAAATAAAAACTTGTTTGCCCGATTACTACAAGTGGACTCAGTGGATATTTTGCGAGTTGTATAAAAAGGGCTTAGCTTACAGAAAAAAAGCTCCCGTTAATTGGTGCCCGAGTTGCAATACCGTTTTAGCTAACGAACAAGTAGTGGACGGACATTGCGAACGCTGTGAAAGCCAAGTTATAAAAAAGGATTTGACTCAATGGTTCTTTAAAATTACCGATTATGCCGAAGAACTGCTTTCGGGTTTAGATACGCTCGATTGGCCGGAAAAAACCAAGGCTATGCAGCGTAATTGGATTGGTAAATCTCAAGGCGGCGAAATTACTTTCGACCTTGCGGATAACAGCGGCAGTTTTAACGTTTTTACAACCCGCGCTGATACGCTGTTCGGATGTACTTACGTAGTTCTTGCTCCGGAACATCCGCTTGTTAAAAAAATAACTACGGTCGAGCGGCGAGATGAAGTTCGAAAATATTGCGATGAAGTAGCCAAAACGGACGAAATAGAGCGTTTGTCTACCGCTAAGGATAAGACGGGAGTGTTTACCGGCGCGTACGCGATAAATCCAATCAACGGACAAAAAGTGCAAATATGGATTGGCGACTACGTATTGTACAGCTACGGTACGGGAGCGGTTATGGGTGTGCCTTCGCACGATGCGCGAGATTATAAATTTGCCGTTCAACACGGGTTGAATATTGTTCGCGTAATCAAATCGTCTGCTCCCGACGTTAACGACGAACTGCCGTTTTGCGAATACGGCGTTATGGTAAACAGCGGTGAGTTCGACGGTATGACTTCCGAACAAGGTCGCGTTGCCATTGTGGAAAAATTGGCGAAGATAGGAAAGGGTAGGTTGACTACGAATTACCGTTTGCGTGATTGGCTTGTTTCGCGTCAGCGTTATTGGGGCGCCCCCATACCCGTAATTCATTGCCCGCATTGCGGCGAAGTGCTGGATGAGAATTTGCCCGTTACGCTTCCCTACGACGTGGAGTTTAAACCCGACGGAACCAGTCCGCTTGCAAAGCACGAAAAGTTTATACACGACGTAACTTGTCCCAAATGCGGAGCGAAAGCTCAACGCGACCCCGATACGTTGGATACGTTCGTATGCAGCAGTTGGTATTATCTTCGTTATACCGACCCACACAATTCTTCAAAGCCGTTTGATACGGAAGTCGCAGACAAAATGCTTCCCGTTGATAAATACGTAGGCGGTGCGGAACACGCTTGTATGCATCTTTTGTACGCAAGGTTTATAACAAAAGCGCTACGCGATATGGGTTATGTACATTTTGACGAACCGTTTAAATCTCTCGTGCATCAAGGAGTTATTTTAGGTCCGGACGGCAACAGGATGAGTAAATCTCACGGCAACGTGGTTTCTCCCGACGAATTCGTTTCGGCATACGGCGCGGACGTTTTCCGTTTGTATCTTGCTTTCGGTTTTAAATATACCGAGGGCGGACCGTGGAACGACGACGGAATTAAAGCGATAAACAAGTGGTTTGACAGAGCGGAAAGATACGTTCTTGCAGCTTACGGCGATTACGTAAGTTCTGACGATTTCGGAGCCGACGAAAAAGAATTAAACCGCGTCCGCCACAATACGATAAAAGCAACCGATTCCGACTATAACGAGTTCGGTTTTAACACTGCGGTCGCCCGTATGATGGAACTAGTAAACGCTCTGTCCAAATACGACCAAAAGACGGTCAAAAATTCCAAATTGTATCGCGATACCGCAGACGATTTCCTTAAAGTGATTTGTCCTCTCGCGCCTCACTTTGCCGAAGAACTTTGGCATCAAACGGGGCACAAAGGCAGCATTATTGTCGAACCCTATCCCGTATACGACGAACGGGCTTTAAAGACCAGCGAAATAGAATTGTTGGTACAGTTTAACAGTCGTCCCAAAACCCGTATTACGGTGGACACTTCCCTTACCGTTCCCGAGATTGAAAAATTTGTTCTTGCCGACGTTAAAGTTAAGGACTTGCTTGGAAATGCGGCGGTCAAGAAAGTTATCGTAATACCTAACAGATTGATAAATTTGATAGTAGGCTAATAATGAATTTCATCGAAGAAGCAAAAAAACTCGGCATCGGCAATACTCCGCTTATTCCTTACGAGGAAGATTTCGACGCGGATATTTATATAAAAAACGAAACGTTTAACGCAAGCGGAAGCGTTAAGGACCGCGCAGCTCTCGCCCTTATTTTAGACGCGGAAGAAAAAGGTCTTTTAAAACGCGGAAATACTATAATAGAAGCGACAAGCGGCAATATGGGTATATCGCTTGCGTACGTAGGAGTTAAACGCGGATACAAAGTTATTCTTGCAATGCCCGAAACTATGTCTGCCGAAAGGCGCGAACTTTTGCAGGGATTGGGCGCTCAGCTTGTGCTTACCGAAGGTAAGCTGGGTATGCAAGGAGCGATAGATACCGTAGAAGAGTTATCGCGCGAGCCGAACCGCGTTTGGTTAAAACAATTCGAAAATCCCGCTAACGTATACGCGCATTACGTTTCGACGGGAATAGAAATAGCCGAACAACTTGACAGAGTCGACGTTTTTGTGGCGGGAGTAGGTACGGCGGGCACCGTTATAGGCACTGCAAAAAGACTTCGCGAAAAATTTCCCGATTGCGAAATAGTGGCCGTAGAACCTGCCGGCTGCGCGTCGATTTCACGAGGAGAAAAAGGAATTCACGCTATACAAGGAATCGGCGCAGGATTCGTAACGAAACTGTACGACGGCTCGGTAGTAGACAAAGTGGAACTGGTAACCGACGAACAAGCTCTCGAAACGTTTGATACGTTAAACAATAAACAAGGATATTGCTGCGGCATATCTTCGGCGGCTAATATAGTAGTTGCCGTCAGACTGGCTCAAGACCCGCGATATAAAGGGAAAAATATCGTAACTCTTTTCCCCGACGGCGACGACCGTTACGAGTCGTTGCTTAAAAATAATCGTTAAATAAAAAAGACTTTGCGCGTTGCGGCATGGACACCGAAACTCAAACGCTTTAAAATGTGCGTTTTACCGCGTTAAAGTCTTTTGTTTTTAATAAATTTTAAATCATAGACTTTAAAGCGTTCCCTCTAAACTGTTTGACGTAAAACCTATATTACAGCTTTTTCGTATCAATTAGTTGCATTTTTCGAACTTATACTGCGCGTTGAGTTTTTCTAACGCGCGCGAAAATGGTTTCAGATAAAACGGTTTCTTTTCGAATGCGATTCAAGTACTGCTTACGGCGTTGTACGGGCGGCGGAAATGTTTGTAAGTTTTGTTGTCAAAAACCTGTCCGCGCAGTTGCATCGATGTACATTATACGACGTATTTACGTAATTCCGAAGAAATATTTGATTTCTAAAAAGTGAAACGAAATCTATTTTTTCATTATTGATATTTTTAATATTTCGCTATTGACAACGTTTGGAATTATCCGTACAATATATTTGTCGACGCATAGACGCGTTGCGGAATTACAATTAGTTTTGGAGGTTATAATGAAAAATTTTGCAAAAATTACTGCCGTTTTGATGCTTGTAGTTATGAGTATGGCATTGCTTGTTTCTTGCGGTCCCGCAACTAACCCCGACAAAGCCGTAGAGTGCTTGAAAAATAACGAATACGCCGCCGTAAAACTCAGCGGAGCAGTAAGCACCGGTGCGGTTGCATTGCTTTTGGGATTGAAAGGAGAAGACGTAACGGCTATCGTTACAGGTTCCAAAGTCGACGACAACGGCGACGCTCAGGGAGTCTTCGTTATTTATTTTAAAGATGCAGCTACCGCTAACAGCGTTATGAAAAAGGCTCAAGAAAATATCAACAAAATTGTAAGCGCTTTAAATCTTGAATACGAGGGCGGTTCCGACGTTAAAAAGCAAGGAGCTATGATTTATAGCGGTACCGAAGCCGGCATCAAAGCCGCAAGATAGTTCTTGCAGAGTTTTATTTAAAATATAGAGTATTATGCTGAAATCAAAACCCCGAATTTATATTCGGGGCTTTGTTCATTTGTAACGGTTGGATAAACGTCTTGAAAACATTTTCAGTTTGAAATCCGAAACGACGGTATTTTCGTATGTAAGCGAGTTAATAATTTTTATTCAAGACGTTTATTATTAAATAATAATGACGTTCTACTAAGCCTTATTGAGTAAATTTTATGTGCGCATTAGCCGAGTCGTATGTAAGGAGTTAGTCTTGATATTGTATAGTTAGTGTTTGACATAAACGTCGGTTGCGTGGTACAATTAAAAATAATACGCAAAAGGAGGGCAGAATATGGATAACGTCAAGAAAACCGTGTTTTCCGCGGTGCAGCCTACGGGAAAAATTACTCTCGGAAACTATTTGGGAGCTATCCGTAACTGGACGCCTTTGCAAAACGAATACGACTGCTTATATTGCGTTGCCGATTTGCATTCGCTTACCGTAACGCAAGTGCCTGCGGAATTGCGCAAAAACACGTTGGAACTCGCCGCGCTTTATCTTGCGTGCGGAATCGACCCGAGCAAAAGCTCGTTATTTATACAGTCTCACGTTCACGAGCATGCCGAACTGGCTTGGATTCTCGATACTATTGCTTACGTCGGCGAAATGAACCGTATGACTCAATTTAAGGATAAATCAAGGAAGCACGCAGATAATATAAATATGGGTCTGATGAACTATCCCGTACTTATGGCCAGCGACATATTGCTTTATCAAGCGCATTTGGTTCCCATAGGTAAAGACCAAACGCAGCATTTGGAAATTACCCGCGACATTGCGGAACGTTTTAACGGAAGATACAGCGATACTTTCGTGGTTCCCGAAGCGCTGACTTTTAGAACGGGCGCCAGTATAAAAAGTTTGCAGGACCCGACCGCGAAAATGTCCAAGTCCGACCCTAACGAAAACGCAACCGTAACATTGTTCGACGATAAGGACGCTATACGCCGCAAATTACGCCGCGCCGTTACGGATTGCGATACGTCGATACGTTACGGAGAAGATAAACCCGCGATATCCAATTTACTTACGATTTATAGCTTATGCAGCGGTGAAAGCGTAAAAGACGCCGAAAAGCGATTCGACGGTCAAGGTTACGGAACGTTTAAAGACGCCGTTGCAGATAGCGTTATATCGGTAATCGAACCTATACAAACGAAACAAAGACGTATTATAGCCGATAAAAGTTACCTAGAAGGAGTTTTAAAGCAAGGCGCCGAACAAGCCGAACGTATTGCGCGTAAAACTCTGGATAAAGTTTACCGAAAAGTCGGTTTAGTGGGACGTTTTAGATAATGTTTGGATATTTGGATATCGAAAAGGCAACACTTCAAGACGGGCAGCGCGGTTTGTGGCAGACGTTTATGTGCGGATTGTGTTTTTCCACCAAAAACTTGTTCGGAAATTTTCCGCGAACGTTTATCACAAACGACGTCAATCTGTTTAACGTGTTGTTTCACAGCGTCAAACGGCAAGACGTAGCCATAGAGCAGAAAAGGTGCTTTTCGCATCCCGTCAAAAAACGTTCCGTTTTAAAGCTTACGGAACTTACGGATAAACTTTCGGTAGCCAACGTTTTGCTTACTTATTGGAATTTATACGACGACGTTTTGGACGACGGCGGAGTAAAAAAGAAGTTGGCTTTAAAGTCTTTTAAATCCGCTTACGAAAAAGCGCGAAAAAGATTTCCGGACTTGGACGAAACGCTTAATTTGCGTTACGGTCAGCTGCAATCGCTCGAAAAATCCGATTGCGACAGTGTAGACCGAGTTTCGCACGCTTTCGCGTTGTTATCGCAGGAGTTTTGCAAATTGGTTTTAGAGGACGACTCCAACGCTTATGTCGAAACGCTTTGCTATAACGTGGGTAAGTGGATATATCTTATAGACGCGTTAGACGACGTAAAAAAAGACATAGAAAAACGCAGTTATAACGTTTTTGTTAAATGTTACAATGCTACTTGCGCGCAAGATTTAGTACAATATAAAGATGAAATTCAATTTGTGATGTATTCGTCGTTAAACCGCATTGCGCAATCGTTTAACGATCTTAATTTAACAAAATATACCTGTATACTTAAAAACGTACTTTTCGAAAGTATACGCAACAAAACTCAAAAAGTTTTAGACGCTTTAAAGAGCGATTGATTGGAGAACAAAATGGATTATAACGCATACGAGATATTGGGACTTTCCGCCGACGCAACCCGCGACGAAATAGACGCTCGTTACAAGGAACTTCGCGAAAAATATCAGCGCGACAGATTTCTTCCCGGAGAGGAAGGCGAAGAAGCTTCCGAAAAATTGCAGCAAGTGGAAGTCGCTTACCGCGATATCTTGTCTTCCATGGATGAAAGCGAACAAAAGGAAACGTTCGTCGAAGACGACAGTTACGTCGCAATACAGGATTTGATTACCGCCGGTAAATTAGACGAAGCTCAAACAAAACTGGACGAACGCGTTTCGCGCGATGCGGAATGGCATTATATTCAGTCGATATTGTTTTATAAACGTAATTGGTTTTTGGAAAGTAAAAAACAGCTCGAACTTGCGTGTCAGATGGAACCGGGAAACGTCAGGTATAAACAAAGCTTAGATAAGCTTACCAAGATACTGGCTTCCAATACCATAAGTCCCGACCAGCTTCGCACAACGTCGCGCCCTATGGACGACGGTCCGCGCGTTGGTGCGGGAAACGGAACGTGTACCGGCAGCAGTTGTACCGATTGCCTGCTTTGCAACGCCTGCTGTAATTGTATGAGTTGTATGGGAAGCGGCTGTTAATATGAACAACAAGGCAAAGCTTATTGCCACAAGCGGTATATGCGGCGCAGTTGCGGTTGTTTGCTTGTTTCTTGCGGGAATACCAGTTTTAAAATGGATGGCGCTTATTTTCGCCGTCATAGCGTCTATCGCTACGGTTATACCCATATTTATCGACTGCCGCAACTGGTGGTATTCGGTTATAATATTGATTGTAAGCGGCGCATTGGGCGTTTTCTTGGGGATAGCCAACGTAGTATACGTTGTTCCGATAGTAGCGTTTTGTATGCCGTTTTCTATAGTAAAAGCTTACGGCGAATCCGTTAAAGTTACCGCTTCGGTCGAAAACAGCCACGTTCTCGAGGACCCTTTCAATCAAGGAGACGATAAACAGGTAGTAGCGGTAAAACTGGACGGAAAAAGATGTTTGCCGACCTGGCTCAAATGGGTTTTGTACTATGCGCTGTTAGAAGCGTCGCTCGCGCTAACTATGCTTGCAATTTACTTGTTTACGCGTCCCGTATTCGATAGCTTGGTATCCAAGAATATAATATATTTGCTTTTGGGGGCGGCGCAGCTTGTCGTTATTCCGTTCGATTTACTTATGCGGGGCTGTTTTGTCGCAACTTTAAAGGTAATGCGCAGAGCGATAAAAAGCTGAATACATATTGTTTTGCGTATATCGTTCAAATCGATTGACATTTGAAAGCGGTTGTAGTATCATAATATAGCGTTGAGCGAGTCTTGACGGATTATATATCGCGGGGTAGAGCAGTCTGGTAGCTCATAGCCGAGCAAGTCGTAGACTTGCGAACGCCACGAGCGAAGCGAGTATCGGGCTCCTCAGCCGAGTGAAACGAACGCCGAGCCCGACACGGCGCGTAGAAATACAAAAGGTCGGACAAAAATTTATATCGCGGGGTAGAGCAGTCTGGTAGCTCATCGGGCTCATAACCCGAAGGTCGTATGGTTCAAATCCTGCCCCCGCAACCAGTAAAGCACCGAGTAAAAGCTTGGTGCTTTTAATTTTAAGGGTTTGAGCCCGACGGGCTCCTCAGTTGAGCGAAGCGAAACCACGAGCGGAATGCGAGTATAACCCGAAGGTCGTAGGTTTAAAATATTGTTTTCTCCGCCACGACACGGTTCTGCTTTTCGTTGTTTTTTTGTGTTTTCGCCGCGTCCGTCTCCGCTAACAGGACGGTTTAAAATAATTTATGGGTCGCGTTGCTCCCTCCCACTCGCTTCACTCGGGACAAATCCTGCCCCACGCGAACGTTCGTTCGCTGGGAAGAGATAACGCAACCAGTAAAGCACCGAGTAAAAGCTTGGTGCTTTTAATTTTAAGGGTTTGAGCCCGACGGGCTCCTCAGTTGAGCGAAGCGAAACCACGAGCGAAATGCGAGTATAACCCGAACAAAAATCTTTTAAAAAAATTTCAAAAAGCGCTTGACATTGCAATTTTAAAGATGTATACTTTGGATACAAATTAGAACATATGTTTTAAAATATTTAATTTGTAACAAGGAGTTGATATTTATGAAATACGTCAGCTGCCCCGTATGCGGGCATAAATTGCTGGAGGGCGAACCCGACAGTTTAGTAAAAGTAAAATGCGGCAAGTGCAAAACGATAGTGCAGGTAACAATCGGCAAGGAAAGTATCGGCGTAAATCCCGTTTTCAATTCGGCGTCTTGCGGCGCCGCAAAATAATCTAATAAAATAAACGCTAAGAAAACATCCCGAAAGCGAGGACGATAAAGACGGCAAACGAGGTAAATAAACCTTGTTTGCCGTCTTTTTGTTAAATCGGCAAAACTCCGTGAAAAACCGATTTTAATTGGTATCCAAAATTTACGTATTTTTCCGTATGTCTAAAAACGCTGCCGTCGGATATTTAAAAATTCAATGTCGGCGTATAACTGCAAACCGTTTTAAACGCTGCGCAATATCGTCGTATGTTTTCGACGGCGTAAGTTTCATCGCCATATGGCAAAAAAACACCTAAAACGGCGTAAAACGCCTGTTTTAAATAAAAAAACAAAAAAATAAAAAGGAGAAAAAACAACAATGGCAAACTTCGAATTTAAAAACAGAAAAACTAACACCCCGGCGAGAATCAAACTCCGCAACGTAGTAACGAACGCGGAAGAGACGTACGACGTCATTCTAGACGAAAACGTCGTCGAGGAAGGCACTCCGCTAAACGCTCAAACTTTTAACGCTTTTAAGGAAGATATCTTGCAAAGCGTAGCGCGTTTGGATATCACCGAAGAAATGAAAGGCGAAAAGGGAGATAAAGGAGATAAGGGCGACAAAGGCGACACCGGATTAAACGGAGCAAAGGGAGATAAAGGCGACCGCGGCGAAGAGGGACCTCAAGGCGAAAAAGGCGCGGGCGTTTACGTATCTACGCAGGAATTCGACGTGGGAATCAACCGATACGATTCGGTCAAGGTAACCTACGATAAGGAAAAACTTGCGGAGGGCGATTTGATAATTTCTTCCGCAAACTACAATTTGGTTCGAGTGCGTTCCGTAACTAGCAGCGGCGCTAATTTTACCGCCGAATATTTGTTTAACGTAAAAGGTGCGGACGGTAACTCTTTCAAAGTCGTAGGCAGCGTTTCGTCCGTTTCCGAACTGCCCTCGGCGGACGCTCTCTTGTTAGGAACGGCGTATTACGTAGGGGCAGCGGCTCCGCGCGAAGTATACGCTATGGTAAAAAACGGAAATACGGTATTTTGGCAGAATCAAGGCGTTTTAAGCGGCCCCAAGGGAGATAAAGGCTTGGACGGTACGGGCTTTTATATTTCTACGCAGTCCTTTACTACGGGGGTAAACCGCTACGACGTAAGCAGCGTCGCCTACAATAAGCCGGAACTCGCTTCCGGAGATTTGATACTGTCCTCTTCCAACGGCGTGCTTGTACGCGTGCGTTCGATATCCGCCGACGGCTTTGTGTTCGTTGGAGAATACGTATACAGCTTTAAATAAAGAGAGGTAACGGCAATGGAAAACATAAAAGAACTAATAACAATCGCTTCGGCGTGCTTGGGGTTTATCGCAACTTTAACCGGCTTTTTGATACCCCTCGTAAAAAACGTAAAAGCCAAAAACAAACTGAAATCGCTTAACAAACTGAGCGTTGCCTTGCAGGCGTTTGTGGTCGAGGCGGAACAGCGCGTCAATTTTACCGGCGAAGAAAAAAAACAATTGGTACTTACCAAAGCTAACCGCTACGCGCTGGACAACAAAATTCCTTTTAACGAACAATCCGTCGAGGGCGAAATAGAAAGCCTTGTAGCTCTCAGCAAATCGGTAAACAAACGCGGCGTATTGTCCTCGGCGGAAAACGTTTCCGTCAACGAACAAACGTTGAACTATTGATTGAAGGAGGAAAAACAATATGACAGACAAAAATATAGACAGCGAATTTCAAATTGTAGGCAGCGGCGGCGGAGGAGGCGGAAACGTATCCTCGGTAGCAATCGTTACAACAAATTATTCGCAGACGGAGTACGGAAGCAATCCCCGCGTTAACCTTGCGACGGGCAGTCTTAAATACGCCTTTGCGGATTTGGACGTAGGTTACGGCAACTATCAGGTGGGGTTGGCACATATTTTTACAAGTCAAACGGAAACCGCGTTTAAAGACAGAATTCAAGGTTTCGGCAACGGTTTTAAGCTCAACGTTACGCAGCTTATAACGGAAGTAAACGGCAATATTCTGTATTTGGATTCCGAAGGTTACGTACACCGTTTCGTTAAATATAAGTCGGATAAATACTACGACGACCGCAACGCGAAAACCGTTTTGGAAAAAAGCGATTACGGTTACACCGTAACGGACGGCGTAGGTAACAAACTGATATTCGGTTCCGACGGAACGCTTAAAAGTAGTGTATCCTGCCACGACGACAGAATGGAAAAAATCTACGAGTATCAAAACGGACGTTTGGTAAAGGTGTACGACCGGCGTACCGTAACTAACGGCAAAGCCAAAAACAGATTGGAACTGGCTTATAACGCGCAGGGCAATTTGGCGGCGGTTACGGCTTACGTCAATTTTAATACCAAACGTTTGGGTTTAAAGTACGGTTACGACGCAAACGGCAACTTGGTAACCGTATCTAAAACGGCGTACAACAAAATGGGCGAGGAAGTTTTAAACCGCGAAATTCTGCGTTTTAGTTACGATACCTCAAATAGACTCTGCTTGATAGCGGACGCTCAAAGCAAGCAAGCCACGCAAATTTTGTACAGCCAATATCGCGTAAACAAGCTAAGCCTCGGCTTGCTCAAAGATACATGCATATCCGTAGGCGCAACGGACGCGGCAAAACAATCGGCTGCCAACTGCGGAAGTACCAGGCTCGGCGAACTGACCCAAAGCGCGTTTATCGCAAAAAGCTATCAAAAGTTCGTATACTCCTATTTAACCGCCGCCGACGAACTATCCTACCAAACGGATATAACTAACGAAAACGGCATAACGCTAACTTATTTTATCGACCGCAGCGCTTGCATAACGGGCAGCTTCGAAAAAGTAAACGGCAGGCTCAAAACGCTAAGCAAACAGGGCGCCAAAAGAACGGACGGTTATTCGTCCAACGGGGAAACGTACATAAACGGACGGCAAAGCTCCAAACAATCGGGCGAAAAAGTCATACTTACGGGCGCGTCGTTCGAAATAGCGCGTAACAAAGCGGAACAGACGCTAAAACGCTTCGGATATTCCTTTTGGCTTAAACTGAACAAGTTTTACAACGTAGCGGAAGCCGAGCTGACGTACAAATTCAAACACGGAGAGCTTTCCGTAAGCAAGGTGTACGTAGACGGACACGCAAAAAACGCGTGGCAGCGCGTAACGCTGCCTTTAACCGCGCCTAAAAATAAGGATAATGAACAGGCGATTTCCCCGTTAGAGCTGCTGCGCGTCAAACTAATAACCAACAAAGGAGTATGTACGGACGAATACGAAATAAGCGAAATAGGGTTTGCGTCCACGTCGCATACCGACCTTATGCTTGCGGGACACTACGCAATAGACGTACCGTTTTCGAAGTCGGAAAAAGTCAGTTACGGATACTTAGACAATAGCTACAACACTCAAACGGTAAAAACGGAAATGAGCAGAGATTTCTACTTTACGGAAAGCGACGTAATAGCAACGTACACCAACTCGTACGCGCACGCATACTACCAAATAGGCAAAAAGCTGTACGACGTAATCTGCAACAACGGAACCAAGCGAATAAGCAACGTAGAGTATCTTTTGTTTTCCGGAGCGGACGGGGTATATTCAACGACTTCTCACATACCCTTTGCGTCGGTAACGACAAGCGCGGACGGCGAAACGGAAATAACCGCCAAGTACGTATACGATTCGGTAAGTATGACGATAGAAACAACGGGCAATAGGGAAGACAAAACATCGTCAACGTCAATTAAGATGGATTATACCGGTAAAAAGATAAAGGAAACGGACGAGTACGGCATAACAAAGGAATATACGTATAACGCTTACGGAGACTTAACCAAGGTAAGAGAAATAGCAAGCGACGGAACGGTAGGCAGGGTAGAAAGCTACGGCTACGCTGACGGTAAACTGATAACCTCAACGGACGGACTGACGGGGCAAAAACTGAGTTACGGATATTTTGACCAAGCGGATAAAGTAACGGAAACGGACTCGTCGGGTAACGAAACGCCCCGCACAATAAAGACGGGATACGGCGCGTACTGCGACAGGCCTCAAAGCGTAACGGAGTATAACGGAAGCGAAAAGATAAGCGAAAACAAAGTAACATACGAAAACGGCAGTATCCGCACCGTAACGGACGGAACGTCAAAATACGGGGTGAAGTACGACTGCGAAAACGATACGGTAGAGTACACGCAGTTTAACGAGTTTGACGAAGAGCAAGTAATACAAAAAGACAGCGTAAGCAAATTCAGTTTGGACGATTACGACGTACTGACTCAAACTCACAAAAGCGAGTATATGTATAATGACAGCGAAAAAAGTTATACGTCAACGGAAATAGACGAGTATGGCAGAATACGTCAAGTAACGCAAAGTAAAAAAGACGGATGGACGAAAAAGTATACCGACTATAGTTATGATACAGTAGAGGAAAGCAAACTGATAAGCAAGCCTTCGCGTCGCAGCGATAAAAAGGAAATTACTACGTATACGTACGACTCCGACGGCAACTTGACCGGATGGCAGGAACAGGAAAACGGCGAATCAAAATTAGAAGTTCAGCAAATAGGCGAAGATACAACGCGATACAAATTCGGAGAAGAAAAAGCCGAATATTGTTCGTCGGTAGAATTAGACGAAGAAAAAACTTTATCTCCTAGAATAAAGCGCGTAAAAAACATGTGGAACTTGGGAGGAGAAACGACGTATCAATTTGCTGAACGCCCGATATTCAGTCAGGAGTACCGTTACGATAACCTCGGCAGACTTAAAGAGAAGCTGAACGACGATTATTATGTATATAATTACGATTACATAACTGTCGGTTCAAAAAGTCTTCTCAAAAAAATGTGGTATACAAATAATACAATGATAGACCTTGACTTAGGAAGTCTTATATGGACGGAGATGAATTTTAACGACAATATAGACTACTACGACAACGGCATGGTAAAAAGCGTAACGGAATATTATTATTGGAAATTCCCTCAATACGATAAAGGCAGCGAGTATACGAGCAGAGGAGAATTTAAAAAAGAATACGAGTACGACGCTGCAAAAAGAGTAACGAAATACACTCAAACCAAAAAGAAAGACGAAACGTCAACCAAGACGGTAAAAGAATTTAAATATTTAAGCAACGGACGAATCGAAAGCGTAACTACTAATATGTGGCGTACAAACTCGAGCGGAACCGTGCAAGTAATAACGAACCAAGTGGAAAAGCGTACGTACGACTTATTTGGTAGATTGAGTGATATAGGAGCCGCAACGTACCGTTACGACAAACAAGGCAATCGGACGTCTGTTTCTAAATTCGGCGAGGGCGTATCTTACGAATACGATTACAATAATTTGTTAACAAAAGTAAGAAAGGACGGAGTAACAAGCGAGTACGAATATAACATTGACGGAGTAAGAAGCAAAAAAACAGTCGGAGGAACAGAAACCAAGTACTACTTAGATAACGGAAAGATATTGGGCGAACGCGGAAAAAGGAATATAAACTATTACTACGGAAAAGACGAGCTTGTAGGAATGGAATTTAGCGGCAAACAATACGTATACAGATACGATATACAAGGAAACGTTGCTTTGGTATATTCAGTCAACAGACCGCGGCAGATGGCTCGATACGAGTACGATATTTTCGGCAACTGCACCGTATACGACGAAAACAACAAGGTAAACGCAGATCCGAATTTTATAGGCAACATAAATCCGTTTAGATGGAAAGGATTTTACTACGATGTGGAATCCGGATTGTACTATGCCAACGGAAGTTACTACGACCCGTCGACAGGATTGTACGTAGATGCCGCTCCGATAGAAAGTGTAATAGAAAACGGATTAAGTAGCAACCGTCTTGACAGAAACAGTCTGATGTGCAATAATATATTGGAGCTAGCCTGCAACCCAAGTACGGTATTTAACGTAACGGAGTTGCACTCAGACCCCACGTATGATGTAACGGATAAATTTCCTGATTGGATGAAACGGCAAATAAAGCGTCAGGAAAAAATAAACAAGATACTGAGGTGGTATCAAGAACTGCATTGGGGCTGGAAGTTAGGAGTAGGTATAGCGTTACTGATAGGGGCAATCGGCTTTACGGTAGCGACGGGAGGCGGAGGCGCCGGGGTAATAAGCGTACTGGTACAAACCGCGATAGGCGTAGGCGTAGGAGTAGGGCTGTATACAGCAGGTTCTCTTCTAATGGGCACGTTTACGTGGGAAGGATTAGCCAATGCGGCGTTAGACGCTTTCCTTATAACCTCCGCAATGGTATTTATTTCTTCCGCAGTAAATGCAATAAAGTATGCTTGCAGAGGAAAACAGTTAAGAACAGAGGAATTAAAAAAGCAGGTACGAGAACTTTCCGATGTTGAATTAAAGTCATTTGGTGAACGCGGTAAAAATCAAGGTTTTAGGCAAATAACTGGTACGCATGATGATGCAATGAAATTTGTACAATCCCAAACGACATCTTTACAGGAGTTTGCGCCTGGTAAATTAGTTGGATATAATTCTCGTGGCGTTGAGTTTAGGATATTTCCAAAACCCAATACAAGTTATACTTCTATAAGAATTACTGGCGTAGACGGTCTTAAAGGTATTAAGTTTATGTGGCCATAAGGAGTTGATAATGAATAAACAGGAGTCTAATGTACTCAAAAAAATTATTAAAAGCGAGCACTTAAATGACTTGTTTGCCATTGAATTGACACAAGAGTATGAAAAGATGTTCTTGTATCCTACAAACGATTTATGGCTGACAGAAAAGCAATATGAGATTTTAAAAGATTTTCTCAAAACAATAGGTGAAAATGAGTTCTATTTGACTCAATTTGATGGAGGAAGTGTTAAAGAAAAATTTAGCAGTCTGTTTTCAAAATACAATCCAGTTTATAAGTTTAACTTAGAAACAGATTATACAGAGTATTGCCAACCGTTTTTTTACTCAGTGTCAGTATTATTTTCACTTAAAGGAACATGGGCTATTCTTATAGACGAGTCGTTTTATGCTGGGTATGGTATTCTGATTGTCAGTAAAGAAAATATTGTTAAATTTAAGAAATTGTATGAAAGTTTGAGTAACGATTTCAATAATTATATGAAAGATGAAATATATTTGAAAGAGAACGAATATTATAAAAGTTTACTGATATCAAATGGTATAATCAAAGAAACTGAATAAGATTGAAATATATCCTCAAAAGTCGGACACAAAGTCAACAGCTTTTGGGGGTGTATTTTTTTATGGCAATAGAAAAGTTTGATAGGGCAATTTTCTTTGAAAATTAAGAAAACCGAAAATAATAATTATACTGATAAAGAAAGACATTAAACAACAGAACAGGCGGTTTAAACAGCCTGTAACAGCTTCTTACTTTTTCTTCGGTCTTGACAGGAACGGGTTAGTATGTAATAATATACTGGAACTGGCAAGTAACCCAAGTACGGTATTTAACGTAACGGAGTTGCACTCAGACCCCACGTATGATGTAACGGATAAATTTCCTGATTGGATGAAACGGCAAATAAAGCGTCAGGAAAAAATAAACAAGATACTGAGGTGGTATCAAGAACTGCATTGGGGCTGGAAGTTAGGAGTAGGTATAGCGTTACTGATAGGGGCAATCGGCTTTACGGTAGCAACTGGAGGCGGAGGCGCCGGAGTAATAAGCGTACTGGTACAGACAGCGATAGGAGTAGGCGTAGGAATAGGGCTGTATACAGCAGGTTCTCTTCTAATGGGAACGTTCACGTGGGAAGGGTTAGCGGACGCAGCCTTGAACGCGTTTCTAATAACGTCGGCTACGGTATTTATATCTTCCGCAGTAAACTATATAAAATATCTATCTCGCGGAAAGCAGCTAAATACGGTAGGACTGAAAGAATGTACCAATCAATGCTTTATAGCGGGAACGCTGGTACATTGCGAAGACGGTTTAAAGAAGATAGAGGATATAAAGGTAGGGGACAAAGTACTTGCCTATAACGAAGAAACGGGAGAACAAGGCTATAAAAAGGTAATCAATTTATTCCGAAACGAGAGTAAAGATTGGGTAGGAGTAACGGTAAACGACAAGGAAATAGTATCTACTCCGGGACATAAGTACTATCTGCCTTTAACACGGCAATGGGTATCAGCCAAAGACTTGAAGACAGGCGATACGGTATTGCTAAGTAACGGACAGCATGCAAAGGTACAAGCAACACGTTCAATACACTACGACACACCTCAAACGACCTATAACTTCGAAGTAGAAGATTTCCATACTTACTATGTTGAAACGGGCGTTTTGGTGCATAATAAAAAATGTAATATTGAAAAAGGAGAGTATTATATTAGACAAGAAGGTGTTGAAATTCGTGTTAAGCCTGGTGAGGGTCGAGGATATGTTTCGCATGATGAAGCTCATGCACATGTATTCGGCAAGGGTCCCAATACGACAGTAGGTCTTAATGGTATACCTATGAAAAATCACAAGCCACTGTCAGGGAAACAACTTCAAGTAATTGAAGAAAATTGGGATTACATAGTTAAAATTATCAGGAAGGTGTGGCCATAATATGACAATTCAAGAAATTATTGAAAAAACGTTACAAGATAAAAAATTCAGAAAACAGCTTGCTTTGTCATTTGGCAAAGACAACGAATTTAAAATCGAAAACTGCTCTTTGGAAGAACAAGTGTTTATAAAATTTCTGCGCAAATGCAGATGGGACAGAACAACAAATAGGATATTTAAAAATGTTGATCATATTATTGTCAATAAAGAAAATGTTACGGACAAAGTATTTAGACACCTAGTTAAATATGCAAAGAGAAGAAATGGAATTTGGCTTTGGGTGGGACTTACTCACGCTGATTTAAAAGAGCAACAACACGCTTACTTGCGTTCATTACCTTTTCTGGATGAATCAGTATTTTATTGATTTTATAATAACTAAATATTGTCATTGAGATTGGTGGCAAATAAAAATCCACCAGCCTAGCTGGTGGTTTTTCATTAGAGGGTAAAACCCTCC